>NZ_JBDGKX010000013.1:0-142300 GCF_057656155.1 Azoarcus sp. Soil_N_20 | reverse complement strand
GAAGCTCTATCGGTATCCTGCGCCCCTGGACTTGACGCCAAGATGGCCGGACTTCTGCCGGATGACCGCGTCGAGTGACGGCTCCGCCCAGCGAGCGGACCGAGAGAGGGCACGCGGACGACCGTCACCTGTGGGTCGAAATGACTCATCGGCGAGCGGCGGCTTACGGGTACCGGACCTCCAACGGCGGCTTTCCGGCGATGAATTCGAAGAGTTGTCGGTCGCAACCCGACCTATTGCCGTCATTGGTTGCCTCAAAGGTTCAGTGGCATCTCACGGAGTAGATCAGTCACCAAGCACCACCAGTTTCAGGCAGTAGATCGGCCAAACAGCCTGCCGTGACGTGTCCGCTATTAAGCCTGATAGTGACTTAGACTTGAGGCAGAGGCGCCTTCATGCTGATCTCCAATCCTGCCATTGCGGCAACATTTCGTTCATTTCCGAATGGGTACTCCCACGATGTATTCATCAGCCGACAATCGTGCGCTCAGCACAGATAACGTCCATTCCGACCGCCGCTTCGGGGTCGCGCACGGAGGAGTCCACCAGCCGATCCACACCTCGGTGCAGTACGGCTTCGATCGCGTCGAAGACCTGATCGGCGCTTTTCAGGGCACCTACAAGGGCGGCTACCAATACGCGCGTCAAGGCACCCCTACCACGGCCGCGCTCGAGACCAAGATCACCGCGCTGGAGGACGGCGTTGGAACGGTGTGCTTCGCGACGGGCATGGGAGCGATCGCGGCGACCTTCCTCACGCTCCTGCGTGTAGGCGACCATCTTGTTGCGAGCCGGTACATCTTCGGCAACACGAACAGCCTTCTCGGCACTGTCGAGGGCCTGGGGATCGCCGTCGACAAGGTCGATGCTTGTTCGGTAGAGGCCGTCGCCGCGGCAATCCGGCCGCAAACGCGCATGGTGTTCGTCGAGACCATCGCCAATCCGCGCACGCAGGTCGCGGATCTTGCGGGCATCGGTCAGCTATGCCGCGAGCGCGGGCTCATCTATGTCGTTGACAATACGATCACCTCGCCGGCGTTGTTCCGGCCGCGCTCGGTGGGTGCGAGCCTGGTGATCAACTCGCTGACCAAGACCATTGCCGGCCACGGCGATGCACTCGGCGGCGCCGTGACGGACACCGGACTGTTCGACTGGGCGCTCAGCCCGAACATCTTTCCGTCGTATCGCACCGGAGATTCCAAAAGCTGGGGGCTGCTGCAGATCCGCAAGAAGGGCCTGCGCGACATGGGCGGCACGATGTCGTCGGATCAAGCGCACCGCATCAGCATCGGCAGCGAGACCTTGGCGCTGCGGGTAAAGCAGACCAGCAGCACCACGCTCGCCCTGGCGCGGTGGCTCGAACAGCATCCGAAAGTTGAAGCGGTCCACTACCCGTTCCTGTCGTCACACCCCGAACAGGCGCGCGCCAAGGACCTCTTCGCTGCCGGTTCGTGGCTGCTGAGCTTCGAACTGCGCGACCCGTCGTCGATGATAGACGTGCTCAACCGCCTCACCCTGCCGATCAAGGCCACGGGCCTGGGCGATACGCGCACCTTGATCATCCCGGTTGCGCCGACCATCTTCTGGGAGGCGGGCCCGCAGGCGCGCGCGGCGATGGGCATTGCCGAAGGCTTGATCCGCGTGTCGGTCGGGCTCGAAGACGAAGCCGACCTGATCGCCGACTTCGACCGCGCGCTTGAGTAACCAGCTTTCACGGAAACAGAACACGCCCTCAGGCAATGCCTTCCGATGCTTGTAAGCAACGCGTCGCACACGAGTCGGCTGATGCGCTGGCCCGAGCGACAAGCTTGCCTTACCGGTCGATCGGCGCCAAGCCCAGCCCCGCAATCACCGCGGCCAAGGTACGTATTCCTTGCTGGATCTGATCGGCCGTCAGACTGGCATATCCCAGGATCAGCCCGGCGGGCCGAGGTTGCGCGCGTGACTGCGGCCTGGCAAACAGCGGAGACACCGGGTAGACGCCCGCGCCCTTGTCGCGGGCAGCGGCCACCAGTGCGGGCTCATCCTCGGGCCACAGGGACGGCAGCCACAGCACGATATGCAGCCCAGCCGCCGTACCGCTGACCTGTGCGTCGCCAGGCAGGTGGCACGCGATGGCATCGAGCAGTGCCGCACGGCGACGCTCGTTCTCGCGACGTACCCGTCGCACGTGGCGCTCGTAGGCGCCACTGTCTATCAGCGAAGCCAGCACGCGCTGCTCCAGCACGGGCGCATGGCGGTCGGCCAGCCGCTTGGCTTGCCGGAACACCGGTACCAGTTCGCGCGGTAGCACTAGGTAGCCGAGTCGCAGCTGCGGCGACAGTGCCTTGGAGAAGGTGCCGATGTAGATCACGCGGCCGTCGGTGTCGATCGACTGCAGCGCGTCGATCGGGCGCTGGCCGTAGCGGAACTCACCGTCGTAGTCGTCCTCGACAACCCATGCGCCGTGTCGCTGCGCCCACTGAAGCAACTCCCGGCGCCGGCCTACGGGCAGCACGCCCCCCAGCGGGAACTGATGCGACGGCGTCACGTACGCCAGGCGGATGCGATCGTCCCGGGGCAGGCTGGCGGTATCCAGGCCGTGCCCGTCCACCGGGACGGCCAGGAGCGTGGCGCCGGTTGCCTCGAAGCAGCGTCGCGCCATCAGGTATCCAGGATCCTCGAAGACGAATGCGTCGCCGGCATCCAGCAGCAGCCTCGCACACAAGTCGATGGCCTGCTGGGAGCCGTGCACCACGAGGATCTGCTCGGCGTCACAGGTAAGTCCCCGCGCACGCCGTAGATACCGCTGAAGGGAGCGGCGCAGCGCCATGTCACCTTCGGGTGCGACGTAGTACAGGCTGTGTTGCTGGTGCAGCAGTTCGGCCTGATAGGCGCGCCGCCAGACCAGCGGCGGAAAGTCGCGAGAGGCCACTGCGCCATACAGGAAGTCAAAGGGAACCGGTTCGGCGGGAGCCAAGCCTGACATCCCGCTTTCGGCCACACGACGGCCAAACTCGGACAGGGAGGGTGCAGACCCGGCGCTCCGGGCTGCGGTCACCGCGCTCGGTGCAGGCGCCAGCGGTGCGCTGGTGACCCGGGCAACCCGCCCTGTAGAGGTGACAAGAAAGCCCTCGGCCGCGAGCTGTTCGTAGGCGGCGGTGACGGTGGTGCGCGATACCCCCAGCTCGGCAGCCAGGGCTCGCGTAGACGGCGCCGGTGTACCCGGGGGCAGCGTGCCGTCGGCGATCTGAGCACGCAGCAGGTCGTAGATGCGGCGTCCTGCTCCGGTGGCACCGGGGCGTTGGTCGGTCGACTGGAAAAACTGGCCCATAAATAATCGTTAAAACTGGATCTTCTAATGGTACCGGTTGTGAGTGACAGTGAGCGGATTCCGTCGTCGTTCATTCGCCTGCCCACCATGTACCTACCTGCCCACTTTGCTGAAACCCGACCTGAAGAGCTCGGCCGCATCATCCGCGAGCACCCGCTCGGTATGCTGGTCACACAAGGGAGCGCCGGCCTGGATGCCGACCACCTCCCATTCGAGTTTGACGCTGGCGAGGGAACGCACGGCGTACTCTCGGCCCATGTGGCCCGCGCCAACACGCTGTGGCAGCGCTGTCCCACGGGCACCCCGGTCATGGTCGTGTTTCGCGGTGCCGAGGCCTACATCTCGCCCAACTGGTATCCGAGCAAGCACGAGGAACACCGCCAGGTGCCGACCTGGAACTACGAGGTCGTGCACGCGCACGGCACGCTCACTGTGCATGACGACGAGCGCTTCGTTCGCCGCATCGTCGCGCGCCTGACGCGGCGGCACGAGGCGGCCGAACCCAAGCCCTGGAAGATGGGAGATTCCGCGCCCGAATACATCAACAGCCAGCTTTGCAGCATCGTAGGCATCGAGATCGCGATCACCGCGCTGGTGGGGAAGGTCAAGCTCAGCCAGAACAGGGAGGTGCGTGATCGCCTCAATGCCGCCGATACCCTTCAGGCGCGGGGGTGCGGCGGAATGGCATCGGCCATGCGCAAGGCCGGATGAACAACACACAACCATGTCGATAAGCCCCCGCAGACCCATGTACACATCTACCTTCACCTTCGCCAAAGGCGAGTTCGACGACGAATTCCACACGCTCGACAGTGCAATCGCCCAGATTGCGAAATCCATCCCTGGCTACCTGGGCGAAGAGAGTTGGGAGAACCCGTCGACGGGGCTCATCTCCAACGTGTACTACTGGGAAAGCATGGATGCCCTGCAGGCCCTTGTGGAGCATCCGACACACATCGCGGCCAAACGCCGGCAGGCACAGTGGCTCAATGGCTATCGGGTCGTCATTGCCGAGGTCGTAAGCAGCTATGGTGATGGCGGCATTCCACACCCGCTCGCTCACCTCGCGCCGCCCGCCCGGAACCCGTCCCATCCCGGCCCGGGTGAAACCTGCGCATGACAGGTCCAGCCCGCTAGCGACAAGACGCCCCACGGAAATGAACCAATACCATGTCATTCATCCCCTTCCTGATCGTCGCCCTTGTCCTCGCCATTACGCCTGGTCCGGGGATCGCCTACGTCGTCGCCCGCACCGTTGCGGGCGGCCGCCCGGAAGGTTTGGCCTCGTGTGTCGGGACGGGCATTGGCGGATTGCTCCATGTGCTTGCGGCGGCGCTGGGTCTGTCGCTGGTCATTGCCCAGTCCGCGGTAGCGTTCAGCGTGCTCAAGTACATCGGCGCGGCCTATCTGGTGTACCTGGGCATTCGCATGTTGCTGCGCACGGATCAACCGATCACGGTTGAAGCCATGGCGTCTCACGGTGCGCGCCGCGCCTTGGTCGAGGGCATCATGGTTGAAGGTTTGAATGTCAAGACTGCGCTGTTCTTCCTGGCGTTCCTGCCGCAGTTCGTCACGCCGGGCGACCCCCTGGTGCCGCAGTTGGGGCTGCTTGGCAGCATCTGCGTCGCGCTTAACACGCTTGTCGATGTCATGGCGGTATTCGCTGCGCACCGCTTGCTCAAGTCAGGCGCCGCCCGCGCTACGCGAGCCCGATTGATGACCCGCGCGTCGGGTATCACCATGATCGCATTGGGCGGCTTCCTGGCGCTGGCACGACGCGACGCGTAGTGAGGCGCACCTCGATCGCGAGCGCGCGGTCTGCATACTTAAAGCGCTCGTGGAAGCCGTCGGCGACAAGGCCGAGGCCGCACGCCGGCTCGGCATCAGCCGTGCGACGCTGCACCGTGAGCTTCAGCGCTAGCCTTTGCCGCTGTGACGGTCCGGACGCCTACATGGCAAGACCGCAAATTCATGTCACCCTCTCCGCTTCATGCCGCTGCGCTACCTGCAGCGGCCGCCGGTGGATCCGATCAAGATCGATCAGCCCTTCATTGCCCCGATCCTGCAGAGCCGGAGGTCGACGGCAATCATTCACTTGTCAGCGCAGACCCGCGGCCTGCTTCCGTCTAGCTCGACGACGTGGATTGTGCCGGACCTTCAACTCGTCAGGCTGCGAGCCTGAAGGCGAGTGCTGCGGAAATCGAGAACAGCGCTAGCAGGTTGCCCAAGATCACGATCGAGGCAACCTGTGCCGGGTCCTGTGCGTAGCGCTCGGCGAACATGAAGTTGAGCACGGCCGGGGGGAGCGCACCGAACACCAGCAGCACGTCGGACTCGAGTGCCGAAAGGCCGAACGCCAGGCAGAACAGGTAGGCGATCAACATTCCTGTCAGCGGGGTTGCGATCGCGCCGACCATGCCGATGCGCCACTCGGCAAACGGCGCGGTATTGAACCGGACGCCCAGCGAAAAAAGCATCAGGCCGGTCGACACGTCGGCGATGATCTTCATCGCCGACATGAAGGGGGGCCAGAGCACGATGTCGGACAGGCTGACGACGACGCCGGCCAGCCCGGCGACGACGACCGGCTCGCGGAAGATGCGCCAGAGTTTGGCGTTGTGCCCGAGCCAGTAGGTCGCGATCGAGAAATGCAGGATGTTCTCGACCAGGAACAGGATCACCGCCGCGGGCAGCACCTTCTCGCCGAAGGCGAACAGGAGCAGCGGCAAGCCCATGTTGCCGGCGTTCTTGAACATCATCGGCGGCAGCAGCGTCTTCGGCGCGTAGCCCATCCGGCGCGCGATCGGCCAGCCCAGCAGGCCCGATCCGAGCACGATCACGAAGCCGCCGAGCGCAATCATCTGCAGATCGGCGAACGCGAATGAGCGTCCCGCGAGCGCCGAGAAGACCAGTGCGGGGACGAAGATGCCCATGTTGACCTGATTGGTCGCAATCATGTCGGGCCGGTGCTTGCGGCCATAGAGATAGCCGATACCGATCACGGTGAAGATCGGAAAGACGATGCTCACGATCTGGACGAACATGCACGATCCTCGGTGTCACAGCGGCGTCTGTCTGCACCCGCGCGTTGGCAAGGCATCGCGCTTGGTCATATGCATGGTGCGGGGCAGGTCGTGGTCAGGGGAAACGCATGCCGTCGCTGAGGCGCTTGCCTCCAGTCGGCGCATGAGTTCAATCGATGCGGACCCGGAGATCAAGGATTCAGGCGGGCGACAGCGCGGTGGTGCCGTTCAGGGCGTAGTAGCTCCGGATGACCTGGCTGTCGTCCGCTCTTCCCTCACCGCGCCCCGAGGTCGCAAGGAACAGCTGATGCGCGATCGCCGCGATCGGCAAGGCTGCCTGTGCGTCCCGTCCCGCTTCGAGGACGATGCCCAGATCCTTGACGAAAATATCCACCGCACTGGTGAGCTCCGGGTCGGCCTGCAGCATGCGCGGACCGCGATCCTTGAGCATCCAGCTCGATGCCGCCGAGCCGCTCATGATCTCGAGCAGCACGGCGAGGTCCACACCAAGCTTGGCCGCCAGGGCGAAGGCTTCGGCAACGACCGCGATATGCACCCCGCACAGCAACTGGTTGACGGCCTTGACCGTGGCGCCCTGGCCGGCGCGCTCGCCGACATGAAAGATGCGCCGGCCGATCGCCTGGAACACCGGCTGCAGGGCGTCGAAGGTGGCGCGCTCGCAGGCGGCCATGATGGTCAGCGAACCCGCGGTGGCGCCGGCGGTGCCGCCCGACACCGGCGCATCGACGAAGCGGCGGCCCGCAGCGGTGACGCGCGCGGCGATGCGCTCGACCGCGGCCGGCGGACAGGTCGCCGTCAGGCAGACGATGCCGCCCCCGTCCATTGCCTGCAGCACGCCGTTGTCGAACAGCACCTGCTCGGCCTGGGCCGCGTTGACCACCATCAGGATCAGCACCTCGGTGCCGCGCGCCGCGCTCGCCGCATCGGCCGCAGGCTCTGCGCCGGCTGCAGCCAGTTCAGCCAGCGCGGCGGGATTGAGATCGATGCCACGCACCCGATGGCCGGCGGCGAGCAGGTTCTTCGCCATCGGCAACCCCATCGAGCCGAGCCCGGCGAATGCAATCGTGTTCATTGAAGCGTCCTTATCAAAGCGCCGGCCCCCTGCTGCCGCAGGGGCCGTGCCGGGTCAGTAGAGGGTGAAGGCGGGCACGAAGGAGATCAGGCCGAGCACCGTGATCGCCACCAGGTAAAAGGGCCACAGCTCACGCACGACTGCACCCACTTTCTCGCGAGAGATCGCCGCCGCGATGAACAGCGTGGTGCCGACCGGCGGGGTGAAGAGGCCGAGGCTCAGATTGACCGCCATCATGATGCCGAGCTGGACCAGGTCGAGACCGATCGCGTTGCCGATGGCGACGAAAGTCGGGCCGAGCAGCAGGATCGCCGCCGGCAGGTCGAGGAACATGCCCACCGTGACCATGATCAGGTTCAGCATCAGGATGACCATCCACGGCGACTTCAGGGTTTCTGCCGTCCACTCGGCCACCGCGGTCGGCACCGCTTCGACGGTCAGCACGTAGCCGACCAGATTCGAGGCCGCAATCACCAGCATCACCACGCCGGTTGTGACCGCGGTGTGGAGCAGCGCGTCGTAGAGCCGACGCAAGGTCAGATCCCGATACACCAGCATGCTCACGATGAGGCCGTAGAACACCGCCAGCACGCTAACCTCAGTCGGCGTTGCGATGCCGGCGCGCAGCAGGATGACGATGAAGGCCGGCATCGCCAGCGCGGGTGCGGCGGCAAAGGTGGCGCGGAGCACGCCTTTCAGCGTGACCTCGCCGGCCAGGCGCTGGAAACCGCGCAACCGTCCGGACAGGTAGCAGGTCAGCATGAAACCGCCACACAGCAGCAGTCCGGGCAGGATCCCCGCCATGAAGAGCGCGGCGATCGACTGGTTGGACACGGCGGCGAACAGGATCAGCGGGATCGAAGGCGGAATCAGGCCGGCGATCACCGAGGACGAGGCCGTGGCTGCGGCGGCGAACGCTCCGGGATAGCCTTCACGCTTCTGCCAGGGGATCAGCATTGAGCCCAGCGCCGAAGCTTCTGCCACCGCCGAGCCGGACACGCCGCCGAACACGGTCGAGCCGACCACCGTAACCTGACCGAGACCGCCGTGGAAGCGGCCGACCAGCATGGTGGCGAAGTGGATCAGCCGCTGACCCAGCGTGCCGCCCATCATCAGGCTGCCCGACAGCATGAAGAACGGAATCGCCAGCAGCGGGAAGCTCTGCGTGGGCTGGAAGATCTTCACCACGGCCGCCACGCTCGGCATGCCGCCGACGGTGATCGCCGCCAGACCCGAACTGATTACCAGCGCGTAGCCGACCGGCAGGGCCAGCGCGAGCAGGGCCCCGAACACGAGAATCATCATGAGGGTCATACATCCTCCTCGATGTGATGGGTGCGCACGGCGAGCGGGTCGCTTGCCAGCAGCAGGTGGGCCAGAGTGGTCAGCGCGGTGATGCCCAGCCCGACGAAGCCGGCGATCAGGGCCAGATAGGCCCACTTCGCCGTGATGCCGGTGACGGGGAACACCTCGGTGCCAGTGATCTCGATAACGTCGAGGCCGACCCAGGCGAGATAGAAGAAGGTGGCTGCGATGAGCACCTGGTGGGCGATCAGCAGCACCCGGTTCCCGCTGCGCCCGATCATCCCCTGGATGGCGGTCACCGCGATGTGCTGGCCGCGCTGGGCGGCGAGCACGATGCCGCCCATGACCAGCCACGGGAACAGGATGTTGGGCATCTCGGTCGGCCAGCCCAGGCCCTGGTTGGTCAGGTAGCGAACGATCACCTCGGCCATCAGGGAGATGAACATGATGACCAGGGCGCTGATCGCGACCGCCGTAGCGGCGATCACGATTCCGTTGTCCACCCACTTCGCCACCGAAGCCAGGAGCCCCGAAGGCGCCACCGCGTTGGGAGAGGTGTGGGAGGTCATCATTGCTTCCCTGCCTCGCTGACGATCAGCTTGACCAGATCAGGATACTGGGCCGACCACTTGTCATAGACCGGCTTGGTCCTGGCGACGAAGGGGGCCTGCTCGATCTCGTTGATCTGCACGCCGACGTCGGCGATCTTCTTGCGCAGGTCGGCATCGGCTGCGAGCGACAGCTCGCGGTTGAACTTGCCGGCCTCGACCGCCGCCTCCTTGATCGCCTGCTGGTCGGCCTTGGACAGGCCGGCCCAGATCATCTTGCTCGCCAGCAGCGGCGTGGTCTCGTACTTGTGACCGGTCAGCGAGATGTACTTCTGGACTTCGTGCAGCTTGGACGAGTAGACGTTCATCAGCGGGTTCTCCTGGCCGTCGAACACGCCCTGCTGCAGCGCGATGTACAGTTCGGAGAAGGCCAGCGGTCCCGGATTGGCACCGAGCGCCTTGAAGATGTCCAGCGTCATCGTGTCGGGCGGGGTGCGCACCTTGATGCCCTCGAGATCTTCCGGCTTGGTGATCGGCCGCTTGTTATTGCTGGTGTGACGGATGCCGTTGTCCCACAGCGCGAGCAAGACCAGTCCCTTACTGTTCGCGGCCTCGCCGAGCTTGGCGCCGACCGGTCCGTCAACCACCTTGTAGGCATGGTTCAGGTCGCGGAACAGGAAGGGCAGGCCGATCAGGTTGAATTCCGGAACGACCCCGGCGGTGCTGCCCTGTGAGCTGGCGCTGAAGGCGAGCGAGCCCAGGCGCATGTTGGTGAGCGACTCGACGTCGTCGCCGAACTGGGCACTGCCGCCCACTTCCACCTTGACCCGGCCCGCGGTCTTTTGCGCTACCAGTTCGGCAAACTTCAGCGATGCTTCGGCCTTCGGGTTGCCCGGTGCCGCGTTGTGCGACAGACGGAGCACCTGCTGGGCCCAGCCCGTGGAGGCCGTCATGGCAAGCGTTGCTGCGAGGGCGATGAGCGTCTTCTTCATGGTTATCTCCTTCCAGTTCCTATCGGTGTGACGTGCGGAGCACGTGGTGCTCCGCATCCGTCATCTAAGCGAGCAAGCGCGGGAGCCGCTCGTATGAGGCGCTACGTTGTTGCAGTCCGCTCAACCGTGGATGAGCATGCCGCCATTGACGTCGATCACCGCCCCGGTGATGTAGGACGACAGGTCCGATGCCAGGAACAGGTAGGCACCGGCCACCTCCTCGGCATTGCCCAGGCGATTGAGGGGAATGCCCGCGGCGATCTCGGCCTTCTTTTCGTCGCTGAGCTTGCCGGTGCTGATGTCGGTCTGAATCAGGCCCGGGGTGACGCAGTTGAAGCGGATGTTGTCGGGGCCGAATTCGCGCGCCATCGCCTTGGCCAGGCCAAGCACGCCCGCCTTCGCGGCCGAATAGTGGGGGCCACCGAGGATGCCGCCGCCGCGCTGGGCCGACACCGAAGACATGCATGCGACCGAACCGCCGCCCTGCTTCTTCATCTGCGGGATCACCGCCTGCGACAGGTAAAGCACGCCGCGCAGATTGACGTCGAGGATGCGGTCCCAGCTTGCGGGGTCGATCTCCAGGGTCTTGACCGCCTGGGTGATACCGGCGTTGTTGATCAGGATGTCGATGCGCCCGAGTTCGGCGACGGCACGTTCGGCCGCCCGTGCGCAGGCGCCCTGGTCGGTGACATTGCACTGGTAGCCGCGATGTTCCGGACCGATCGAAGCGGCCGCTTCGATGGCGGCGGCTTCATCGAGATCGAGAATCACGACCCGGGCACCGTGCCTGGCGAAGACGCGGGCGGTGGCGAGGCCGATTCCGCGGGCGGATGCCGCACCGGAGATCAGCGCGACCTTGCCTTCGAGAAGAAGTGTGTTGTTCATTCAGAATGTCCTTTTGAGTGGCGCCCAGCCGGGCGCGGTTTCAGGCAGAAATTGACGCGGTTCCGGGTGGTCCGGTCGGGCGCTGCGCCGACGCGTGCCCCCGGTGAAAGCCGCTTACCCGAGCCAGGTCTTGATGGTTGTTGCCATCACCTTGGTGGAGATGCCATAGCGGTCGTGCAGGGTCGGCAGGGCACCGGCGTCGAGGAAGGCGTCCGGCAGCGCAATCTGGCGGAACTGAGGGGTGACCCCGGCGCGCAGCAGTTCGGTGGCGACGGCTTCGCCCAGACCGCCGATCGTCGTATGGTTCTCGGCGACGACGACCAGGCGCCCGGAGCGGCCCGCCTCGCGCAGGATGGTCGAGGTGTCGAGCGGCTTGATCGTGGGGACATGAAGTACCCCGACGTCGACGCGGTCGGCTTCGAGTTCCTTGGCGACCTCGAGTGCACGCATGGTCATGATCCCCGAAGAGATCACCAGCACATCGCGGCCGTCGCGCAGCAGCTTGGCCTTGCCGAGTTCGAACTTGTAGTCGTACTCGTCAAGCACCAGCGGCACGTTGCCGCGCAGCAGCCGCATATAGACCGGCCCCTTATGGTCGGCGACCGCAGACACCATCTGTTCGATGTCGAGTGCGTCGCACGGGTCGATCACGGTCATGCCCGGCATGGCGCGCATCAGGGCCAGATCCTCGGCGGCCTGGTGGCTCGGGCCGTAGCCGGTGGTCAGGCCCGGCAGGGCGCAGGCGATCTTCACGTTCAGATTGTCTTCGGCAATCGTCTGATGCATGAAGTCGTAGGCGCGGCGGGTGGCGAAGACGGCATAGGTGGTCACGAAGGGCATCGCGCCTTCATGCGCGAGTCCGGCGGCGGCGCCCATCAGCAGCTGCTCGGCCATGCCCATCTGGTAGAAGCGATCGGGATAGGCTTGGCCGAAGATGTGCAGGTCGGTGTATTTGGCCAGGTCGGCAGTCATGCCGACAATTTCGGGCCGTTCGGCGGCCAGCTTCACCAGGGCGTGACCAAACGGCGCGGCCTGGGTGCGCTGCCCTTCGCTCGCGATCGAGGCGATCATTGCCGAGGTCTTGAGCTTGGGTTTCTGTGCGACGTTGTTGCTCATGCGTTTCTCCCGGCTTCCAGTGCTGCGAGGGCGAGTTGCCATTCGTGTCCATCGACACGGATGAAGTGGTTCTTTTCGCGGGCTTCGAGGAAGGGCACGCCGCAGCCCATGCGGGTGTCGGCGATGATCATGCGCGGCTGGGGGAGCGGGTGATTGCGCGCGGTGTCGAACGCCTTGATCACGGCGTCGAGGTCGTTGCCGTCGATGCGCTGGGTGAACCAGCCGAAGGCTTCCATCTTTTCGGTCAGCGGCTCGAAGGCCATGATCTGGCTCGAGGGGCCGTCGGCCTGCTGGTTATTCACATCGACGATGGCGATCAGGTTGTCCAGCTTCCAGTGCGCGGCCGACATCAGGCCCTCCCACACCGCGCCTTCGTCGAGTTCGCCGTCCGAGAACAGCGTATAGACGAAAGCCTTCGAGCCCTTGCGCTTCAGGCCGAGACCCCGGCCCACCGCGATGGTCAAACCCTGGCCGAGCGAACCGCCCGACATCTCCATCCCCGGCGTGTAGCTCGCCATGCCCGACATCGGCAGACGGCTGTCGTCGCTACCGTAGGTTTCCAGCTCTTCCTGTGGAACGATGCCGGCCTCGAGCAGCGCCGCATACAGTGCGATCGCATAGTGACCGTTCGACAGGAGGAAACGGTCGCGTCCTTCCCAGGCCGGATCCTCCGGTCGATAGCTCATGGCCCCGAAGTAGGACACCGCCAGCACATCGGCGATATCCAGGGCCTGCCCGATGTAGCCCTGACCCTGCACCTCGCCCATCAGCAGCGCGTTGCGCCGGATGCGGTAGGCGCGCTCTGCCAGTTCGGCGCGGGTTGCGGTTGCGTTTTGATCCACGCGGTTCTCCTTTGTTGGACCCGGTCCCTGAAGTCCAGGTCGGTTCGTTGTGCTCGGTTGGAGAGGGGGCTCTCCTTGATCGCCGACACCTTTTTTTGAAGTGGCCGGCGAGTGAGTGAAAGCTTATCTCCTTGATTTTTCGCGCTCAAACGAATATTTATGGCCTTATAGGTGAACTGATCTCATGGAAGTGTTGCTATGCACAATAGGGTCTCCCTCCGCTCGGTACAGGCGTTCGAGGCCGCTGCGCGGCTGTCGTCTTTTGCGCTTGCAGCAGAAGAATTGTTCGTCACACCCTCCGCCGTGAGTCACCAGATCAAGCTTCTCGAGGAGCAATTCGGGGTGCGCCTGTTCCACCGGGTACACCGGGCGGTCGTGCTGACGGACGCAGGCAGGCTGTATGCGGAGGAGGTGTCCGCCGCCTTTGGAAAGATCGAAATGGCGACGCGCGAACTGGGACGCACGGCCAAGAGCGACATTCTTACGGTGCATTCCACTCCGAGTTTCGCGACGCAGTGGCTGATGCCGCGACTTGCACGCTTCAGCGCCTTGCAGCCGGATATCGACGTGCGGCTGAACGCCTCCTATCCTCCGCCGGCCGACTTGTTGATCCAGGGCGTGGACATCGACATTCGCTACGGGACGAAGCGGCTCCAGCCCGCGGGCACGATGGTGCTGCTCTTCCCGCCCGAAACCATCGTGCCGCTGTGCTCGCCCGCACTTGTAAACGGCGTACATCCAATTCATTCGCCAGACGACCTTCGTCACCACACGCTGATTCACAGCGAGGTCTGTCTGATCAGCTGGCGCGACTGGATGCGGCAGCATCGCAAGGTACCGCTCGATATCTCCCGCGGGCCTCGCTTCGATCGCTCATTCATGGCAATCAGTGCTGCAGTGGACGGTTTGGGCGTATGTCTCGAGAGCCTGCTGCTCGTACAGCGCGAGCTCGAAACGGGAAAGCTCGTCGCTCCCCTGGGGCTGGAGGGGCCCAAGGTTCAGGGTTACACGTTCAACTTGCTGAAATCACGCGCAGATCTGCCCAAGATTCGGAGCTTTCAGGACTGGATGTTTCATGAGCTGGAAAAGAGCGGCCGCCCTTGATCCCTGATCTGTCGGGTCGTGCCTCATCGTCGCTTGATGGGTAACCGTCCGTTGCGAAGCAGATTGGATTCAGCGGTCGACAACGTCCCTGAGCAAGCCGAAGGACACGCGCCAGCCCTGGTCGTCACAATCGACGCTGGCGGTCTGAGGGTCGATCGTCATCCCTACCTCGTTACTCACCAAAATCTCGCGGGTAGGTGCCGTAGATCAATTTGGCACAGGGGGCCCAACAACGATGCGCCGGGGCAGAACCGCCACGTCTGTCGCACCTGCCGGAAATCTACCGCAAGCTATTCCGCTACGCGGAACTCAAAGGGCTGAGCGCGCAGTCGGCGCGCCTGACACTGCTGCTCGACACCGGGCCAGCGCCGATCCCCTTGCACGTCGTCAGCCCGTTCATGGACGCCGGTGCGCGCGACGACGGAGAAAGCGGTTGCCGCGTGCAGGGACGACGCCTGGGTGTCGCGGATGGGTCAGCCGATGCCGCCCTTGAAGGACGTCGCCGGTTCGCGTTGACGCGTCTGCTGTCGGTGATCGAGGGGCGGCGATCAGCTCGCCGTCGTCACCCGTTCGCGCAATTCCTTGCCGGCCTTGAAGGCGGGCACCCATTTCGCCGGGACCACAACCGGCTCGCCAGTCTTCGGGTTGTGCGCCCTGCGGGAAGGGCGGCGATGCAGGCTGAAGCTGCCGAATCCGCGAATCTCGACCCGGTCGCCGCGGCGCAGGGTGGCGCGGATGGCGTTGAGAATCACTGCCGCCGCCATTTCGGCATCCTTCTGCACGAGTTGTGGGAAGCGTTCAGCGAGTCGGGCGGCAAGTTCGGTGCGGGTCATGGCGGCATCTTAACCGTAGCCGCCGCCGACAAGAATTTTCGTGGGGTTGAGGAGAACCAATGCGGCGCGAACATGCCGTCGCCCGGCTGGCTGCGCAACTGCGCCGGCTGGCCGACCATTGCCGGTGTTGATGCTGCAAGGGAGCTTCTCGCACGAACCGCCCGGCACGCTGTCCCTCTTCCGGTTGCTGGGCGGACGGCATCCGGTGCATGTGGCCGAACGCATCGAGCAGGTGGCGCTCACCGCTGCCGGTCGGCACGCGCGCCGTATTCTCCTGCCTGCCCACGGGCTTTCGCGGCATTTGCGATGGCCTCGGAAACCGCCCCGGGGGTCAGCCGGAGAGCCGCGTGAACTGGGCTCTTCGCAGCAGACGCTTGAAATCGGCGTCGAAACTGGTCACATGCTCGCCTTGATGGAGGGCGGCGGCAGCCAGCCAGGCATCGGGAATGTCATTGGCAGCGAGCGCCTTGTCGGCGCACAGCTTGCGTAGCCTTGGCCACTCGGCGCCCAACTCGGGTTGTTCCACGCCCGGCGCGCTCAACAGCGCATCGACGAAGCGCAGCGCTTCGGCTATGGGCGTCGGCTGGATGAATATCCGCGGATGCGTCACCAGCCGCAGGAAGCTGGCAATCACCATGGGCTGCAACTTCAGCGGCGTGCCTTGGCCCGCGGCGACGATGGCCTGTTCCAGCCAACTGCGGGCGGCCGCGTGATGGGGGTGGTCGCTGCGCGATGCAGCGACCAGGACGTTGACGTCGGGTGTCATGGATTACGCGTCTTGATCGGCAGCATCCAGCAGGGCCTTGTTGCTCCGTCCGTCGAGCCCGGGAACCAGCCCGCCCTGACCGCGGAAGACCGGCAGGCGAACGGGTTTGGCGGGCGCGCGCTGGGCGCGCAGACGCAACTGCAAACCTTCTTCGATCAGGCGGGTCAGGCTGGTGTGCTGCTGGGCCGCAAAGGCTTTGGCTTCGGTCAGCAACGCGTCGTTCAGATTGAGGGTCGTCTTCATGGCCACTCCTCGGAAAGAGGTTCAATACAGATTTCTGTATTCTATTCCTCGGCCGCCCGGATCGCAATTGAGCTCAGGGCGGACGGACGCCGCGAATCGCGGCGCCCCCAGCTCTACATCGCAGTCGGCATCTCGGGGGCGATCCTTTCACTTCGCAATGTTTGCTCTGAGTTCGTCAGTGGGCTGCTGCAGAGGGGGGAGTCATCGTGAATCATCGTCTTGAAGGCTCAGATGTTTTGCCGAAGTACGCCTCAGTAAACGCGGTCGGGGGCAAGCCTCGGCCGAGTAGGTGACCCTGCACAAGGTCGCAGCCCATACCCCGAACGAGGTCGCACTGCATCTGAGTCTCGACGCCTTCAACGATGACTTCCAGATCCAGATGGTGGGCGAGCGAGACGATTCCGCCGACGATCGCGGCGTCCACACCGACAGCAGCGAGGTCGGTGACGAAGCTGCGGTCGACCTTGAGGATATCGACAGGCATGTGCCTGAGATAGCTGAGCGAAGCGTAGCCGGTGCCGAAGTCGTCGATCGCAAGGCGAACGCCCAGGCGCTTGAGGCGGTGGAGGTTGTCGATCGCGACGCTTTGAGGATCCAGCTACACGCTTTCGGTGATCTCGACGACGAGGTCGTCGGCCTGCAGGCCGATGCGGTCGAGCGCGGTGGCGACCATGTCGGCGATGCCCCTATCCTGCAACTGGTCGGCGGAGAAGTTGACGGCGACCCGCAGGAAGTGGCCGGCGTCGCGCCACGCCTTGAGCTGCGCGCACGCGCTGTCGAGCACCCAAGCGCCGATCGGCCCGATGAGACCGATTTCCTCTGCAATTGGAATGAACGTGTCCGGGCCGATCAGCCCGTGCGACGGGTGCTGCCAACGCACAAGCGCTTCGACGGCGACCATGCGGCCGGTCGCCGCCTCCATCTCGGGCTGGTAGTGGAGCACCAGTTCCCCGTGATCGATGGCGTGGTGCAGATCACTTTCGAGCCGCAGATGCTCGCGGGCGCTTCTCTCCATTGCAGCCTCATAGAACGCCAGTCGGTGGCTTGAGCGCTTCGCGCGGTACATCGCGGCCTCGGCATGGCGGAGGAGGGTGCCCGCGTCGTCGCCGTCGCTCGGATGAACGGCGATTCCGATGCTGGCCGTGACGAAGATGTCGTGGCCGTCGAGCACATAGGGCTTCGCGAGCTCGGTCGTGATCGTCCGAGCGGCCGACGCGGCGATGCGAGGGGAGACATTCTCGAGCACCACGGCGAATTCGTCGCCCCCGAGGCGCGCGACGTAGGTGCCGGCACCGACCGCACGCACGAGGCGGCGACTGCTTGCTTGCAGCAGACGGTCGCCCACGTGGTGCCCGGGCTTGTGCGAATGGTCCTGCTCTGATGTAATAACGTTGTTATTACGCAAGGAGCGCGACATGCGCACGACACTGAGGAAAATCGGAAACTCGCGCGGAGTGCTCATTCCGGCGGCGCTGCTGGCCGAGTGCGGGATTGCCAATGACATCGAACTGCACCTGGAGGGCAGCCGTATCGTGATCGAGCCCGCACGGCCGGCGCGGGCGGGGTGGTTCGAGGGTTATCGGGCCGACCAGGATGACGATGCGTGGCGCGACCTGCCGCCTGCGGCCGACAGCGGGGAGTGGGAATGGTGAAGGCGGGTGCCAGGGTGAGCCGGGGAGAGGTCTACTGGGTGAATCTCGACCCCACGGTCGGCACCGAGATTCAGAAGACGCGGCCGGCGCTGGTGATCTCGCCCGATGACATGAACGCGGCGCTGCCGCAGGTGATCGTGGCGCCGATCACAAGTAAGGGCCAGCCGCTGGGGTGTCGCCCCGAAACCGAGTTCAACGGCAAGCCTGCGCGCATCCTGCTGGATCAGGTCCGCTGCGTGGACAAGGTGCGGCTGGTGGGCAAGCTCGGCGAGATCAAGCCCGCCGTGTGGCACGGGGTGTTGCTGCAGATGCTGGAGTAGGCGCGCGCCGTCCTCGGCGAAACGGCTGGCGGCCGCGCTGCGCAGTCGATGGCGGCCGCTCGTGCGCCTGGGCAACGTGGTGAAGTGCCTGGGCGAGCAGGTCGAGGCGGCCGACGTCGAGGTCTCCCCCGGCTTTGCCGGCGCCGAGATCCTCAGGCGATCGCCCACTTCGAATACCCGAAAGACGTTCTACAATCCGTCGGTTCCACCAGGAACAGCGCGGTGTGCAGCCCTGTGGATAACTCGCTTTTGTAGATTGAATCGCGCCGTAACTGCATGATTTATTACATTCTGGCCTATGATTGTGGCTCCAAAGGTCACCGGTTCAAAACCGGTATGTCGCCCCAAGCTACACAAGGGCTTGCGCCCCAAGAAAACAGCCCGAAAGGGCGGTTTTCTTTTTTGCGTCTGCATCCGATCGCTCGGGCTTACCAGGGCTTGAACGCCAATGCAAAACCGCCATGGCCGAAGAAGCGTGCCAGATCGCGGAAGTCATACTGTTGTCGCGCACTGAGCGCGGCATAACTCGCCCGAGCCGCCACAAGGGCGGTCGTGCCCGGTGTGTGCGAGCGGGTGCTGCGGATTGCCACCAGGAAGGGAACGAGAAAGGTCCGCTTGATCCGCACTGCATCGCCGAATATGCTGCTGGCGTTGCGAATCTCGTCGAGGCTGAATGCGGCGCGCAGTGAATTGTAGTAGTCGTCGGTGAACAGGGGCGGCTGAATTGCCTTGCGTTCGGTGGCGAAGAATTCCTGCGTCTTGTCGCGCTTGAGGCGCCCGAAATCCACCAGATAGATTCCACCACCCGGCTTCAGGATGCGCCGAACTTCGTGCACGGTGCGTTCGAGCGCTGCCACGTCGGCCAGATGGTGCAGCGACATGGTCGAGATCACCGCGTCGGCCGACGCAGTGTCGATGTTGCCGAGCGCACTCATGTCGCCTTTCTGCAGGCGAACGTTGTCGATGTGCTGGCGGGCGAGGGTATCTGCGGCCAGCGCGAGCATCGAGTCGGCGGCATCGATGCCGATGAAGTGGCAATCGGGGTGCAGCCGTGCGATCAACGCGAGCTGGATCGCCGGGCCGCAGCCGAGATCCACCACCCGTGCGCCCGCCGGGATGACGGCGCTGGCCTGGATCGCGTGGTAGAGATAGGTGTGCGCAAGGATACCGTCCTCGGCGCCAGCCTTCATGAAGGCGGTCGCGCAGGCGGCGTCCGCCATCACCAGTTCCGGCTCCGGAATACGCGGCTGGCGCTGGCGCGAGTACAGATCCAGCGCCAGATTCAACAGCAATCGCGGGCTAGGCATCGGTCCCGCTCGGGTTGACCGGCAAACTCAGCCAGTGACGGGTGACATCGAGCATGCGGTTGGCGAAGCCCCACTCGTTGTCGAACCACACCAGCAGGTTCACCATGCGCGGCCCGCACGAACGTGTCTGGCTGCCATCGACGATGGCCGAATGGGTGTCGTGATTGAAATCGATCGAAGCGTGGGTTTCGTCCGACCATGCGATCAGGCCGGCATACGGTCCGTCAGCGGCGTGCCGGAGCAGGGCGTTGACCCGGGCGGCGTTGGCGTCCTCACCCAGCGTCAGCACCATGTCGATCGCCGACACGTTGTGGGTCGGGACCCGGATCGCCTTGGCGTGTACGCGGCCGGCCAGCTCGGGCAGCAGCCGCTCCACACCGCGCGCGAGTCCGGTCGAGACCGGGATGATGGATTGCATCGCCGAGCGCGTGCGACGCAGATCGGAATGATGGTAGCCGTCGATCAGGGGCTGGTCGTTCATCACCGAGTGCAGGGTGGTGAGCAGCACCTGCTCGAGCCCCAGTTCGCGATGCAGCAGGTCCAGTACCGGCACCACCGCATTGGTGGTGCATGAGGCGTTGGAAACGAGGCGCTCGTGTCCGCTCAGACTCGCATGATTGATGCCGAACACGACGGTGGCATCGACGTCGGCGGCACTATTGCCCGGGTGGGACAGCAGCAGTCTGGGGCAGCCCGCGCCGAGGAAGCGCTGCAACTGGGCGCGCTCGCCGTATTGTCCGGAGCACTCCACCACCAGATCCAGCTCCAGGCCGGCCCAGTCGACGCCTTCGGGCGTCATGGCGTGGGAAACCGCGATCATTTCGTCGTCGATCAGCAGGGCGTCGTCGTCGGCGGTAACCCGGCCGGGAAAGCGGCCATGGGTGGAGTCGAAGCGGGTCAGGTAGGCGATGCTGGCCAGATCGGCCGGCTCGTTGATCGCGACCACCCTGAACTGGTCGCGGAGTCCGGACTCGTGCAGTGCGCGGAGAAAGCAGCGACCGATACGGCCGTAGCCGTTGATCGCGATGCGGATCGGGGGAGTACGGGTTGACGCCACGTTCGGGCCTGCCATGGGAGATTTCGGGACAAGCGCCGGATTCTACAGGCGAAGTGCTCGCAACCCCAGTACGGGACAGGGGTCGGGCTCGGGCCGGGAAAAGCGGTCGGCCGGGTCAGGCGTGCTCGGCCGTCGTGTGCCCGGGGAGATTCATCAGCAGCGGGTGCAACTCGACGACGGTGCCGACCACGATCAGGCTCGGGGTCTTTAGCGCGGCTGCACGCACCTCGGCAGGAAGCGTCGCCAGGGTGCTGGTCACGATGCGCTGTCGCGGCGTGGTTGCCGCATGGACCACCGCTGCCGGGGTGGTGGCCGGCAGGCCGTGGGCGGTCAATTCGGCGCAGATGATCTCCAGTGCGCCGAGACCCATGTAGATCACCACCGTCTGGTGCGGACGTGCGAGGGCGGTCCAGTCCAGATCGACCGTGCCTTCCTTCAGGTGACCGGTGGCGAACACCACGGTCTGGGCGTGATCGCGATGGGTCAGTGGAATGCCTGTACAGGCCGCCATGCCTGCCGCAGCGGTGACGCCGGGCACGATCTCGCAGGCGATGCCACAGGCCACGAGTTCCTGCATTTCCTCGCCGCCGCGACCGAAAATGAACGGGTCGCCGCCCTTCAGACGAACCACGTTCAGCCCCCGGCGCGCGAGATCGACCAGCAACTGGTTGATTTCTTCCTGCGGCAGCGCGTGGTTGCCCGCTTTCTTGCCGGCATAGATACGAAGCGCAGAGGGTTTGGCGAGATCGAGGATGGTCTCGCCCACCAACTGGTCGTACACGATCGCGTCGGCCTCCGCGATGCGGCGGGCGGCGCGCAGGGTAAGGAGTTCGGGGTCACCGGGGCCGGCACCGACGAGCGCAACCTTGCCCGTGCCGAGGGTGCGGTGATCTTCTGAGCGCATATCCATGATTTTTCCCCCACCTGTTGAGTGCATGCGACCACTTGCATGTCCGCGGTCGATGTAAGCCTTGCTGTTGATGAACGTGGGTAGCGTCACAGGCCGGCGTCCGGTCAGGGGGGCGGAGCCCGGTGGCGATGCGACGAAATAGGCGGGCATGTCCCACTCTCCTGGGCCGTTGGCATTGAACCCACTCTATCAGCAGGGGTGAAGTGCTGAAATTGACGCAGGTTAAAGACGCACAAATCGTGGGGGAACATAGTCCGCTTCGGCAAATGAAGGCCGAATGCGGCTATTACTTGGGGGAATGTCATGCATATCAAAGGGATGATCGGGGCGTTTGCGCTGGCTGCGCTTCCGCTGGCCATGAGCAGCGCTTGGGCGGCTTCCGCGCCGGAAATGACGGCGGACGAAAAGGCCAAGGCCAAGCAGATCTATTTCGAGCGTTGCGCCGGGTGTCACGGTGTGTTGCGCAAGGGCGCAACCGGCAAGAACCTCGAGCCGCAGTGGGAGAAGACTCTGGCCGACGGCACCAAGCTCGAGGGCGGTACGCTCAAGCTCGGCACCGAGCGCCTCGAGAAGATCATCGCCTACGGAACCGAAGGCGGGATGGTCAATTACGACGACATCCTGGGCAAGGATGAAATCAATCTGATGGCGCGCTACATCCAGAACACGCCGGATGTGCCGCCCGAGTTCTCGCTGAAGGACATGAAGGACAGCTGGAAGGTGCTCGTTCCGGTTGCCGAGCGTCCGAAGAAGCAGATGAACAAGATCAATCTCAAGAACGTCTTTGCGATCACCCTGCGCGACGCCGGCAAGCTGGCCTTGGTCGACGGCGATACGCACCAGATCTGGAAGGTGCTCGACACCGGCTACGCGGTGCATATCTCGCGCCTGTCCGCGTCCGGTCGCTATGTGTATACCGTGGGTCGTGACGGTCTGACCACCATCATCGACATGTGGTACGAAGAGCCGACGACGGTCGCCACCGTGCGCCTCGGTTCGGATGCGCGTTCGGTCGATACGTCCAAGTTCAAGGGCTACGAGGACAAGTACCTGATCGGCGGCACCTACTGGCCGCCCCAGTACTCGATCATGGACGGTGAGACCCTGGAGCCGATCAAGGTCGTCTCCACCCGCGGCCAGACGGTGGATGGCGAATACCATCCGGAACCCCGTGTGGCTTCCATCGTGGCTTCGCACATCAAGCCGGAATGGGTGGTCAACGTGAAGGAAACGGGCCAGATCCTGCTCGTCGACTACACCGACATCAAGAACCTGAAGACCACCACCATCGAAAGCGCCAAGTTCCTCCATGACGGCGGCTGGGATGCATCCAAGCGCTACTTCATGGTCGCCGCGAATGCCTCGAACAAGGTGGCCGCGGTCGATACCAAGACCGGCAAGCTGGCCGCCCTGGTCGATACCGCGAAGATCCCGCACCCGGGGCGCGGCGCCAACTTCGTCCATCCGCAGTTCGGTCCGGTATGGACCACGGGGCACCTCGGCGCCGACGTGGTCTCGGTGATTTCCACTGCCTCGGACGAAGCCAAGTACGCCAAGTACAAGAGCCACAACTGGAAGGTGGTGCAGGAGCTCAAGATGCCTGGCGCGGGCAACCTGTTCGTGAAGACCCATCCGCAATCCACCCATCTGTGGGCCGATGCGCCGATGAACCCGGAGCGTGAAGTCGCCGAGTCGGTCTATGTGTTCGATCTGAAGGATCTGTCGAAGGAGCCGACCCGTCTCGACGTGGCGAAGGATTCCGGGCTGCCGGAGAGCAAGGCGATTCGCCGCGCGACCCATCCGGAATTCAACCAGGTCGGTGACGAAGTGTGGATCTCGTTGTGGGGCGGCAAGGCCGATCAATCGGCAATCGTCATCTATGACGACAAGACGCTGAAGCTGAAGAAGGTCATTACCGATCCGGCCATCGTGACGCCGACCGGTAAGTTCAACGTGTTCAACACGATGCACGACGTCTATTGATCGGTTTCCGATCGAGCGCCGAGAGCCCCCGTGCCCTGCACGGGGGCCAGCCAAGGATGGATCCATGACAGATCGAGACAGCAAGTCAAAACAAGAACAATCCGGCGGGTATTTCGCCCGTCTGCGCCGCCCGAGCGTGAAGTACTCGCTGGGTGGCCTGTTGGTGGTGGGTTTCGTGGTCGGGGTGTTCTTCTGGGGCGGTTTCAATACCGCCATGGAAGCGACCAATGCGGAGACGTTCTGCATCTCGTGTCACGAGATGGAGAACAACGTCTATCAGGAATACAAGGAAACGATCCACTACAGCAACCGCACCGGCGTGCGTGCGACCTGCCCGGATTGCCATGTACCCAAGGACTGGACGCACAAGATGATCCGCAAGGTCCAGGCCTCGCGCGAAGTGTGGGGCAAGCTTACCGGCACCATCGACACGCGCGAAAAGTTCGAGGCCAAGCGCCTGCAGCTGGCACGCAGCGAATGGGCGCGGATGAAGGCATCCGACTCACGTGAATGCCGCAACTGCCACAGCCTGGACAGCATGAATTCGGAAATGCAGAAGCAGCGTGCGCGCAAGCAGCACGAGATGGCGCGCGAAGACAACATGACCTGCATCGATTGCCACAAGGGGATTGCCCATCACAAACCCGAAGGCATGACCGAGGAAGACGAAGAGTAAACCGTACGCTGCCACGGCAGCGCGCTGATCTCAAAAGGAGAATCAAGCATGAACAGGACGATCATCACCGCAGTGGCCGGCGCGGTCCTCGCGCTCGGCGCGGGCGGCGCCACCGCCGCAGCCCCGGCAGACTGGAGCAAGGTCGCCGCCAAGGACATCACCCTGTTCCATCCCGGCGTCTCGCCGCTGGAATGGATCACCAAGGGCACCGAACACGGTGGCGCCCGCGCGCTGAAGAAAGGCGAGACTTGCGCCGATTGTCATAGCGACGAAACCGGCGACATGGGCAAGAAGATGGCAAGCGGGCAGAAGCTCGAGCCCAGTCCGATTGCAGGCAAGGCGGCGGCGATCCCGGTAAAGGTCCAGGCGGCGCACGACGGCGACACACTCTATCTGCGCTTCTCGTGGACGCAGCCCAAGACGTCGGGTGCGGCAAAGATGGATGACAAGAACCCGGTCAAGATCGCGTTCATGCTCGAGTCCGGCGGCAAGGTCGAACTCGCCGACCAGGCCGGGTGCTGGGCCAGCTGCCATACCGACTCGCGCACCATGCCCGGTGCAGCCGACACCAAGAAGAAGTACGTCAAGGGCGGTTCCCTTGCCGAGGGTCGGTTCTACGATCTGGTGCAGTGGCGCAGCGGCGAGAAGAAGGGTTTCGACGGCCATGTGACCGACACCCGCGTGATGGAAGGCGGCAAGGCGCTGGTGAGCGCCGACGGCAAGCTCGACGGCGACAGCTGGTCGGTGGTGTTCGCGCGCAAGCTGGCCGGCGGCGAGGGCGATGTCACGCTGGAAACGGGCAAGATCTACAACTTCGGCTTCGCGATTCACGACGACAGCGCGGCCGGTCGCTACCACCATGTTTCGCTCGGCTACAAGCTCGGTATCGACGCCAAGGCCGATATCACGGCGGCGAAGCAGTAGATCGCAGCGCACGGCGCAGGCATCGTCACCGTCCCTGCACGGGTGTGGGCGATGCCTTGTGCTTTGGCACGCCGTTTTTCCGGATCGAGGAGCTTTGGATGCGTCCACGCTCGAATGTGGTGTTGTGCTCAGGCGTTCTTGCCCTGAGCCTGCATTTTCCCGTGCCGGCGCTGGCGCACGAGATCGCGGTGGAGAAGTACATGTTCACGCCGTCCGAGTTGACTATCCGGAAGGGTGAAACCGTCACCTGGATCAATCGCGAGAAACGCGTCAGCCATTCGGTGGTCTTTCTCGGAAGCGGCGAAGAATCCGAGCGTTTCTTCCCCGATGAACGGTGGTCGCGCCGGTTCGACACCCCGGGGCGCTACGAGTACCGCTGCGGTCCGCATCCCGAAATGTTGGGCACCATCGTGGTCGCCGAGTGAGCGCCGCCGGACGCTATTGATACGAGTCAAGGCGTTGCGGACTCGGCTGGGGAATCCTGTGCGTCAGCCCGAACGACCTTATGGATGAACCGATGAAGCTGCCCCCCTTGCTCGCCCACGTGCTGGTGTTGATAGCCGCGGCAACCGTGGCTGCACTGGCCTCCGCTGCTGAGCCCGAGCCGGCACGCGCCCGCGACCTCGTCCATCTGGTTCGCCAGGACTGCGGCTCCTGTCACGGTCTCACGCTGGCCGGCGGTCTCGGTCCCGCATTGACCGCGCAAGCCCTCGCCGACAAGCCGGCCGAAGGGCTCGTGGCAACGATCGTCGGCGGGCGTCCCGGCACGCCGATGCCGCCGTTCCGCGGCATCGTCAGCGAGCTCGAGGCGGAGTGGATCGTCGACCAACTGATGCGCGGTTTTCCCGCGGATGGCGGGCCGGCACTTGCCGGTGGCGCAAACTGAAGCACCAGGAGCCGGAACATGTCCGATCGCGAAGTACGCCTCGCCCCGCCGCTGCTGTGGGGCATCCTGTTGCCGGTCATCGTGCTGTTGCTGTCGGCCTGCGCCACCCGGGCACCGTTCGCCCCACTGCGCGGTACCGGCGACCTCGGTGTCGTCATCGAGCGCGCCGATGGCCGGGTGCAGATCGTCGAGACCAGCGGACACAGCGTGCTGGCGAAGGTGGCGGGTCTGGGCGACCTGTCGCATGCCTCGGTGGTGTTCTCGCGTGATGCACGCCATGCCTATGTGTTCGGTCGCGATGGCGGACTGACCAAGGTCGACCTGCTCACCGCCACCATCGTCAGGCGGGTGCTTCAGGCCGGCAATGCGATCGGCGGTGCCATTTCGCAGGACGGACGCATGGTGGTCGCGCAGAATTATGCGCCGGGCGGCATCAAGGCCTTCGACGCCGACACCCTCGAACTGTTGGCCGATGTGCCCGCCGAATACGGCGCCGAAGGCAAGCGTTCCAAGGTGGTCGGCCTCGCCGATCTGCCCGGCAACCGCTTCGCCTACGCGCTGTTCGATGCCGACGAGATCCGGGTCACCGACCTGTCCGATCCGAAGCACCCGAAAACGCAGCGTTACCCGGCGGGTCGCCAGCCCTACGACGGTCTGGTCACGCCGGATGGACGTCATTACATTGCCGGCCTGTTCGGGGAGGACGGGCTGGCCATGCTCGATCTGTGGCAACCGGAGCAGGGCGTGCGCAAGATCCTCGCCGGCTACGGCAGGGGTACCGAGCCGTTGCCGGTGTACAAGATGCCGCACCTGCGCGGCTGGGCGGTGGCGGGCGGTCGAGCCTACCTGCCGGCGATCGGCCGCCACGAAGTGCTGGTCGTCGACACCCGCAGCTGGCAGGAAGTCGCACGCATTCCGGTCAAGAGTCAGCCGGTGTTCGTCATGGCGCGGCCCGACGGCCGCGAGGTGTGGGTGAACTTCGCCTTCCCCGACAACGGCTGGGTGCAGGTAATCGACACCCTCGAGCAGAAGGTGGTCGATACCCTGCAGCCTGGGCGCGCCATCCTGCACATGGAGTTCGCGCCCAGGGGGGAGGCGGTGTGGCTGTCCGCCCGCGACGATAACCGCGTCGTGGTCTATGACACGGCCACGCGCAAGCCTGTGGCGGGCTTCGAGTCGGCCAGCCCGAGCGGCATCTTCTTCACCAGCCGCGCGGCGCGCACCGGGTTCTGAGCGATGCCGCGCACAGCCTGCCTGCCGCACGACGCCGGGGACGCCGGCTTTCGCCTGCTCAATGACTGGCAGCGCGACTTTCCGCTGCTGCCGCGGCCTTTCGCACACATCGGCGACGCGGTCGGCGTTGGCGAACAGGCGGTCATCGAGTCCTATCGCGGCTGGGTGGCGGCGGGGGTGGTCAGCCGGGTCGGGGCGGTCTTTGCCCCGCGCCGGATCGGTGTCGGTGCCCTGGTGGCGCTCGCGGTGCCCGGGGAGCGGCTCGAGGCGGTGGCGGCCAGGGTGAGCGCCGAGCCTGGCGTCAATCACAACTATGAACGCGAGCACGCCTACAACCTGTGGTTCGTCGTCACCGCAGAAGATGCCGCGGCACTGGCACGCATCGTCCGCGACATCGAGGGCGACACCGGGTGCACGGCAATCTGTCTGCCGATGGAGGAAGAGTTCCACATCGATCTCGGGTTCGATCTGACCGGGGTTGCGCGCAAGTGTCTGGCCGGCGCCGGTTCTGCGCCCATGGTCGAGCAAGGTTGTGCGCTGCCCGCGCTCGAACGCAGGCTGTTCGCGGCATTGCAGGGCGGACTGCCGATCGTGGCGGCGCCCTGGGAAGTGCTCGGTCGGCGAGTGGGCTTGAACGAGGGGATGGTGATCGAAACCGTCGAGCGTGCACTCGCCGACGGGCTGATCCGCCGTTTCGGGGTGGTGGTGCGTCATCACGAGCTGGGGATCGGCACCAATGCGATGTGCGTATGGGACGTGCCCGACCGGCTTGCCAGCGAGCTCGGCCGCCGTCTGGCGCTGGAGCCGGCGGTCACCCTGTGTTACCGGCGCCAGCGGGCGGACGGACGCTGGCGCTACAACCTGTTCTGCATGATCCATGGGAGTGCCCGCGAGGCCGTGCTGGCGACCCGCGACGAACTCGCACGGCGCCTCGGGCTCGATCAGTGGCCGCACACCGTGTTGTTCAGCGGTCGGCGGTTCAAGCAGGGCGGGGCACATTATCTGCCGCTTGCCCCGGAGCCCGTCGATGACTGATCAGCGCGGACCCGGACCGCGCGGGGTGGCGGCCACGCGGGCACCGGACGACATCGACCGGCGTCTGATCAATGCCCTGCAAGGCGACTTTCCGCTGGTCGAGGAGCCCTATGCGGCGGTGGGTGCGGCGCTCGGTCTGAGCGCGGACGAGGTCATCGGCCGCCTGCAAAGCCTGCTCGACGCCCGCGTGCTCACCCGCTTCGGCCCGATGTTCCAGATCGAACGCATGGGCGGAGCGTTCTGCCTGGCGGCGATGGCGGTACCGGACGAGGACTGGGCGCGGGTGGTGGAGGCGGTGAATGCCTTCCCCGAGGTTGCCCACAACTATCGTCGCGAACATGTCTTCAATATGTGGTTCGTCCTCGCCACCGCCAGCCCCGGGGGCATTGCCGAGGTCGCGGGCCGGATCGAGGCTGCCACTGGCCTGGCGGTGCACCGCTTCCCGAAGGAGCGTGAGTATTTCGTCGAGATGAGACTGGAGGCCTGATGAGCGAATCGGCGGATTGTGCGGCCGCGGAGGATGACGATCTGGATCGGCGTCTGGTGCTAGCCACCCAGGACGGACTACCGTTGGCCGTGCGCCCCTATGCCGTGCTGGCCGATCGGCTCGGCTGCAGCGAACGGCAGATACGTGATCGACTGGCGGCGATGCTGGCGCGCGGGGCGATACGTCGCATCGGCGCGGTGCCGAATCACTATGCGATCGGGTACACCGCAAACGGCATGAGCGTCTGGGATATCGACGATGCCCGCGTCGACGAGGTCGGCGAACTCGTCGGCGCGCTCGATTTCGTGACCCACTGCTATCGCCGCCCCCGTCAGTTGCCGGACTGGCCCTACAACCTCTTTGCCATGGTTCATGCCGGCAGCCGCGAGGCTGCACTCGGGCGCGTGGAGGATATCGTGGCGCTGATGGATAGCCGTTTTACGGGTGCCTGCCGCAGGCACGACGTGCTCTTTTCCACCGCCATCCTCAAAAAGACCGGCCTGCGTCTGATCGGCGGGTGATGGCAAGGCCGCACGCCGGGTGCACGGCGTGCGGCCTTGCTGCCACCCGCGGGCACCTTTGCACCCCGGCGCGTCCGCCGGGCAGTCCGCTCCCGAGCGCGACCGGACAGCGGCGCCGCGCCGAACTCACTGCACCTGCTCGAACTGCTCGCGCAGGCTGTCCACCGCGTCGCGTTCGCCGCGGAGGCGGAAGAACGCTCCGTCGTCGTCCGCGCGCTCCTCGAGGACCTCGCAGTTGGCGTAGATCTCACGACGCAGCTGTTGCGCCGACCACGGCAGGAACAGTTCGGCTTCGACAAGATGCTGCTGGAAGAACGCGACGATCGCGTGGCGCAGGGTCGCGACCTCGTCCGGGCGGCGGGCGCTCATCACGATGCAATCCGGGTAGTGCGCGCGCAGCGCCGCCTCGCGTTCGGCCTGTGCCGCCACATCGCCGACATGGTCGATCTTGTTGAAGACGCGGATCCGCGGCACGACGTTCGCACCGATCTCCTCGAGCACCTTGTCGGTGACCTCGAGCTGGCGCTCGAAGCCGGGATCGCTCGCATCGATGACGTGGAGCAGCAGCGACGCATCGAGCGCCTCGTCGAGGGTCGACTTGAACGACGCGACGAGCCCGTGTGGCAGGTTCTTGATGAAGCCGACGGTGTCGCTGACGAGCACACGGGGCACGCTTTCCGGGTAGAGGGTGCGCACCGTGGTGTCGAGCGTGGCGAAGAGCTTATTGGCCACCAGCACCTCGCTACCGGTGAGCGCCCGCATCAGCGTGGACTTGCCGGCGTTGGTGTAGCCGACAAGCGCGACGCCCGCAAGTCCCTGCCGTTCTTGCCGCCGCGCGCGCTGGGTCTTGCGCTCGGCATCCATGGCGACGATCTCCAGCTGCAGTTCGGCGATGCGGTCACGGATCTTGCGGCGATCCAGCTCGGTGTGCGATTCGCCGGCGCCGCGGCCGCCGACGCCGCTGCGCTGTCGCCCCTGCGGCCCGGCCAGCTTCGCCGCCTCGCGCAGACGCGGGGCCATGTAGCCGAGGCGGGCGATCTCCACCTGCGCCTTGGCCGCGCGGGAGCGGGCGTTGCGATGGAAGATCTCGAGGATGACCATGGTTCGGTCCATCACCTCGCAGCCGACATCCTTTTCGAGATTGCGCGCCTGCGACGGGGAAATCTCGTGATCGACCAGGATCACGTCGATGGCACCGGCGCCAGGGTCGGCACTGTCCTCCAGACCGTCAAACCCGGCTTCGACATTCACGAAGTGGTGTATCTCCTGGCGCTTGCCGACCCCCAGGTAGGCCGTCCGGTCGAAGCCGGTGCGCTTCTGGACGAAGGTGCGGACGACCTCGAATCCCAGTGTCTTGGCCAGTTCGCGCAGCTCGGTGAGCGATGCCTCGAATTCGACGTCGCTCACGCTCGGCAGTTGTACGGCCGCCACGACGGCACGTCCGGGCTTCTCTTTGACTTCTGTTCGCATTCGGGCATTGCTTCTCTTGAGTGGGCCAGGTCGGATAGTACCTGTCAACGCAACGGTCACCGGCAAGGAGTTGCATCCGCCACGGAGGCCGAACCTGCGGCCGGCCAGGACGGGGTCATCATGGCGGGTCGCGAACCCGCCTCCTTCGTCGATGCGGTGTCCCCGAAAGCGTCCAGCGGCCGGTCGGTCACGGACGCAAGGCCGCTCTGCGTCGCCCCGGAAAGCGGCGCCGGAGGGAGCCGAGAACCGATCGGGCTCCGTTTCATCTAAACGGGTTCCACAACCCGAAGAAGGAGCGTGCCATGCATAGCGCGACGAAGACGTTGACGGTTCTGGCCGGTTCGTTGTTGTTGTGGGGCGCAACGGCAACGACCGCGGTCGGAGCCGACATGTCGTTCTTTATCACCAGCGCCGGACCAGGCGCGGGGGCCGATTTCGGCGGTCTCGAGGGGGCTGACCGGCATTGCCAGTCGCTGGCGGCCGCCGCCGGTGCCGGAAACCGGACCTGGCGCGCCTACCTGAGCACCCAGGGCGCAGCGCTCGACGACCCGAACGCAGTCCACGCACGCGACCGGATCGGCAGCGGCCCGTGGTACAACGCCAAGGGGGTGATGGTCGCCAGGAACGTCGAGGATCTCCACTCGGCCACAGCCAACGTGACCAAGGAAACCGCGTTGGACGAGAAGGGCCAGATCGTGAATGGCCGCACCGATAAGCCCAACCGCCATGACATTCTCACCGGTTCCCGCTCCGACGGAACGGCGTTTCCGCCCAGCCCGCCGTATGCGGACATGACGTGCGGCAACTGGACCAAAGGTGGGGACGAGGGGAGTGCCATGACCGGGCATCACGATCGCTCCGGGCCCGCCTTGCACGCCTGGGCGACGTCCTGGAACTCCTCGCATCCGACCCGGGGCGGTTGCAGTCAGAAGGCACTGCAGGGAACGGGAGGCGACGGGTTGCTCTACTGCTTCGCCGAGAAGTAGCGAACCAGGCAGGGTTCACCGAGCGGAACCGCAAGAGAGGGAAGAAAGGGCCGCAACGCGGCCCTTTCTTCAGAGCGGGTTCGGAACCGTCCAGGGGGCGGCGCCGAAGAGATCGCAGCGTGAGCACAGATCTGTGCCCGGGCTTCCGTTCGAGCGCCTTGTGCCTGTTGAAAGCCAGGGGCTCAATCGTACTTCAGGTACTTGAAGCGAGGATCGTCGGGGGTTCCTTCGAGACTCGAACCTTCGTCCTTTCCCGGTTGCCACATGATGACTTCTTCGATCTTCCTGGCCAGTTCGAAGTCCTTGTTGGTGACGCCTTTTGCAGCGTGATTCATCAGCTTCACAATCACAAAGGCATAGGAGATCGACATGTCCGGATGGTGGAATGCGGCTTCCGCCAGATGCCCCACGGTGTTGACCACCATCAGCGTCGATTTCCAACCACTGGTCTTGTATTTACGCCGTATCCAGCCGTTCTCCAGATACCACTGGGGCAATTCTTCCTCCAGGCGTTTCAAGGTTTCGGCGTCCGAATAGACCTCCTCCGGTTTACGTTCTCTCCAACTCATCGCAACCTCCTCACATGGGCAGAAAATCAAGCATACGGCGGATTCCAGTCAGTGACGAAAACCTGGTGCCCACCCAACAAGAATAGGAAGCGGGAGCTGGAAGTTCAACGTCATCGGAACCCTCGCCACACCCGGTCGCAGGCCTTGCTCATGCTGGTCGTGGGTTGAGATCCTGCAGCGGATCGTAGGGCGCCACATTCTCCTGCTCGGCCGCATCGTTGCGGGCGACGATCGCGCGTGCGGGCGACGATCGCGGCGGATTGACCCGCATCATTTTATGTTTTGGCAGCGTGGGCTGTAATCGGGGGAACCAGGAGGTTCGTCCGTCATGTTCCGTATTTCCCAGTTCATCCGCGAGCTCGATCAGCCCACCCCTGTCGGTCCGCGCCGCAATCCGCCCGGACCGGTGGTGATCTGGAACCTGATCCGGCGCTGCAACCTGACCTGCAAGCACTGCTACTCGATCTCGGCCGATACCGATTTCGCCGGCGAGCTGTCGACCGCCGACGTGTTCCGCGTGATGGACGATCTGCAGGCGGCCCGCGTGCCGGTGCTGATCCTGTCGGGCGGTGAGCCGCTGCTGCGGCCGGATATCTTCGAGATCGGACGCCGAGCGAAGGAAATGGGTTTCTATGTCGGCCTGTCGTCCAACGGCACCCTGATCGACGAATCGAACATCGACGAGATCGACGATATCGGCTTCGACTATGTGGGGGTGAGCCTCGACGGTATCGCCGACACCCACGACCGCTTCCGGCGCAAGGCGGGCGCCTTCGATGCCTCGCTCGCGGGGATCCGCCTGTGCCGGCAACGCGGCATCAAGGTGGGCGTGCGCTACACCATGACCGAAGACAATGCGCATGATCTGCGTGCGCTGCTCAGGCTGGTCGAGGACGAGCAGATCGACAAGTTCTACTTCTCGCACCTGAATTACGCCGGGCGCGGCAACAAGCATCGCGGCGACGATGCCCATCACCGCACTACCCGCGAGGCGATGGAGTTGCTGTTCGAGACCTGTCTGACCCTGCACCGGCGCGGCCTCGACAAGGAGTTCGTCACCGGCAACAACGATGCCGACGGGGTGTTCATGCTCGATTGGGTGCGCCGCCGCTTTCCCGACCGGACCCCTCACATCGAAGCCAAACTGCGCCAGTGGGGCGGCAACGCCAGCGGTGTGAACGTGGCCAACATCGACAACCTGGGCATCGTCCATCCCGACACGATGTGGTGGCATGTCCCGCTCGGCAATGTGCGCGAGCGTGCCTTCGGCGAGATCTGGAACGATCTGTCCAATCCGCTGCTGGCCGGCCTGAAGCAGCATCCGCGCAAGCTCGAAGGGCGCTGCGGCGCCTGTCGCTACCTCGAGATCTGCAATGGCAACTCGCGGGTGCGGGCCGAGCAGATCACCGGCAACCCGTGGGCCGAGGACCCGGCCTGCTATCTGAGCGACGAGGAGATCGGCGTGAACGCGTCCGACTATGGCTCGGTCCGGGTGGTCAATACGCCCTGGGTGCGGATCGACAAGGTGTCCACATGAGACCGACGATGAAAACCCTGTTCGGCGCGATTGCCGCGCTGCTGCTGTCGACCCCCGTCTCCGCGGCCGATGCCGGCGCGGCGCACGACGTGGCAGGCTTGTACCAGGCCCATTGCGCAGCCTGCCATGCCCCCGACCGGCTCGGCGGCATGGGTCCGGCGCTGCTGCCCGACAACCTCGCACGGCTGCGCAAGGCCGAGGCCGCCGCGGTGATCGCGGGAGGGCGCGAGGCGACGCAGATGCCCGCCTTCGGCGCCGTGCTGGGCAAGGTCGAGATCGCGGCGCTCGCCGACTGGATCTACACCGCGGTGTCGCCCGAACCGCGGTGGAGTGACGCCGACATCCGCGCCTCGCGCATCCAGCAGGTCGACCCGGCCACGCTGTCCGCGCGCCCGGTGTTCGACGCCGATCCGCTCAATCTCTTCCTTGTGGTGGAGGCCGGTGATCACCATGTGTCGGTGCTCGACGGCGACCGCCTGGAGCCGATCCACCGCTTCCAGTCGCGCTTTGCCCTGCATGGCGGACCGAAGTTCGCCGACGGCGGACGCTATGTGTTCTTCGGCTCGCGCGACGGCTGGATCACCAAGTTCGACCTGTGGAACCTGAAGGTGGTGGCCGAGGTGCGCGCCGGGATCAACACCCGCAACGTGGCGGTGTCCCCCGATGGCAAGCACGTCGCGGTAGCGAACTATCTGCCGCACACGCTGGTGCTGCTCGACGGCGATCTGAACCTGATCAAGTCGATCGAGGCCACCGACCGCGACGGCAAGCGCAGTTCGCGCGTGTCCGCGGTCTACGACGCCACCCCGCGCCAGTCCTTCATCGTCGCGCTCAAGGATGTGGCCGAGGTGTGGGAGGTGAGCTACACCAAAGCGGTGGAGGATATCCCGGTCGGCTTCATCCACGACTTCAAGCAGCGCGAAGGCGCCTTCATCCCCGGTTATCTCAACCCGCGTCGCACCGTGCTCGCGGAAGTGCTGGACGATTTCTTCTTCACCCAGGACTACGCCGAGTTGATGGGCGCCTCGCGCGAGGGCGTGGGCCAGGTGGTGAACCTGGATGCGCGCAAGAAGGTGGCAAACCTGCCGCTCGAAGGCATGCCGCATCTCGGTTCGGGCATCACCTGGAAATGGCGCGATGCGGCCGGTGTCGAGCGCACCGTGATGGCGAGCACCAACCTCAAGGCGGGCGAGGTCACGGTGATCGACATGCAGAGCTGGGAAGTGATCCGGCGCATCCCGACCCGCGGGCCGGGCTTCTTCCTGCGCAGCCACACCACCAGCCGCTATGCCTTCGTCGATTCGATGATGAGCCCCGAGGCAAAGCACATCCTGCAGGTGATCGACAAGCAGACCCTCGAGGTGGTGAAGGAAATCACCGCAAAGCCGGGCCAGACCCTGGCCCACATCGAATTCACCCGCGACGGCAAGTACGCGCTCGCGAGTTTGTGGGAGCAGGACGGCGCCATCGTGGTGCTCGACGCCCGCACGCTCGAGGAAGTGAAGCGCCTGCCGATGAAAAAACCGGTCGGCAAATACAACGTGTGGAACAAGATCAACCGCGACGAAGGCACCAGCCACTGAACGCAGGCGAGCCCCGCTGGTTCTCGCAGGGCCGACTTCAGTCGGCCACCGCCGCCCGGATCGATCACCGCTGCTGTCAGCCGTACTTCTTGATGGCCGATTCGATGGCGCTGCCAGCCTTCAAGAGATCCTCCGGCACCATGACTGGATGGATCTCAATGCTCGCATTGAACGCGACGAACCACGGCTCGGCAATCGCGGGGATCTGCGAAGCATCCTGCATTTCGAGGAATAGGAACGCCGTCCGTTGCCCATTGTCATCCGTGAAATACGCGGCCTCGGGCTTCAGATCCGCAAGTATGGATTGGATGATTGTGCCGAGATTTCCAGCCCTCGCCGCCGCGTTCCCGGCTTCCACGGGAATGTTAGCTTTGACAAGAAATCGCATGGCTCACTTCCCCCATCGCGTGTTCACAGTTCAACATAGCTGATGGTCCAACGCGTTCAAGCGAAATGCGACAGCACCGCGCCAAGTCTCGGGGCACGACGTCAATCTTCGTCGCGACCACATCCGCCTTGCACGATGCGCCAGATCGAGATCCCTGAAGCGCGACCGTGATCGAGGCGCGAACTGGGTCGAAGCCTTTCGTGCCGATCTTCTAAGAAGCCTGGTCAAAGACCAGGCACGTTGTGCTCGCGTGGGCATAGAGCTTGCCGTCCGGTCCGACAAGCCGGCCTTCCGCGGTCGCCACCTGGCGGCCGCCATGGACCAGCCGGCCCTCCGCACGCACCAGGGGCACCGCGTCGGTGAGTGCGCGGACGAGGTTGAGCTTCAGTTCCAGGGTCGTGTAGGCCTTGCCTGCCGGCAGCGTGGAATGCACGGCGCATCCCATGGCGGAGTCGAGCATGGTCGCGAACCAGCCGCCGTGCACCGTGCCCATCGGGTTGCAGTGGCTGAAGCCTGGCTGTCCCTGGAATACGGCGAACCCGGGCTCGATGCGAAGCAGGGTGAAGTCGAGCGTGACCGCCATCGGCGGCGGCGGGATCTCGCCGGCGAGAAGCGCCTGGAATACCTGCAATCCGCTGCGCCCGGCGAGGTGGGCAGGTGAGGCCACGCCGGGAGCGGTCTGGAGACGGGCGCGCACGGCCGCTTCCTCGGCGCGCCAGCGGGCAAGCGTTTCTTCGGGATTCGTCGCGTCGGTTGGCGCTGTCATGAAATCAACTCCTTGATATAGGTGTGCTTCGGCGAGCAATGGTGGCCATGAGACGCGCTGAACGCGACTGCAACGGCACCGCAGTCGGCGGACGGCACCGTTGGCGCTTGGCACCGCTTGGCCGGAAATATGTGTCATCCGTTCATCGCGCGTGCCAGAAAGGCCTGGTGCAGCCAGCGTGGTGTCGCCCACGTCAGGATCACGAGGGCCTTGTTCGCCCAGCCCGGCACGACGCTGATGCGTCCGGCCTGCAAGGCGCGGATGCCGGCGCGGACCACGGGGGCCGGCTGCATCATCAGGCCCTTCAACGCGGGCGTGATCTTCTGCTGCGCCGCGGCGGCGAACCCGGTGTCCGACATGCCCGGGCAAAGCGTCGTGACGGTGACGCCATCGCGCTTGAGCTCGCGATGAAGCGCTTCGCCCAGACGCAACACGTAGGCCTTGGCGGCTGCATAGACGGCGAAGTTCTGCACGCCCTGGTAGGCCAGCAGGCTCGCCACCAGCAGGATCTTCCCGCGTCCTCGTGTCCGCATGTCGTGCGCAAAGACATGGGTGACCGCGGTCAGGCTCGCCACATCCAGCTGCACCATCGCCAGCGCCGCATCCAGCTGGCAATCCACGAACGGGCCTTGCAGTCCATGGCCGGCGTTGTTGATCAGGACGTCGATCGCAATGCCCCGCTCGTGGAGGCGCCGATGCAGTTGGGTGACCGCTGCAATGTCCGAGAGGTCGACCTGCTCCGCCACGACCTCGATGCGGTACTGCCGACGTAGTGCCTCGGCGAGTGCTTGAAGCCGGTCCAGCCGGCGCGCCACCAGGACCAGCGAGTGGCCTTGCCGGGCATATTGGCGGGCGAACTCCTCGCCGAAGCCGCTCGATGCGCCCGTGATGAGCACCCAGGAATTGTTTGGTTTGGTCATATTGGTCACTTGTGGTCGGTAGTGGAAAGGTCGCTGTAGAGGTGGTTGCTGCTTGCATGCGGCGCATCCCATCCGCCCCCCAATGCCCGGAAGGAGGCAATGGCGGCGCGCGCAGCCTCCGTTTGTGCCTGTGTCTTCGCGTCGCGCGCCTGCAGCAAGTTGCTGTCGGCATCGAGCACCTCGATCAGGCTGACGACGCCGCCCTCGTAGGCGGCCAGCGCGTTCTCGCGCGCACGGGCGAGCGACGATTCACCGCGCGTCAGGATGCCGACCTGGGCCTCGCGCTTGACGAGGGCGGAGAAGGCGTTCTCGACATCCTCGGTCGCGCGCAACACGGCCAGCCGCCAGGCCGCCAAGGCTTCGGCCTCCTGGCCACGCGCGGCGGCGATCTGCGCGTCGACGCGGCCGAAGTCGAACAGGCGCCAGCGCAGTCCGAGGACGCCCTGGGCCTGGCTGGCGCCCGCGGTGAAGAGGTTGCCGCTCGAAATCGCGGTGGCGCTGCCGAGCAGGGCGGCGAGCGAGAACTTGGGGTAGTACTCCGAAACCGCCACGCCGATGCGCGCATTGGCCGCAGCAAGGCGCCGCTCGGCGACGATGAGATCGGGCCTGCGCCGAATCATCTCCGCCGGGGTGCCGGTCTCGGCCAGCCCCGGCGCCACCGGGACCGGCGCCACCGGGGCCAGCGCCGTGCGGTAAGTTCCCGGCTGCACGCCGAGCAGCACGTCGAGCGCGTTCATCGCCGAATCGAGGCCGGCTTCCAGCACGGGGATCTGCGCCTCGGCCTGGGTGAGCGAGCCCTCGGCCTGGTTCATCTGGAGTTCGGCGGCGACCCCCTTCTCGTACTGGAGCGTGACCAGGGCGAGCAACTGGCGGCGGGTCTCCACCTGGTGTGTGGCGGTCGCGATGCGCGCCTGCAAGCCCCGGATCGTGACGTACACGTCCGCGGTCTGCGCGGCCACGGCCAGCCGCGTCGCCACCGCGCCGGCCTCGGAGGCCTGGTACGCCGCGTGTGCGGCCTCCCGCCCGCGCCGCAGGCCGCCGAACACGTCGATCTCCCAGCTCGCACCGAGGTTGGCCTCGTAGGCGCTGCCGCTGCGATCGAAGCCGGGCGTGGCGTCGAGCACCTGCCCCAGCGGGGTCTCGACCGACTGGTAACCGCGCGCAGCGTGTACACTCACGTTGGCGGCCGGAAGCAGCGCCGCATCGGCGTAGCGCAATGACGCGCGCGACTGGGCGACACGTGCCGCAACTTGCGCGATGTCCAGGTTCTGTTCGAGGGCCAGGGAGACGAAGCGCGTCAGCAGGGGATCGTCGAAGGCGGCCCACCAGATCGCGAGGTCTGCCTGATGCGCAACCTGCCGGTGATCGACACCGTCCTGCCCGAGGAAGGCGGACGATAGTGCGATCTCGGGCGGCCGGTAGTCGGGCCCGACGGCGCAGCCCGTCAAGACACCGACGCTCAGAAGAAGGGCGAGACAGCGGGGGTGGGTGAGCATGAGCGTCCTTCGGGGAGTTGAACTGTTGGTGTGACTATAATCCAAAGTAGTCACTAGTTGTCAAGCACGAGCATGCGAGGTATTGTTTTTCCCATGAGTGAAATCACATCTTCCGTCCCCCAGTCGCGCGGCCCCGTCGACCACAGCGTTCGAGAGCAGATCGTCGAGGCGGCCGAAGCGCACTTCAGCCACTACGGCTACGAGAAGACCACGGTCTCCGACCTGGCCAAGGCGATCGGCTTTTCCAAGGCCTATATCTACAAGTTCTTCGATTCCAAGCAGGCCATTGGCGAGGCCATCTGCGCCAAGACCTTGAGCGCCATCGTCGTGGCGATCGAAGAGGCGGTGGCAGGCGCACCCACGCCATCGGAAAAATTCCGCAGAATGTTCAAGACCTTGGTGTCGACCGGCGTGAGTCTGTTCTTCAACGATCGCAAGCTGTACGACATCGCCGCGCATTCCGCCGGCGAGGGCTGGCCGTCTGCGCGGGCCTACGGGGAGCGCATCCGGCAGATCCTGATGGAGATCGTCCGCGACGGGCGGGAGAGCGGCGAGTTCGAGCGCAAGACTCCGCTGGACGAGACGGTGCATGCGATCGATCTCGTCCTGCAGCCCTATGTGAATCCGCTCCTGCTCCAGTACAACCTCGATGTGGCGGAGGAGGCGCCGGTGCAGCTTTCCAACCTGGTGTTGCGCAGCCTGGCCCCTTAGGCAGTTCAACAATTGCGCTAGTGACTATTGACAAAAAAAGTCACTAGATGGACGATGGAGCCCTTCGCGTTCCCGGAGGTCGCCATGCTTCAGCGCCGTACAATTCCCTTCTTCGCCGTCGTCGGTCTGCTGCCCTTGGCTTTGGCAGCGTGCAGCGACGCCACTTCATCGATCGATCCGCGGACCCAGACGCCCCTCGTGCGGGTGGGGGCGGTGGAGCCCGCCGTCCAGGCCGAGCGTTCATTCACCGGCATCATTGCGGCGCGGGTGCAGAGCGACCTGGGTTTCCGCGTCCCCGGAAAGATCCTGGAGCGCCTGGTCGATACCGGGCAGGCCGTCAAGCGTGGCCAGCCGCTCATGCGCATCGACCCCACCGACTTGAGGCTCGCCACGCGCGCCTTTGAGGAAGCCGTTGCCGCCGCCACGGCGCGCGCGCGCCAGACCGCGGAGGATGAGGCGAGATACCGCGACCTTGTCTCGGCGGGTGCGGTGTCGGCCTCCGCCTACGACAAGATCAAGGCCGCCGCCGAGTCGGCACGGGCCGAGCTCAATGCGGCCCAGGCCCAGGCCGACGTCGCGCGCAACGAAACCGGCTACACGGTCCTGCTCGCCAACGCCGACGGCGTGGTGGTGGACACCCTGGCGGAGCCGGGCCAGGTCGTCAGTGCCGGGCAGGTCGTCGTCCGGGTGGCCCATGCCGGGCGCCGCGAAGCGGTCATCGCGCTCCCCGAAACCCTGCGCCCGGCGGTCGGCTCCGCCGGCCGCGCGACCCTGTATGGCAGCGGGCTCACGGGCGTTGCAAAACTGCGCCAGTTGTCGGATGCCGCAAACCCTCAGACGCGCACCTTCGAGGCGCGCTACGTGCTGGAGGGCCGCCTGGCGGACGCGCCGCTGGGCTCGACCATCTCCATCCACATCCCGCACGACCGCTCCGCCCCGGCGCTGCAGGTACCGATCGGCGCGATCTTCGATCCGGGCAAAGGGCCCGGCGTATGGGTGGTCGAAGGGGAGGCGCCTCAGGTCACCTGGCGTGCGGTGCAGGTGGCCGGCCTCGGTGAGGAAACCGCCGCGGTCGTCGGTGGCCTCGCGGCGGGCGATCGCGTCGTCGTGCTCGGCGCGCATTTGCTGCACGAAGGCGAGCAGGTACGACTGGCTGACGGCGAAGCTGCGCAAGGCGTGGCGGCGGCCGGCGGGGAAGGGCAACGAGCGCACGCCGGGCAGCCCCAAGGAAGCGCTCGCCCCCTTGGGGGGCAGCGAGCCGATGGTGCGAGCGTGGGGGTCGCCCAATGAGCGCCTTCAATCTCTCTGCGCTTGCCGTACGCGAACGCTCGGTCACCCTGTTTCTGATGCTGGCGATCTTCGTCGCCGGGGTCGTGGCCTTTTTGACGCTGGGCCGGGCGGAGGACCCCGCCTTCACCGTCAAGCAGATGACGGTGGTCACGGCCTGGCCCGGGGCCACCGCAAAGGAGATGGAGGAACTGGTCGCCGAGCCCCTGGAAAAGCGGATGCAGGAACTACGCTGGTATGACCGGACCGAGACCTTTACGCGACCGGGCCTGGCCTTCACCACGGTGTACCTGCTCGACAGCGCACCGCCCCCCGAGGTCCCCGAGCAGTTCTATCAGGCGCGCAAGAAACTCGGCGATGAGGCGCTCAACCTGCCGCGTGGCGTCATCGGCCCGATGGTGAACGACGAGTACGCCGACGTGACCTTTGCCCTCTATGCCTTGAAAGCGAAGGGCGAGCCGCATCGACACCTGGTGCGCGATGCGGAGACCATGCGTCAGCGACTGCTTCACGTGCCGGGCGTCAAGAAGGTGAACATCATCGGCGAGCAGGCCGAAAGGATCTTCGTCGAGTTCTCCCATGACCGTCTCGCGACCCTGGGCGTCTCCCCGCGCGACCTCTTCGCTGCGCTGAACGGGCGCAACGTCATGACGCCCGCCGGCTCGATCGAAGCCAAGGGCCCGCAGGTCTTCATCCGGCTGGATGGCGCCATCGACGACCTCGAGGCGATCCGGAACACGCCTGTTGCGGCCCGGGGCCGTACGCTGAAGCTCGGCGACATCGCCGAGGTGAAGCGGGGCTACGAGGATCCGGCTTCTTTCCTCATCCGCAACAACGGCGAACCGGCCTTGCTGCTCGGGGTGGTCATGCGCGAGGGTTGGAACGGCCTCGATCTGGGCAAGGCGCTGGAGGCGGAAGCGGCGGCGATCAACGCCGAGATGCCGCTCGGCATGAGCCTGTCCAAGGTCACGGACCAATCGGTCAATATCAGCTCAGCCGTCGACGAGTTCATGCTCAAGTTCTTCGCCGCCCTCGGCGTGGTGATGCTGGTGGGCTTCCTCAGCATGGGATGGCGCGCCGGAATCGTGGTCTCGGCAGCGGTTCCGCTGACCCTGGCCGCGGTCTTCGTCATCATGGCGGCCACCGGCAAGAACTTCGACCGGATCACGCTGGGTTCGCTGATCCTGGCCCTGGGACTCCTGGTCGACGATGCGATCATCGCCATCGAGATGATGGTGGTGAAGATGGAGGAAGGTTACGACCGTATCCGCGCAGCGGCCTATGCGTGGAGCCACACCGCCGCGCCCATGCTCTCCGGGACGCTGGTGACGGCGATTGGCTTCATGCCGAACGGCTTCGCCAAGTCCACCGCCGGCGAGTACGCGGGCGATATCTTCTGGATCGTCGGCATCGCGTTGATCGCCTCGTGGATCGTCGCCGTGGTGTTCACGCCCTACCTGGGGGTGAAGCTGCTTCCCGACTACAAGCCGCACGAGGGCGGGCACGCGGCAATCTACGCGACCCCGCACTATGAGCGCTTCCGCCGTCTGCTGGGATCGGTGATCCGGCGCAAATGGGTGGTCGCGGCGGGCGTGATCGGCGCCTTCGCCGTCGCGGTCCTGGGCATGGGCGTGGTCAACAAGCAGTTCTTTCCGACTTCTGATCGGCCCGAGGTGTTGGTCGAAGTCCAGATGCCCTATGGCACCTCGATCCAGCAGACGAGTGCGGTTGCCGCCAAGCTCGAGGCCTGGCTGGCCGAGCAGCCGGAAGCGAAGATCGTGACCGCCTACGTCGGACAAGGGGCGCCGCGCTTCTACCTCGCCATGGCGCCGGAGCTGCCCGATCCCTCGTTCGCGAAGATCGTCGTCCTGACCGACGACCAGGCGGCGCGCGAGGCGCTCAAGCTCAGGCTGCGGCAGGCGGTGGCCGACGGTCTGGCGCCGGAGGCGCGTGTGCGGGTGACCCAGCTGGTGTTCGGCCCGTACTCGCCGTTCCCGGTGGCCTATCGCGTGATGGGGCCCGACCCCGACAAGCTGCGCGCCATTGCGGGAGAGGTGCGTGCCGTGATGCAGGCCTCTTCCCAGATGCGGACGGTCAACACCGACTGGGGCGAGCGCGTGCCCACGCTGCGTTTCTCGCTCGATCAGGACCGGCTCCAGAACCTCGGCCTGAGCTCCAGCGACGTGGCCCAACAGCTTCAGTTCCTGTTGAGCGGCATCCCCATTACCGAAGTACGCGAGGACATCCGTTCGGTACAGGTCGCTGCCCGTTCGGCCGGGAATACGCGGCTCGATCCGGGCCGGATCGCCGATTTCACCCTGGTTGGAGCGGCCGGCCAGCGGATTCCGCTGTCGCAGATCGGCGCCGTGGACGTCCGCATGGAAGACCCGATCCTGCGCCGCCGCGATCGCACGCCGACGATCACCGTGCGCGGTGATATCGCCGAGGGCCTGCAGCCGCCGGACGTGTCCACCGCGGTGTGGAAGGATCTTCAGCCTGTCATCGCCACGCTGCCGGCCGGCTACCGGATCGAGCAGGGCGGCTCCATCGAGGAATCCGGCAAGGCGAATGACGCCATGGCGCCGATCTTCCCCATCATGATCGCGCTGACACTGATCACGATCATCTTCCAGGTCCGGTCGATCTCCGCGATGATGATGGTGTTCGCCACCGCGCCGCTCGGCCTCATCGGGGTCGTGCCTACGCTGCTCTTGTTCCAGCAGCCGTTCGGCATCAACGCGCTGGTCGGTCTGATTGCGCTGTCCGGCATCCTGATGCGCAACACCCTCATCCTGATCGGTCAGATTCGCAGCAACGAGCAGGAGGGATTGGCGCCCTTCGACGCCGTGGTCGAGGCCACCGTGCAGCGCGCGCGTCCGGTCGTCCTGACCGCACTCGCCGCCATCCTCGCGTTCATCCCGCTCACCCAGTCGGTTTTCTGGGGAACGCTGGCCTATACCTTGATCGGCGGCACCTTCGCCGGGACGGTTCTGACCCTGGTATTCCTGCCGGCGTTGTATGCGATCTGGTTCAAGATCAGACCGGCGGCGAGGGACGGGCAAGCCGCTCCTGCGATGCGAACGGAACCTGTCACGGTCTAGCACAAGGAATCGGCGCGCCGGCCCGCAGCGGATTGCCGGCGTGCCGTCATTGCTACTGGGCTGCAGGGTGGTCGGCACCCTACGCTGGCTCAGGCTCTGGCTTGGCATATCGATGCTTTGCTTCGCGGAGCTTCGACTTTCGACGTCTGCTTTGAACCGGGCCGAATACCCTTCAGGGTCGGCCACGGCGGCTCGCCTGAAATGGCTGAACGACAGCTTTCAGACTGATCTCGGCATTGGAGGTGGAATTTCGGCGCTTCTTCGCCTGGCTGGCCGCTCCAGTTTGCAAGGGGCCATTGAGTTGTCAGCGGCGGCGGACGGCAGCCGATCCGTTGCTGCCGGTCAGCCTGCCATTGATCCAATGGCAGGTATCAAAGTACAGCCGTCATTCTGCAATTGATCTCGCGTGCAGCCGGTCGGCCGTTGGTGTTGCTGGGGCTGCGTCGCGTATGGAGAGAGCAGCAATGTGCAGGTTACGTGTCGCTCAGCCACGATTTGCCCTGAGCAGAGCTTCCCCGCGCGGTGAGTGCGTACTAGCGACCCAAAGGCAACGTTCACGCTTTGACCGATGCAACGGCGGATAACCAAGCAGATCCGTCGCCCAAGCCAACTCCTCTCGACCCAGCAACGGCCGGCACTGCCGGCCAGCGTGTGCCATGCGGGCCACAGAAAGGATCCCTACATCCACCGCCCAGGGTTCGTGAGGCGCCCCTTCGCATATGTGGACATCATCATTCACAATGCATAGAATCGTCGGAAGACGCTGCTCATTGATCGCTTACCCTGTTTTCCGGGAAACGTGCCACGGTAACACGAACGTGCCATCCACTATGGGCGTCGAGCACTTAGCCTCACCGGCTCAATTCATCCGCAACCACATGCATGCTCTGCACTGCCGTCGGGACGATCTCAGTTCTCAAAGCGGCACCGCCGTGGCATCGCCACGCGCTAGGCGACATCCCATAGCGTTCGTGGAACGTTCGGCTGAAGTGGGAAAGATTGTTGAAGCCCCAACGCATCGCCACCTCGGTAATCCCGAGCGCGGCGAAACGGGGATCTTCCAGCTCGAGACGGCATTGGGCAAGGCGGGTTTCAAGCACGTAGCGCATCAACGAGGTGCCCTCGCTCTCGAACAGGCGATTGATGTAACGCGGTGACAGCCCAGTCCCCTCGGCAACAAATTGGCTGCCGAGCGAAGGATTCGACAGGTGGTGCTCGACCAAGCTCTTGATCCTTTCGAGTGCGGCCAGGCGGGATTTCGTCTCGGATGGAACGAAGCCTTCGGCGGCGAATGCGAGGCCGAGCAGGGCCGAGGTGTGGCGCATCAGCACCGGCATCGCGTCCTCATGGAACCGCGAGACCTGACTCATCCAGCTCCGGATCGAGTCGGCCAGCATGCAGCTCAGAGGCGAGGTCGAGGGGAGTTTCCGGGCGGTACAGAGCTCGGTCCTGGCGACTTGGGCCTGAAGCAGCGCGCGCGGAACGCTCAGCACCACCTCCGACCACTCTCCGCTGAATGCGAGACGATGCGGGCGGGTCGCGTCGTACATCGCGATGTCGCCCGGTTTGAGCAGCACGGCGCGACCGTCCTGCTCCATGGCCTGCGTGCCGTGGTTCATTAGCACCACGAAGAAGACGTCCTCGTAGGCGGTGCGCGGTTCCCGGTAGCGGCGTTGCACGCTTTGCTGCGCGGCAACGATCAGCGAAAGGCGGCCGGCGTCGGAATGGCGGGCACTCACCCGGCCGTGGAAGTCGCTTCGGTCTGCCGCCCGTACCTCCACGTCGGCGAAATTGCGCAGGATCACTTCGCGCCAATAGTCCAGGGGATCGGCGTCGAAGCCGCCGACTTCTTCCTCCACGATTCTGACTGAGGATGCGGCCGAGGACCTTTGGGTCGGCGTATCCGGCGGCAGCAATAATCGTAGATCCATCTCACCTCCTCGGGAGCTGGGGGATTGTGTGCGCCCATCTTCGGATTCGTGTTCGCCCACGTCAACCGGGCCGCCTGAGGCAAGCGGAGGACCGTCTCGATCAAGTCGCGCACCACCTGCGCTTCCCTGCCGCCACAGGAAAACAATCGTGCCGTTTCAGTAAAGCACGTGATGCGGGCTGTGCGGACACTGGTCTCGCAAGCCGAATCCCCCCGCTAACCGAAAACACAGCGAAACAAGGAACCGTGATGGAAACTCTTGAGCAAATTCTGGGAATACTGCGTAGCGCACTGTGCGCGGCGCTCGTCCTGGCCGCCTCATCCGCGTCGGCCCTGGAAGTCACGCCGGGCGACTACGAGGCCTATCCCGCCGGCGCGACGATTGCCGTCCAGTATCTTCAGTTCGCCGAGACCGACAAGCTGTACCGCGATGGCCGCCAGGTCGCCCACGACTTCGAGCTGCGCCCAGCGGTTGGCATCTTCCGCCTGCTGCATGTGGTGAAGCTGTCCGATAACGCCTTCGTCGATCCGCAATTCCTGCTGCCCTTCGGGCGAGTCGAGGGTCATGGCACCGCCGACGCCCTCGGCAGCGCGTCGGGCTTCGGCGATCTGATCCTCACCGCGCCGCTGAAGCTGGTGCTGAACGAAGCCCGGGACGTGTTCGCGGTGTCGCCGTACCTGATCGTTCCGACGGGCAGCTACGACCGCAAGGATGCGTTGAACCTAGGCGAGAACCGATATCGCGCGATCCTTCAGATGGCCTATGTGAAGCATTTCGGCACCCGCTGGGCGGTGGATCTGGTCGGTGACGCGACCTTCTTCGGCGACAACGACGACTTCGGATCCGCTGACGCCCGGCTCGAGCAGGCGGTGCGCTACGAGGGGCAGGTGCATCTGCGCTACCACTTCTCTCCGGCCACCCACGTCGGGCTGTCGCTGGGGGCGGTAACGGGCGGTGAAACCAAGGTGGACGGCGTGTCGTCGGACGATGCCCTACGGACCCGCTATCTGCGCGTGAGTTTCACCAGTTTCGTGACCCCCAGCACGCAGGTGCAGGTGCAACTGGGGCGCGACCTTGACGTGCAGAACGGCCCCGCCGAAAAGGCCCGCCTCAACCTGCGCCTGGCCTACGTCTTCTGACGCCAGCTCTGATCAAGGAGGAAGACCATGAACAATGATCGCAACGACAGCGGCACTGCCGAAACCCGAACCGTGCTCGGCGCCTGCCCGCAGGACTGTCCCGACACCTGCTCGATCGTCGCCAAGGTGCGCGACGGACGAGTGATCTCGGTGGCCGGCAATCCGCACCATCCTTACACCGCAGGGCGGCTCTGCGTGAAGGTCAATCACTACGAGGAGCGCGTGCATAGCCCCGAGAGGATCCTCCATCCGCTGCGTCGGGTGGGGCCGAAGGGCGAAGGCCGTTTCGAGCGGATTAGTTGGTCCGAGGCGCTGGACGAGATCCGCCAACGCTGGGACGGGATCATTGCCGAGTCCGGACCGCAGGCGATCCTGCCCTTCAGCTATCTGGGGACCCAGGGCACGCTGAACGGCCTGACGGTCGGCGACCCGTTCTTCAACCGCCTCGGCGCGACGATCTCCGAACGCACCTTCTGCGATTCCGGCGCCTGCACGGGGTACATCATGACCCTCGGCCCGAGCGTCGGGATGGACCCCGAGAGCCTGCGCCACGCCCGCTTCATCATCCTGTGGGCGACCAACCCGATGAGCACGAACGTGCACCTGTGGCCGATCATCGCCGACGCGCAGCAGCGCGGGGCGAAGATTGTGGTCGTGGATCCCGCGGTTTCGCGAACGGCCCGTGCCGCCGACTGGCACGTCCGCATCCGGCCCGGCACCGACGCGGCGCTGGCGCTCGGCCTGATCAACGTGATCGTGAGCGAAGGCCTGATCGACACCGACTACGTCGAGCGCTTTACGACCGGCTTCGCCGAGTTTGCCGAACGGGCGAAGGAATATCCTCCCGAGCGCGTCGCCGAATGGACCGGCGTCGAGGCCGACGAGATCCGGCGGCTCGCCCGCGAATACGCGGTCAACCAGCCGTCCGCGATCCGGATTGGTGTCGCGATCGAGCGCCATCGCGGCGGCGGCCAGGCGGTGCGGGCACTGTCCTGCCTTCCGGCGCTGGTGGGGGCCTGGCGGCGGCCGGGCGGTGGCATCCTGCAGCTTCCCCTGTGGGCCTTCCCGGTGCAGTGGGATGCGCTGTCGCGGCCCGATCTGATCCGGCCGGGAACGCGCGTGCTCAACCAGTGGCTGCTGGGTCAGGCGCTGACCGGCGCGCTGGAACTCGACCCGCCGATCCGTTCCCTCTTCGTCTACAACTCCAATCCGATGGTCGTCGTCGGCGAGCAGCAGCGGATTCGCGAGGGGCTCAGCCGCGAGGACCTATTCACCGTCGTCAGCGAGCAGTTCATGACCGATACCGTCCGCTACGCCGACATCGTCCTGCCGGCGACGACCCAGGCCGAGCAACTCGATATCATGTTCTCCTGGGGGCACCTGTACCTCAGCTACAACGCGCCATGGATTCCGCCTCAGGGCGAGGCGGTGTCCAATACCGAGCTCTTTCGCCGACTCGCCCGCACGATGGGCTTCGATGAGGACTGCTTCCGGCTTTCCGACGAGGAGCTCGTCGAACTGGCCTACGACTGGGCGCATCCGGCCATGGCGGGTATCACGCCGGAGCTCCTGCGCCGCGACGGCTATGCTCGGCTGTCACTGCCGCCGGCCGAAGCCTACGCACCGCACGCCGAAGGCGGATTCCCGACACCGTCAGGCAAGGTCGAGCTGAAGGCTTCGATGGCCGCCGGTGGCAACTTCGTGCTGCCGGTGTTCCGCCAAGGCTCCAACGAGTTCCAGGACGGCTCCCCGGTGGATCCGCTTCCGTGCTGGCACCCGGAATGGCTCGGGCAGGATGCAGCGCACCCGCTCGTGCTGCTGTCTCCGAAGAGCCACGCCTTCCTCAACTCCGGCTACGGCAATTTCGAGCGGCAGCAGCGCCATTCCGGTCCGCAGCGGGTTGCGATCCACTCCGCGGACGCCGTGGCGCGCGGCATCACCGACGGCATGACGGTACGCGTGTCGAGCGCCTCGGGCAGCTTCGACGCCCTTGCTGACGTTGGCGACGAGGTGCCGCCCGGGGTCGTGCGCGCCCCGATGGGGCACTGGCCGCAGAACGCGGGCGGTGCAGGCGTCAATGCCGCCAACTCCGCTGCATTCACCGACCTCGGCCGGGGGCCGGCCTTTTCCAACACGCGCGTCGAAGTCCACCCGGTCGATCAGCGCTGAATCGGGTAGCACTCGTTCTGAACTCAGGAGTCAACCATGCCGCACGTCGTTACCGACAACTGCCATCTGTGCAGATTCACTGAATGCGTCACCGTGTGTCCGGTGCGTTGTTTCCACGCCGACAGCGAGCGGCTCTACATCGATCCCGAGGTGTGCATCGACTGCGGCGCCTGCGTGCCGACCTGCCCGGTTCGCGCGATTTCCGACGCGTTCGACCTTGATGCCGACGGCGAGGCCTGGATCGAGCGCAATCGCGACGCCGCGGGCCGGCTGCCTCTGATCACAGAGCGTCAAGCGCCGCTGCCGGATGCCGAAGCCCGCCGCCGCGCGTTGGGGCTGTGATGGAAGCCGTCCATCGATTTGCGATCGTCGGCAGCGGGCCGAGCGGCCTGTTCGCCGCCGAGGCGCTCAAGCGGGCCTTGCCGACCTGCCGCGTCGACATCTTCGAACGGCTGCCGGTGCCCTTCGGCCTGGTCCGCTACGGCGTCGCGCCGGATCATCCCAAGCTCAAGTCGACGGCCGAGGTGCTCGCCAGCATTGCCGCGCTGCCCGGCGTGCGCTTCTTCGGCAACGTGACGGTTGGGTGTGATGTGCAGGTTTGCGATCTGCAAGCCGCCTACGACGCGGTTGTGCTCGCTTGCGGCGCCCAGGGCGAGCGGCCGCTGGACATTCCCGGCGCCGATCTCGGCAACTGCTTCGGCGCGCGGGCCTTCGTCGGCTGGTACAACGGACATCCTGACTTCGCGACGCTACAGCCGGATCTGTCCTGCGAGGAGGCCGTCGTCTACGGCCACGGCAACGTCGCGCTCGACATTTGCCGCATCCTGGCCCTGCCGGTCGACGCGCTCGCGCGGACCGACATCGCCACGCATGCGCTTGACGCGCTGGCCGACAGCCGCATCCGGCGCATTCGGCTCGTCGGGCGCCGGGGGCCGGTACAGGCGAGCTTCTCGCCGAAGGAGCTGCGGGAGCTTGCCGGGCTGGGCTCCATCGCCGTCAGTGTGCGGCCGGCCGAGCTGGCGCTCGGAGCGACCTGCCGGGCGGAACTCGCATCCGGAGCCAATCCGGCGATCGGGAGGAATATCGAGCTGCTGCGCGGAATCGCAGAGCGAGAGGAGGGCAATGCACGAGCCGCCATCGAGATCCGATTCCTGACGACCCCCACCCGGGTACGCGGTGCGCGGAACTGCGAGCGCCTCGAGCTTGTTCGCAACCATCTCAAAGGCGAAGCGTTCGAGCAGCGGGCAGTGCCGACTGAGGAGTCCATCGAATTCGGCTGCGGCCTGCTGGTTTCCGCGATCGGTTTTCGCGCCACGGCCATCCCCGGTGTGCCCTTCTACTCGCGGCAGGCCATCGTGCCCAATCGCGTCGGGCAGGTGATCGCGGACGATGGAGCGGCAATGGCAGGCGTGTTCGTGACCGGCTGGTACCGCCGAGGACCGAGCGGGGTGATCGGCACCAACCGGGCCGATGCGACCGAGGTCGTCGCGACGCTGCTCGCCTCGCTGGAGCCGCCGAAAGGCGGGCTCGAGGATCTGCCCGACTGCCTCCTGGCGCCCTGCGTGCGCCACGTCTCGCTCGCCGATTGGCAGCGGCTCGACGCCATCGAACGCGATCGTGGCCTGCTCGCGGGGCGCCCGCGCGACAAGATGTGCGCCGTGCCGGAGATGCTGGCCCACCTCGAAGACGAGCGCGCCGGCGCAGAAACATGAACGTAGAAAAAACCAACCACCAGCAAGAATGGAGACAACAATCCATGACGCAACACGCAGAGACTCAGCTCAGCGCCGCAACACGCGCCTTCCTCGGACGGGCGGGACAGATGCTGATCGGCCGGGAATGGACCGCAGCCGTGAGTGGCGAGACCTTCCAGGTGATCGATCCGGCGAACGCGAAAACGATTCTTAAGATGGCAGCAGGTAATGGCGCGGACGTCGATCGCGCGGTGTCTGCCGCACGCGCGGCCTTCGAGCGGAGCGAGTGGCCGCGCATGCGGCCGGTGGACCGGGAGCGCCTGCTGTTGCGTCTTGCGGATCTGATAGAGGCGAACGCGCAGGAGCTCGCCGAGATTGAATCGCTCGACAACGGTAAGCCGGTGACGATGGCGCGCCACGTGGACGTCGCCCTGGCAATCGATTTCCTTCGCTACATGGCGGGCTGGGCTACGAAGATCGAGGGCTCGACGATGGACGTCTCGGCACCGCTCGTGCGCGACCATGAGTTCTTCGGCTTCATGCGGCGCGAACCTGTTGGCGTTGTCGGCGCGATCATCCCGTGGAATTTCCCGCTGCTGATGGCGGCGTGGAAAGTTGGCCCCGCACTGGCCACCGGCTGCACCATGGTGCTCAAGCCCGCCGAAGAGACGCCGCTGTCGGCGCTGCGTTTTGCGGAGCTGGTGCTGGAAGCGGGCTACCCGGCGGGGGTGCTGAACGTCGTCACCGGGCTGGGCCACACGGCCGGTGCGGCCCTCGCGTCGCACAAGGGTATTGAGAAGGTCGCCTTCACTGGCTCGACCGAGATTGGCAAGCTGGTGGGCAAGGCCGCGCTCGAAAACATGACGCGCGTCTCCCTCGAACTCGGCGGCAAAAGCCCGGTGATCGTGCTCGACGACGCCGATCCGGCAATGGCGGCAGCCGGTGCGGCGCAGGCGATCTTCTTCAACCAGGGCCAGGTGTGTACAGCCGGCTCGCGCCTGTTCATCCACAAGAGCCGCTTCGACAAGGTGGTCGGCGGACTCGCCGAAATCGCCGCGGGGATGAAGCTCGGGCCGGGCATCGACCCGACGACGCAGATCGGCCCCCTAGTGTCGGCCACCCAGCAGAAGCGCGTGATGGGCTACATCGGCAGTGGCTTCGGGGAGGGCGCCCGCGCGGCGGTAGGCGGCGCGGCGGGCGACGGCCCGGGCTATTTCGTGAAGCCGACGGTGCTGGTCGATGTGCGCGACGACATGAAGGTCGTCCGCGAGGAGATCTTCGGCCCGGTTGTTGTTGCGATGCCATATGAGGACTTGGATGAAGTGGTCCGGCGCGCCAACGACACGCCTTACGGCTTGGCCGCCTCAATCTGGTCCAACGACCTTTCCCGGGTTCATCGCCTGATCCCGAAGATCAAGGCCGGCACGGTCTGGGTGAATTGCCACAACATCCTCGACTGCGCGATGCCCTTCGGCGGCTACAAACAGTCCGGCATCGGCCGGGAGATGGGCCGTGCGGTACTCGATCTATATACTGAAAGCAAATCGGTGATCGTGGCCCTGTGAGACCTCCCGCGAACCCAGCCGCCGGCCATGACGGCCCGGTGGCCGCGGCGCGCGTGGCCACCGGTATGCCGCTGGGACTCTTACAACCTTACCTTGGGATTTTCCACAGAACAGCTCACTCGACCATCTCGAACGGTGCCTTCAGCCTCGCCAGACTGGGCGCCTCGTCCCGCGTGAAGAAGCGTCCGCCACGGACGAAGCCGCGAATAACGGAGGCCTTGACTGCGAGAACCTGCCGTCGAGCGCGGGTGACGGCCCGAGCGAACGCCCTTCCTCGCTGGTACCACCGATCCCACGATACGATTGCGTTTCTTTACGCATGCGTGATGCCGTCATCACTTGGTTCAGGACGCGCACCTCCCTACGATCGGATCGGTTGCGCCCGACCGCTTCAGCGGCGCTTCGAATGTATTCGAGGTTGGCCATCACAGCACCTCGCTTCGGATTGGAAGACGGGGTCGCCAGGGTGGCGTCTCCTCACAACCCGAGGGGCGGCTGCTATGAAGTTGCCTAATTCGATGTTCGGGAGCATCTCGTATTACCTGCGGTTTCGGGATCGTGCGTTCTTCTGGGAAATTTCGGTCAAGTTCATTAAGAGATGCCATGAACGCGCATGTTGGATTTCCTCCTTCTCTCCCTCTCCTTCACGCGCGGCATCTTTTCCTTTGCCACGTTGTAGATGGTTGTGATTATGGCAATCACCACATCAGGAGCGTCGTAACTGGCAGGACGGGAGCCGGCTACGGTTTAGTTCGGGCGACATCAGGCAGGTTTCTGAGTAGGGCGGCTACTCGAATGGCTGGTTCGTGGCACAGTCGAGTGGCCGCTTCTGGCCGTAGCTACTCTCAGGACATCGCCCCTGAAACCGGTCGTTGCTGCAGCCCCACCACAGGCGACGTCTTGCCACGAAGCTCGTCTCATCGCCTTTCTGACCCCGCTTTCCCTGAGACGGGTCCGAGGATCTCCACGCCGCCCATGACATTCGTCTCGGATTCGACCACCCTGTGGAGCAGAGCGTACGACACCCGCCAGTGCTGTTGCTCGCAGGCGAGCGTGACGGTCTTGTCGTTCAGCCGGACGATCCGGCCGCTGCGCTCCTTGTGATCGCGGCCGACAAAGCCAACGAGATCACCAATGGCAACCTCATTGCGGCCCAATCCTTGTCGGGGTCTTTCTCGAATCTCGATGTCGGCACCGTCGAGATTGATCGCGGCATAGGAGATCAGCCACTGCCGACCGGTCGCCTTGTCGAGAACGACGGCCTGTTTGCGCCTCAGATCAAGCACCTGGCCCGTGCGCAATGCGTTTGCCTGGGGGTCAAAGTACGCGATCGTCTGGCCGATGCGCAACTTTGCTTGGATCGCGACCATCCAGGTCGGCTCATCGAGCGTTCGGTCGATGGTTGCGCGAAGCCGGTAAAGATCGAAGGCGGAGGCGCTTTTCAGCTGCACCAGAATTTCGGAGTAGTTCATGAGGCTTGCATTCACGGTTAATGGGCTAAACGGCCGCTTGCCACGAGCAGTTTCGGCGGCGGGCGGCCGCTTCGGGAGCGATGCCGAGAGCGTTGTATCGGCCACGAGCTGACGACCGGGGACACGGCCGGAACCGTCGTTTGCACACCGGCAAAACGTCGGGCGCACCGCAAGACGATGAGCGCAGGCGGCCATCTGAGATTAGGCCCCCAAAACCCGAAACTCACCTCCCGCTGCGATACGTGGCCTTCCATAGCCGTTCAAGTTCGGCTGTGACGGGCGGGGGTGGCGCGCCGAGGAGCGTCGAACGGCCGCGTTGAAAGACTTTTCCGTATACCGTCTGAGATGCCGCGGCATAAAGAAGAACCATGCTGTTGTCGTGGCAATCGTGGTTCTTGCAAACACTCACGAGTTGGTATTCTGTGCCGGCGACCCGCACTTTCTCCACTGGCTGTGCCGGACCGTCAAGTTCCATCAGCCACGGCTCCTTGGCGAGCGGGCCGAGCGCCTGGACGTACGGTCGCTTGAACTTCGCGTCCTTCAGCAGGTCGCTGGGCCCGATCTGGATCGGCAGTGCCGTCCCTGGCAGCATGTTGCGGTTCGGGTCGCAATGTCGCACGCGCTTTCCTTTGAAGGCCGCCGGTAGCGCGGCCATGACCTTCGGCCCGCCTTCGACCGCGGCAAAGACGCCCGAAGCGTTGCGGTAGAGCACGAATACCAGCGCTTCGCCGCCCGCGACTTCACTCGTCAATGTGGTCTCGAACTCCGGGGGCGGTGTGGCACCGAAGTACGTAGGAACCGCCTTCACATTGCGCCCGGTCAGCACCGCCTTGCCTCCGTCCTGCACGACCAGTGAATCGCCGAGGTACTTCAACTGCGGCAGCATGTAGTTCGAGCAGTCCGGGGCCAGCACGCCGCCGTAGCGCAGCATTAGCTTGGCGTCGACCTTGCCCTGCGCCCAGGCCTCTGTCGCGGCGCAGAGGAGCAACACGGTCACATCGAGAAGCAGGCGTATCGGAGATGTCGTGCAGGGCGTGTTCATCGCGCTTCCTCTCGTGCTCAGCGTGGCGCCTCCATTGTGCTCACGCATGCACCAGCCTCGCAAGGAACTGGCGTGTCACACTTGGGCCACTCAGCATTGGCGAGCGTCCGCTTTGCCCGATGGGGACAGGCCGCTCCGGGTCGGCTGCCGTCCGGTGCTGGTGACAACTCGGTGGCCGCTTGGAAACTGGAGCGGCCAGCCAGGCCAAGTGCAGTGAAATTCGAACACCAATGTCGAGACCAGTCTGAAAGCGGTCGTCCAGCCTTTTCAGGCAAGCGGCAATGGCCGCCGCCTTCCTGTAACTCAACCTTGCAGCAGCTTAATGGCAGTTTCGAGCGTCGAGCCGCCATTCGTTCCAGTGAGCCGGTTGCCGGACATCAGCTCCACGCTCAACGCGAGCGCCGCCGCCAGACGAGTGCCCCCGCTGCCAGCCCCAGCAATGCCAATCCCGCCAGCACCCACCACACGATGGTGATCGTCAGCACCGGCGGGGACAGTTTCAGCTCAGTGACCATGGTCAGCACGGCGCCATCAGGCAGGCTGAAATTCTGGTTCAGTAAGGGATTGAAGCCGGTGAAATTCACTACCGGGCGCACGGTGACTGGCGGATAAGGTGGCTGCCCAGTGAGCGAACTGGCCTGTGGCGTGCCCTGGAAATAGATCACCGAGGTCCCCTCCACTGTCAATCCATTCAGATCCGGGACCTCGAGCGCGGCTTGGGTCGGCTTGAAACCCATTCCCGTCAACTGGACCGGAACCGCACCGCCCGACTTGTTGTGGATGTCGACTTTCTCCGAGATGCGTGATGCTCCACTGCCTGTCGCGCCACCATTGACCGAATAGGCGACGGCGCCCGTCACCGTGCCGGTCATTGCCCCGGTGCCGTAGCCGAGGAGCGGACCCTGGGCATGGATCTGATTTGCGCCGACATGGGCGCCTGGGTGGATGTGACCGATGTCCAGCAAGGTGAGGGGGGCCGACGGATACACCAGAATGCGCCGGCCATCGACGGTCCATTCGACCGTGCGCGGAAGCTGTACCGGGTCGTTCGGAACATTCAAGTTGAACGTCGGGTCGTCGATCGTGAATTCGAGGCTGGAGTTCTGGTCCGACACCGTGTAGGAAGCGGCCTGCAATTGGCAGGGGCACGCGGCAAGCAACACGGCTACAAGCAGCACTCTCATGATCAAACTCCGTCGGTTGTACGTTTTTCAGGATAGTCGACGGGCACCCTCATCGGGCTGTCCGTCAGCGACGGCCCGCGAGAAGGCGTGCAGCGATCGCTGCGACCGGCAGGAGCCTGGGCGGAGCCGACTTTCCAATGTCCGCTGGGGAAGGAGGTCGACAGGCAGATCCTGGCCGATTGCCGACCGGCGCCATCCTACCCTTCGGACCGGTCCGACCTCAAACCTGCCGTTCAGGGCCGGTGGGCGAGGGCGGGGACGTGGATGGTGCGGCCTTCGACTTCGATCAGCCCGGATTTGATCAGCGCGTGCACGGTGCGCGAGAAATGCTCGTGGGTCAGGTTCAAGCGTGTAACGTTGGTGCCCGTGCCGGTGGTCATGCGGATCGAGACGGGACGGGGTCTTGCTTCCCATCGAGCAGGGCTATCCGAAATCCGTCAAGCTCCGGGTGAGTTCCGCTGCCGGGATTTTCCTGCTACCTGAGACGTTCTGACCTGCCCACAAGGCGAGAAATCGCCGTTGCCTGTCCTTTCCGCCGCTGCACGTGGCGGCGCGGATGCGGCGGCGGCCAACGGAAAGCGCGGTGCCGAGGTTCATTTGCCTCAGTTCCCGCATCGACCGAGGTCCGCAGCCGTGGCCGCGACTCAGATGACCTGGATGCTCACGTCGATGTTGTCGCGCGTGGCTTTCGAATACGGGCAGATCTGATGCGCCTCGTGCGCCAGGGTCTCGGCGAGCGCGCGCGCCAGCCCCGGCAGATGAACCTTGAGACGCGCCCGCAGGAAGAACGCATCGCTCGTCTGCCCCAGGTCCACTTCGGCATCGACAGCCACCTCGGCCGGCAGCGTGATCCTGTGTTTCAGGGCCACCCGGCCCATGGCGCCCATGAAGCAGGCCGACCAGCCGACGGCGAACAACTGCTCGGGGTTCGTGCCGGGTCGGCCGCTTCCGAACTTGCTGAGCCGGACGTCGAGCGCGCCGTCGCTGGAGCGGCCCGTGCCGTCGCGGCCGCTGGTGGTGTGGGTGTAGGCGGTGTACAGCACATTGTCGATCTGGTTGATCATGAGAATTCCTTTCTTGAAGTTGGAAGCGCCTGGGCGTGGTCCATGAGGCTGCGGCTCAGGCCGTGGGTCGGCTGCGGATGACGGTCGTCGTCTCGCCGGCATATCCCCAGTTGTCCGTGTCGATCTCTTCGATCACGACATGGGTCAGCTCGGGCGGCTTGCCGAGGACGCGCCGCAGGGATTCGGTGATGTCCTTGATGACTTGGGCTTTCTGCTCGCGGGTAGCGCCGTCGCGGGTAATGCGCACACTGACGAAGGGCATGACAGGTTCTCCAGAAAAATAGGGCGGAAACGCTCGTGGGGGAATGGGCCTGGCCGTCGCATCGTGCGGCGGCCGGGCTCATGAAGGTTGAACTACCACTTGCCCGAGCTCATGCCGCCGTCGACCGGCAAGACCACGCCCGTGGTGAATTCGGCCCTGCTCAGGTACAGCACCGCGTCCGCGATCTCGCTCACTTTGGCAATGCGTCCGGCCGGCGCCAGGGAGTTCAGGAAGCCGTGCATGTCGGGCGTATAGAGCGGGGTGTCGACGATGCCCGGGGCCACCGCGTTGACGCGGATGTTGTGCGGCGAGAGTTCGAGCGCCAGCGCGCGGGTCGCCTGGTTGATGCCGCCCTTTATCAGCACGGGCAGCGCGGCCGGCACCTCGATGTTCGATTGGAGGGCGATGCTCGCGGTGATACTCACGATGTGGCCGCGCTTGCGCGGAACCATGTGTGCGGCGGCGGCCTGCGACGCGTAGACGAAACCCTTCAGGTTGGTGGCGATCAGCGCGTCGAGCTCTTGCTCGCTGTATTCGGCGAACGGCTTGGCGATGAAGATGCCGGCGTTGTTCACCAGCACGTCGACCGCGCCGTAGCGCTCGACCGCATGGTCGATGACGCGCTGGGCGGTACCGCGTTCGCCGATGTCGCCGGCCACGCCGAGAAAGCGCGGGGAATGGTCCAGATGGGCCGCGGCGGCGGCAAGGCGCTCTTCGGTGCGCGCGTTGCCGACCACGTTGTAGCCCTGCCTGAGAAAGGCTTCCGCCAGGCCCAGGCCGATTCCGCTCGATGCGCCGGTGATGACGACGGTGCTTTGATTGCTGCTCATGATGGTGCTCCAGTGGTTGGGGGTAGGCCAGGCGTTTTGAACTGCCCCGCCCGGTGATCGAGACTCTATTGGTGCTTGAGTTGCCGATAAACCACTACACTGAAACTTCACTTGATACATGGTGTAATCAATCATGAAGCGGCACTTCGACGACATCCAGCTGGGAAGCATCGAGCTGTTTTGCCTCGCGGCGGAGACTGGCGGTTTCACCTCGGCCGCCCTGGCGGCCGGTATCACCCCCGCCGCGGTCAGCCGTGCGGTGGGCCGGCTGGAAGAGCGCATGGGTCTGCGCCTGTTCTCGCGCACGACGCGCAGCGTGCGCCTGACCGAGACCGGCCGCGCCTACTACGAGCAGTGTCGGCAGGCGCTGACGCAACTGGCGGAGGCCGAGCGCCAGGCCATGGGCCAGCAGCTCGAACCGACGGGCATGCTACGCGTCAGCATCCCGACGACCTACGGGCATTACCGTGTCCTGCCGCTGCTGCCGGAATTCCGCCGACGTCATCCTGGCGTGGAACTCCACCTCCACCTGAGCAACCGCAACATCGATTTCATCGAAGAGGGCTACGACATGGCGATCCGGGTCCGGGCACAACCGGACTCGACGCTGATCGCCCGGCACCTGGAAGATGCGGGCCTGGTGGTGGTGGCGACCAGTGAGTATCTGGAGCGCGTCGGCACCCCATCGACCCTGGACGATCTCGCGCGCCACGAATGCATCCAGTTCGAACTGCCCCGGACCGGTCGCCGGATTTCGTGGTTGTTCACCGAGGATGGCAAGGAGCGCGAGATCTTCGCCGAGAGCCGCTATTGCATCGCCGGCGACCTCCTGGGCGGTATCACCCTGACCAAACACGGCGCCGGGCTGTTCCAGACCTACCGCTTCATCGTCGAACAGGACCTGGCCGACGGCACGCTGGTCGAAGTGCTGCAAGCCTATGGCGGCCGCTCCCGCCCGTTTACGCTGCTTTATCCGCACGGACGGCATCTGCCCTTGCGAATGCGTGTCTTCATCGACTTTCTGATGGCAAAGCGGCTCGCCTGGGCTCACCCGTAAGCGTCCACACCGACGCTGACCGTGCGTGTCCGACCGTTCGGGACACGCAAGCGCGTCACGCCGCCGACGCTTCTTCCGGTCCGCCCTCGATCTGTCGCAGGCTGCGGCGCAGGCTCTGCGGCGGCTGGCCGTAGGCTCGCAGAAAGGCGCGGCGCATCCGGTCGCGGTCGGCGAAGCCGGTCTCGCGCGCGATTACCTCCATCGGGTGGCGCCCATCTTCCATCATCACCCGCGCCGCCTCCAGGCGCAGGCGCTCCACCGCCTTGGCGGGCGATTGCCCGGTCTCCTCGCGGAACACGCGAGTGAACTGGCGGGGGCTGAGGTTCGCGGCCTCGGCCAGCACCTCGACCGGGAGCGGATCGCGCAGGTGGTCCCTGGCGTAGATCAGCGCGCGGCGCACGCGATCCGAGCGCGGCTCGAGCTCCAGCAGCGCCGAGAACTGCGATTGGCCGCCCGGTCTGCGGTGATAGACGACCAGCTTGCGGGCAATGCTGCGGGCGAGGGCGGCGCCGTGATCGTCCTCGATGAGCGCGAGGGTGAGGTCGATCGCGGCACTCATCCCGGCCGAGGTCCACACCTTGCCGTCGGTGATGAAAATGCGGTCCTCTTCCACCCTGATGGCAGGAAAGCGCTCCTGCAGCCGGCGCGCATGCGCCCAGTGCGTCGTTGCGCTGCGCCCGTCGAGCAAGCCCGCCTCGGCCAGCGCAAAGGCGCCGGTGCACACCCCGGCCACGCGGCGCGACGCCTTGCCGGCCCGGTCCAGGTAGGCGCGCAAGGCAGGGGTGATGGGCCGGGGTTGCAGCTCGCCGAGCACCATCAGCGTGTCCGGCGGCTCGGCAAGCGGCACGGTCTCCACCCGAATCCCCAGCGAGGAGCGCACGGCGCCGCCGTGCTCCGACATTACCGTCAGCCGATAGACCTCCCGCCCCAATTCGGCGTTGGCGAACTCGAAGGCGGACAGGGCCGCCAAGCCCATCACCTGAAAGCCGTCTTCGAGAATGAAGCCGATGTGTCTCATGGCTGCCTCAATGGCTGTTTTTGACGTTTATACGTCGTTCACGCCATTCGTGTCCAGGGGTACCTTGTGTCCGTCACTTCGGACACCACCCAACACCAGCAAGGAGAAACACCATGAGCATCTCCCAAGGCACCGTCCTCATCACCGGCGCTTCGTCGGGCATCGGCGCGATCTACGCCGACCGTTTCGCCGCCCGCGGCCATGACCTGATCCTGGTGGCGCGCAACCAGGCGCGTCTGGCCGCCATTGCGGAGAGACTCGGTGCAAAGCACGGCGTAAGGGTCGATACGCTGGCTGCCGACCTCACCGACCGGGCCGGGCTGGCCGCGGTCGAGGATCTCCTGAAAACGGACGAGTGCATCACCCATCTCGTGAACAACGCCGGATTCGGCAGTGTGGCGCCGCTCACCGCCTCGCCGGTCGACGAAATGGAGCGCATGGTGGCGATCAACGTCACCGCCCCGATGCGCCTCGCCCACGCCGTGGTGCCCCGGTTCATCGCGCGCGGCAAGGGCTGCATCGTCAATATCTCTTCGATCGTCGCCATCGGGCCGGAGATCCTGAACGGGGTGTATGGCGCCACGAAATCCTTCGTGCTTGCCTTCAGCCACTCGCTGCGCAAGGAGCTCGACGGCACGGGTGTGCATGTGCAGGTGGTGCTGCCCGGGCCCACCGGCACCGAGTTCTGGGACGTTGCCGGGCTGCCGGTGAACAACCTGCCGAAGGAATGGGTGATGTCGGTTGCCGATCTGGTGGACGCGGCCCTGCTCGGCCTCGACCGCGGCGAGTACGCGACCATTCCGTCGTTGGCGGACCCCGACCAATGGGAGGCGTGGGAGGCTGCCCGCCAGACCATGCTGCCGCACCTGTCCAGCGCGGAGCCGGCCGAACGCTACCGCGCAAGGATTGCGGCCTGAGCAGCCGGATCGCACCCGGACGTTTCCTGCCGCCATAGGGGTCGTCCGACTTGCCCGCACGCAGCGCTCGCCGCACATCCGCATAAGGTTCCCGCGTTCGGCGGCGAGGCGCCTGCGCCATCCGAACCCCGGGGCTACCGGCTCGAAAGGAACTGCCATGAATTCGCAACTGAAACGGAAAATCGCCTTCGCCCTCTCGATGGGCGCGCTGACGACGGGGATCGTCTCCTTCGTCCTCATCGTCCTCAATCTCGGCTTCTCGGACCGATTCGCGCTGGTGTGGCTGCGCTCATGGGGGGTCGGCTACGCCCTGGCGATTCCCGCCATCCTCCTGATCGGCCCGCGGCTGCAGGCCAGGGTCGACCGGTTGTTTCCGTAGCGGGGTGCCGGTACAACGCCATGTCGTCGAGATTGGCAACGGGTGCCGGGTGGTGTTACGACTGCGAATAGGGCAGCAACGCTCATCACCGAGTTCAAGGATGTCTCCGAGGCCGGCGCCCTGCGCTGTCCGTCTAGCGACTCCATGTTGACATGCACATGGCTACGGCAGCCGGAGCGGTCAGCGGGCGGAGGCTTACGGCCGTGACCGCCCGCTGGCGATTTCTCTCCAAAGCCGACCTTGAGCGGGACGACTCACCCGCAAGCCACCTTGGCCCCTGCTCGCGCGGGGGCAATTTTTTTGTCCGGTGGTACCCTAAAGGACAGAAGCAGGGGAGGTAAAGATGACGACGCTGGAACGGTTCAACTGTTTCAGCCACTTGCTGGGAACGGTGGCGGCGGTGGCAGGCACGGTCTGGCTGCTGCTGGTGGCGGCTCCTCAGGGCGATCCCTGGCGGCTGACCAGCTTCAGCATCTATGGCACCTCGCTGATCCTGCTCTACGCCATCTCCTCCCTGTCCCATGCCCATGACGGCAGCCGTCGCGGCACCCTCACCCGGTTGGACCATTGCACCATCTATCTGCTCATCGCCGGCACCTATACCCCTTTTACCCTGGTGACCTTGCGCGGCCCCTGGGGCTGGTCCCTGTTCGGTGTGGTGTGGGGCCTGGCCCTGCTCGGCATCCTCATCGATCTGTTGTGGAAGCAGGACCGGCGCATCCTGCCGGTGATCATCTATCTGATCATGGGCTGGCTGGTGGTGTTTGCCATCAAACCATTGCGAATATTGATGGATCCCATGGGCTTCGGTCTGCTGGTGGCGGGTGGTCTCGTCTATACCCTGGGGGTGCCGTTCTTCGCCTTGGGCCGCTACTGGCCCATGCTTCACGGGATCTGGCACCTGCTGGTGCTGGCCGGCAGCCTGCTGCACTACCTGGCGATTCTCTGGTATGTGGCGCCGGGATAGGCGCGCTCGGTTTTGTGATGGAAGGCGCTCAACCGGGGCGCCCTTCTCTCCTTACGGGAGTGCCCTCACCGCGTCCGTCATACGCAGGTACTTGCACTCGGGATGATCGTAGTACTTCGGCCGCTCGCACTCCACTTTCATGCAGCGGTACAGGGAGAACTGGGTGCGCGGCCCACACTGCACCCGCGGATTGTTCGGCTCCTTCTTGACGACCTTGGCCAGGGGCGGCGGGCTCGGCGCTTCCTCCACCACAGCGGGAGGCTCGGGCGGCGACTCCTCGGCCGGCGCTTCCTCGGCCATCGCGGGAGCCTGGGGCGGCCCCTCGGCCGGCGCTTCCTCGGCCACGGCGGGAGACTCGGGCGGCGACCCCTCGGCCGGCGCTTCCGCCACCGAGGCATCTACCCCCGGAGAGGGCTCGGCCGGCGCCGCTTCCGGCGCAGCGGTTCCGGGCGGTGGCAACTGCGGCGCGGCCGCCGCGCCGGATGGCACCGGTGCAGGTAATTCCGCCGGCGGCTCGGTTGGGAGGAGAGGCGCGGGCCATCCGGCCGGTTCCGCGCTGAGCGCCATGGAGCGGAGCATCTCCTTCGCGTAGCGGTGGTCAGACCACATCATCCAGCCGCTCGCCCCCAGGACGACGAGCATCACTGCCGCAACCCCCATGAACAAGGTCCGGCGCCAGCCGCCTGCGTTCGCGTCGCCCCCCGATTGCGGAGATCCGCCGACGTCGGCCGGATCCGGGCCCAGAGCGGCCTCCAGAGCGGCCCACCAGGCAGCATCGTGGGCATCGTCGACGCTCCCGCGCGGAGCTTGTCCGGGAGGCGACACGAACTGGGTCCGGGCTTCCCGCGCCGGCGTTTGCAGCTTTGGTTCTGCTCTCGGCTCCGCTTCGGGCGGCCAAGGCTCCGAGCGCTTCCGGGTAGCGTCCTCGAGGTTTCCGCCGTCCCAGGTACTCAGGAAAGCCTTGAACGACTCGGTTTCCTCCCTGGAGGCCGGGAGCGGGGGCGACGCCCCGTGCGGCTCGGCTTCCTCGACGGCGGGCGGCAGCACGACGGATTCTGCGGCGCCCCGGTCGCCGAGCAGGGCACGCCTGAATTCGGCCACGCTCTGGGGCCGCTCCTGGGGCCTGACGTTGAGGGCCCGTTCGATCGCGGAGACGAAGGCCACGCTGTAGTTCAGCTCCGGGAAGCTGCGACCGAGGCGGTCCACCACCTGGAACAGGGGCTCCATCTGGTCGTCCACTGCGCGTACGGTGGAAGCCACTGGCGGGTGACCGCTGACGCAGTAATAGGCAACCGCGGCCAGGGCGTAGAGACTGGTCCATGGCCCCTGCCGCAGCTTTGTCGATTCGGCGTACTGCTCGATGGGTGTGAAGGCCGGCTTGAGGATGACCGTGAACGCCTCGTTGCGATCGCCGATGACGTGGCGCGCGGCGCCGAAGTCCAGCAGCACCGGGCGGCCGTCGGGCAGCAGCAGGATGTTCTCCGGCGAGATGTCCCGGTGATAGCAGGAGGCACCGTGCAGCACGTCCAGCGCGCCGAGCAGCGGCAACAGCAGGTCGCGCAGCCAGGCTTCGTCCGGCGGGCGCGCCATGGCCTCGCGCGCGAAGGCGAGCGTGATCCCCTCGTAGTAGGGCATCACCATGTAGGCGGTGCGGTTGGCCTCCCAGAAGCGATACACGCGCATCAGGGCCGGGTGGTCCAAACGGGCCAGCAGCCTGGCCTCGTCGACGAAGGACTCTAGGCCCAGGGCGAAGGTCTCCACGTGCCCGTCGGAACGCAGGGTCACCTCCATTCCGCTGCCCCGGGACGCCAGGGCGGCGGGCAGGTACTCCTTGATGGCGACCCGGCGCTGCAGGCCATGGTCCATGGCCAGATAGACGATGCCGAATCGCCCCTCGCCCAGGACGGACAGAATCTCGTACTCGGCGAGCCGGGTGCCCGGCGGCAAGGCGTCGTGGCTCGGCTCGATCCGGTGCTGTATCGGTTCCGCCCCGAAGCCGGGACCGCTGAAGGGGGGGAATTGGGAAGGAGAAGGTCGGTTCATGGGGCGATCGGCGAGACTGAGGTCGTCCGCGGGGAAGCGCTTCGACTTCGGATTGAACTTTGTCGCCGAGCACCTATCGTCCCGGGGACGCGAAGAGAAATTGACACACTGCAACAAGGGTACGCGGCTCGCCTGAAATCCGTGTGGTTTCTAATCTTTTTTCACAAATTCGGGCCGAGTTCGGGCGGCTCCCTGCCGCGGGTGGCACGCCACTGAACGCCGCCAGGCCGATGGAGGCGGACCGGAATCCGTTGCGACGGTTCACGCACTCGGGCCGCGCGCGACCCGGCAATCATTGCTCCAACGCGTAACCGGCCTCCGTCCAGGCTTTCATGCCGCCGTCCAGCGCCGCCGCGCGGCCAAAGCCCAGTTCACGCAGGGTCGCGGCCGCCAGCGTCGAGATTTTGCCGAACTCGCAGCAGGTGACGATCCGCACGGTCGGGTCGGGCAGCACGCTGTTGACCCGCAGTTCGAGCTGACCCCGGGGCAGATGGACGGCCCCGGGGATGTGGCCCGCCTTGAACGCGTCCTGCTCCCGCACATCGAGGATGACCAGGTCCTGATCGGTCCCGCCGATCCGGTCCTCGAGGTCGTCGAGTGCCATGAAAGGCACTTTCGCGGCCGCCTCGGCGAGGAGTTGCGTGACCGTTCGGCCGCCGCTCATATTGGTGCGCAGCGCTTCGGTCAGATGCGTCGGGGCAGCGAGATCCAGATGCAGCATCATCTCGACGAATGCATCGGGGTCGGTCTTCTGCAGGCGGGGATTCTCGGCGGTCTCCGCACCGATGGTCGAATGCGACCTGCCCTTGTAGTCATGGGCGGGAAAGACCAGTGTTTCCGGCGGCAGTTTCAGCAGCTTGTGGAACAGGCTGTGGTAAAGCTCATGCGGGTTGCCGGTCGGCAAATCCGTCCGTCCGGTGCCGCCAATCAGCAGCGTGTCGCCGGTAAACACCCGGTCGGCAGCGATCAGGCACATGGAGTCGCGTGTGTGTCCCGGCGTGTGGAGCGCCTTCAGCCGCAGTTCGCCGACGATCAGCATGTCACCGTCGTCGAGACGCAAGTCGGCAAAGGGCGCCGGGCTCATTCGGTTCATGACCACCGGTGCCTGCAGGACCCTGGCAAGTTCGTGGCTCGCGCTGAAGTGATCGGCGTGGGTGTGCGTGTCCACGACGTAACGGACATGCACGCCCTGCTGGTGCACGAGCCCCAGGTACTTGTCGATCTGGGACAGTTCCGGGTCGATCAGAACAGCTGCGCGCGTGGCTTCGCAGCCGAGAAGATAGGACTTGCAGCCCCCGGTGACGATCTGCTCGAAGATCATGATTCCCTCCTGCGCGGCGTCTTCTGATTCTTGTCCACGGCACTTGCCAGGGCAAGTTCGATAAGCACTCGCTCTGGATTCCGAAGCGTTCGCCACCAGCGCCGGCTCGGCCGCCTTGCCACGCGACTCAGGTCAGCGTCGCGCGCAGGCGGGCCAGATCCGGAATGTGGATGGTGCGGCCTTCCACCTCGATCAGGCCGGCGTCCACCAGTTCGTGCAGGATGCGCGAGAAATGTTCCTGGGTCAGGTTCAGACGCGAGGCGATGGTGCCCTTGCTGGTCGGCAGCCGGATGGAGACGCGGCCGCTGCGGACGACCTCGTCATTCTCCTCTTCGCGCAGCAGGTAGCCGATGATGCGGTCACGGCCGGAACGCAGGGAGTAGCTCTCGACGTCGGCGATGAGCTGGTGCAGGCGACGTGACAGTCCGGCGATGATCTTGCGGCAGAACATCGGATCGTGGCCCATCTCCTCGAACACCACCTGCTTGGCAATGTGTAATACATCACAGTCGGTCAGGGCCTGGGCCATCACCACGTAGGGCATGTCCATGAACATCACGGCCTCGCCGAAGCTCTGCCCCTGGCGCAGGATCTCGACCACTTTCTCGTTGCCCTCCGACGAGGTGAACGCGAGCTTGATCTGGCCGCGTACGATCAGGTGAAAGCCGGTGCACGGGTCGCCGCGATGAAACAGGATATCGCCCTTGGCGGCGGAAGTTTCGCGTGCGCCGCGGGCAAAGCGCGCAATCTCCTCCCGGGCAAGGCCGTCGAACAGCGGGGCGGCGGCCAGCAGCTGGCAGATCCGTTCCGCGTCGGAGCCCGAACTCCGGGGGGCCGATTCCGGCGCGCGCATTGCTTCCTTGCAGGGCAGGTCGCATCGGGTCATGACATCACCTCGTGAGCTGGGCATAGAACATCGGCAGTCGGGCAGGGAGTTCTTCCGGCTTGCGGATCACCGCAAAACCGGCAGGACCGAACAGGTGGGGCAGGTAGCTCGCGCCTTCGCGGTCGATGGTGACGCAGAACGGCACCACGCCGCGGCGCCGCGCTTCGACCACGGCCATGCGGGTGTCTTCGATGCCATAGCGGCCGTCGTAGAGGTCGAGGTCGTTGGGTTTGCCGTCGGACAGGATCAGCAGGATGCGGCGGGCGGCGCGCTGGGTGTCGAGCAGATTGGTGGCGTGGCGGATCGCTGCGCCCAGCCGGGTGTAGTAGCCGGGCTTGATCGCCATCACGCGGCCACGGACGCGGTCGTCGAAGCGCTCGTCGAAGCCTTTCAGGTGATGGAAACGCACATTGCTCCGTTTCACCGACGAAAACCCGCACAGCGCAAAGCGGTCGCCGGTGGCCGACAAGGCCTCGCCGAACAGCAGCAGGCTGTCGCGGATGACATCGATCACCCGTGCTTCGCTCGACACCCAGGTGTCGGTGGACAGGGACAGGTCGGCCAGCGCCAGGCAGGCCATGTCGCGTTCGCGCTTCTCGAGCGTGAGCCACAGCAGATCGGAGGGTTGCTGGCCGCAGGCGCGGTCGGTAGTCGAGCGCACCGCGGCGTCGACGTCGAGTTCGCTGCCATCGACCTGGGCCTTGATCCAGCGTCGGCCGGGCTGCAGCAGCGCGAACTGCTGGTGCAGCCTGCGCGCGGTGCGGCGCAGACGCTCGGGCAGCGCGACCGGGGCGGCACGCGGGTCGTCCGCTGCGGCGGCCATCTCGAGCAGGCGCACATGATCCTCGCGCAGCAGGTTCTTGCGGTAATCCCATTCCGGCAGCGGAATGCCGGCGCCGAGCTCCACATCGTCCTCGGCCGCCGAGGGCAGGTCGAGGTCGAAGCGGATCTTCGACGCGGTGCGCTCGCCGTCGCGGGTCAGCGACAGCTTGTCGAGATTGGCGGCCGCGGCGGCTGCGTTCGGATCGGGGTCGTCATCCTCGCTGCGTTTGACCTTGAGGAACTCGGCCACCGACAGCAGGCTTTCGGCGCGGAAGAAGATCATCAGGCCGTGCTTCTCCGGCGGGGCGTCCACGCGCTCGGTCTTGTGCGCACGGCGTTCGGTTTCCTCGCTGCCGGGCTCGGAGGGCGCTGCGGACTCGCCGTTGTCGCCGGACTGGCTCTCGCCGCGAACCGGTTCGGCGGTTTCCGCGGGCGGGCACGCGAGCCACGGCAGCAAGGGCTGCGCGGCGGGCGCTTCGGCGGGCACCGGGGGCAGTCCGATCACGCTGCCCGGTACTTCGATTGCGCTGCGCAGGGCGCGCTCGCGCGCCGCTTCGGCGGCCGGGAGCTTGTTCGGGTCGGGGCGCTGGGCGAGGGTGGCCGCAACCACGCGGCGATACCGTGCTTCGAGCCCGGGCCAGCGCGCGAGGGCGTGCAGGGTGGCGTGCTGGTTGCGCTGCAGTTCGTGGCTCTGGCGATCGGCCGCGTGCGGGCCGGCGTGCGCACTGCCCGCCAGCTCGGCGTGGGCTGCGGCGAGGGCGGCAAGCCACAGGTAGAGTTCGCGGTTGAGCGCACTATCGGGGAAGGCGTCGATGCGTGGCGGCAGGCGCAAGGTGCTGTCGTCCATGCGGGCGCGGGCCAGTTTCTCGCCGCTTCCGGCCAGGCGCGCGAGCCAGCTGCGGCGGGCGCCGTGGGTGTCATCGGTCGCTGCGGCGACGCGCAGGCCGCCGTCGCCGCCGAGGGCGCGGAACATCACCCCCACGGTGCGCTCGACCTCCTTGAGCGTGATGCCCGCCTCCGGATAACTGCCTCCGGCGGCACGGGTGATCAGGCGATGCCACAGTTTGCCGACTGCTTCTTCCATGACTTAGTGTTCCCGTCCGGCGCGGAAGCCGGCTTCGTTCTGGCGCGCAGCCTCGTTCTCGACCCAGTGCAGCAGCGGGCCGTCCGGATTGTCGCGCTGGGTTTCGCCACAGGCGTCGATGCACTGCGCACACTGGGTGCAGGTAAACATGTGGCGCTTGATGTTGCGCGGGGTCAGCCGCATCGGGCATACCGCATCGCAGGCGGATTGTTTCTCGGGCAGGCAGGTGGCGCAGTCGCTCGCCCGTGCGCGGAAGAAGCCCACCACCATGGCTTTCGGGTTGCTCATCCACGCCAGGCTCTGGAACAGCCCTACCGCGCATGCATAACGGCAGAACAGGTGACGGGCGAAGAGAAACTCGATCGACAGGGCGGTGGTGGCCGCGGCGATGAAGATGCCCTGGTTGCGGGTGAGTTCACCGCTCACCAGGTTGCCGTACACCTCGCCCGGCGGCAGCAGGTAGGTCAGGAAGACCACCGCCCAGGTGAACGCAAATCCCACCGCTGCCGGCACCACGATGCCCCACCAGCGCGCATCCGGTTTGCGCCGGGTGCCGTCGGCCAGCCACGGCGTGATCGGCGCCTTTTCCCACACGCTGGGTTTGCCCGAGGCGCGCACCATCAGGTTGTTGATCGTTTCCACCACCGAGAAGTGGGGGCACAGCCAGCCGCAGTAGAGCCGGCCCCAGCGCCAGGCGATGAACAGAAAGGCGCCCGCGCCGCCGAGCAGCGGCAGAAACAGCCGCAGCATGACGTTGGCACCAGCCTCGAGCGCGCCGATGCGCCCGGCGAGAAAGGCGTCCAGTCCCAGGCGCCATTCGAGGCCGAGCAGCCAGGCGTGGCCGGCGTCGAGGTCGTAGCGCAGGATGTTGAACACCGGAGCGAGCACGAACAGGACGAAAAACCCGATCTGGAACAGCGCGCGACGCGGTTGCAGCGAGCGCGTCCGGGCGCTGCCCGCCACCGCGATCGGAATGATGCGGCGTGCATCGGGCCGAAGGCGGGGCAGGTCAGTCGTCACGACGGGGTCCCACGAGCGGGTAACGCCAGCTGCGGCCATTGATGGCACGTACCAGTCCCATGACGCCGAGCAGGATCAGGCCGGCATGGAACAACACGAAATACAGCACCCCGATCACCCACGACCACGGATTGTCGAAACCGCCGAGAACGAAGATCGCCACGCTGATCGATACCAGCAGAGCGCCGCCCCAGATGCAGGTCACCACGGTCTGGCGCAGGTGGTTGCGGACCAGCGGGTCGGGATGGTTGCGATGGCGCAACCAGAGGCCGAGCAGGATCAGGAAGGCGATTCCGGGCAGCAGCATCAGGTTGATGATGAACAGCGCCTCGGCGGCAACCGCAAGGACCGGGCCGGGCATCAGGTGCTTGAGCGGATCCTTGCGCTCTATCGTCATCGGGTCGGGCCGCTCAACGGCCGAAAGTGGCGGAGACCACTTCCATCAACGCGTCGACGATCTCGGTATCGTCGGTGAGGCTCTCGACGATTGCCGCGCGGCAAGCCGCGACCGGGTCCATGCCGGCCTTGATCAGCAGTGCGGCGTAGATCAGCAACCGGGTGCTGGCGGCTTCCTCGAGGTCGTGATCCTTGAGCGCGCGCAGCGCACCGGCGATGCCGACCAGGCGGCGGGCGAGATCGGGCTCGCAGGCGGTCTCGCCAATCAGGATTGCCTCCTCGCGCGCAGCCGCCGGAAAGTCGAAGCGCAGGCTGACGAAGCGCTGCCGGGTGGACGGCTTCATGCCCTTGAGCAGATTCTGGTAACCCGGGTTGTAGGACACCACCAGCATGAATCCGGGCGGGGCCTGCAGCAGCTCACCGGTGCGGTCGATCGGCAGCAGGCGGCGGTCGTCGGCGAGCGGATGCAGCACCACGGTGGTGTCCTTGCGCGCTTCGACCACTTCGTCCAGATAGCAGATGCCGCCTTCGCGCACCGCGCGGGTGAGCGGGCCGTCGCACCATACGGTCTCGCCGTCGCCGATCAGATGACGGCCGACCAGGTCGGCGGCGGTCAGATCGTCGTGGCAGGCCACCGTGTACAAGGGCAGGCCGAGCCGCGCCGCCATGTGGGCGACGAAGCGGGTCTTGCCGCAGCCGGTGGGGCCCTTGATCAGCAGCGGCAGGCGGTTCTTCCACGCGTGCTCGAACACGGTGATCTCGTCCCCGGAGGGCTGATAGAAGGGGGCGTCGACTTGGCGCGCCGCGAGCGGGGGGAGGTCGTTTTTCATGTGGGCATTCCGTTCCGGTAAGCAAGGCCGATCAGCGCCCAGACGAGCGCCATCCAGCCCAGGGTGAGGACGCGCCACATCAGCGGCGCGCGGCGCAGGGCCATGAAATCGAGGATCACCACGCTGCCTTTGGCAAAGGACAGCACGGCGAGAAAGGCGACGACGAGGGCGCCGCTGCTGCCGCGCTCGCCAACCGCCCAGGTCAGTGCGGTGGCGACAATCAGCAGCAGCCACAGGACGGTGGCGCGGGCCGGGGTGCCATGGGTGTCGGTGTGCATGCGGTCGTGCTCCTGGGGGGACGGTTCAATGGATGACATAGACGAGCGGAAACAGGACCAGCCACACCAGGTCGACCATGTGCCAGTAGGCCGCACCGGTTTCCAGGCCGTTCATGTCGCCTGGCCGGTAGCGCCCGGCGCGGGCGCCGAACCACATCGCACCGAGAATCACCATGCCGAGGATCACGTGCATGAAATGGAAGAAGGTGAGCGACAGGTAGAACATGTGGAACGGGCTGCTCGACAGGCTGATGCCTTGCTCGAACGCGGCCGAGTATTCGAACAGCTTCACGGTGACGAAACCGGCGCCGCACACCATCGCCGCCAGCAACCAGCGCGCGGCGGCCGCGGCGGCAAGGCGTTCGGCGGCCTGCACCGCGCGCACCACGAAGTAACTCGCAGTCAGCAGCAGCACGGTATTGAGTGCGCCCGCATCGCGGTGCAAGGCCAGCTGTTCGGCGTCGAACAGCTCGATGTGACTTGCCCGGGTAAAGGCGTAGGCGGCAAAGAACACGCCAAAGGCAAGCAGTTCGGCAAGGATGAAGATCCAGATCGCCAGGTCGCCGGCAAGGCGGCGCTCCACGGCGATGGCTGGGGTGGCGGTGAGGGTGGCTGAACTTGCTGTATTCATGAGGTGGAGTCTAGGAATACCGCGGCCCGCGAGCCTTGATTCCGGACAATTCGTAAAAATGGGCACAAAAAAAGGGGCGGCTTGCGCCGCCCCAACCCCTTCACCCACTCAGTTCAGGTGATACCGGAGAGACATCCGAAATCAGTTGGCGACCGCCTTGGTCTCGCCCTTGACGAAGAAGCTCGCCAGGTAGGTCAGCAATCCGATGAAGAAGATGACACCGGCCCATTCGCGCGCCCAGTAGAACAGCATGACCTGATCCTGCGCAGCCATGAACGACATCGGGGTATCGGACACCCGTTGCAGCCACACTTGCAGGATGCCGGCGGCGGTGAGGAACAGGGTGATGAAGACCATCGCGATCGTCATCAGCCAGAAGCTCCACATCTCCATCACCTGAGCCTTCTCCGAGTTGGCGGCACGGCCGCGCAGGATCGGCATGGCGTAGCTGATGATGGTGATCACGACCATCACGTAGGCGCCGTAGAAGGCCATATGACCGTGCGCCGCGGTGATCTGCGAGCCGTGGGTGAAGAAGTTCACCGGCGCCAGCGTGTGCAGGAAGCCCCACACGCCTGCTCCGAGGAAGGCCATCACGCCGGTGCCCAGCGCCCATAGCACGGCAGCCTTGTTCGGATGCTCGCGACGGCGGCGGTTCACCATGTTGAAAGCGAACACGGTCATGGCGAAGAACGGAATCGGCTCCAGTGCGGAGAAGATCGAACCCCACCACTGCCAGTACTCCGGCGTACCGATCCAGAAGAAGTGGTGACCGGTACCGATGATGCCGGTGACCAGCGCCAGGGTGATGATCACGTACAGCCACTTCTCGATCACTTCACGGTCGACCCCGGTGACCTTGATCAGCACGAAGGCCAGCAGTGCGGCAAGGATCAGTTCCCATACGCCTTCCACCCAGAGGTGCACCACGAACCACCAGTAGAACTTGTCACGAACCAGGTTGTGCGGGTTGTAGAACGAGAACAGGAAGAAGATCGCCAGGCCCCACAGACCGAGCAACAACACCATGCTGATCGCGGTCTTGCGGCCCTTGAGCACGGTCATGGAGATGTTGAACAGGAAGGCGAGCGCGACCACGACGATGCCGACCTTGGTCGGTAGCGGCTGTTCGAGGAACTCCCGGCCCATGGTGGCGAGCAGGTCGTTTCCGGTTGCCTCGGCCAGCGTGGCGTAAGGCACGAACAGATAGCCGAGAATCGTCAGTGCGCCGGCGGCGAGGAAGACCCAGAACAGGATCCACGCCAGTTTCGGGCTGTAGAGTTCGGTTTCGGATTCCTCCGGCACCATGTAGTAGGCCGCACCCATGAAGCCGAACAGCAGCCACACGATGAGCAGGTTGGTGTGAACCATGCGGGCGACGTTGAACGGGATTTCCGGAAACAGGAAATCGCCGACCACGTACTGCATGCCCATGATCAATCCGAAGATGATCTGCCCCACGAACAATCCGATCGCCGCTATGAAATAGGGCATGGCGACCGCTTGTGATTTGTATTGCATGTATATCCCCTTTAGTCCTGTCGAGGTGTCGAGTCGCGGTTCCGACTCAGCCTTCGATGTTGGGCGGCCAGTTGGAGGTGTTGATCTCGGAGGTGTATTTGAGGAAGGCCACCAGATTGGCGAGCTCCGTGTCGCTCAGATGGAAATTGGGCATCTGGCGACGGCCGGGTGCGCCGGTCGGTTGCGACTGCATCCAGGCCTTGATGAACTCGGGACCGCGCCGGGGATAGACGTTGCCCAGTTCGGGTGCGAAGTAGGCGCCTTCGCCGAGCAGGGAGTGACAACCGATACAGTTGCGCGTCTCCCAGATCTTCTTGCCGGCGATGACTTCCTCGGTCAGATTCTGGCGGTTGTCGCGGCTGGGAAGGGTCTGCTCGGTGTCGAAGACGAGCGCAAGGAAGAGCAGGAAGAAGAAGACCGTGCCCCCGTAAAAGATGTTGCGCGCCATTGCCTTGCTGAAAATGCCGCTCATGGAGTACTCCTCATGGTTTGTCTCGTTATGTCCGGAAAGTGGAAGGGAAACCGCAGGTGTGGCGGATTCTGGTTTTCCGAAGGCACCGGCACCATGATCTGCATCAAGAAACGCCAGCCGTGACCGAAGTAGGGCCTTGCTCCCGAACCCGACCGGCCCTCAAAGAAGAACGCCCGACCATGATCGGTCGGGCGTTCTTCTTCTAGGTGTGAGCGGAGGCGTCGGCGTGGACGTCCAGCGTCCCGCGGGCGGACCGTTCAGGCCGGCGAGGCGGTCGGTGACGACGGGCGTTCGGTGTAGTACGCGACCCCGAGCGCCAGCAGGGCAAGGATCACGTAGGCGCCGACGAGCGGCGAGACGCTGCCGTCGAAAAGCTGGCCGATACCCAGTCCGATCAGCGCGCCGACCACGGTGGTGAAGAAGCCGATCATCGACGACGCGGTGCCGGCCACGTGGCCGAGCGGCTCCATCGCGAGCGTGTTCAGGTTGGAGGCCAGAAAGCCGAAGATGAACACGCTGCCGCCCTGCAGCAGCATGAAGGTGAGCAGGCTTTCGCCACCGGCGACAAGCACCGCGAAATGGAACAGGTTCAGCGCTGCGGTGGCGACGAGTCCGGTCAGGATCAGCCGGCGCATGCCGAAGCGGTGCACCAGGCGCGAATTGGTGAACGCGGCGACCGACATCGACAGCGCGACCAGCGCGAACAGCACGGTGAAGCTGCGCCCGACATCGAACACATCGACGAAGATCTGCTGCGCGGAGGTGATGAAACCCATGTGCGACCCCAGCACCAGGCCGAGGGCGAGCATGTAGCCGGTCGCCATCCGCGAGCCGAGGGTGATCCGGTAGGCGCCGACGATCGCCGCCGGCGAGATCGCCCGGCGGCGATCGGGCGGCAGCGATTCCTCGAGCCGCAACAGGGTCCACAGCAGCACCGCGGCACCGGCCACCACGAGCGCGCCGAACGCCCAACGCCACGGTGCGACCAGCAGGATCAACTGGCCCAGCGACGGCGCCAGGATCGGAACCGCCATGAACACCATCATCGCCAGCGACATCACCCGGCCCATCTGGGCCCCCGAGTACCGGTCGCGGGCCAGCGACACGGCCACCACGCGGGGTGCCCCGGCGCCTGCGCCCTGCAGCAGACGCGCCGCAAGCAGGGTGCCGAAACTGTCGGTCATGGACGAGAGCAGGCCGGCGACGGCGAACAGGACGAGGCCGCCGATCAGCACCGGTCGCCTGCCGTAGCGGTCCGACAGCGGTCCGTAGAACAGCTGCGAGACGCCCATGCCAAGCAGGTAAACCGCGATCACCGCCTGGCTCTGGTTGGGGTCCGAAAGGCCGAAATCGGCGTTCAGGAGGGGCAGGGCGGGCAGCATCACGTCGATCGCCAGCGCATTGAGCGCCATGCAGGCCGCAATGAAGCCGACGAATTCGCCGAATCCCATCGGTGTGCGGGTAGCGGGGGTCATGCGGACCTCCGCAGGCCGGAGGCGGTCGTGCGCGCGGGGGTCATCGGTCGAGGGTCTCGGTAAAGGGTTTGAGCGCTTCTGCGAGCGCCTCGAGGTGTTCGGGGGACGCTGCCTTGCGCAGCAGGGCGATGTCGCTTTCGATCACCGACTGCATGGCACGCCCGGCGAGATCGATGCCCGCCGGGGTGAGGCGCACGCGGCAGCCGCGACGATCGACTTCGTCGTCCTGACGCTCGATCAGGGCGCGCTGTTCGAGGCCCTTGAGCACCTTGGTCAGCCCGCCCGAGCTGAGCAGCATGCCCTTGTAGATGTCCGACGGGCGCAACTCGTGCGGGAACGGGCGCTTGCGCAACGTGGCCATCACCGAGTACTCGACCGGCGACAGTCCGAAGCGCGTCATCTCGCGTTGGGCGTTCTCGTAGATCAGGTCGCGAATGCGGAACAGGCGCGCGATCAGACGCATTCCCGGCGTGTCGATTTCGGGAAAGCTCTCGGCAGTCATGCTCAGCATTTCTTCGCAGCGGGTTCGGCATTTTCGCGTCATGCGGTGCACCATAGCATTCTTTATTGCTTTCTGGAAAGCAATAAAGCTGCGAATTGCTTCTTCGTCCGCCGAATCGACGCGTCGCTGCCCGCCGGCGCGATGGTGGTTACAGGAGCGAATGTCGCGAAACGGCGCCATTCAGGAACCTGCAGACGAAAAAAAGCCCGGCCGAGAGGGCCGGGCTCATGCGTCCGCGGGAGTGCGGAATCAGGCGATCGCGACCGGGATCTTGCCGATCTTCGCCTGCCATTCCTTCGGACCGGTGTTATGCACACTGGTACCACTGGAATCGACCGCCACCGTCACCGGCATGTCTTCCACGGTGAATTCGTAGATCGCTTCCATGCCGAGGTCGGCAAAGCCGACGACCTTCGCCGCCTTGATTGCCTTCGACACGAGATAGGCCGAACCGCCCACCGCCATCAGGTAGGCGGACTTGTTGTCGCGGATCGCGTCGATCGCGACCGGGCCGCGTTCGGACTTGCCGATCATCGAGATCAGGCCGGTCTGTTCGAGCATCATGCGGGTGAAACCGTCCATCCGGGTCGCGGTGGTGGGGCCGGCGGGGCCGACCACTTCATCGCGTACCGGGTCCACCGGGCCGACGTAATAGATCACCCGGTTGGTGAAGTCCACCGGCAGCTTCTCGCCCCGGCCCAGCATGTCGGCGATGCGCTTGTGCGCGGCGTCGCGGCCGGTGAGCATCTTGCCGTTGAGGAGCAGGGTCTGGCCCGGCTTCCAGGCGGCGACTTCTTCCCGGGTGAGGGTGTCGAGGTTCACCCGGGTGGCGACGTTGGTGTCGGCCTTCCAGGTGACCTGCGGCCAGTCTTCGAGCTTCGGGGTCTCGAGCTTGGCCGGGCCGGTACCGTCGAGGTGGAAATGCACGTGACGGGTGGCGGCACAGTTCGGGATCATCGCCACCGGCAGCGAGGCGGCGTGGGTGGGGTAATCCATGATCTTGACGTCGAGCACCGTGGTCAGCCCACCCAAACCCTGGGCGCCGATGCCGAGCGCGTTGACCTTGTCGATCAGCTCCAGGCGCAGTTCCTCGATCCGGGTCAGCGCGGCGCCGGAGGCGGCCTTGTCCCTGAGCTCGTGGATGTCGACCGGCGCCATCAACGATTCCTTGGCGAGCAGCATCGCCTTTTCCGGCGTGCCGCCGATGCCGATGCCGAGGATCCCCGGCGGACACCAGCCTGCGCCCATGGTCGGCAGGGTCTTGATCACCCAGTCCACGATCGAGTCGGACGGATTGAGCATGACCATCTTCGACTTGTTCTCGGAGCCGCCGCCCTTGGCCGCACAGATGACTTCGACATGGTCACCGGGGACGATCTCGTAGTGCACCACGGCCGGCGTGTTGTCCTTGCTGTTCTGGCGCTTGCCGGCCGGATCAAGCAGCACCGAGGCGCGCAGCTTGTTGTCCGGATGATTGTAGGCGCGGCGCACGCCTTCGTTGATCATGTCCTGGACGCTCATCGTCGCGTTCCAGCGCACGTCCATGCCGACCTTCAGAAACACGACCGCGATGCCGGTGTCCTGGCAGATCGGCCGATGACCTTCGGCGCACATGCGCGAATTGGTCAGGATCTGCGCGATCGCGTCCTTGGCGGCGGGGCTTTCCTCGCGCTCCCAGGCCTCACCGAGCGCCTTGATGTAGTCGAGCGGGTGGTAGTAGCTGATGTACTGGAAAGCATCCGCGACGGACTGGATGAGGTCTTCTTCGCGAATTACGGTCATTCTTGATCTCCGGTGGGCGTGAGCGAAGTATGATAATGCAGCCTCAAATTCTAGCACTGGCCGGCATGGTGCGGCGCCGGCACCGATCGTGTAAGTCTTGTGTAAGATAGGTATTATCAAATGCCGTCCATTCCTCGGACGGCAAATAAGCGAATCAGACACTGGATTCAACCAGTCGCACCGCCCGGGTCAGCTTCAACCATTAGATTCAGTTGAGGAGAGGTCAGCATGTCCAACGAACAACAAGTCCGCTTTTATAACCCGTCGGAAGCATCGATGAAGAACGCCGCCGTATCCGGCATGGAGGCCTATCGGGCCCTGTGCAAGGAAGCGGAGGACGATTACGAGGGCTTCTGGGCACGCAATGCCCGTGAGCTGCTCGAGTGGAAGAAGCCTTTCACCGAGGTGCTGGACGAGAGTAACGCGCCCTTTTTCAAGTGGTTTGCCGACGGTCTGCTCAACGTCTCCTACAACTGCCTCGATCGTCAGGTCAACAACGGTCTGGGCGACAAGGTCGCGATCATTTTCGAGGCCGACAGCGGTGAAGTGACCCGCGTCACCTACAAGGACATGCTGTCCCGCGTTTCCAAATTCGCCAACGCCCTGCGCGGCATGGGCGTCAAGAAGGGTGACCGGGTCGTCATCTACCTGCCGATGTCGATCGAAGGCATCGTCGCGATGCAGGCCTGCGCCCGTATCGGCGCCACCCACTCGATCGTGTTCGGCGGCTTCTCCGCCCAGGCCCTGCGCGACCGCATCAACGATGCCGGCGCCGTTGCCCTGATCACCTCCGACGGTCAGTTCCGTGGTGGCAAGGCGCTGCCGCTGAAGCCGATCGCCGACGAAGCGCTCGGCATGGGTGGCTGCGAGTCGATCAAGAACGTGATCGTGGTCAAGCGCACCGGCACCGACTGCGCCCTGGTCGCCGGTCGTGACACCTGGTACCACGATGCCGTCGCAGATCAGTCCGACGTGTGCGAACCGGAATGGGTCAGTGCCGAGCATCCCCTGTTCCTGCTCTACACCTCCGGCTCCACCGGCAAGCCGAAGGGTGTTCAGCACTCCACCGGCGGCTACCTGCTGCACGCCATCCTGACCATGAAGTACACCTTCGACATCAAGCCCGACGATGTCTTCTGGTGCACCGCCGACATCGGCTGGGTTACCGGCCACACCTACATCACCTATGGCCCGCTTGCCTGCGGCACGACCGAGATCGTGTTCGAAGGCGTGCCGACCTACCCGGACGCCGGCCGTTTCTGGAAGATGATCCAGGATCACAAGGTTTCGGTGTTCTACACCGCGCCGACCGCGATCCGTTCGCTGATCAAGGCCGCCGACAACAACCCGTCCGTTCATCCGAAAAAATACGACCTGTCGAGCCTGCGCATCCTCGGTTCGGTGGGCGAGCCGATCAACCCGGCCGCGTGGGAGTGGTACTACGAGAACGTCGGTGGCGGTCGCTGCCCGATCGTCGATACCTTCTGGCAGACCGAAACCGGTGGTCACATGATCACCCCGCTGCCGGGCGCCACGCCGCTGGTGGCCGGTTCGTGCACGCTGGCCTTCCCCGGCATCATGGTTGCCGTGGTCGACGAAACCGGCACCGAAGTGCCGTGGGGCCAGGGCGGCATCCTGGTGGTCAAGCGTCCGTGGCCGTCGATGATCCGCAACATCTGGAACGACTCCGACCGCTTCATCAAGTCCTACTACCCGGCCGACTTCCAGGGCAAGCTGTACCTGGCGGGCGACGGTGCGATCCGCGACAAGGACACTGGCTACTTCACCATCACCGGCCGTATCGACGACGTGCTGAACGTTTCCGGTCACCGCATGGGCACGATGGAAATCGAATCCGCACTGGTGGCGCACGAGAAGGTTGCCGAGGCTGCCGTGGTCGGCCGTCCGGACGATCTGACCGGCGAGGCGATCGTGGCCTTCGTGGTGCTCAAGGGCGCCCGCCCGACCGGCGACGAAGCCAAGGCGATGATCAAGGAACTGCAGACCTGGGTGGGCCACGAGATCGGGCCGATCGCCAAGCCGAAGGACATCCGTTTCGGCGAGAACCTGCCCAAGACCCGCTCCGGCAAGATCATGCGCCGGCTGCTGCGTCAGCTCGCCAAGGGTGAGGAGATCACCCAGGACATCTCCACCCTGGAAAATCCCGGCATCCTGTCGCAACTCAAGGGCTGACCGGCCCGCCGCGGGCGCCGCGAGGCGCCTGCGCAGCAACGAATAACAGGAGACGATCCGGCCACGTAGTCGGATCCGGGTGAGGAGAAGGAAGGCGCGCGCAAGACGCGCCTCTTTTTTGTCGTGTGCATTGAACCCGCCACCAAGAGCGGGAGCGCCACGCCGCTATAATCAGGGCAAAGCCGTCATCATCGAGGTGCATGATGCGCAAGGGTCTTGCCGGACAACGTCTGGTCGCCGTCTTTCTGGTCGGCGTCATGCTATTCAATTTCCCGCTGTTGTCGCTGTTCGATCGACCCGTACTGGTGTTCGGTATTCCGCTGCTGCATGTCGCCCTGTTCCTGGCCTGGGTGGGCGTGATCGCGCTGATGGCCTGGATCGCCGAGCGCGGTGCCCGATGAGCGGAGCGCACTGATGCTATCGGGCGGGGTCATCATTGGCGCTTCCTTCGCCTATCTGCTGCTCCTGTTTGCGGTGGCCTATTTCGGCGATCGGCGGGCCGACCAGGGGCGTTCGATCATTGCCAACCCCTGGGTCTATTCGTTTTCGCTGGCGGTGTACTGCACCGCGTGGACCTACTTCGGCAGCGTCGGGCGCGCCGCGTCGGGCGGTATCTGGTTCCTGCCGATCTACCTCGGGCCCACGCTGGGCCTGGCACTGTCGTGGCTGGTGGTGCTGAAGATGATCCGCATCGCCAAGACCCATCGCATCACCTCGATCGCCGATTTCGTCGCATCGCGCTACGGCAAGAGCCATTTGCTGGGCGGACTGGTCACGATCATCGCGGTGGTCGGCACGGTGCCCTACATCGCGCTGCAACTGAAGGCGATCTCGAGCGGCTATGCGCTGCTCACCGGCGATCACGACGCCAACTTCCGGCCGCTGCATCTCGGCGGCTGGCTGCAGGACAGCACGCTCTATATCGCCCTGACCCTGGCGGCATTCACCATCCTGTTCGGCACCCGCCATCTCGACACCACCGAGCGGCACGAGGGCATGGTGGCTGCGATTGCGTTCGAATCGGTGATCAAGCTGTTCGCCTTTCTCGCGGTCGGGGTCTATGTCACCTATGTGCTGTACGACGGCATCGGCGACATCTATGCACGGACGCTCGCGCATCCCGATCTCGTCGCGCTGCTGAGTTTCGATGGCGCCGGCCAGGCCGGCTATGGCGGCTGGTTTTCGCTGATGCTGCTGGCGATGCTGTCGATCATCTTCCTGCCGCGGCAGTTCCAGATCGCGGTGGTCGAGAACGTGAACGAGCAACATCTGCGTCGGGCGAGCTGGATGTTCCCGGCCTACCTGCTGGCAATCAACATCTTCGTGCTGCCGATCGCGCTCGGCGGTCTGCTCCACTTCGGCCAGGGGACGCTCGATCCGGACACCTTCGTCCTGACCTTGCCGCTGGTCCACGGCCAGACCGGACTGGCGCTGCTGGTATTCATCGGCGGCCTGTCGGCCGCAACCGGCATGGTGATCGTGGAGACGATCGCGCTGTCGACCATGGTGTGCAACGATCTGGTGATGCCCCTGCTGCTGCACCGGACAGGGGTCGCCCGCGACGAGGGCCGCGATCTGACCGGCTTGTTGCTGGCGATCCGGCGGGGGGCGATCGTCATGGTCCTGCTGCTGGGCTATCTCTATTTCCGCCTCGCCGGCGAAGCCTACGCACTGGTGAGCATCGGCCTCATCAGTTTCGCCGCGGTTGCGCAGTTTGCCCCGGCGATGCTCGGGGGCATGTACTGGCGCGGCGGCACCCGGGACGGTGCCCTCGCGGGGCTGATCGCGGGCTTTGTGGTGTGGGGCTATACCCTGATGCTGCCGTCGTTTGCCAAGTCGGGCTGGCTCGACATGAGCCTGCTGACGGCGGGGCCGTTCGGTATCGACTGGTTGCGGCCGGAGCAACTGTTCGGACCGACCTCGCTCGACAGCCTCAGCCATGCGCTGTTCTGGAGCCTGTTCGCGAATGTCGGCTGCTTTGTCGGGGTGTCATTGCTGCGTTCGCCGACCGGTGCGGAGGCGAGCCAGGCAACCTTGTTCGTGGATGTATTGCGCCGCGGGCTCGCGACCCCGGCCGGCTTCTGGCGAACGGGTGCCGAGGTCCGCGAGCTGATTCCGCTGGTCGCCCGTTTTCTCGGACAGCGCCGCACCCATGATGCCTTCGCCGGCTACGCGCTCACCCATGGGCTGAGCTCGCCGGATCAGCTCAAGGCCGACCCCGAGCTGGTCAACTTTGCCGAAACCCTGCTGGCGGGGACGATCGGCAGCGCCTCGGCGCGGGTCATGGTATCGACCGTGGTTCAGGAAGAGCCGCTGGGGGTGGACGAGGTGATGAATATCCTCGACGAGGCGTCGCAAGTACGGGCCTACTCGCATCAGCTCGAAGAGAAGTCGCAGGCGCTGGAGGCGGCAACCCGGGAACTGCGCACTGCCAACGAGCAACTCAAGGAATACGATCGGCTCAAGGACGATTTCATGTCCTCGGTCACGCACGAACTGCGCACCCCCTTGACCTCGATCAGGGCCCTGTCCGAGATGATGCTCGAGGATCCCAAGACCGATCTCACCAACCGGAAACGCTTCCTCGGCATCATCGTGTCGGAAACCGAACGCCTTACCCGCCTGGTCAATCAGGTGCTCGACCTGGCCAAGATCGAATCGGGTCACGCCGAGTGGCACAATTCGGATGTGGACATGCACGAGCTGGTCGAGCACGCGGTCGATGCCACCGCCCAGTTGTTCAGGGACAAGGGGGCCGTGGTCGAGACCGCGCTTGCCGAGCACGTGCCGGTGTTGCGGGCCGATCACGATCGGCTGCTGCAGGTGATGATCAACCTGCTGTCCAACGCGGCAAAGTTCGTCCCGGTGAACGCCGGCAGAATCAGGGTGGCACTGGGTTTCGACGATGACGAAATCCGCGTCGACGTCAGCGACAACGGCATCGGGATACCACCCGAACTGGCGCCGGTGATTTTCGAGAAGTTCCGTCAGGGGGGAGGAGAGCGGGCACGGCCGCAGGGCACAGGCCTGGGCCTGCCGATCAGCAAGCAGATCGTGGAGCATTTTGGTGGACGTCTGTGGGTGAGCGCGACAACCGACAAGGGCGCCACTTTTTCGTTTGTATTGCCGCGACCGACGGCTTGAACGGCGAATGACATAAAATAACGATCGAGGAGAGGGAGTGCATGGCAAAAAAAATTCTGATTGCGGACGATGAGCCCAATATCGTCATCTCGCTCGAGTTCCTGATGAAGCGCGAGGGATACGAGGTCACGATCGCCACCGACGGGGACGAGGCGGTGACCCGGATCCGCGCCGACCGCCCGGATCTCGTCCTGCTCGACGTGATGATGCCGAAGAAGAGCGGCTTCGAAGTCTGTCAGGAAGTGAAGGCCGACCCGGCGCTGCAGTCGATCCGTATCCTGATGCTGACCGCCAAGGGGCGCGATACCGAGGTGACCAAGGGGCTGGCGCTCGGTGCCGATGGCTACATGACCAAGCCTTTCTCGACCAAGGAGCTGGTGGAACGGGTCCGCAGCATGCTGGAGGGCTGAACGATGCCCGCACGTATCCGTTTCGGGCTGGCCGTCATCGTGCTCGGCCTGCTGATGACCGGACCATTCGTGCTGACCGCCGTGCTGGTATGGGCCGGAACCCGGGGCGCCGATCGCGATCTGCTGATTCAGGTGATCACGCCGCATCTGCCGCTCGGCACGCTGCTGACGGTGATCGGGTTCGCCATGGGGATCGGTGTCCTGCGCACGCTGTTCCGGCAGTACGTGCAGGGTTTGTTGCGCATGGCCGAGAACCTGCGCCTGATGCTGGGGGCAAATTTCGGTTTTCGGGTCGCGCCTGCGGGGCCACCCGAAGTCATGGCGCTGGCCGAGGCCGTCAATGAACTCGCGCAGCAGCGCGACGGCATGATGAACGACGTCGAGGCCCAGATCGCCAGGGCCAAGGAGTCGGTCGAGCAGGAAAAGAACCGCCTCGCCGCGCTGATGGCCGAGCTCACCCAGAGCGTGGTGGTGTGCAATCTGGAGGGCCGCATCCTGCTCTACAACAGCCGGGCAAAGCTCCAGTTTCGCGCCATGTCCGATGCACCTGGCATTGCCGGCGGCGGCGAGCTGATCGGCCTGGGGCGCTCGATCTACGGCGTGTTCGAGCGCAACCTGGTGAGTCACGCCCTCGAAACCATCCACCAGCGTCTGGGCCGCGAAGGCGCGCAGCCGGTGGCGAACTTCGTCACCACCACCCGTGCCGGCCAGCTGCTGCGGGTGCAGATGGCCCCGGTGCTGTCCGGCGGGGCAGGCGAGGTGGCAGAAGGGGGCGAGCGCAGCATGACCGGCTTCATCCTGATGCTGGACAACATCACCCGCACCTTCGAGAACGAGTCGCGTCGCGACCAGATGCTCCATACCCTGACCGAGGGCAATCGCGCTGCGCTGGCAAACGTGCGCGCCGCGGCCGAAATGCTCGAATACCCGGACCTGCAGGACGAGTTGCGCGAGCGCTTCCGCACCGTCATCCGCGACGAGGTCCAGGCGATGAGCCGCCGTCTCGACCAGACTGCGAACGAATTCGCCGACGCCCTGAAAGCGCGCTGGCCGCTCGAGGAGATGCTCGGCGCCGACTTCATTGCGGCCTTGCAGCGGCAGGTCGAGAGCCGGGTCAAGTTGCCCACCAAGCTGGAAGAAGTCGACGAAACGCTGTGGGTCAAGATCGACAGCTTTTCGCTGATGCAGGCCGTGACCTACCTCGTCAGCCGCCTGTCCGATGAGTTCGAGATTCGCGAGATCCGCTTCCGGCTGACCGGTGCCGGGCGTCTGGTTCATCTCGACCTGATCTGGTCGGGCCAGGCCATGAGCACGGAGACGGTGATGAACTGGGAACTCGAGCCGATGCACTTCGACGGCGAGAGCAGTCCGCTGACCGTGCGCGACGTCATCGATCGACACGACGGCGAGATGTGGCTTGAACGCGAGAAGGTCAAACATCGCGCGTTCTTCCGCATCCTGATCCCGGCCGCGCTGCCGCAGGAGCAGGTCGAGGCCGAGACCTACCTGCGCGGCGAGAGCCGTCCCGAGTACTACGACTTCGACCTGTTCAAATGGTCGGAGAAGTCCCATGCGCTGGACGATCGCCGGCTGTCCGAGCTGACCTTCACGGTTTTCGATACCGAAACCACCGGCCTCAATCCGTCGGAAGGCGACGAGATCATCCAGATCGGCGCCACCCGGGTGCTCAACGGCAAGCTGTTGCGCAACGAGTCGTTCGAGCAACTCGTCGATCCCTGCCGCCCGCTGTCGCCCGAGTCGGCCAAGATCCACGGCATCACCGCGGAAATGCTGCGCGGCCAGCCGACCATCGACCTCGTGCTGCCCGCCTTTCATGCCTTTGCCGCCGATACCGTGCTGATCGCCCACAACGCCGCGTTCGACATGCGTTTTCTGCAGCTCAAGGAGCAGGCCACCGGCTTGCGCTTCGATCAGCCGGTGCTCGATACGCTGCTGCTGTCCGCCGTGATCCATCCCAACCAGGAGTCCCATCGTCTGGAAGCGATCGCCGATCGGCTCGGGTTGACCATCGTCGGTCGGCACACCGCACTCGGTGATGCGATCGTGACCGCGGAGGTCTTTCTCAAGCTCGTGCCGCTGCTCGCGGAAATGGGAATCCACACCTTGCGCGAAGCACGTGAGGCGGCCGAGAAGAGCTACTACTCGCGGATCAAGTACTGATGCGGCCGGTCGGGGCGCGCGTGCGGATGTGCGGAGAACGGGCTTGAAGGCGTTCTCCCGTCGGCTGCGCCGCTATTACGGCTGGTACACCGGCACCTTCCTGCTGTTCGTCATCGCGCTCGCCATCGGCGAACAGCTTGGCCTGTCGAATCACGTGATCGGCCACATCTTCCTGTTCGTCACCATCGCCATCTACGCCAGCATCGGGGTCATGAGCCGGACCTCGGACGTGTCCGAGTACTACGTCGCCGGGCGGCGCGTGCCGGCGGTGTTCAACGGCATGGCCACCGCGGCCGACTGGATGAGCGCCGCGTCCTTCATCGGCCTTGCCGGTACGCTGTATTTCTCCGGGTTCGAAGGGCTGGCCTTCGTCACCGGATGGACGGGCGGCTTCGTGCTGGTCGCGCTGCTGCTTGCCCCCTATCTGCGCAAGTTCGGCCAATACACCATCCCCGATTTTCTCGGTGCGCGCTACCAGGGCAACGTCGCCCGTCTGGTCGGTCTCGGCGCCACCATACTCGCCAGCTTCGTCTATCTGGTGGCGCAGATCTACGGGGTAGGGCTGGTCACCAGCCGGTTCGTCAGCGTCGAGTTCGAGATCGGCCTGTTCATCGGGCTCGCCGGCATCCTGGTGTGCTCCTTTCTGGGGGGCATGCGGGCGGTGACCTGGACTCAGGTGGCGCAGTACCTGATCCTGATCATCGCCTACCTGGTACCGGTGGTCATCCTTTCGTACAAGCTCACCGGCATCCCCATTCCGCAGGTGATGTACGGCACCGTGCTGAACCAGCTCACCGAGCGTGAGGAAGAATTGCTGCATGCGCCGGCCGAGATCGATGCGCGCAACCAGTTCCGCTATCGGGCGCAGGACTACGCCGGCAAGATTGCCGATCTGCCGGGCTCGCTCGAGGCCGAGCGTCGCTCGCTGATCGAACGGCTCAACGACATGCGCGTGAACAATGCGTCGGCGCGCGAGATCGCGCAGACCGAACGTGCGCTGCGGGATCTCCCGCGTTCGCCCGAGGACGCCAAGCTCGTCTGGGCAAAGGCGCGGGCCGAGGCACTGGAGCGCGCGCGGCCGCCGCCACGGCACGCCGAGGCGCATCCGGGGGACACGCCAGAGCAGCGGGCGGTGGCGCGCAACAATTTTCTCGCGCTCGTGTTCGTGCTGATGGTGGGCACGGCAGCCTTGCCCCACATCCTGATGCGCTACTACACCACGCCCGGCGTGGTCGAGGCGCGACGCTCGGTGTTCTGGTCGCTGTTCTTCATCTTCCTGCTCTATGTCACTGCGCCGGCCTATGCGGTGTTCGCCAAGTGGGAGGTGTACAACAGCGTGATCGGATCGAGTTTGTCGATCCTGCCCGACTGGGTGACATCGTGGGGCAAGGTGGGCATGGTGCGGATCGAGGACATCAACGGCGACGGCATCCTGCAACTGGCCGAGCTGACCATGAACACCGACGTGATCATGCTCGCCACCCCGGAGATCGCCGGTCTGCCCTATGTCGTGTCCGGTCTGGTCGCCGCGGGTGGGCTGGCAGCCGCGCTGTCCACAGCTGACGGACTGCTGCTCACCATCTCCAACGCGCTGTCGCATGACCTCTACTACAAGGTGATCAATCCCCAGGCGTCCACCCATCGTCGGCTGGTGATCTCCAAATCGCAGTTGCTGGTGGTGGCGGTGGTGGCGGCATGGGTCGCCTCGATGCGGCCGGACAACATCCTGTTCATGGTCGGGCTCGCATTCTCGATCGGTGCTGCGGCATTCTTCCCTGCACTGGTTCTGGGCATTTTCTGGAAGCGCGCAAACCGTGCCGGTGCGGTGGCCGGCATGCTGTTCGGGCTCGGTGTGACGCTGTACTACGTGGTGCGCACCCACCCGTTCTTCGGTGGTTCGATGATCAACAGCTGGTTCGAGATCAATCCGATCTCGGCTGGGGTGTTCGGCGTGCCGCTGGGCTTCGTCACGATCGTCGTGATCAGCCTGCTGACGCCGCCGCCGCCGAAGGAAATCCAGGAGCTCGTGGACTACGTGCGCTACCCGCAACTGCCCCCGTCGGAGGCGCCCCCGCCCGCGAGCTGAGCGTCGCCCGTGCCGCAGCGGGGGCCGTCTCGCGTGGTCGCGCGTCGTCGGCCCAGGCCCGTGTTGCGCGGAGGCTGCACCGGACCGGGGCGAGGCACCGGATAGCTACTACTTTTGTGGTATTTTTCGGCATCGCTCTCTCCGATGTCCGACGAATATATCGCACTGCCGTCGCGTTTGCCTTCCACGCCTATGTCTTTTGCCTTCCGCCTCCCGGGCGCCACTGCGCTGTTCGCCGTCGTCACCCTTGTGCTCACCCTGCTGGCATCGCCCGCCGGCGCAGGCGGAAGCGACTCCCTGTTGTCGACGAGCTTTCGCGGGCATGGGGCGATCATGTTGTTCATCGAGCCGCAGGGTGGTGCCATCGTGGACGCGAACGCCGCGGCTGCCACCTTCTATGGCCATTCGATCGCAGACCTGAAGGCGATGAGGATCCAGGACTTCAACGCCCTCGACCCGGACGAGGTGGCGGCCGAGCGCGCGCAGGCGTTGGCCGAAAGCCGTAACTACTTCGTGTTTCCGCATCATGCCGCCGATGGCCGCATCCGTACCGTGGAGGTGTATTCGTCGCCGGTGCAGCTGAGTGACGGACGGGATGTCCTGTTGTCGGTGATCCACGACGTTTCCGGCAAGACGCTGGCCGAGGGCGAGCTGCTCGACTACAAGGGACGCCTCGAGGAACTGGTCGACCGGCGTACCCGCGAGCTGAACGCCAGTCATGCCCGCCAGCGCAGGATCCTGTGGGGTGGCGTGGCGTTGCAGGCGCTGGTGATCGGACTCCTGGCGTTCTCCATCCGCCACTGCCGGCGCGCAGAGCGCGCACTCCGGCGCGAGCGGGAACGACTCCGGCTTGCGGCGAACGTGTTCGAGCACGCGCACGAAGGCATCTGCGTCACCGATGCGCAGGAGCGCATCGTCGATGTCAATCCGACCCTGATCCAGATGACCGGCTACAGCCGCGAGGAGCTGCTCGGACAGACCCCGCGGATGCTCCGTTCGGGGCAGCACAAACGCGAGTTCTTTGCCGCCATGTGGGCCGCCATCGGTCAGCACGGGTACTGGCGCGGCCAGGTGTGGAACCGGCGCAAGAACGGTGAAGCCTATCCCGAGCTGCTCACCATCTCGGCCGTACCCGACAGCAACGGCAAGCCCGCCCACTATGTCGGCGTATTCACCGACATCACCCATATCAAACGATACGAAGAACGCCTCGAGCACATCGCCCACTACGACGCGCTGACCGACATTCCCAATCGTGTCCTGCTCGCCGACCGCATGCAGCAGGCAATCGCGCAAACGCGCCGTGCCGGGCACCTGATGGCGGTGTGCTATCTCGACCTCGACGGCTTCAAGCCGGTCAACGACGTGCATGGGCATGCCGTGGGCGATTCGGTGCTGGTCGAAATGGCCGCGCGTCTGAAAGCGGTCCTGCGCGGCGGCGACACCGTGGCCCGCCTCGGCGGCGACGAGTTCGCGCTGCTGCTGGTCGGCCTCGAACACATCGATGAATGCGAGCAGGCACTCGAACGCCTGCTGGCCGCGATTGCGCAGCCGGTCATGGTGGGTGGGCAGGCCGCGGTGATCTCGGCGAGCATCGGGGTCACGCTCTTTCCGCACGACCAGTCGAGTCCGGACACGCTGTTGCGTCACGCCGACCAGGCCATGTACGAAGCCAAGCAGGCGGGGCGCAATCGCTACCATATCTTCGACGCCGAAAACGACCGGCGCGCCCAGGCCCGCCATGAAAAACTGTCGCGCATCGGTCAGGCGATCAGCGCCCGGGAGCTGGTGCTGCACTACCAGCCCAAGGTCGACATGCGCGCCGGCCGCGTCGTCGGCGCCGAAGCCCTGGTGCGCTGGCAGCATCCCGAGCGCGGTCTGCTTGCGCCGGTGGAGTTCCTGCCGCTGATCGAAGGCCATGAGCTCATCGTTCGCCTCGGCGAATGGGTGATCGATGCCGCGCTTGAGCAGATGGCCAGCTGGCGCGCGCACGGCCTCGATCTCGCGGTCAGCGTAAACATCGCCGCCCGCCACCTGCAGCAACCGGATTTCGTCCGCCGGCTCAAGGAGATTCTGGCCCGTCATCCGCACGTTCCGGTCGAACGTCTGGAGCTCGAAGTGCTCGAAACCGCGGCCCTCGAGGACATGGAGCGCGCCTCGCAGGTCATCGAGGAGTGCAGGGCGTTCGGCGTCCATTTCGCCCTCGACGACTTCGGAACCGGCTATTCCTCGCTGACCTATTTCAAACGTCTGCCCGTGTCGGTGCTCAAGATCGACCAGTCATTCGTGCGCGACATGCTGACCGACCAGGAAGACCGCGCCATCGTCGAAGGGGTGATCGGCCTGACCCGAGTGTTCCAGCGCATCGTCATCGCCGAGGGCGTGGAGACGGTCGCGCACGGGGTCGCGCTGATCCGCATGGGGTGCGCGCTCGGTCAGGGCTATGGCATCGCCCGGCCGATGGAGGCCGCCGACCTGCCTGCCTGGGTACGTGCATGGCGGCCGGATCCGGCCTGGGCGGCGGCGGGGCGAGAGGCGAACGTCGAGACGATCGGCTAGGGCATCGACGCACGGATCGCTGCCCTGGTCCAGGTGATCCCGGGGCGCTACAAGGCAGTACGGTACGACAAGCGCCCGGTCGATCGGCGATACTTCCCGGATCGTTGATCGCGTGAGTGACGCCGGCACCCCCGGCGCGGGGCACCCCATGTGGAATCGTCAGGAAAATGTGGTCTTCAGGCTTGTCGTGCCGTGTGTTCTGGCGGCCATCGCATTGGTCCTCCTGGTTTCCGATCCATTCGTCTTTCAGCTCCTGCGCAATGCGCAGTTCGACCTGTTTCAGCGCTGGCAGCCAAGGGCCTATGTCGACGCCCCGGTAAAGATCATCGATATCGATGATGAAAGTCTGCAACGGCTGGGTCAGTGGCCGTGGCCGAGGACACAGATCGCGCGCCTGGTCGACACGCTTCGCGACGGTGGCGCGGCGGCGATCGGCTTCGACGTCGTATTCGCCGAACCTGACCGTACTTCGCCCGAGTCGATTTCCAGACTGTGGCAGCTTGACGAAGGCCTGGCGCACCGCCTTTCGACCCTGCCCAGGCATGATGAAGTCCTGGCGGAGCAGTTGAGGCCGGGGGGCGTGGTGCTGGGGTTTGCGCTCGAGGATACACAGGCTGCGGGCGGAGCGGAGAGCCCGGGCGGCGACCCACCCTATCGGTTCATCATGCTCGGCGGGACGGACGTGTCGACCCTCCATTCCTTCAGCACCGCGATCCGTGCCTTGCCGGCCCTGGAGGCTGCCGCCGCCGGTCGGGGAGCGCTCACCTTCGTGCCGGACAGCGATGGCGTGGTGCGCCGCCTTCCGCTGGTGCTGCGCCTGCGGGGCGAACTCATCCCTACACTGGTGGCCGAGGTCCTGCGTGTCGGGCAGGATGAAATCAACCATGTGCTGACCGTCTCCGCCGAACGAGGCGTGGGCCTCGAGGCCTTTCGCAGCGGCCAGATCAGCGTTCCGACCACGGCGAATGGTGAAATCTGGATTCACTATTCCGAGCCGGTGCCCGAGCGCTACATTCCGGCGTGGCGCATCCTGACCTGTGAGGTGGATGCCGCCACGCTGGCCGGAAACATCGTTCTTGTCGGTGCCTCGGCCAAGGGCCTGAAGGATCTCCGCTTCAGCCCGCTGGGAAGAACCATTCCCGGTGTCGAGGTCCATGCGCAGGCCCTGGAGCAGATACTGACCGGGCGTGCCTTGAGCCGGCCCTCATGGGCGCTGGCCCTTGAGTCGATCGTTCTGGCCCTGTGTATCGCGATCGTGAGCCTGTTGGCGGCGAGGGGGGAGGCCCTGATCGCGGCGGCACTGACCGCCATCGGGCTGGCCGCGCTGGCATGGGGCGGCTGGGTTGCCTTCGCCGACCATGGCCTGCTGCTCAATGTCATTGTGCCGATGGTCCTGATCGCGGCGGCGTTCATGCTCACCAGCCTGATTCATCATTTCTACAGCGAGTCGGAGCAGCGCTGGATCAAGTCGGCGTTTTCGCGGTATGTGTCGCCGAATCTGGTCGACTATCTGGTGGAACATCCGGGCGAACTCGGCCTGGGCGGCGCGCGCCGCGATTGCAGCTTCGTCTTTACCGACCTCGCCGACTTCACCGGCATGATGGAAAGAATCGAACTGGATGCGGCGGTCAGCATGTTGAATGGGTACATCGACGGGCTGATCGCGATCGCCTTCAGGCATGAGGGAACGCTGGATCGCATCGTCGGCGACGCGGTGGTGATCATGTTCTCGGCGCCGGTCGTGCAGGCCGACCATTGCGAGAGAGCGGTGAAGTGCGCGCTCGAGATGGACACCTTCGCCCAGGCCTATTCACGGCGCATCCACGATCAGGGTGGATCGTTCGGCATCACCCGAATCGGCGTTCACACCGGCAGTGTGATCGTCGGAAACTTTGGCGGCTCCACGATCTTCGACTACCGGGCGCTTGGCGATCCGGTCAACACCGCGTCGCGGCTGGAGGGGGCGAACAAGTATCTGGGCACCCGGGTCTGCCTGTCGGCCGCAACGCTGGCGGGTTGCCCTGGGCGCAAGGCGCGGCCGGTGGGGCGGCTGCTGGTCCAGGGCAAGACCGAGGCGCTGGAAGTGTTCGAGCCCGAAACGCACGGCACGGAAAATGGACGGGCGCCGTTGAAGGAGTATCTGGCCTCGCATGCCTGCCTGAGTCGCGATGTGGACGAGGCCAGGACGGCGTTCCAGGCGCTTCACGATCGCTATCCTTCCGATCCGCTGGTGCTGCTCTTTCACCGGCGCCTGAGCGAAGGGCGGGGTGGCGACCTCATCGTTCTCGAAGGAAAGTGACAGGAGGGCCTCCGAACCTGGCGACGGACCCTTGCGCGCTGACCGGCAGCGTCCTCCTCCCGTCTATCGAACCGACACCTCGACGCGCCGGTTGCGCGGTTCGTAGGTGTTGTCCGGTGTCGGTACCAGCAGATTGCGTTGGCCATGCGATTGAATCGACACCGAGTTGGCCTTGAGTCCCTTCTCCGTGAGCAGGTCTGCGACGTGCCGGGCGCGGGCCAGCGCCAGCATGTCGTTGTATTCAGTGGTGTAGACCGTGTCGGTATGGCCGACGATCGAGAGATCGGCAACGGTCCGGGCGTTGGCTTCGTCCACGATATCCGGGATCAGCTTCTGCGACGCACTGCTCAGGGCCTTGCCACTGGTGAAATACAGCAGGAATCTCACCGGTAACATCGGGCGCGCGGCAATCGCCGCGCCGAAATCCTTGTCGATCTGCGCTTGCCCGACCGGCTTCTCCCGCATCGAACCGTCGATGTTCGCCGCTTGCCCGGCCCGGGTCAGCAGCTGATCGCCGCCCTTGCCGGAGACCACGACTTCGCCGACGGAGCCGTCCGGGCTGGGGATGAGCACGACGTAAGAGCGCGGCGCGCAGCCGGCAAGCAGCAGCGCAGCGAGGACCAGTGCCGGCGCGCGTCCGCGGCCCGGCGCGCTCGGGAGGCCGGGCGATATCGTCACTCTTCGACTCGCACCAGAAACTGCGTACCCCGCACGCCGATGATGCCGTTGGGGGTGTGGACGCTCACCGCGTCGGGTTGCAGCTTTGAGATCACGCCGGACACGTAGTTGAGGCTGCCCCTGGCCAATCGGGTGCTGAGCTTGAATTTTCCCTCGACGGGCGCATAGAGATAGGCCTCGACCACCAGGGTCGTGTTGGGGCCGAAGGACATCAGCGTCTCATCGTTGAAGGTGACGCCCAGACTGCTGTCCGCATCGGTGCGCAGTGTGCTGCCCTGGTAGATCGGTGTGCCCGGAACCGCGCTGACCGTGGTGCCATCCGTCATGACCGACGCGCTGCCGGTGAGGGTCTTGACGTTGCCGACCGGCGCGGTTTGCGCCCCGACCGTGTATGAAGCGAGGGTCAGCGTCACGATTAGGGCTCGAATCATCGGGGCCTCCGGATGGTCGAAAAAACGGACATGCAGCGACCCGTTAATTCTAGTCGCATCACGCGACAGGGAAAGATCCCATTTGTCGGTTAGGGGTAATGGATTGCGCCCCGGATTTTTACGGTGATGTTCTGCCCACGATTCAGAACCCGACCGCCAGTCGAAACTTTCCCACGCCGTCGCCCCCGTGCCGGCTCAAGCCCCCCCGCGGTCCACCGTAACGCTGCCGCCACCTGTCACCGGTGCGTCACAAAACCGGACCTGATTGCCCCCGGCCTGCTTGGCCTGATACATGGCCGAATCGGCGCGCTTGATGATGGCGCTCGGGCGCGTGCCGTGATCGTTGAACAGCGCCACGCCGATGCTTGCCGGGCAACGATGCTCGATTGTGGTTTCGGCGCCCACCGCCGAGGTAATGTTCAGCAGATACGGCTCGGTCAGGGCAGCCCGCAGTTTTTCGGCAACGATCCTTGCTTCCGCGGCGGATTCCGCCTGATCCACATCGAGTTGGCCGAGCATCACCACAAACTCGTCCCCGCCGAAACGCGCCACGGTGTCCATCTCGCGCACGCAATGCTTCAGCCGATCGGCTGCCTCGATCAGCAGCAGATCGCCGACATCGTGCCCATAGGCATCGTTGAGGGGCTTGAAGTTGTCGAGATCGAGGAACATCAGCGCGCCATAACGGCCGCTGCGCGTACCTGCCGCCATCGCCTGACGCAAACGGTCGGTGAACAAACGACGGTTGGGGAGCCCGGTGAGCACGTCGTTGAACGCCATCTGGTGCACCTGCTCCAGCAGCCGCTTGCGCTCGGTGATGTCGCGGGAGACGACGAGCACGTGCTCCACCCGCCCGTCCCTGTCCTTGAGCACACTGCCGCGCGATTCCATGTCGCGGATGCTGCCGTCGGGCATCTGGAAGCGATATTCGATCTGGTGGCCCCGACCGGTTTGCACGGTTTCCCGGAAGACCTGTTTGACCCGCTCCCGATCGTCGGGGTGAATTTCGGCGAAGGAATCGGTGTTGCGCAAGTCGGATGTCGCACCGAAAAACTGCCGGTACGAGGGACTGTTGTAGATTCGCCGCCCGTCCTGATCGACCACGGCGATGAAGTCGGAAAGATTTTCCGCGATCTGGTGAAAGAAGTCCTTCTGCTCATTCAGGGCCTGTTCCGCACGCTTGCTTTCGGTGATATCGGTCAGGGTCGTGCGACACACGGGCATGCCGTCGGCGTCCTGCGCACTGATCGAGCGCAGGCGTACCCACACCGTCGTCCCGTCCTTCTTCAGCATGCGCAGATCGCAGCTATCCAGTTCGCCGGCCGCAAAGAGCTGGTGGAGGTGGCGGTGGAACAGGTCGCGTTCCTCCTGGACAATGAAGCGGCGAATCGGCTGCCTGACCAGTTCATCCCGAACCAGGCCGAGCAAAGTGGCCGCAGTGAGGTTGGCGTGCATGATCAGCCCTTCCTCATTGAGCGTGCAGTAACCGACCGGTGCCAGGTCGTAGAGCTCGAAATACAGGAGCCGCGAAGCCTCCAGTTCCATCTGCGCCCGGCGCAGTTCCTCGTTCTGGGTCTTGAGCTCGATCTGATGGATCTGCAACTCCTGGAGCAGCCTCTTCGAGTCGGACTCGATCATCGCAGCCTCCCGCGACGGTTGATCGTCATTGCTTGCCTCGGCCTGGCGGCGCAATTCGTCCATGTCTCCGGCATTGCAGTCGTCGCTCATCACGCCCCCTCGATCAACGGATGACACCCACCTCGTCCCCGTAGTTTCCCCTTCCGTTACTTGACAGGGCTGTCGAACACAGCCGCCACGCGACCGTCGATCACCGTGTTGGTGCATGAACCGTAGTCGCATGGCGGCGATGCCCATCCGAGTTTTTCCCGATAGTACACAGGATTTCATCATATGCCGAAGAACTGGAATGTGCCTTTATATCCTAGGCTAGCACGGACTCGTTGTCCGCTCTGGTCGATATCCAACATATGGCAAATTCATGGATTCGGTGGCCGGAGAACTTGAACGCGCAACGGCGCAATGCGCCATTTCCAGCGACAAAATCTGCCTTGACCAAGCCTGTGGAGATCGGATGCCGAGTCGAATGGTGTCAGCTTTCAGGCGTGGCCACCTTATCCGGAAGCAAGAAACGCCTTCTGCCGGAGCGGAGTCAAGCGCCCATTCCATCGTCCAGGCGGCCGATCGCATCAATCGTCATCGACTGGTTACCGCTTCCAAGCCGAATCCGGCCATCCTGCAGTACAACGCGCAATGGGCGGAGCGAAAGGCGAATGACGCGGTCTCCATCAAGCCGGGGGTGGAATCCGCCGACTATCCGTTGACGGATTCGGTGCCTCAGCGAACCTAGAGCGATCGCGGCCGCGTCACTTCTTCATGACCGGTGGCGGCGCGTTCTTCAGCACGTTGCGCAGGATGACCTGCTGGCGCGTGTTCTCTTCGATCTGCCGGGTCGAAGACGCGCTCTGTTCGACCGCGACCTGGCGCGCCTGCTCGACGGCGCGTTCGAGTTCGGCCACGGTGGCCTGGGCGCGGTCGCGCTCGTCGCTGGCCTGGCGGGCGGTCTGCAGCAGTTCCTTCAATGTCGTCTCGAGTTCGGCGAGCCGTCCCGCGTTTTCCGTCCGCTCGGCCTCGACGCTGGCCGAGCTGCGCTCCAGTTCCTCGAGTTGGGCGGTGAGCGCTTCTGACTTGAGTTGCAGTTCGGTCTGTTGGCGAAAGGCCTGCAGCCAGCCGAAGGCAGCGACCGCGGCGACCACGAGGAACACCGTGGCGACGCCGCCGAGCAAGGTGAGCCTGCGCCGGCGCCGCCGTTCGGCGTCGAGCTGCGCGGCTTCGCGCAGGGCCCGGCTTTCGCCGACGAACTCGCGTTCTTCGTCGCGCAGGTCGGCTTCGCGGCCGATGCTCATGCGCTCGGCCTCGTCCAGGGTCGGGCCGCGCAGCAACTGCTCCGGATTGCGTCCGGCGCGCAGCCAAGCTTCCAGTCCGGACACCAGGCGGGTGCGCCAGGCGAGAAAGTCGCGTTCCTGTTCGAGCCACACCAGCAGACGGGGCCATTCACGGGCGAGCGCCTCGTGGCCGAGTTCGACGGTGGCGCCCCCGGCGTCCGCATCGCTGACGAGCAGGCCGGCGTCGATCAGGCCGTCGAGCACGCGGCGGGCGTGCGATCCTGCGGCGCCGATCGTCTCCGGCGCCACGCGCTGCGCGGTGGAACGGGTGCTGCCGGGCGCGATCTGCACCAGGCGCAGCAGCAGGCGGCGCGCCTCGTCGCGATCGTCCGGCGCGAGCGCCTCGAAATGGCGTTCGGCGATCTCGGTCACGACCGCGCGCAGGCCGCCGAAGGCATCGTAGGCGGCGTTGGTCAGCCAGCCGTTGCGCCGTTGCTCCCACAGTCGCACCAGCGTGCGTTGCAGGAAGGGCAGGGCGCCCGGTTCGCCGGCGGCACGGTTGAGGATGCGGTCGACCAGCCCCGGTTCGAACGCGATCCCGGCGGCATCGGCGGGGCGCTCGACGAGTTCGCGTAAGGCGCCCGCGCCGGGGGCACGGAGGGTGATCCGGCTGGCGTTGGCGAGTGGGGTGTTCGCGCTTGCTGCGGTCCATGCCGCGTGCCGATCGCTGCGCAGGCACAGCACGACGCGCCCGCCGCGTTCGGCCACGGCAGCGAGCGCGGCAAGTGCCGACGCGAGGGTGCCGTCGCCGGCGGACGCCGCGCCGCTGCCGGCAAGGCGCACGGGGTCGACGAGGACGAGTAGCGGTCCGCGCTCACCGTCGGCGCTGGTCGCCGTGGCGGCGTGGTCGGCGTGTGCCAGCGCATCGGCAACCCGAGCCAGTCCGTCCGCGTGGACGAGGCGCCAGTCCGGATGGGCGCGGCGCAGCGCCGGCCACAGCCCGGCGCTGGCGAGCGAACTCTTGCCGCAGGCCGAGGGCCCGGTGAGCACGACGATGGCGGCCGAATCGAGCGCATCGCGCAGTGCGTGCACTTCCTCGCCACGGCCAAAGAAAAGGTCGGCCTGGTGCTCGCCGTAGGGGATCGGCCCGGGCCACGGGCAGCGCTGTTCCAGTTCGACTGCCGAGGCCCCGGGCGGGGCCTTCGCGGCCAGTGCGTCCGGCTGCAGCAGACGCAGCAGCGGCGACAGCGCCGCGGGGTCGGCGCCGCCGCGCAGGTCGATCAGCGGCAGGCGCTGCAGCGCCGGATCGGTGGGCTGGTCCGCCTGGTGTCCGGGCATCAGCGCCACTGCCACCGTCATCGCACGCCCCGCGTCGTTCGCGCGCCGGGCCTGCGACATCAGCCAGTGCTGGGTGTCGGGACAGGGTTCGGCGCCGATGCAGACCGCAAGCGCGCGCGCATGGGCGAGGGTGTCCTGCATCCGCAGCTGCCAGTCCTCGCCGACCGCCAGTGCCGCCGCTTCGAGCTGGACGCGCAGGCCTTGCGCCGCGAGGGCGGCCTGCAGGGCGACGGCGGCTGCGCGCTCGCGCTGGGCGAAGCTGATCAGCAGGTCGAACTCGGCGAAGCGCTTGGTTTCGTCGTACTGCGCGGCGCCCGGCGCACTGGGGGCGGCTGGGGCCGGCGGGACCGCAGCGTCGCTCGTCGACGCGCGCAGACGGGTGGCCACCTCGCGGCTGTGGCGGGCGAGCGGTCCGTCGGCAGGCGAGGTGGCCGGCGCGAGCATCGTGATGACGTCTGCGAGGGTGCCGAACACCTGCGCCAGGTGTTCCTTCGCGGCTTTCTCCGCGGCGCTGCGGGCGACACGCTCCTCGAACGCGAATTGCGGATCGTAAGGAATCGTCAGGTCGCGGAACGATAGGCCGACTTCGGCCAGACGGGTCGGTCGCAAGGCCGCGAAGCGCTCGTCGAAGCGCTCGTGGAAGGCTTCGGTGAGCAGCGGCGTGCGCTGTTCGAGCCGCGCCGGCACGACCACGATCTCCACCGGCCGGCCGCGGCGCAGGTCCTCGACCGGCTGCGAGCGGAAGTCCTGCAGCATGCTCCAGGTGCCATCGACGTTCTGGTGGTTGGCGCCGCACATCATCACGATCACGTCGGCGAGCTGGTAGCCGCAGATGCCGCCCATCTCGGTGACCCCGGTGCGGCTGTCGATCAGCACCAGATCGTAACGGTCGGGCACCAGCGAACGGCGCAGCCATTCGAAGAACAGGTCGCCCTCCCAGTTGAAGTAGAAGTCCTGCCAGTCGAAGCTGCGCAGCGCGAGCGCGTAGTGCGACATCTGCGCCGGGCTCAGGCGCTGGCCGGCGGGCATCAGGTCGAGCCGGCCGCCGCCGGGCCGATGGCCGAACACGGTCGCGATGTAGCGCTCGATGTCGCGGAAGCTGTCGCCACCGCCGGCGACCGACATCGATTCCTTGTAGGCGAGCAACAGATCGAGCAGGCCGGTACGGGCGCGGATCGCATCGCGCAGTTCGCGCTCGTCGCCGCGGTAGAAGAATTGTTCGAGCCCGGGCGCCTCGAGATCGAAGTCGATCATCAGCACCTTCAGGCCGCGTCGCGACAGCACGTCGCCGACGTTGGCGAGCGCCATCGAACGCCCGACTCCGCCCTTGTACGAATAGAAGGTGCAGATCATGTGCGGCCCCCGCCACCCCACGGATAGTCGCGCTTGGGCGGGAGCGCCGGCTCACCGAGTTCGGCCGCGAGTGCGCCGAGTGCGCCGCGGTCGGGTTGCGGCGTCTGCAGGCGCGCGAGCGTGGCCGGCAGGCTCGCATGCAGCCAGCGCTTGAGGCGGCGCTCGTCGCCGACCGCGAGTTCGCACTGCGGGTCGTACTCGACCGCGTAGCGATCGAAGGCACCGGCGAGCCGGCGACGCGCCACGTCTTCGAGCAGCGCCTCGATGCGCTCGCGCCCGGGGTCGAAGGGCGAGATGGTGACGATCGCGACCTGGTCGTTGTTGAAGAACGGCGAGTTCTGGAAGGTCTCGCGCAGCCGCGGGTGGAACAGCGAGATCTCGTCGACCAGCACGATGCACCCCGCCCGCGCCATCGCGCGATAGACCGGGCGCAGGCGCACGTCGTCGCCGGTCAGCGCGTCGAACGGATACCACTGCAGGCGGACATGGCACTGGCGCTGGCGGATCGCGCCACGGCGGCCGAGTTCGTCGGCGATGTCCTCGGCGATCTTGCCCACGCTGCAGCCGTCGGCACGGAACGGCCGCCAACTCCGGCGCGACGGCCCGTAGCGGTGCTGCCAGTCGATGGCATCGTGCTCCAGCGCCTGTTTGAGGGCAACGTACTGTTGCTGGTCGCCGGCGCTCAGGCGCTCGAGCAGGGCCGGATTGGTTTCGAGTTCGGCCAGTTCGGCACTGGTCATCGCCACCGCGCAGATCGGGATGCCGACGCTGCGACAGCCGGCCGGCGGCTGCCGTACGGCGAGCCAGGCGCGGGCGGCGGCGAGTGGTGCCGGATCGGCGCCGGCCGGGTTTGCCGGCAGCACGACGCGCGCGTCCGCGCGCCAGTGCGCGGGGACCTGGTTGTCGGCGACGCCGGCCAGCAATAGCGCCAGCGCGCCGGTACGTCCGCGCATGACCGCGAGCGCAAGGGTGGTTTCGGCGTCGTCGGCAAGCATCGCGGGCAGCGACTGGGGCGTGACCAGGGCGGCGGCGGCATGGCAGGCGATCACGTATTCCTCGCGTGCGCCCACCGTGCGTTCGTCGCGGGCGAACAGTGCCTCGGCCGACAGCCGCACCGGACGCTCCAGGCCGAGCGCGAGTTCGCGCGCGAGGGTTGCGGCAAGTTCGGCGTCGGCCGGATGGTGGGCGAGATACAGCGCGTGCGTCACTTCGCGCTGCAGGCGCTGCGGAACGATGCGCTCGACCGGCGCACGCAGGTGGTTGCTCACCGCGTTGGCGACGCTCTTGGCAAGGGCGACCGGGTCGGAGAATTCGGTTGCCAGGCGGTCGTCGAGCAGGCGTTTGCGCAGCGCGGCGATGCGCGCACCGCGTTCGTTCTCGCCGGTGACCGAATCCATCAGCGGCGGCGACCACGGCGCATCGGCCTTGAGCAGGAAGAGCAGGCGCGGCTTGCCTTCCGCCGCGGCCAGTTCGAGCTCGGTGATCGAGCGCTGCGCAGGATTCTCGGCGAGCGGCGGGACGAAGCCATAGCGCCATGCGAACAGTCCCACGTAGATGTCGCAGGCCTGGACGTCCTTGAGGCAGGCCGCGAGCGGCCGGTCGTCGCGGGCGACGTAGTCCTCCATCGCGATCACCTTGACCCCGGTGAGTTCGTTGAGGGCCTTGTAGACCGCCTCGCGGTGGGCCTTCAGGTCGGAGTAGCTGGACGACAGATAGACGGTGCAGAACTCGGCCATGGCTGCTTCTCTCCGTCGAGCGGGGCGCATCGGGAGCGACGCCGCCCCGGCGGCGCGCTTCGGGGTGATCGGCGCAGGCATCGGGGTGTGATTACCTATAGGTAGTAAAGACGGTGACATCAGGCGACGCAAGCATCCACCGCGGGTCGGCGGGGATAAAATTAATCAGTAACGAACGTATTGACCATTAACGAATCATCGACTAGGATTCGCTCATCCCCTCCAACGGAAAACATAACCATGACCACCAAAGTTTTTGCCTCCCAGGCCGACCTCGAAGTGAAGCAGGTGAGCTTCGACAAGCTGTCCGACAACGCCTATGCCTACACCGCCGAAGGCGACCCCAACACCGGCATCATCATCGGCGATGACTCGGTGATGATCATCGACGCCACCGCTACCCCGGTGATGGCGCAGGACGTGATCGCCAAGGTGCGCGAACTCACCGACAAGCCGATCAAGTACGTGGTGCTCACCCATTACCACGCGGTGCGCGTGCTCGGTGCCTCCGGCTACAAGAGCGAAGGGCTGGAGCAGATCATCGCCAGTCAGGACACCTACGACCTGATCGTCGAGCGCGGCCAGCAGGACATGGAGTCCGAGATCGGCCGCTTCCCGCGCCTGTTCAATGCGGTCGAGAGCGTGCCCGGCCTGACCTGGCCGACGATCACCTTCCAGGGCGAGATGACGCTGTGGATGGGCAAGCTCGAGGTGAAGATCAAGCAGGTGGGCCGTGGCCATACCAAGGGCGACACCATCGTGTACCTCCCGTCGCAGAACATCTGCTTCTCGGGCGACCTGGTCGAGGCCGATGCCGCCTGTTACACCGGCGACGCCTATCTGGCCGATTGGCCGCAGACGCTGGACAACCTGGCCGCAATGAACTTCGACAAGCTGGTGCCGGGCCGTGGCCCCGCGCTGCTCGACCCGAAGCGGGTGCAGGAAGGCCTGGCCTACACGCGGGATTTCGTGTCCACGCTGTATCGCAGCGCCCAGGAAGCGGTGGCCAAGGGGCTGGACCTGAAGGGCACGATGGCGCACACGCGCCACAACATGGATCCGAAGTTCGGCGAGGTGTTCATCTACGAACACTGCCTGCCGTTCGACGTGACCCGTGCGCACGACGAGGCGAGCGGGATTCGCGATCCGCGCATCTGGACGGCCGAGCGCGACCAGCAGATGTGGCACGCGCTGCAGGCCTGACAGAATTTGCTGGAGGGCCGCCCGACCGGCCACCCGATTGGTACCTGACAGCAGAGCAGGAAATTGCCGGCGACACGCCCCGCAGATGGGCTGCGCCGGGATTAACGATGAATTTGGAGGAGACACCGTGCTGAGCACATTTCAATACCCGAAGTTCGAATATCGCCGCCCGCCCGAGATCAGCGAGGGGCGTGACGGCCACTATCCGGTGATCGTGGTCGGCGCCGGCCCGGTCGGCCTGGCAACCGCGATCGATCTGGCGATCCAGGGGCAGCAGGTGCTGCTGCTCGACAACGACGACACCGTGTCCATCGGTTCGCGCGGCGTGTGCTATGCCAAGCGCGCGCTGGAAGTGCTCGACCGTCTCGGCTGTGGCGAGGAGATGGTGCAGAAAGGGGTGTCGTGGAACGTCGGCCGCACCTTCTTTCGCGAGGAAGAGGTGTTCAGCTTCGATCTGTGCCCACAGCCGGATCACCATCGCCCGGGCATGATCAACCTGCAGCAGTATTACCTCGAAGATTATCTGGTGAAGCGCGCGCAGCAGCTGCCCAACCTTGAAATGCGCTTCAAGAACACGGTGATCGCGGTCACGCCGGGCAGCGACCAGGCGAGCTTGCGGGTGGAGACGCCCGATGGCGCCTACACCCTCACCACCGACTGGCTGGTGGTGGCCGACGGTGCGCGCAGCCCGATCCGCACCATGCTCGGGCTGGACATCGAAGGCAAGATCTTCATGGATCGCTTCCTGATCGCCGACGTGGTGATGAAGGCCGAGTACCCGACCGAGCGCTGGTTCTGGTTCGATCCGCCCTTCCATCCCAACCAGTCGGTGCTGCTGCACCGCCAGGCCGACAACGTGTGGCGGATCGACTTCCAGCTCGGCTGGCAGGCCGACCCGGAAGAAGAGAAGAAGCCCGAGAACGTGATCCCGCGGATCAAGGCGATGCTCGGCGACGACCGCGACTTCGATCTGGAATGGGTCAGCGTGTATACCTTCCAGTGCCGGCGCATGAACCGCTTCAACCATGGCCGGGTGCTGTTTGTCGGCGATGCGGCGCACCAGGTGTCGCCGTTCGGTGCGCGCGGGGCCAATTCCGGTATCCAGGACAGCGACAACCTGGTGTGGAAGCTCAAGCTGGTGATGGACGGCAAGGCGCCGGCGTCGCTGCTCGATACCTACAGCGACGAGCGCGGTTTTGCGGCGGACGAGAATCTGATGAACTCGACCCGCTCGACCGATTTCATCACCCCCAAGAGCGCGGTCAGCAAGACCTTCCGCAACGCGGTGCTGGGTCTGGCCGAGCACTATCCGTTTGCCCGTGCGCTGGTGAATTCGGGCCGGCTGTCGGTACCGAGCTTCTTCACCGATTCGCGCCTGAACACCGCCGACGCGGATGTGTTTGCCGGCGACATGGTACCCGGCGCGCCGATGGACGATGCGCCGATCGACACCGCCAGCGGAGAGAAGTGGCTGCTTGGTGCGCTCGGTAACCGCTTCCAGCTGCTGTGCTATGTAACGGATGCGGCGGCGCTCGACCCCGCCATCGCGCAGGCGCTGGCCGCATTGGCCGACGCACCGATTCCAGTCGAGGCCCTCGTGGTCACCGAACGCGGCACCGCGCCGGCGGGGCTGAAGACCCTGATCGACAGCAAGGGTCGCATCCGCGAGCGTTACGACCTGACCCCGGGCAGTTGCTATCTTGTTCGTCCCGATCAGCACGTGGCCGCCCGCTGGCGCGCCCTCGACGTGACGAACGTGCGCGCAGCCGTCGCCCGTGCCACCTGCAACGCTTAAGGAGAACGCCATGGCCCTCAATGTCCAATCCAATCTGCAAGAGCCCGGCAAACGCTACTTCCGCGCGTTCTCGCCCGGCGACGATTTCTATGAAGCGCTGATCGAAACCCACCGCGACCTCACCGACGAGCAAAGCGCAATGGTCAATGCCCGCCTGATCCTGCTGCTGGCCAATCACATCGGCGACATCTCGGTGCTGCGCGAGGCGATGAAGATCGCCCGCGAAGGCGTTTGAACCTAGGCGGAAGCAGGAGACAAACATGATCAAGAAGATTCACCACGTGGCCTACCGTTGCAAGGACGCGCTCGAGACTGCGCGCTGGTACGAGAAGCACCTCGACATGAAGCTGGTGCTGTCGATCGCCGAGGACGCGGTGCCCTCCACCGGCGAGGCCGACCCCTACATGCATATCTTCATGGATGCCGGCATGGGCAACGTGCTCGCCTTCTTCGAGCTGCCCACCCGCGCGCCGATGGGGCGCGACACCAACACTCCGGCGTGGACCCAGCACCTGGCGCTGGAGGTCGAGTCGATGGAGGTGTTGATGGCAGCCAAGGCGCGGCTGGAAGCGGCCGGGATCGAAGTCGTCGGCCCCACAGACCATGCCCTGTTCCAATCGATCTATTTCTTCGACCCCAACGGCCACCGGCTGGAGCTGGCGTGCAACACCGGCAGCCCGAAGATGCTCGAAGCGCTCGATCAGGTGAAGTGGGCCATGCTCGAAGAGTGGGCGCAGACCAAGAAAGCGCCCAAGCACGCGGCGTGGATGCATGACGGCAGCTACAAGGAGATGTTTCAGTGAAGCTCGCCACGCTCAAGCACGGCGGCCGTGACGGTACCCTCGTCGTCGTCAGCCGCGACCTCGCCCGCTGCCGCGCGGTACCGGCCATCGCCCGCACCCTGCAGGCCGCACTCGACGACTGGGAGAGCTGCGAACCCCAGCTGCGCCAGGTGTATGAGGCGCTCAACAGCGGCGCAGTCGAATCGCAGGCCTTCGACCCGGTGGCGTGCCATTCGCCGCTGCCACGCGCCTACCAGTGGGCCGACGGTTCGGCCTATATCAACCACGTCGAGCTGGTGCGCAAGGCGCGCAATTCCGAAGTGCCGGCTTCGTTCTACACCGATCCGCTGATGTACCAGGGCGGTTCGGACAGCTTCATCGGCCCGCGCGACAAGGTGGTGGCCGACGAGAGCTGGGGCATCGACTTCGAGGCCGAGGTCACCGTGGTCACCGGCGACGTGCCGATGGGGGCCACGCCCGAACAGGCGGCGAAGGCGATCCGGCTGGTGATGCTGGTCAACGACGTGAGCCTGCGCAACTTGATCCCGAACGAGCTCGCCAAGGGCTTCGGCTTCTTCCAGAGCAAGCCGGCCTCCGCGTTCAGCCCGGTGGCGGTAACCCCGGACGAACTCGGTTCGGCTTGGCGCGAGGCCAAGCTGCACCTGCCGCTGGTGGTGGATCTGAATGGCAAGCGCTTCGGGCAGCCGAATGCGGGCGAAGACATGACCTTCGGCTTCGGGCAGCTGATTGCACATGCGGCCAGGACCCGCGTGCTCGGAGCGGGCACCATCATCGGTTCGGGCACGGTGTCGAACAAGCAGGGCAACCTGTGGGGCTCGTCGGTCGAGCACGGCGGCGTCGGCTATTGCTGCCTCGCCGAGGTGCGTACCTACGAGACCATCGAGCAGGGGAAACCCGTAACGCCCTTCATGTCGGCGGGTGATATCGTGCGCATCGAGATGTTCGACGGTGAGGGGCGCAGCGTGTTCGGGGCCATCGAGAATACGGTCACGACGCCCGGGCGTTGAATCATCCACACTCGGCAGCCCGCCGCCAGGAGGGCGGGATGCCGGGTTGATCCGATAAAAATACAGGAGGAGATACATATGAAGAAAAATGGCTTCATGCTGGCCGCGTTCGGCGCGGCTTCGGTGCTGGCAGCCTCTGCCGCCGGCGCGCAGGAAATCATCCTCAAGGTGGCGCACTTCTGGCCCACCACGGCGCTGTCGCACCAGAAGGTGCTGTTGCCGTGGTGCGACAAGATCGCCAAGGAATCGGCCAACCGCCTCAAGTGTCAGATCTACCCGGCGATGCAGCTCGGCGGCACCCCACCGCAACTGATCCAGCAGGCCGCGGACGGCGTGGCCGACATCGTATGGACACTGCCGGGCTATACCGCCGGCCGCTTCCCGTCGGTGGAGGTGTTCGAGCTGCCCTTCATGTCGCGCAAGGCGGAATCGACCAGCCGCGCGCTGTGGGAGTACGCCGAGAAGTTCTCGCAAAAGGACTTCGCCCAGGTCAAGCCGCTGGCCTTCCATGTGCATGACAACGGCTATGTGCATGGCAAGAAGCCGATCAACACCATGGCCGACTTCAGTGGCATGAAGATGCGCGCCCCGACCCGGCTGACCAACAAGATGCTGTCCGCCTTCGGCGCGTCGCCGGTGGCGATGCCGCTGCCGGCGGTGACCGAGTCGATGTCCAAGGGCGTGATCGACGGCTACGTGCTGCCGTGGGAAGTGATTCCGACGGTCAAGCTGCACGAGCTCACCAAGTACCATTCCGAAACCGATCCCTCGGAGCCGGCGCTGTACACCGCGGTGTTCACCATCGCGATGAACAAGGCCAAGTACGAGAGCCTGCCGGCCGACATGAAGAAGGTGATCGATGACAACTCCGGTGCCGATTTCTCGGCCATGATCGGCCGGGTGTGGGACGAATCCGCTCCCGCCGCACGTCAGCAGGCAGTCGATCGCGGCAACGTGTTCAACACCATTCCGGCTTCCGAACTCGCCAGCTGGCGCAAGGTGGGAGAGAAGCTCGAGACCGACTGGGTCGAGGAAATGAACGGCAAGGGCTACCCCGGGCAGGACATGCTCGACAGCGCCAAGAGTCTGATCGAGAAATACAAGCCGTAAGTTTGCAGTGCCGGCGTTGCCGGTTTGCAAGAACGGGGCCCGGGGTTGAACACGCCGGGCCCCGTTGCGTATGCTCACATCCTTATCCGTATCCCGATCCTCTCAGGAGACCTCCGTGAAGCTCTACACCTACTTTCGCAGCTCGGCCGCCTACCGCGTACGGATCGCGCTGAACCTGAAGGGCCTGGCCTACGAGGCGATTCCGGTGCACCTGACCCGGACCGGCGGGGAGCATCGTCAGGAGGATTACCGTGCCATCAACCCGGCTGCGCTGATCCCGGCGCTGGTGGACGACAACCAGACGCTGACCCAGTCGATGGCGATCATCGAATATCTCGACGAAACCCACCCGGCGCCGGCGCTGCTTCCGGGTCCGGCGACCGATCGCGCCCGGATCCGCGCCATCGCGCAGGCGATCGCGTGCGATATCCATCCGCTCAATAACCTGCGCGTGCTGCACTACCTCAAGCGCGAGCTGGGCGCGACCGACGCGCAGAAGGATGCCTGGTACCGGCACTGGGTGGAACTGGGCCTCGATGCGGTGGAGACCATGCTCGCGGGTGATGCGCGCACCGGGGTGTTCTGCCACGGCGATACGCCCACGCTAGCCGATTGCTGCCTGGTACCGCAGGTGTTCAACGCGCGCCGTTTCAACTGCGATACGGGCCGGTTGCCGGTGATCAGCCGCATCGTGGAGCGCTGCGAGGGAATCGAAGCCTTCCGCCTCGCAGCGCCGGGAAACCAGCCCGACGCCGAGTGAGTCCGCGGTGGGCGGCGCGTGTGCGCTGCCCGGTTTCAGCGTGCGCCGGCGATGTTCCCCAGCCGGCCGGAGATCTCCCGGGCGCAGGCCAGCACCTTGGTTGCGGTTGGACCGTGCCATTCGGTATCGAAGGCGCCTGCCGGGCCCATGGCGGTGATGGCCAGGGCGAGCCCGCCGCTGTTGTCGAACACCGGTGCCGCGAAGGCGTTGATGCCTGGAATCGGGTGGCCGAGGGCACGTGCGAGGCCGTATGTGCGGACTTCGGCCAGGGCCTCGTCGATGTGGCGCTGCGACATCCGCAATGCGGGCTGCTCGCCGCTGGCGAGCCGTGACAGCTCCTCTTCCACCAGCGGGCGGGTGATGCGCTCGGGCAGGAAGGCCGCAAAGACCCGCCCGGTGGCGGTGAGCATGAGCGGGGTCATGACCGTGCCGGGGCGCATGTTCACATGAATCGGCCGGCGGCATTCCTCGATGCGGATGATGGTCGGGCCCAGGTTGCCCCACACCGCGATCGCCACATTGAGCTGGATCTCGTCGGCGAGGTGGGCCACTTCGGGCATCGCGGCCTTGAGCGGGTCGAGCGCGTGCAGCGCGGTCAGCCCCATCTGCAGCGAGAACGGGCCGAGGCCGTAGCGGCCGGTAATGGCATCCTGCTCGATCAGCCCGAGCTTGCCGAAGCTGACCAGGTAGGGATGGGCCTTGGCCGGCGGCATGCCGGCTTCGCGGGCGAGGTCCTTCAGCATCATCGGCGTGCCGTTGCGCACCAGGGCCTGCAACAGCGTGCCGCCCACCTCGATCGATTGGATGCCGCGGCGGTCTGCGCGCTCGCTGCTGCGCCCTTCGGCGACGTCCTGTTCCGGCGCCGGGCTTGGGGTGTCGGGCTTGTCGTGTGTGAGCATGGTGTCTCTGGCTGGTATGGATGGATTCCGCACGCGGGCTTTCTGCATGGAGATAAATAGGCGGATACTTCGATCTGGATGAACGCGTTCCGCATGAACGAATTGTGTCTCATGTTGCCTCAGAGGTGAAATTGATTCTGACCAACACGCAAGCGCGGAGGAAACGAGATGATGATCGACGAGCCAGAGTCCGTTCGGCGCCTGCGCCGCGATGCGCGGGAGCGCGGACGGCGGACGGCACGCACTGCGGCGCTGATCGCCGCCTTGCTTGCTCCCGGGTGGGCCGGCGCACAGGGGACTGCCGGCGTTGCCGCGGGCCCGGTACGCGTGACCGAGGTTGCGCGCGGACTGGAAGTGCCGTGGGGGCTCGCGTTCCTGCCCGATGGGCGAATGCTGGTGACCGAGCGCCCGGGGCGGATGCGCATCGTATCGCCGTCGGGCACGGTGTCTGCACCGCTGGGCGGGGTGCCCGAGGTCCAGGCGCGAGGGCAGGGTGGTTTGCTCGATGTGGCGCTCAGCCCCGATTTTGCGGCCGATCGCACGATCTTCTTCTCGTTTGCGCAACCGACGGCGGGCGGCGCGCGCACCGCGGTGGCGCGTGCCGAACTCGATGTCGATGCGCTGCAGTTGCGGGCGGTCAAGGTGATCTTTGCGCAGAAGGATGAGGTGGCAGGTGGCAATCACTGGGGTTCCCGCCTGGTGTTCGACCGTGATGGCAATCTGTTCATCACCCTCGGCGACCGTTTCAGCCATCGCGACCGCGCCCAGGACCTCGACAGCCATCTGGGCAAGATCGTGCGTATCCGTCCGGACGGCTCGGTTCCCCCGGACAATCCCTTCGTCGGCAAGGCCGGTGCCTTGCCCGAGATCTGGTCGTATGGCCATCGCAATGTGCAGGGGGCGGCGCTGCACCCGGTGACCGGCCGGCTGTGGGCGCATGAACACGGCCCTCAGGGCGGGGATGAAGTCAACGAGATCCTGCCCGGACGCAATTACGGCTGGCCGGTCATCACCTGGGGCCGGGAGTATGTCGTCGGCACACGCATTGGCGAGGGCAGCGAGCGCGCCGACGTGGAGCCGCCCCGCCACCAATGGACGCCGTCGATTGCGCCCTCGGGGATGGCTTTCTATACCGGCAATGCCTACCCCGGATGGACCGGCAACCTCTTTGTCGGCGCGCTCAAGTTCCGCCTGTTGGCGCGTTTGACCGAGCAGCGCGGCGAGGTAGGCGAGGCGGAGCGGCTGTTGCAGGATTTCGCCAAGCGCATCCGCGACGTGAGACAGGGGCCGGATGGCAGGCTATGGTTGCTGGAGGAAACCGATGGTGCGGTGCTGAGGCTGGATCCGCCTTAGTCTGCGGGTCGGGCGCCAGACGGCGCCGTGCGGCGCAATGGAGCCGGGACGATGCTAGACTCGGTCCCGATTTCATTGTTCCGGTGACCTGACGACATGTCTCTCCTCGACTCGCTGCGCAATCTGTTCAAGGCACCTCCCGGGCCCGTCCGCCCCTATCAAGGCGTGCGCGAGCGTACGGTACAGTGTCTCGGACCGCACGGCCTGCACCGCATGGCCTACACCGAGTGGGGCGACCGGGACAATCCGCGTGTACTCATCTGCGCCCACGGCCTGACCCGAAATGGACGCGATTTCGATGATCTGGCCCGCGCGCTGGCCGATCGCTACCGCGTGATCTGTCCCGATGTCGTCGGGCGGGGGCGCAGCGACTGGCTGGGGGTGAAGACCGACTACGGCTTTCCGTTGTACGTGGCGGACATGATCACCCTGATCGCCCGGCTCGACGTCGGGTCGGTGCATTGGTTCGGCACCTCGATGGGCGGTCTCATCGGCATGCTGATTGCGAGTCAGCCGCACTCGCCGATCAGCCGCTTGGTGCTCAACGATGTGGGGCCGGTGGTCACCGCAGCTTCGCTGCGCCGGATCGGGCAGTATGTCGGCAATGCGCCGCGCTTCCCCACGATGGCGGCGGCGGAGACCTATATCCGCGAGGTGAGTGCGCCCTTCGGGCCACTGACCGATGCGCAGTGGCGCCATCTCACCCAATACACCGTGCGCCCGGTCGACGGCGGTTTTGCAATGGTGTACGACCCGGGTATCGGCGAGGTCTTCCGCAACAATCCGATCGTGATGGATGTCGATCTGTGGGAGACCTACGACCGGATCCGCTGCCCGACGCTGGCCCTGCGCGGCGCCGACTCCGACCTGCTCGAGCATGAAACCCTGGTGGCGATGTCGACGCGCGGCCCCAAGGCGGGCATCGTGGAGTTTCCCGGTGTCGGTCATGCCCCGATGCTGATGGACGATGGGCAGATCGCGGTCGTGCGCGAGTTTCTTCTGCAGGCCTGATCCGGATGCCGCCGGCCTGACCGTTGGGGGCAGGCCCGGGCGCACGGCCCCGGCGCTGCACGGATTCAGGGAGCAGGTTCGTCCGGCACGAAGGCGATCGACGCGGAGTTGATGCAGTAGCGCAGCCCGGTCGGCGGAGGACCGTCTTCGAACACGTGGCCGAGGTGGGCGCCGCATTGATGGCACAGCACCTCGGTACGCCGCATGAAGTGGCTCAGGTCTTCGGTCGACTCGACGTTTTCCGGTTCTGCGGCGCTCCAGAAGCTGGGCCAGCCGCAGCCGGCGTCGAACTTGTGCGCCGAGTCAAACAGGGGTGCCCCGCAACAGACGCACTGATAGCGGCCTTTGTCCCAGCGGTCCCAGTACTCGCCGCTGAACGCGCGTTCGGTGCCTTTCTCGCGGGCGACGTGGTATTGGGTCGGGGTCAGCAGCCCGCGCCACTCGGCTTCGGGTTTCGTGATCTTGCGGCTCATGCTTGCTCCTGGTTGTCGTACACCGACCGGTATCAGTGCAGATGCCGCGGGATCTGTTCGGCCTGCTCGGCGGGCATCTCCGCATGCACCACTTCACCGTCGGCGGTGGGATACATCGGCGCACCGCAGTCGTCGCAATATTCGAGCGGGAAGCGGTGGTCGAGGAAACGGACATTGCCGACCCCGCATTCGCGCAGCATCGAATCGATCTCGCCGGGTACGTCGACGGAGTCGTCCTCCGAGCCGAGTAGCGGCCACACCACGCCGTGCACGACTTCGTCGCGCGCGCCCAGGCTGAAGCCGATGCGATACTCCTCGATCAGGTTGTCGCCGAACGGGGCGATCACGGCCTCGAGGTTCGCGGCCGGGGAATCCAGTGCGGCGCCGAGAAAGGCGACCGAGGCGCGGATCGAGTAGGGCCGGCTGCCCTTGTCGGCGGCGCGGCAGGCGGAAAAATAGGCTTCCGGGAGGATGAACTCGAGGGTGCAGCCAGGCAGCAGCGGCGCGAGGCAGGCCCCGCCCTGGGTGCGCCACTGGGCGAGTGCCTGTTCGCGGCTGCCGTCGGGTTCCTGCCAGCGGAACAGCGCCTCGCCCTTGGGCACGGCGACCGCTGCGAGCAGATATCGGGTGTCGGAGAGGAACTGCGAGGTCTCGGGCATGCCCTCGGTTTCGATATGGAGATCGAGGCTGTCGAGTGCGGCACGTCCGGTCAGCGCGGCGAAGCCGGCGGTGGCACAGTAGCCCTGCGGGAGCTGATCCGGGCTGAACAGGAAATCGGCAAGTGCGAGTCGCGCGCCATCGGCCAGGACATGCGCCTGCAGGTGCACGCGCAGGTTGGCCAGGGTGGCTGCCGACAGGGTGGTCGCCGGAATCCGGAAGCGCGACCACACCAGCACCGGTGCCGCGACCAGCAGGATGTCATGGGTGTCCGCGATGCCGGCGGCCGACTCCGCGCGCGATTCGATATGGTCCGCAAGTTCGTCATAGCCCGGACCGTCGTTGCTGAACAACTGGTCGAGCGCGGCGTTGAGGGTGTCTTCGTCCTCGTTGCCGAGCGCCGTGTCTATGGTGGCCGCGAGGCGCAATTCCCAGTAGCGGTCTTCAACCCTGCAGCCGGATTCGGCCAGTCCGGCGGATAGCCAGACAAGTTGCTCGGCGAGGCGACCAATGCCGCCGCGGCGCTTGAGGCGCGGTCTTTTCATCTTGTGTCCTGTTGGGGGGCGATCCGTCGATCGGGTGGCGCCTGTTTGCTTTGAGCCATTCTAACCGACTGGGTTCAGTAGGCCGGCCTGTTGAGTCTGACCGTTTGCAGGATGGTTGCTGAGATCTCTTCGATCGACTTGGTGGTGGAGTCCAGCCAGCGGATGTTCTCGCGCCGCATCAGCTTCTGCGCCGCCTCGATCTCGTACTTGCAGTTGTCGAGCGAGGCGTAGCGGCTGTTGGGGCGGCGCTCCTGACGGATCTGCGTCAAACGGTCGGGCGCGATGGTCAGGCCGAACAGCTTGTTGCGGTAGTGGTAGAGTTCGCCCGGAAGCTTGCCGCGCTCGAAATCCTCCGGAATCAGCGGGTAGTTGGCGGCCTTCACCCCGAACTGCATGGCGAGGTAGAGGCTGGTCGGGGTCTTGCCCGAGCGCGATACCCCGACCAGGATTACGTCCGCTTCGGCAAGTTCGCCGTCCGATGAGATACCATCGTCGTGTGCCATGGCAAAGTTGATCGCCTCGATCCGGTTCTTGTAGTCGTTGCTGTCCGCGATCCCATGGAAACGTCCGACTGCGTGCGTCGAGCGTTGTCCCAGTTCGGTTTCCAGCGGCTCGATGAAGCGCTCGAACAAGTCGAGAAAGAGCGCGTCCGCCATGTGTACGGCGCTCACGGTCTCCGGGTTGACGAGGGTGCTGAACACGATCGGCCGGGTGCCATCGGTAAAAAAGGCCTCGCGGATCTGACTTGCGCAATCGATCGCCTTGTCCAGATCATCGACAAACGGTATCCGCACCTGACGAAAGCGTGCGTCGGGGAACTGGGCCAGCAGGCTGTGACCAAGCGTTTCCGCGGTAATGCCGGTTCCGTCGGAGATGAAAAACACGGTGCGGGTGGCGAGTTTGTTCATGGACGTGGGCTCGGGTCGTTAGTGCAACGAGATGTTGGGGCAAACCCTGCCATGCGGCAGAGCACAATTTTTTTCGGTAAAATCGCATTTTGCTTTCTCTTCATTGATTCCGGAAGCCATTCATGACCCGCTACGTGATTCCCTTCGCAGAACTTCGCATGACCGATGTCGACAAGGTCGGCGGCAAGAACGCCTCGCTCGGCGAGATGATCAGCCAACTGCCTTCGAGCGTCCGTGTCCCCGGTGGTTTCGCCACCACGGCCGACGCCTATCGCGAGTTCCTCGCTCACAACGGGTTGGCCGACCGGATCAATGCCGCGCTCGATGCGCTCGATGTCGACGATGTCGACACCCTGGTAAAGACCGGTGCCGAGATCCGGCAGTGGATCGTCGATACCCCGTTCCCGCCGCAACTCGAAGCCGACCTCAAGGCGGCCTACGAGCAGATCACCGCCGAAGGCGAGGGCAGCTTTGCGGTGCGCTCTTCGGCCACGGCCGAGGATCTGCCGGATGCGTCCTTTGCCGGTCAGCAGGAAACCTTCCTGAACATCCATGGTTACGAGAACATCCTTCACGCAATGAAGGAAGTCTTCGCTTCGCTGTACAACGACCGTGCGATCGCCTACCGGGTGCACAAGAACTTCGCCCATGCGGACGTGGCGCTGTCGGCGGGCGTGCAGCGCATGGTGCGCTCGGACACCGGCGCCTCCGGCGTGATGTTCACGATCGATACCGAATCGGGCTTCAAGGACGTGGTGTTCATCACTTCGTCCTACGGCCTGGGCGAAACCGTGGTCCAGGGCGCGGTGAACCCGGACGAGTTCTATGTACACAAGCCCACCCTGGCGCTGGGCCGTCCGGCCGTGGTGCGGCGCAATCTCGGCTCCAAGCTGATCAAGATGGTGTTCGCCGACAAGAAGGAAGCCGGCAAATCGGTGCGCACGATCGATGTACCCGAGGTCGATCGCAACCGTTTTTCGCTCACCGATGCGGACGTGCTGGAGCTTGCACGCTACGCGGTGATCATCGAGCAGCACTACGGTCGGCCGATGGATATCGAGTGGGGCAAGGATGGTGAAGACCACAAGCTGTACATCCTGCAGGCACGGCCGGAGACGGTGAAGAGTCAGGACGCTGGCCTGGTCATGGAGAAGTACCGCCTCAAGCAGTACGGCAAGGCGATGACCCACGGCCGTGCGATCGGCCAGAAGATCGGTGCGGGCGTGGTGCGCGTGGTCAAGGATGCATCCGAGATGAATCGCGTCCATGCCGGCGACATCCTCGTCACCGACATGACCGACCCCAACTGGGAGCCGGTGATGAAGCGCGCGAGCGCGATCGTCACCAACCGCGGCGGGCGCACCTGTCATGCGGCGATCATCGCACGTGAGCTCGGCATTCCGGCCATCGTCGGTTGCGGCAACGCCACCGAGGTGCTCGAAGAGGGCGATTCGGTCACCGTGTCGTGTGCCGAGGGTGACACCGGCTACGTCTATCGCGGCCGGCTCGACTTCGAAGTGATTCGCACCGACATGGGCAATCTGCCCGAGATCCCGGTGAAGATCATGATGAACGTGGGCAATCCCGAGCTCGCCTTCGAGTTCGCGCAGATTCCCAACGGCGGCGTGGGCCTGGCCCGCCTCGAGTTCGTGATCAACAACATGATCGGCATTCACCCGAAGGCCATCCTCGAGCTCGGGCAGGTGCCGGCCAGTCTGCGTGACGAGATCACCCGCCGCTCGCGCGGCTATGCCACACCGAAGCAGTTCTTCATCGAGAAGCTGGTCGAAGGGGTGGCGACCATCGCCTCGGCGTTCTACCCGAAGCCGGTGATCGTGCGCATGTCCGACTTCAAGTCGAACGAGTACCGCAAGCTGCTCGGCGGCGAGATCTACGAGCCGGAAGAAGAGAACCCGATGCTCGGCTTCCGCGGTGCGTCGCGTTACATCGCCCATTCCTTCCGCGACTGCTTCGAGATGGAATGTGCGGCGATGCGCAAGGTGCGCAACGAGCTCGGTCTGACCAACGTGCAGATCATGATTCCGTTCGTGCGCAATGTGGAAGAAGCCGCCGGCGTGGTCGAGCTGCTCGCCGAGCACGGACTCACGCGCGGGGTGAATGATCTCAAGCTGATCATGATGTGCGAGATCCCGTCCAATGCGCTGCTCGCCGACCAGTTCCTCGAGCACTTCGACGGCTTCTCCATCGGTTCCAACGACCTGACCCAGCTCACGCTCGGGCTGGATCGCGACTCCGGCCTGGTGGCACATGCCTTCGACGAGCGTGACCCGGCGGTGAAGGCCTTGCTGTCGATGGCCATCCAGTCCGCGAACAAGCTCGGCAAGTATGTCGGCATCTGCGGTCAGGGGCCGTCGGACCACGCGGATTTCGCCGAGTGGTTGATGGATGAAGGCATCCAGACCATTTCGCTCAATCCGGACACGGTGGTTTCGACCTGGCTGAAGCTCGCATCCCATTCGAAGGCGTAAGCTGCTCCGCCTCGAGGGCGACGAGGGCGACTGCGGTCGCCCTCGTCGGTTGACGCGGGTACCGGAAATCGGGAGCGTCTTTTCCGGAAAGATGGTGATAGACTCCGTCTGTTTTGTGTTTGACCAAATAAAGTGTGTCGCGATACTTCGGGCGCAGCGGTCGACACTTCCATATTGCAGTCCGCCGCCCCGTTGATCGGGGCAGGGGGGCGTAAAAGGAGGAACGGGGTGGCCCTGGTCATTCTTTCCATGGGACGTTTCAGCCGGTCGCGTGTCCGCACGCTGAGTTCCAGCGCGCTCGTCCTGATTGCATCCGCCACCCTGCTGACGGTGGCGGCGGGCGCATTTGCGCTCGGCGTGGGGGTCGGCCGCGGCGCCAGCGAGTCACCGTCGCCGTCGCTGAGCGTGGATCATCCCGAGGGACGTTTCCTGGTTGATCGTCTCGGCGAGATCTCGGGCAAGCTCGTACGCCTCGAGAGCGAAGCCCTGAGCCTGGCGCGGCGGGTCGGGGTGACCAGGAATGGGGAGCCCCCGATATTGCCCGCAGCCGTGTCCGGGGCCTCGCCGGCACCGTCCGGGCGCAAGATGGCAGAGCCTTCCGGCGGTCCGATGATTCCCGCTCTTGGCGGCAGCGCCGCGTCCGATGCGGCCCTCTCTGTGCTCGACGATCGCGGTGCAGGCCTGACCGACATCGAATACGAACTTGAGCGTCTTGGCGCCGTATTGTTCGAGGTCGAACGGGCTGCGACCGAGCTGGACCTGGCCTTGATGGCCTTTCCGAACCGTCATCCGGTGCCGGGCGGACGGCGCAATTCGTCGTTCGGTTCGCGGATCGATCCGTTCAACGGGCGCAGCGCATTTCACTCCGGCCTCGACTTCCAGGCGCCGACTGGAACGCCGATTCTTGCCAGTGCGGGCGGTCGGGTGGTGTTTTCCGGATACCACAAGGAATATGGCTACATGGTCGAGATCGATCATGGCAACGGCCTCGTCACGCGCTACGCGCATTGCTCGCGATTGTTCGTCAAGGCCGGCGAAGTGGTCACGCCGTCGCAACGTGTTGCAGCGGTCGGCTCGACTGGCCGCTCGACCGGAGCCCACCTTCATTTCGAAGTCTTGCGCAACGGCGCGTTCGTCAATCCCGCGACCTACCTCGCGCGCTCCTGATCCGGTAACCGGTGAAATTCCTCGGCGGTTTTCGCCCGCGCAAACTCGGCGACGATGCTGTCCGCGCGCGTGAAGCTGCAAGCATGCGCCTGCGTCTGGTGCTTGCGGCGTGCGGCGGCGCGTTGGTGGCACTGGTGGCTGCAGGCTTCTGGCACGCCGCGGACAGGTCTGCAAGCGAGGGCCGGATCGCCCAGCTCGAGCAGGAGAACCGCAGGCTTGTCGAGGAACTCGGTGTGGGTCGGCTTGCGCTGGAAATGGAGCGCGCCACGAGCAGCGGGCTCGAGCGTCAGCTGGCCGAACTCAACGAGGCGCTGATGAAACGACAGGCCGAACTCGAGTTTCTGAAATCGCGGGCAGCGCCATCGCAGCCAGCACCGTCGCGTCGCTGACCGCTCGCACCCTTCGCCCCGGGGCTCGCTGGGGGCGCCCGCTTGCGACTTCGGCCGTCAGAGCTCCGGCCCGACGGTTCTGTCCGGATCCTGGAGCCAGCCAAGCTTGAGAAAAATGATCCAGGCCAGCCAGGCGGCAAACCAGGTCGCATAGAAGCTGAACACGACATCGCTCAGGAAGTGCCCGCCCTGCGAGATCCGGGCAACGCCCGCCACGCTTCCCAGGGCGAGGCCGATCAGGGTCCAGCGCCGCCGCGATGCCGCGCCGCCGAGAAAACCGAGACTGACCGCGTAGAAGCCGGCCGATGCATGGCCGCTGACGAACGAGCAGTTGATCGGGCATTGATCGGTTGGCACGAGCGCCGGCGAGAACGTGGCCGCGCCACCGAACTCCACCACTTTGGCCGGGCGGGCGCGTCCCCAGAAGTCCTTCAGCACGACATCGATCAGCAGGCCCGGACCGAGAAGCAGCGCCACGATCAGATAGCCGACCTGGATACGCCGTCTTGCGCCGTGTTCGTCGCGCTGAAATGCGTAGGCGAAGAGGGCGATGAGCAGACCGATGATGATCGCCTTGGACATCATCGGTATGCCGCGAAAGAGTGCCTGCACGAAGGCATAGTCGTCGCCGATGAAGCCCGTGTCGCTGCGATGGAATGCACTGCTGAAACTCAGATCGAGCGCGGGCCACAAGGTGAACGCGGCGCCGCAGGCCACCATGCTCAGGACCATGTAGAGGGTGAGATGGCTGATCGGGCGCCGCACGGCGAGAAGTGTCCTGTTGGTCTCGGCTACTGCCATGTTCAATTCTCCACTTGTCGGCGAACGACGGTGACGCCGCCTTTGCGGAACAGGATTTCGTAGCCCGTTTCGGGCACGCGATCGATCCGGGTGACCGCCAGTTCGCCGGGTGCGGGCGCCCGCGAGGGGGTGACGGCCTCGCGGTACACGCTGAAACTCGGCACATTGAACCGCCAGGCGACGACCGGTTCGCCGAGCGCACGCGTAAAGGCGGCAGCCTCTTTGACCGGCCCATGGAGGACCTCGCCCACCCATGGCACCACGACCGTGCTCAACACCAGCACCTGAATCGCGGCCACGATCATCATCTTGGACCACAACGTGGCCGATATGCGCAGCATGACGGCAAGCCACAGCAGCAGACCGCCGACAGTGACCGCAAAGTAGGTCCAGTCTGCGGCGGCGAATGATTCACCGAGTTGGGCGCGGTAATAGGCGTTGCCGGCATCCGTGGCCGACAGCGACTTGAACACCAGGGGCAGGAGCACGAGCAGCGCGAGCAGCAGCGTCGGCGGGGCGAAGTGCACCCACGTCCGGCGCAGGCTGTCGCGATGGGCCGCAATCAGCAGGAACAGGGGGGTGGCACCGTACAGCACATAGTGCGGCAGCTTGGTTCCCGAAAGCGAGAAAAACACCACCACGAAGACCGCCCAGATCCACAGGAAGCGCCGCACCCCGGTCGCGGCGTCGCTGCGGATGTTGCGCAGTGCGGCCAGGAGCGGCGAAGTCCACGGCAGGAGCAGCAGCGGGACCGCGAAAATGTAGTAAAACATGCTTCCGGCGTGTCCCTCCAGGGTGCCGGTGAAGCGCTCCACGTTGTGCTTGAGGATGAAACCGTCGATGAAGTTCTGGCCATGGATCATCAGGGCTGCTGCATACCATGGCACAACCAGCACGGCGAAAATGATCCAGCCGACCGGATCCAGCACCGAACGCAGCCAGATCTTCCATTCACCGCGGCTGGCGCAGTAAAGGAAGGTAACCGCGCCGGGCACGATCAGCGCGATCGGGCCCTTGGTCAGCACCCCCAGTCCGATCCAGGCATAGGTGCGCACCAGCGGGGCGCGGGCTCCCGACTCGAGGTGACGCCAGGCGTCGAACAGTGCCAGTGCGAGCAGCAGGTTGAGCAGGACATCTGCCGTGGCGGCCCGTCCGATAACGAACGGACCGATCGCGGTTGCGGTCACGATCAGCGCAGCCAGTGCCGTGTCGGGGCCGAAGCGCTGGCGGGCAAAATACCAGGTGGCATAGCTCCAGGCCGCCGCCGCGATGGCCGAAGGCAGGCGGAAAGCCCATTCGGTGGCACCGAACAGCAGGTAGCCGATAGCCTGCAGCCAGTAGATCAGGATCGGCTTGTCGAAGCGATGTTCGCCGTTCAGGTAGGTCGACATGAAGTCGCCGCGCTCGAACATCTCGCGGGTCGCTTCGGAGAATGCGCCCTCATCGACGTCGAACAGCGGTGCACTGCCCAGGCAAAGGAAAAAGCTCACCAGGGGCAGCAGCAGGATCAGGGCGACGAGCGCCGGATTGCGTGACGGCATGGTGGTCATGTGGCGTTCGGCCGATGCCAGCCATCATCCGTCGACAGAACGGGCGCCGGGCGGGCAAGGTAGGGACGGGCGATGCCCGATTCGTAATACACCCGCGTGAGCAGTTCGGCGAGTACGCCGGAGGTCACCATCTGCACTCCGGCAATGACCAGAAAGAAACCTCCGAACAGCAACGGGCGGGTACCGATCGCCTCGCCGAGGAAGATCTTGACGAAGGCGAGGTAGGTCACGATCAGGGTGCCGACGGTGCCGATGGCGATACCGATGCCACCGAAGAAGTGGCCCGGGCGGGTGCGGTAGCGCATGAAGAAATAGACGAAGATCAGATCGAGCACGACCCGGAAGGTGCGCGAGATGCCGTACTTCGACTGGCCGAACACGCGCGCGTGGTGGGTGACGACTTCCTGCGCGATCCGTCTCGGCGTAGTCACGGTTGCGAGCCAGGCCGGAATGAAGCGGTGCATTTCGCCGTAGAGGCGCACGCTCTTGATGGTGCTGCCGCGGAACACCTTGAGGCTGCAGCCGTAGTCGCGCAGATGCACACCGGTCATGCGCGCGATCAGGCGGTTGGCGATGCGCGACGGGATCTTGCGCAGCAGCAGGCCGTCCTGCCGGTTTTTGCGCCAGCCGGCGACGAGATCGAGATCTTCGGTGAGCAGGCGAAGAACCATGCGCGGGATATCGATCGGGTCGTTCTGCAGGTCGCCGTCCATGGTCACGATCACACTGCCGCGGGCGACGTCGAGGCCGGCCTGCATCGCGGCCGTCTGCCTGAAATTGCGCATCAGTTCGACTACGCGCACATGGGGGCCGAACTTGCCGGCGCAGCGGATCAGTTCCGCCGGGGTTGCATCCGAACTGCCGTCATCGACCAGCACGACTTCCCATGGCCACGGGTAAGGGCCGAGCGCGAGGTGGACACGCTCGAGCAGTGGCTCGACATTCTCGGCCTCGTTGTACATCGGCACGACCACCGATAGCGTGTGCTCGGGCAGGCCGTCCGGAATCTGCGGTTCGGCGGGAGGCAGCGGGGATTTGCTCATGAGTGCGAAGCGCTCTTGGACGATGAAGACGAGGGGGCGTCGACGGCGGGAGCGGGGCCGGCGTTGGGAAACAGCCAGGCCACCGCTCCTGCGCCAAGCGCACAGGCAATGATGAAAAGATGAAGGGCGAGCGCGGCCCGCAGACCGTCCTCGAACGCGATGCCGACGGGTAGCAATGCCGCCGCCGCCCCCGCCTCGTAGGTGCCGAACCCGGCCACGCCCTGAATCGGGAGGATTGCTGCCAGTTCGGCACCCAGGGCACCGGCGGCCCCTTGTGGCAATCCGCTTGCCAGCAGTGCGGCGAGCAGCCAAGCCTGGGCGGCAAGCTTGACCGACCAGTTGGAGACGGTCCACAGCCAGCCGTAACGGGCGTGACGGGTCGACTCGCCGAAGGCGTCGCACAGTTTGCCCAACTGGCCCGCGAGCGCGCCGCGCTCGGCCCAGTCGTGAGGGCTTCGGGCCCAGCGCGGCAGGGCCCAGGCGAAGGCGATCAGGCCGGTGAGGCCTGCGATGCGCAGGACGAGCGGTAATCCGGGCCAGACCAGGATCGCGACGATACTGACCACCAGCGCATCCTGCAGACGAAACCAGAACAGCGACGCGAGGGCACGTGGCAGCGGGGTGCCGAAGGTGCGCCGCAGCAGCAGGGGAAACGCCGCCTCGCCCCCGCGGAAGGGCACCACATTGACCATGGCGTTATGCACCAGCACGATGCGGACGCAGGCGCCGAACCGCCCGCGCGCATCGAGGCGGAACTCGTCGTACACCCTGAGTGCGCGCAACAGGTAGCTCAGTGCGAAACCGGCAGCGGCGAGCCCAATCACGGTCGGGGTCAGGCGTGCCAGCGCGTCGCCGAGCGACTGCCAGCGTCCATCTGCGAGCAGCCAGCCCAGCAGCGCGAGACTGACGAGGACGGCGAGCCCACGCTTCATGCCCGCACCGTGCACGGCTGCGGCCGGACCAGCGCGTACCCCGCGCCGGCCATGCCCCAGGCCACCAGCAGATACTGCATCCACAGTCCTTCGGGATAGCCGAGATCCTCGACGGCGAGCCGGGCGGCGGCAAGCATCATCAATAGGGCCATGGCCCGTATTCCGTAGAGGTGTTCCCAGAATCGCCAGGCTTCCGACCAGCGTACCCCGATTGCGCCACACACCCATCCGCCGGCAGCGCCGGCAAAGATGTCCAGCGGCCAGTGGGCGCCCACCGCGACACGCGAGAACGCAACCGTGGCCGCCATGGCCAGAACGACCCACCCCAGCCAGCGCCGTTCGTCGCGGTCGGCACTCAGCGCGAGCACGCCGGCCAGCACGAAAGCGGTGACCGTATGCCCGGACGGGAAACCGTCGGTGCGCAATGGCAGGCCGATCACGTTGATGTGCTCGAGCGGGAGCACGCCGGCTGGTCGCGGCTGGTCGAACAGTTGCTTCAGGCCGTGGGTGTAGAGCGTCGCCGCCGGCGCAGCGAGCAACGTGGCGGCAAGCCAGCGCGGACGCCAGGCGAGGGTCGGGGTAAGCAGGGCGAAAGCGCCGAGGGTGGATCCGAGGTTGGTGATCCCGGCCCACATGAACGGCGGCAAGATACCGCTCGCGACCCGGTTCCAGTCGACAAACCAGGTCTCGTTCGCGCTGCCGAACACCACCCCCACGGCCAGCACTGCGCACACTGCGGCGGGCAGGACGATCCACATAACGGGGCGCGAATCGGGACTGGCAGGGCGTGAAACGGCAGCGGTCATCAAGATCGGGCGGCAGCTAAAGGCTGCATTTTAGCCGATCCCCCGGCTCCGCTGCCGAGCAGCTTGTTCGCGCTTGGAGGAGGGCGAGTCGGTGCGTCCCACCCCGAGCCTGTCGCGCTTGCCCATCCACTATGTTCATGGCGGGGCCGACCGCCTTGTCGGTGCTCGTGGCCGTCGGCGTTGTGCGCGAATGCGCGTCGAGCGCGGGCCGCGGCCGGGCCTTCGGCTGGAGGCGACGATCGGCGATAGGGAAAACGCGTCTTTCCCTCGCATTGCAAATTGACTATGTTGCAAACTCCGGTTCAGCACGATCGGAGCCCCACCGGTCGTGCGGGAGCGCTTTCGGCCGGAGGGGTCAGTCTGGCGGCAGTCATGCATCGAATGCAGGGAGAGAGACATGGACAGGCATGCTAGTGGTGTGCACGACAGTCAGCTTGACGCGGTGCTGGAGATGGTCCGGACGCGTTTGCCGTCCGAACAGGCGGTGCTGGTCGAGCAGTTTGCGTGCCGATTCTTTGCCCAGGTCGATCCGGGGGATCTCGAGGGCGTCGCAGTCGCCGACCTCTACGGTGCGGTCGTCAGCCAGTGGCATTTCGTGCATAAGCTGCTCACCGCGACCCGTGTCCGTGTGTTCAACCCGCGGCTGGACGAGCATGGCTGGGAGTCCACCCACACCGTGATCGAGATCGTGGGCAAGGACATGCCCTTCCTGGTGGACTCGATCACCATGGAAATCAATCGCCAGGGACTGACCCTGCACCTGATCATTCATCCGGTCATGGGCGTGGTGCGTGACGAGTCCGGTCAGCTCGTGCGCCTGGCCGAGCGTGGCGAGGCTGGCGTCGGCCACGAATCGATCATGCATCTGGAGGTGGACCGGCGTACCGATCCGGTCGATCTCCAGGCCCTGCAGGACGGGCTGGAGAGCGTGCTCGCCGACGTGCGGGTGGCGGTCGCTGACTGGCCGCTGATGCGCGAACGCATGTCCGACATCATTCGGGGCGTCGAGCAGGCCCCGCCGTCGATCAACGCTGCGGAAGCGACCGAGGGGCGGGCGTTTCTCGAATGGCTGGGCAACGACAATTTCGTCCTCCTCGGCTGCCGCGACTACGAGCTGGTCAGCGATGCCGGCAGCAACGAATTGCGCATCCATCCCGGTTCCGGGCTCGGCTTGCTGCGCGGCGGCGGGGAGGAGGGGCAGTCGCGCTCCTTCGCCGCCCTGCCGCCGCAACTCAAGGCCCAGGCCGACCTGCCCAACCTGCTCACGGTGACCAAATCGAACACCCGGTCCACCGTGCATCGGCCGGGCTACCTTGATTACATCGGGGTCAAGACCTTCGATGCCGAAGGCAAGGTGACCGGGGAGCGGCGGGTGATCGGACTGCTGGCTTCGACCGCCTACAGCACCAGCCCGAAGCTGATTCCGCTGTTGCGCCAAAAGGTCGCCGCCGTGATCGAGCGCGCCGGGCTGCTCCCCGGCAGTCATGCGGCCAAAGCGCTGCTGACGATACTCGAGCGCTATCCGCGGGACGAATTGTTCCAGATCACCCCCGACGAACTCCTGTCTCACGCGATGGGCATACTGCGCCTGGGCGAGCGGCAGCGTACCCGCCTGTTCGTGCGCTGCGACCCGTTCGCGCGCTTCGTGTCGTGCCTGATCTATGTTCCGCGCGAACACTACAACACGGACCAGCGCCAGCGCATCCAGGCGGTGCTGATGAATGCCTTCAACGGCAGCGCCTCCGAATTCGACGTCCATTTCTCCGAGTCCGCACTGGCGCGCATCCTGATCATCGTGCGCACCCGTGATTCGGTCATCCCGCCCTTCGATGTCCGCGAACTAGAGGAGCGTCTGGTTCGGGCGGCGCGGCGCTGGGAAGACGATCTGCAGCAGGCACTGATCGAGCAGGGGGGCGAGGAGCGTGGCCTGAAGCTGCTGCGGCGCTATGGCGCGGCCTTTCCGGCCGGCTATCGCGAAGAGTATGCGGCGCGGGTTGCCGTTTTCGACATCGAGCAGATGGAGTTGCTCGACAGCGCCGGTGTGCTCGGTATGAATCTCTACGTCCCGCTCGAAGCGCAGGCCGGGCGTCTGAACCTGAAGCTGTATCGCCTGGGGTCGCCGGTGCCCTTGTCGCAGAGTCTGCCGATGCTCGAACACATGGGGGTCCGGGTGATCGACGAGCGGCCATCCGAGATCGTCCGCCAGGATGGCAGCCAGGTGTGGATACACGACTTCGGCCTGAGCTTTGCCGGCGCGGAGGGCCTGAACATCCACACCGTACGCCCCGTGTTCCAGGATGCCTTCCTGCGGGTGTGGCGCGGCGAAGTGGAAAACGACGACTTCAACCGGCTCACGCTCCTCGCCGGCATCGGCTGGCGCGAGGTGAGCATGCTGCGGGCCTATGCAAAACACATGCGCCAGGCGGCATTCACCTTCAGCCAGTCGTATATGGAACAGACCCTGGCGGCGTATCCCGCGCTGGCCCGGCAACTGTTTGCGCTGTTCCAGCTCCGCCTCGACCCGGCCGAGGAGGACGACCGAGAGCTGCGCTGCGAGCGCCTGGTCAAGGACATCGAACAGGGTCTGAATACGGTCGCCAACCTCGATGAGGACCGCATCCTGCGCCAGTTCCTGGCGATGATCCAGGCGACGCTGCGAACCAACTACTTCCAGCGTGACCGCGACGGCAATCCCAAGCCCTACATCTCGTTCAAGCTCGCGCCGGGGCTGATTCCGAAGCTGCCGCAACCGCTGCCGATGTTCGAGATCTTCGTCTATTCGCCGCGGGTCGAGGGCGTGCATCTGCGTGGCGGCAAAGTCGCCCGCGGCGGCCTGCGCTGGTCGGACCGGATGGAGGATTTCCGCACCGAGGTACTGGGCCTGGTGAAGGCACAGATCGTCAAGAACGCGGTGATCGTGCCGGTGGGCTCGAAAGGCGGCTTCGTGCTCAAGATGCCGCCGGCCGAGGGCGGGCGCGAGGCCCTGCTGGCCGAGGGCATTGCCTGCTACCGCACCTTCCTGCGTGGACTGCTCGATATCACCGACAATCTGGTGCAGGGCAAGGTGGTGCCGCCGCCCGAGGTGGTCCGCCACGACGAGGATGATCCCTACCTGGTGGTCGCTGCGGACAAGGGCACCGCAAGCTTCTCCGACTACGCCAACGAGGTGGCGGCGGAGTACGGCTTCTGGCTCGGCGACGCGTTTGCTTCCGGCGGCTCGGTCGGCTACGACCACAAGAAGATGGGGATCACCGCACGCGGCGCGTGGGAATCGGTGAAGCGTCATTTCCGCGAGCTCGGCCTCGACACCCAGAGCCAGCCTTTCACCGTGGCCGGCGTGGGCGACATGTCGGGCGACGTGTTCGGCAACGGCATGCTGCTGTCGCGCCACATCCGCTTGCTCGCAGCGTTCGACCACCGCCACATCTTCATCGATCCGGACCCGGATCCCGGATTGTCGTGGCAGGAGCGCGCACGCTTGTTCGCCCTGCCGCGCTCGTCGTGGGACGACTACGACAAGACGCTGATCTCCGCCGGCGGTGGCGTGTGGCCGCGCAGTGCGAAGTCGATCCCGCTGTCGCCGCAGGCGCGCGCCGTGCTCGGGATCGAGGCCGAGGCGCTGCCGCCGTTCGAACTCATGCGCTGCATCCTCAAGGCACCGGTCGATCTGCTCTACAACGGCGGCATCGGTACCTACATCAAGGCCCGCAGCGAGACCGATGCCTCGGTCGGCGACCGCGCCAACGATGCGCTCAGGGTGAACGGGGCCGAACTGGCGTGCCGGGTGTTCGGCGAAGGCGGCAACCTCGGTGCCACCCAACTGGGGCGCATCGAGTTCGCGCTCAAGGGCGGCAAGGTCAACACCGACGCCATCGACAACTCGGGCGGAGTCGATTGCTCCGACCACGAGGTCAACATCAAGATCCTGCTCAACAGCGTGGTCGCCGAGGGCGAGCTCACACTGAAGCAGCGCAATCAGTTGCTTGCCGACATGACCGAAGAAGTGGCCACGCTGGTGCTGCGCGACAACTATGCGCAGACCCAGATCCTGTCGGTGACGCGGGCCCGCGGCAGCGCGCTGCTCGACGAGCAGGGCGAGTTCATCCGCCGGCTCGGTCACGCCGGCCGGCTGAACCGGATGATGGAGTTCCTGCCGCTGGACGAGCAGATCGCCGAGCGCAAGGCCGCCCGCATCGGCCTGGTGGCCCCGGAACTGGCGATCCTGCTCGCCTACAGCAAGATCGAACTGTACGACGCGGTGCTCGCCTCCGACCTGCCCGAGGACCCCTATCTGTGCACCGCGCTGTCGCGCTACTTCCCGGTGCCGCTGCGCGAGCGTTTCTCCGAGCCGATCCTGCAGCATCCGCTGCGCCGCGAGATCATCTCGACCCACGTGATCAACAGCATGATCAACCGGGTCGGCCCGACCTTCGTCAGCCGGTTGCAGGGCGAAGTCGGCGCTTCGGCGCCCGATGTGGTGCGTGCCTATATGGCGACGCGGGACGTGTTCGGCCTGGTACCGATCTGGCGCGCGATCGAAGCACTCGACAACCTCGTCGACCACAACGTGCAAACCGGGCTGATGATGGATACCGACCGCCTGGTGCACCGCGGCACGATGTGGTTCCTGCGGCATCGCGACTGGTTGTCCGATCTGCGGGCAACCCTGGGCCATTTCTCGCCCGGGGTCGCCGCGCTGGCTGACGGCCTGCACGACCTGGTCACGCCGGCTTATCGCGCCGAGCTCGACGACGTGGTGGGCCGTTATCAGGAGCAAGGCGTGCCCCTGGACCTGGCGCAGCGCATCGCCGGCCTCGACGAACTCTATTCCGCACTCGATCTGGTCGAGGTTACGGTGGAAACGGGGCGCCCCGGCACGACCGCGGCGAGTGTCTATTTTGCGCTTGGCGGCGATCTCGACCTGCACTGGCTCGGGCGCCAGATCGTCAATCTACCGGCCGAGACACGCTGGCAGACGCTTGCGCGCAGTGCATTGCGGGTCGACCTGTCGTCCCAGGCGCGGGCGCTCGCAGCCGATGCGCTGCGCCTGTCACCCGAGCTCGACGATCCGGCCGAACTGTGCGCGGCATGGGCCTCGCGCCACCGGTTTCACATCGAGCGCTACCGCCATCTGCTGACCGACGTGCACAACAGCCCGAGCATCGACATGCCGATGCTCTCGGTGCTGCTGCGCGAGCTGCGCAGCATGGCTTGACACCGCCGCCGCGGATGCGGCGCGGCGTTCGGCCTGCCGGCGTCGTGCCCTCGAGGACGGGTGGGACGGAAGATCGGCGCGTGCGCGATGGTCGCCGGACTTGCCGCCGGCGGGGCAGCGGGTGGCTCGGGTATAATCGCGCGTTCCCGAATCCGCTGCTCACCCGGCGCTCTTCCTTTCCGCGTTTCGACCGACATGACCCAAATTCTCAAGCTCCGTGGCGCCGCCGCGCTTTCCCGCTCCCGTCTGGATCGCCTTTCCCGCAGCGTGGCGAGCGTGCTGCCGAAACTGCAGGGGCTGGCTGCCGAGCACTGGTACTTCGTCGAGCTGCGTGCAGCGCTGACGGCGGATGAGGAGGCCCGTCTGGTCGATCTGCTCGGTGCGCGCCCCGAAACGTCGACCGTTCCGCCCGGCATGCTGGTGCTGGTGGTGCCGCGGCTGGGCACGATCTCGCCGTGGTCGTCGAAGGCCACCGACATCGCGCTGCAGTGCGGATTCGACAAGGTGGTCAGGATCGAGCGCGGAACCGCCTACTCGATCAACGCCAAGGGTGCCGATACCAAGCCGGCCCTGCTCGCACTGGTGCACGATCGCATGACCGAGTCGGTGCTCGGCGCGCTCGACCAGGCCGACGCGCTGTTCCACCATTACGAGCCGCAGCCCCTGAGTTCGGTGGACATCCTCGCCGGTGGCCGCGCCGCGCTCGAAGTCGCCAATGCGGATCTCGGCCTCGCGCTGTCGGACGACGAGATCGACTACCTGGTGGAGAACTTCACCCGCATCGCGCGCAACCCGACCGATGTCGAACTGATGATGTTCGCCCAAGCCAACTCCGAGCACTGCCGGCACAAGATCTTCAACGCTGACTGGGTGATCGACGCGCGGCCGATGGACAAGACCCTGTTCGGCATGATCAAGGACACCCACAAGGCGCATCCGCAAGGCACCGTGGTGGCCTACTCGGACAACGCCTCGGTGATCGAGGGTGCCACCATCGATCGTCTGTATCCCGATGCCGACGGCGGTTTCCGCTACCACACCGAGGAAACCCACATCCTCGCCAAGGTCGAGACCCACAACCATCCGACCGCGATCTCGCCCTTCCCGGGCGCGGCTACCGGCGCCGGCGGCGAGATCCGCGACGAGGGCGCCACCGGGCGCGGTTCGCGGCCCAAGGCCGGTCTGGCCGGATTCTCGGTGTCCAACCTGAACATCCCCGATTTCGTCCAGCCCTGGGAAAAGCCCTACGGCAAGCCCGAACGCATCGCCTCGGCGCTCGACATCATGATCGAGGGCCCGATCGGTGCGGCGGCGTTCAACAACGAATTCGGCCGTCCCAACCTGACCGGCTATTTCCGTGCTTTCGAGCAGGAGGTGCAGGGCGAGGTGCGCGGCTACCACAAGCCGATCATGATCGCTGGCGGCCTGGGCAGCATCCAGGCGCAGCAGTCCGCGAAGCCGACCTTTCCGCCCGGCACCCTGCTGATCCAGCTCGGCGGACCGGGCATGCTGATCGGTCTGGGCGGCGGCGCGGCATCGTCGATGGCGACCGGTACCAACGCAGCCGACCTCGACTTCGCCTCGGTGCAGCGTGGTAACCCCGAGATCCAGCGCCGCTGCCAGGAAGTGATCGACGCGTGCTGGCAGCGCGGTGACGCCAATCCGATCATCGCGATCCACGACGTCGGTGCTGGTGGCCTGTCGAACGCGATGCCGGAGCTGGCCGACCATGCCGGGCTGGGCGCGCACTTCGAGCTGCGCGAGGTCCATATCGAGGAGCCGGGCATGAGTCCGCGCGAGATCTGGTCGAACGAATCGCAGGAGCGCTATGTGCTCGCGATCGCGCCCGCGAGCCTCGAGCTGTTCAAGTCCTTCTGCGAGCGCGAGCGCTGCCCGTTCGCGGTGCTCGGCACCGCCACCGCCGACGGTCATCTGACCGTGTCCGACCGCCACTTCGGCAACAAGCCGGTCGACATGGAAATGCAGGTCCTGCTCGGCAAGCCGCCGAAGATGACCCGCAACGTGTCGCGCCGCGCGGTGCACCTGCCGCCGCTCGACGTCGCCGGGCTGGATCTGAACGAAGCCGGCCTGCGCGTGCTGCGCAATCCGACGGTGGCGAGCAAGAACTTCCTGATCACCATCGGCGATCGCTCGGTGGGCGGCCTGACCGCACGCGACCAGATGGTCGGCCCGTGGCAGGTGCCGGTGGCGGACGTGGCGGTGACCGCGATGAGTTTCCACGGCTACCGTGGCGAGGCCTTCGCCCTGGGCGAACGCACGTCGGTGGCCTGTGTCGATGCGCCGGCCTCCGGGCGGATGGCGATCGGCGAGGCGATCACCAACATCGCCGCGGCCGACATTGCCGAGCTCGGCCAGGTCAAGCTCTCGGCCAACTGGATGGCCGCGGCCGGCCATCGCGGCGAGGACGCGAAGCTGTTCGACACGGTCAAGGCGGTGTCCGATTTCTGTGTCAGCGCCGGGCTGTCGATTCCGGTCGGCAAAGATTCGCTGTCGATGCGTACCGCGTGGACCGAGGGCGGGGAAGACAAGCAGGTGGTGTCGCCCCTGTCGCTGGTGGCCACCGCGTTTGCAGCGGTCGAGGATATCCGTACCACGCTGACCCCGCAGCTGCAGTTGCCGGCGGGCGTCGCCACCGAACTGATGCTGATCGACCTCGGCAACGGCAAGAACCGTCTCGGCGGCTCGGTGCTGGCCCAGGTGTACAACTCGGTCGGCGAGCATGCGCCAGATGTCGATCCCGCCGAACTCGCCGCCTTCTTCGACGCGATCCAGCGTCTGCGCCGCGAGGGCCTGATCCTGGCCTACCACGACCGTTCCGACGGCGGCCTGTTCGCCACCGTGTGCGAGATGGCCTTTGCCGGCAAGTGCGGGTTGTCGCTGGTGCTCGACACCGTGTGCTACGACCCCTACATGAACGACGTGGACGGCCTCGAGAAGAAGCCCGATACGCTCAAGGGCCGCTTCGACGACCGTCTGGTCGGCGGCCTGTTCGCCGAGGAAATCGGCGCGGTGATCCAGATCCGCCGCGACGACCGCGCGAAGATCACCGGGATCCTGCGCGACGCGCGCCTCAGTTATCACTTCATCGGCGAGCCGAACGACCGGGACGAGATCCGCTTCTGGCGCAGCGCGAAGAAGGTGTTCGGGGCCAGCCGCAGCGAACTGCTGCAGGCGTGGTCGGAGACCAGCTACCGCATCGCCCGCCTGCGCGACGACGCCGACAGCGTGCAGCAGGAGTTCGACGCGCTGGCCGACGCCACCGACCCCGGCCTCTCGGTGCAGCTGTCTTTCGACGTCACCGGGGACGTCGCCGCTCCCTTCATCGCCACCGGCGCCCGGCCCCGGCTCGCGGTGCTGCGCGAGCAGGGGGTGAATTCCCAGTTCGAGATGGCAGCCGCCTTCGAGCGTGCCGGTTTCGAGCCGGTCGATGTGCATATGTCCGACCTGCAGAGCGGGCGCCAACAGCTCGATGCCTTCCACGGTCTGGCGGCCTGCGGCGGTTTTTCGTACGGCGACGTGCTCGGCGCGGGGCAGGGCTGGGCCAAGTCCATCCTGTTCAACCCGGCGCTGCGCGCGCAGTTCGAGGCCTTCTTCAGGCGCGACGACACCTTCGCCCTGGGGGTGTGCAACGGCTGCCAGATGATGGCCCATCTCGCCCCGATCATTCCCGGTGCCGAAGCGTGGCCGACCTTCCACCGCAATCGCAGCGAGCAGTTCGAGGCCCGCTTTGCCATGGTGGAAGTGACCGAAAGCCCCTCCATCCTGCTCGCCGGCATGGCTGGCAGCCGCATGCCGATCGTGGTCAGCCACGGCGAGGGGCGGGCGGTGTTCGCCTCCGAAGGCGATCGCGCGGCGGCCTTGCTCGCCTTGCGCTATGTGGACAATCATGGTCATCCGACCGATGCCTATCCGAAGAACCCCAACGGTTCGCCGGATGGCGTCACCGGGTTCACCACTGCCGACGGCCGGTTCACCATCATGATGCCGCACCCCGAGCGTACCGCGCGCACGCTGCAGATGTCGTGGGCGCCGCAGTGGCTGGTCGAGCAGAGTCCGGACGCTTCGCCATGGCTGCGCATGTTCCGCAACGCGCGGGCGTGGCTGGGCTGAGGTCGCTGCATCTGTTCGAATCGGTGCGATTCGAACAGATGCCTGTGTTCGCCGTAGGGCCGACTTCAGTCGGCCGCAGGTCCCGAATCGACTGCAGGTGCAAAATGGGGGGCGGGTATCGGCCATTTGTCCGGTCCCTCGTCCTGTCGGTGTGATCTCGATCAAGAAGCGGGACACGAATACCGTTACAATCGGCGCTCACCTGATCGGCCTTGTCTACAGATTGGATCTGATGCGCTACCAAACCCGTCAACGCCTCACCGCCTGGATCGCGACGCTAGCGATCCTGCTCGGTGCGCTCGCCCCCGCGGTGAGCCAGGCGATGACCATGGTCGGCGACGGCAATGTCAGGTGGACCGAGGTATGTACCGCAACCGGTATGCAGTGGATCGCGGTCGATGCGGACGGCGAGCAGGGCGGCGCGCCGGATTCGACCATGTCCATGGCCTCGTGTCCCTACTGCTGCCCACACGCCGGCTCCTTCGCCCTTCCGCCTTCGCCGGCCCCCGGCTTTGCAGTCCGTGGCGTTTCCGCACTCGAGCCGACGCTTTCGTTCACCGCCCCGCGCCCGCCCCTCGCCTGGACGGCGTCCCGTCCCCGCGCTCCGCCGCTCGCTTCCTGATCGCTGCTGAACGCGCCATGCATGTGCCCCGCGCACGGCAGGCGTACCGCACTATCCGATCCAGGAGGCAATCATGCCCTCGATTCAACGCGCAGCCCGCACCGTCGTGTGGGCCGTGCTCACGCTGCTCGGCGCCGTCGCACTGAGCGCTTGCGATTCCGCTGCGCTGCAGTTCCGCAACACCGACATCACCGGCGCGAACTTCGGCGGTGATTTCAGCCTGCTCGACCCCGAGGGCAGTACCCGCACACTGGCCGACTTTCGCGGCAAGGCGGTGATGGTGTTCTTCGGTTTCACCCAGTGTCCGGACATCTGTCCGAGCGCGCTGATGCGCGCGGCGGAGGTCGGGCGTCTGCTCGGGGACGATGCACGGCAGCTGCAGGTCATCTTCGTCAGTGTCGATCCCGAACGTGACACGCCCGACATGCTCAAGGCCTACACCGCGGCGTTCGACCCGGGTTTTCTCGGCCTCTACGCCTCGGTGGAAAGTACCCGCAAAGTCGCCGACGATTTTCGCGTGTTCTACCGCAAGGTGCCCACCGGTGACTCCTACACCATGGACCACACCGCCACCAGCTATGTCTATGACCCTCAGGGCCACTTGCGCCTCGCGGTGTCGTACCAGAGTTCGGCCGAGTCGATCGCGGCCGATATCCGCAGCCTGCTTCAAACCGCTTCACTCAGACCCTAAGGAGTCCAACATGAAAACGAAAATTCTTGCCACGCTGTTCACCACGCTGGTGTCATCTGCTGCACTGGCCGAGGTAGCGGTCACCGAAGCCTGGGTGCGCGCCACCGTGCCGCAACAGAAGGCCACCGGTGCCTTCATGAAGGTCACCGCGACCGCCGACGCGCGCCTGGTCGAGGTGCGCTCGCCGGCCGCCAGCATCGTCGAGATCCACGAAATGGTCATGGAAAAGGACCTGATGAAGATGCGCGCCGTGTCGGGCGTCGATCTGCCGGCCGGCAAGGCGGTCGAGCTCAAGCCGGGCAGCTACCACGTGATGCTGATCGACCTCAAGGCGCAGGTGAAGGAGGGCGACGTCGTCCCCTTGACCGTCGTGGTCGAGGGCAAGGACGGCAAGCGCGAGAGTATCGAACTCGAGGCCGTTGCCCGGCCGCTGAACAGCGCCCCGCCGCGTGAAGGCGAGATGAAGATGCACAACAAGCACTGATCGGGACGAGGACCGGGGCAGCGGCCGACGCGACCGCTGCTCCGGGTCCCGCCCGGATTGACGCCCGATATCGACCTGTTTCACATCCCATGTTCCGTCGTCCCATCCATCAACGCCGTGTCGCCTGGATTGCCGCGCTGCTGATCCTGCTCGGTGCGCTTCTGCCCCTGATCGGGCAGGCCTTGATGCGCCCCGGCGACAATGGACGGTGGATCGAGATCTGTACGTCCGCAGGCATGATCCTGATCGCCGATCCGGCGACGGATGCCGGTGACGGATCGAGCGCGCTCGCGTTCGACCGCCAGCATTGCCCCCTGTGCCTGTCGCACGCCGGCCAGATGGCGCTCCCGCCCGATGCCCAGCCGGCTTGGTTCCACGCTTCCACGGCGGCTGCCATCCGGCCGGTGGTGCGCATTCGACATCCCGCCCTGAACCTGGTCTGGCTGACTGCCTTGTCGCGCGGGCCGCCACGGCTCGTCTGATTCTCCCCTGATTGTCTCCCCCATGCTCCGCCGCGGCCGTGAAGCGCTTTGCTTTGCAGCCCGGCAGCGCTCGCCCTCGTTTCCCGGGGGACGAGGCTCGCGCGGCCGGCATTCCTTCGTCCGCAATTGCCGACGAACCGCGGGGGCGTATTCCACCCGAGATAAGGCAAGGAAATTCCATGAAGTTCAGGGTCAAGCACAACCTCATCCATCTGGCCGCTCTGGCCGCACTCCCGGTCGCCGCATCGGACCAGGAACCGTCTGCGGTACCGATGCTCGACGAAATCAGCGTGACCGCAACCCGCGAGGAGCGGGTCACGGCAGAGGTTCCGCAGTCGATTGCCGTGGTCGGCAAGGACGCGCTGGACGAAAAGAAGATGTTCAACATGAAGGAGGCCCTCCAGGAGATTCCCGGGGTGCTCATCGACAGCAAGAACGGCGGCTTCGATGCGCGTCTGATCATCCGCGGTGCCGGGCTCAAGGCCGCGTATGGCATCCGCGAGATCATGGTCCTGCGCGACGGCGTGCCGCTGTCCGATCCGGATAGCTTTACCCGGCTCGATTTCGTCGATACCCAGGACATAGAGCGCATCGAAGTGGCAAAGGGACCGGGCAACCTGTTTGCCTCGGGCAGTTCCGGTGGTGCGATCCAGGTGTTCTCGAAGTCCGTCTTCGATACCTCGGCCAACAACGCCAGGATCGGGTCCGGTACCGAAGGCACCGAAAACCTCCACCTGCGCCATGGCGTGGTCGGCGACCGCCACGCGTTCGCGGTGACCGCGAGCCATCGCAGGATGGACAACGACTGGCGGACCTGGAACACCTTCGAGACCACCCAGACTGCGCTCAAACATGGCTGGATGCTGTCGGACGAAGACGTGCTAGAGAGCGAGCTGTCCTATTCCGAGGCCGACATGCAGTTACCCGGTGCGATGGATGCGGCCATGTTCGAGCAGTTCGAACGGACCGGCGAGCAGACCGACACCTCGGAGCCGTGGAAGCACTCCGGCCGTTATTCCCGGGTGTGGTTCTTCAACTCGCGGCTGGAGATGGCGCGCGGCAACTTCACTTTCAAGCCGCGCTTCTATTACAACACCTGGTATCACTATCACCCGGTCACCGGCCTGATCAATGAAACCCGGGACTGGGTCTCCAACGTGGGCGCCGATCTCGAGGCGCACTGGCGTCACGGCGGCGGCACCGTGGTCGGCGGCGTGACGGTGCGCCACGAAGACGCGCCCGACTCGGCCAAGTATGAATATCGCGATGTGCGCAGGGCGGCGTCCGGGCGCATTCTGGCCACGCTGTCGGACGAAAAGGGTGCATACGCCGGGAGCAGCGAATCGTCGAGCACCCTGGGTGCGTTCTACGTGCAGGAATCGTGGCGGCCGTCGCCGCGCTGGATCGTCGATGCCGGCGTGCGCTACGACGTGATCACGATGAAGGATGTCACCAACGAGATCACCCGCTACGACTATGTCTCCGGTCGCTATGTGGCCGGGGACGGCGTGACCCGCACGCGGAAGACCTTCCGTTTGCCGGCGCCGAAACTGGCGGCCAGCTACAAGCTCAGCGGCACGATCAACCTGTTCGGCATGATCGCCCAGGCCGGGCAGATTCCGTCGTCGGGCGAGATCTCGAGCAACCCGTCGCTCGATGCACCGGTGTCGCGCAACATCGAGTTCGGGGTCAAGGGGCGCAGCGCCGACTGGCAGTTCGACGCCAGCATCTACGCCACCACGGTCAAGGAAGAGATCGTCCAGATCAATACCGGCGGCGTGACCGAATACGCCAACGCGGGCAAGACCGACAAGAAAGGACTGGAGCTCTCCGGCAGTGTCGGACTTGGGCACGGATTCGATGTCGGTGCGCACTACGCCTACTCCGATTACACCTACGACAGCTTCAGCGAGCCGGTCCGGGCCGGCGGCGTGGTGGTGAACCAGGATCGCGCCGGCAATGCGCTGCCCTTCGTTCCCCGCAACCAGTACGGCGTGTTCATCGGCTGGAAGTCGGCCAAGGGCTGGCGCGCCCGCATTGCCGGACTGAACTGGGGCGAATACTGGCTGGATCATGCCAACACCGAGAAGTACAGGGGCTGGAATTGGGTGACCAAACTGTCGGTGGGCTATGAGCAAGGGCCCCATTCGCTGAGCCTGAACGTCGACAACCTGTTCGACCAGCACTACGCCTTCGAGGTCAAGAAGGATACCAGCGGCAAAGTGAGCTACACCGCGGCGTCGCCACGCCAGCTGATGCTCACCTATCGCTACAACTTCATCTGAGGCCGGCGATGAGATCACCCATTTTCGTGTTGATTCTCGGCTGCGCCCTGGCCGGAGGCGCGTGCTCTGCGCACGAACGGCATCCCGGGCAACTCGCCGGCGACGCCATGCCGGAACTGTCCGGGTCCGCTGCGGCGTCCGGCGGCGGCGATCTGCGGCAGACCTGGACCTCGCAACCCGTTCTGCTGGAGGCGGACGGGGCCGAGCGCGGCGCGGCCGTGTTCCGTCCGTCGGGGATCGAGGTCGACCGGGTGTCGGTGTTTGCGCCTGGTGGCCGCCCGGGGCAGGCGCAGGCTGACTATCCGGTCGAGGCCGGGCAGGTGCGCATCCGTCCGGCTGCGCCGGCGATGGGCAACTATCACTGGGTTCAGGCACGGCAGGAGCGCGCGGACACGGTACGGGTGGCGTCCACCGCATGGTATTTCAGCAATCCGGGCGATGCGCCCACCGCAATGTTGAATCAGGCCAAGAGCGAGCTCGAGATCGTTCCCGCACCACTGCCGCGGGAGCACGCCCGTTATCGCGAAAGCGAAAAATGGCGTTTTCTCGTGCGCTGGCGAGGGCTGCCGCTGGCGCATCAGGCGCTCACCCTGGAAACCGAGCACGGTAGCCGCAGCAGCGTGTTTACCGATGATGTCGGCATCGCCGTGGTGGTGTTTCCGCGTGACTTCCGGCCGCTGGAGGCAGGCAAGGGGGGGCATGGCGGCCGGCGCCGCGAGCGCGCCGGCTACGTCCTGTGGACCGCGCACGTCGAGGGCGACCGGACCTACCGCACTGCATTCAACCAGTCCTATGCCCCCGATCCCGAACGCAGTCGCAGTCTCGCCTGGGGTGCGGCCTTCGGGGCGTTCGGCATGGTGCTTGCCGCGCCGCTGCTGCGGCGCAAGGAGTCGAATCATGTCTGAAATGCTGAAGCGGGTTTTTCCGCATCTGTCGCGCGTTCGCCTGTGGGTGCAGCTCGTGATGCTGGTCGTCACCGTCTGGGGGGCGAGTGTGGTCGGACACTACACGGCCGAGAAGATCTCCAATGCACTGCCGGCCCTGTCGTGCGCGTACGACATGGAGAACGGCAGCTACTGCGTGCTGGTTCCCCTGCAGCACCAGATGCATCATCGGGTCGGACAGGCGCTGGTGCAGGCGCAGGAGGTGACGCTCAGGATCCTGTTGCCGCTGGCGATGACCATGCTGAGTTTCCTCGCTTTCTTCTTCGTGCTGGGCAAGGCATTCTGCGGCTGGGTGTGCCCGCTCGGCACGCTGCAGGAAATGGTACAAAGAGCGGGGCGTCGCTTCGGCTTGCCGCTCCATCGCCTTGCTCCGGACAAGGTCGGGCGGGTGCGTCCGCTCAAGTGGATGCTCCTCCTCGGCCTCGTGCTGCTGTTGCCGCTGCTGACCGGACTGGGGGTTACCCCGCATGAGTTCGGCAACCCGTATTGCGACGTCTGCCCGTCGCGCATCGCCACCACCCTGCTCACCGGCAGTACCAGCGAGTTTGCGCTCAATACGGCCAGTCCCATCGGCTTCGCCACCGGCGCGCTGGGCAATACCTTGTTCGGCTTCGTCGCGGTCGCGGCGCTCTCCATCCGCCAGCCGTTCTGCCGGATCTGCCCGCTGCTGGGAATGAACGCCGCATTCCGCCGCTTCTCCCTTGCCCGCCTGGTCAAGCGTCCGCACGACAAGTGCGGGAAGTGCGGCATCTGTGCCCGGGCCTGCCCGATGGACATCCACGAGATCCACACCGAACACGGGCCGCGGGCCTTCCACGACGACTGCACCTTGTGCGGACGCTGTGCCGAATTTTGCCCCGAGGATGATGTGATCGCGGTGAAGTTCGGGCCGTTCGCGGTGTTCCGCTCCACCCGCGACCGCTACCGGAAGCGGGTGGCGAGCGAACTTCCGGATGGTACGCCGAAGCCGGTCCGGCTCGTGCGCATGCCGCCGCCCGGAGCCGAAACATGAGCACGTATCCGCTGACGCTGTTCGGTGGGGCGCACGGGCAGCTCGGTCTGCTCGGTTCGATGATGCTCGGGCTGTCGATGGGGCTGACCGCGTGTACCGTCACCTGCCTGCCCTTCATGGGCACCTGGGTGCTGGGTCGGGGCAAGGGCCACGACCTGGCGATGCGCGACACCTGGTTGTTCCTGGCGGGCAGGGTGCTCGCATACAGCCTGCTCGGTCTGCTCGCCGGTTCGCTCGGGGCGACGCTTGGCGCGTGGTTGGCGAGCGGAGTGGGCAACCTGGCCATCGGCCTGGCGAGCTGCAGCGCCGGGAGCTGGTTGTTGCTGCCGGTACTCGGGCGGCTGCGGCGGTGCCGCGCGGCGTTGCGGGCGGCGCCCACCGATGGCAGGCGGCCCCTGGTGTTCCTGCGCGATCGCCACGGGCCTGCTGCCGACCGACCGCAGGGTGCGGCGCCCCGAAGCTGCCGCACCCTCGGGCGGGGCGCCGGATTTCCGCCCTTTCTGCTCGGCCTGGCGCTGAGCCTGACTCCATGCGCGCCGCTGGGATGGTTACTCACTGTCTGCGCCCTGTCGGGCAGTGCCGCTGCCGGCTTTGGGCACGGCCTGGCCTTCGGCTTCGGTGCCGCGGTCACCCCCTTGCTTTTGCTGGTCCCGCTGTTCGGCGTGCTGGGCGGGCGGCTGCTCGACGGTCGCGCATGGCTCGCGCACTGGCTCGCCGGCGGCGCGGGCGTGGTGCTGATCGTTCTCGGCCTGAAACGCATGTACCTGCTGGCTTGATTCTTTCTTTGGCGGAGTATTTCCATGATGTGCCCCGGGATCGACAACGTTTTCGACCGCAAGTATGCGGACCACCTGTCCAAGGGCGGTACGACCATTACCGGTTACGATATGCCGATGGGTGAAGGTATCGACGAACCGGGCGGCAATGTCTGGCTGAAGGCGCAGATTGCGCTGAACTGACAGACAGCGCCTCGGTTCCGGCCTGCGCGGGACCGGAGCGGATATAAAAGGAGCCGGACGATGAACAAGGACGAATCGAATTCGGGTCGGGGGCACACCGCGATGGAGCCGCTGGGTACCATCGCACGCGGTCGAACGATCTACCTTGCTGGCGAGGAGGGGACGGCGTGGAGGGTGACTTCTGGTACGGTGCGCCTGGACCAGCCCGGGCCAGGCGCTCCGCAATTCGCCGGGCTTGCGCAGACCGGTGATGTGATTGGCGCGGAGACGCTGTTGTTCGGACGTTACACTTTTACCGCCCGAGCGCTGTCGCCATGCGTAATCGAGCCCTGGCTGTCGGGGCAGACGGATCCCAGCGGCGAAACCCTGCTCAAGATGCTGGCTTCGGCCGAACGCCGCATGGCCGAAGTGCTGGCCTTGCGCAGCGGCAAGGCCGGTGATCGCATCCGGCGCCTGATCGAGTTCATGAGCACCCGTCGCGCACAGGGACGACGGCCCGGCCGCCTTGCCCTTCCGCGACTGAAGGACATCGCCGAGATCACTGACCTCACGGTGGAGACCGTATCGCGGACGATTACTCACCTGGGGGCGGAGGGCTTGCTCGAGGTCTTCGGAAGCTATCGTTCGAAACAGGTCAGCGCCTGTCCCGAAGCCAGCGGCCGATAGCGAGACAAAGTCGTAAAAGCATGTTTTGTGCATTGCACTATGCACATTTTGATCCTAGGCTTTCGGCAGCGCGGTGCACCAAGATGCCGCCATCCGCCCAACACCGCCCTCTTGTGTGCCATGCCCCCCGACTCCGAATTTCGCTTTCCTTTCCAGTTGGCGTCGCTGATTGCCGTTCTGAGCGTCTCGGCGCCGGCATTCGCCGACGAGGTGATTCTCACCAACGGCGACCGCCTTACCGGAAAGGTGATCAGTAAGACCCCCGAGGGGCTTCAGCTGAAAACCAGCTATGCCGGCACGCTGCGGATCGACTGGCGCGTGGTCGAGACCCTGAACACGGACGAGCCGGTAAATGTGCTGATGCGGCGTGACGAGGGTGCGCTCGAAACCCGTCTGGCTCGTTCCGACGAGCCGGGAACGGTGCGCCTGACCGAGGTGCCGGAGGTGCCGCCGCTCAAACTCGAGCGGATCGCCTATCTCAACCCGACGCCGAGTCAGTCGGGCTCCGGCACCGAGTACCGTAGCCGGGTCAACTTGGCCGGCAGCTCGAACAGTGGTAACAGCGACACCAGCCAGATCGCGGGTGAAGCTGAACTCATCGGGGTGGAGAAATATGCCCGTCTAAGTGCGCGCCTGCGCGGCGAGCAGCGTACCGAGGGCGACGACACGACCGCATCGAGCTGGCTCGCGACTGCTCAACGTGACTGGTTCGTGAAGCGGAATCGCTTTGTCTATGGGCGGACCACCGCCGAGCGCGACCGTTTCCGTGATCTGGCGCTGCGCTTTTCTGCCGGCGGCGGCTACGGTCTGCAGCTGATCGACAATGATCAGACCGGTTTCTCGGTGCAGGGGGGTCTCGACTACGTGCGCGAGAACCGTTTCGAAGCCTCGAATCAGAGCTATCCCGCCTTTGGCTGGGGGATGAAGTATCGCCATTGGCTGATCGGGCGTTACGCCGAGTTTTTCCATGAACAGGACGGCTATATGAATGTCGACGACGTCCGCGATGTGACCTTGCGCGCGCGCGCCGGCTTCCGTCTGCCCATCATCGAGCGCCTGAGCGCGCAGGTACAGGGCATCCTGGACTGGGAAGGGCGACCGGGCGAGGGGCAAAAATCGACTGATCTGAGTCTGCAGTTCGGTGTCGGATATGAGTGGTGAACGATGATGCCGGCGGTCGGCCGGCGATCGGATCCGTACGCATGGGAAAGAGGGCGCCTGGTGGCGCCCTCTTGCATCGCAGCCGTCACATTCCCTGGTAGATCGGCCCTTCGCCGCCCTGCGGGACCACCCAGTTGATGTTCTGGGTTGGATCCTTGATGTCGCAGGTCTTGCAGTGCACGCAGTTCTGCGCGTTGATCTGCAGACGCGGCGCGTTGTTCTCTCCGTCATGCACGATCTCATACACGCCGGCCGGGCAGTAGCGCTGCTCGGGCGCGTCGTAGAGCGCGAGGTTCACCGCGATCGGCACCGAGGCGTCCTTGAGCTGCAGGTGACAGGGCTGCTCCTCCTCGTGGTTGGTATTGGACAGGAACACCGAGGACAGCCGGTCGAAGGTCAGCTTGCCGTCGGGCTTGGGGTAGTCGATCTTCGCGCACTCGGCCGCGCGCTTGAGGGTGTCGTGGTCGGCACTGTTGTGCAGGGTCCACGGCGTCTTGCCGCCAAAGAGCTTCTGGTCGATGCCGAACAGCAGTGAACCGAGCCACAGGCCGCGCTTCATGTAGGGCTTGAAGTTGCGCGTCTTGTGCAGTTCCGCGTGCAGCCAGGAGTCGCGGAACGCGGCGGGGAAGGCGGTCAATGCGTCGCGCTGGCGGTTCGCGGCGAGCGCTTCGAGCGCGGCGTCGGCGGCGAGCATGCCGGACTTGATCGCGGCGTGGCTGCCCTTGATCCGGGCGGCGTTGAGAAAGCCCGCGTCGTCGCCGATCAGCGCTCCGCCCGGGAACACCAGTTTCGGCTGGCTCTGCAGGCCGCCGGCGGCGATCGCGCGCGCGCCATAGGCCAGGCGCTTGCCGCCCTCGAGGAAGGTGCGGATCTCGGGGTGGGTCTTGTAGCGCTGGAATTCCTCGAACGGCGCCAGGTGCGGGTTGGTGTAGTTCAGACCGACCACGTAGCCGACCGCGACCAGGTTGTCCTCGAGGTGATAGACGAAGCCGCCGCCGTAGGTATCGGACGGCAG
>NZ_JBDGKX010000012.1:0-173330 GCF_057656155.1 Azoarcus sp. Soil_N_20 | reverse complement strand
GACTCGAATCCGTTTTTGAGCGTCTTCAATCGCGCCTGCTCTCCGGACTGCGTGCCCGCAGTGCCACCGAAATCCCCTCCGACCCCGGCCTGTGCATCCAACATGGCTTCATCGCCACCGATGGCAGCGAGCGGGCGTCAGAGGACTCGAAGATCTTCCTACGTCTCGAACGCTGGCCGGACCTGAGCCTGTCAGTGAAAAGTTCGACCATACACAAGGCCGAGCCGTCCCTCCTCGAGCGGATCAGGAGCGCGGAGGTACCGGAGGAATATGTCCCGCTGCTGCGGCACATCAAGACCGTCCGTGAAGGTCGGCATGATGTGGACGACTACACGGGTGAGGAGTCGCTTGAAATGGTGCCGACGGAGGAGGGGCACAAGCGCCATAGCTTCCGTTGGGAGTCTCACTTCGAGTTGAACGACCCGTTCCGGCCGATGCTGGTGGTGGAACTTGCCACCGGACGGCGCGCCGGCTGGGTGGGCAAGCGCCCCGCGATCAGCGAGCAGGACGCGGTCGAGCTCTTCGACGCGGTGGTCAACTCCATCCGCCTGCGCCCGACCACGCCGGCCAAACCGCTGACCGCACCCAAGGCCGCCCTCGGCACGCCGCTGGCGACCGGGCGCGCCTGTCCGCAGAGCGGGGTGTGGCAGGCGGAAGAGGGCGAGCGCCGCTTCCTCCGTGAAGGCGACACCATGCCGGCCATTCAGGTAGCGGGCAAACCCTCGCTCCTCGATCGGCTGCGGGGCGAGCGGGCGCCCGAGCGGCGCGCAACGATGTGGACACTGGTGGCCTTTGAGCCCGACTCCAGCCCAGGTTCCGAGCCCGCATCCGGCGATACCACACCCACCTGAACGCCTTCGACGACGATCCGGCATGAGTCCGGATTTTTTGCAGCAGGTACGGCAAAACTTGTCCGCGCACAATTTCGCCTCAGGGCGACGTGGGTAGCATCCGGAACTGCTCGACGTTCTTCCGGAGAAGCCCGATGTCTTCAAAGTCTTTCATCTTTGCAGTGATGATGGTCGCGCTGACCAATGCGGCACCGCTATCGGCGGAGGAGGGCGCTCGTCCGTCATCGACGCCGCCGTCAGCGGCCGAGGCCCGCCGGCCCGCCGATGCACCCCTGCGGGCGGGCATGGAGGCGGTGCGGAGCACCATCGCGACGCGGCTGGCGGCGGCCGATGGCAAGGCCTTGCAAGAGGCCGAGTTCGTGAGCCTTGCCGATACAATCGATCGGCAGATCAACGACATCGTCGCCGGACGCGACTTTCACATGCCCGACGGGCGCTATCTGCAATGGTTGCTGGGCGACCTGAGCGACGGCGCGACGCTGATGCGCACCGCGCCGCGCGCACCGGGAAAGCGCCTGGGGCTGATGAAGGTGGTGGAATCGCTGAACCTGTATGGCAGGGCGTTCAACCATCCCGGCTGGCAGAGCATTTCGTACCAATAGCCGGGCGGGCATCACCCGGTCGGCATGTTCCGGGGGGTCAGCGCGGCGCGCGCGAGCGTGCGTTGAATTTTTCCGCCGCGTTGGCCAGCCCATCCAGAGTGCCGCCATTGGCGAGCCACGCGTCAATCCAGGCGGGGCGACGGCCGCGCCCCGACCAGCTGATGCTCAGATTGTTCGGGTTGCGGTACTTCGCCGGGAGCGGACGCTTTGCGGGGGCGTCGGCGCGCCTCGCGCGTGCCATTCCCATCGCCTTCTTGTCTGCGGGTCGGGTGGCGACCGTTTCAAGGCGGAGGTCATCGAGCGACATCCCGGCTTCCTGCGCCAGTGCGCGCATGCGCCGGAGCAGATCGAGCCGGGATTCCGACTGCCGCCGGTCGAGTTCCCTCGCAATTCGGGTATTGAGTTGATGCAGCTGGGGGAGCGTGTAGTCGCTTAGATTCATATTGTGTGTTCGTCGTGTCGGGGTGGCGTCTGGTGCTCCGGCACACAAACCGGCCGGTGTTCCCGAGAATATCACCTTAGTAATATCGTCGGCGACGCTGCCCGTGTTCGATGCCGTGAACGCGAATTCGGGGCTCCGACCTGCAAACGTGCGCGGCGTTCGTTCTCGCCCCGTCGCCGGGGCCGGGAGCCCGCGAAAACGCCGTGTCAGCTCGCCAGCGCGTCGAACTCGGGCTGGTACCGGAGATCGGCGGCCTGTACCGGAACCGCCGACAGCGGCGCGATCAACAGATGGCCCGGCGACACGTCGAACGGAGCTCTGACGCCGAATTCGCCGGCCGGGCGGAATCCGAATCGCGGGTAAAAATCCTTGCGCCCGAGCACGATCGCGGCAATGTACGACTGCTCGCGCAGGTACTGCAGCCCCTCGCGCACCAGAGCACTGCCCACGCCGCGGCGCTGGTAGCCGGGGAGCACCGCCATGGGGGCGAGCACGGCGAGTCGTTGGGCCGCGCCGAGCATCTCGGTGAACAGCAGATGGCCGATCACCTTGCCGTTCACGCACGCCACCAGTGACAGCATGAACTTGGCGTTCTCGCGCAGTGCATCGACCAGCGCCGCTTCGGTCTCCCGTCCGAAGACCTTGCGGTTCAGCTCGCGAATGGCCGGCGCGTCGGATGGAACCTCGACCCGGATCATCAGATCGAGTGGTGGCGCATCGGCGCCGGGATGGCGTACAGCGTCGGCTATCGGCATCTTCAGGGCTTTCCTCCGGGCTAAGCCGAAAGTTTAGCTGACCTCGTCCCGCCGGTGGCGAGCATTCCTGCACGCTTGCCCGGCAGAAGGCGCGGCGGTAAGGTCGCGCTCTGGTCGCAAGGCGGCGTTCAAGAACGGGAAGGAAGCTGATGCTGGCACTGGTGCAGCGCGTATCGGAAGCGCATGTCGTCGTAGACGGGCAGACCACGGGCCGAATCGGCCAGGGCCTGCTGGTGCTGCTGTGCGCCGAGCGCGGCGACAGTGCGGCCGAACGCGAACGCCTGCTGGCAAAACTGCTCAAGCTGCGCATCTTCTCCGACGACGCGGGAAAGATGAACCGTTCGGTGCAGGACGTGGGCGGCGGTCTGCTCATCGTCAGCCAGTTCACCCTGACCGCCGACACCTCGGCCGGCAACCGCCCCAGCTTCACCGCCGCCGCCGCACCCGACGACGGCCGCCGCCTGTACGACGACTTCGTGCGGCGCGCCCGCGAACTGCACCCCGAGGTACAAACGGGCGAATTCGCCGCCATGATGCAGGTCCACCTGGTCAATGACGGCCCGGTCACCATCCCGCTTCGCATCGCGCCACCCGCCCCATGAAGTTTCAGCCCTATGCCAGCGTGCCCGCCTACCGCACCAAGGACGGCTCCGAAATCCGCGAACTGATGCACCCGTCCGTGCATGGTAACCGTGCGCAGTCATTGGCCGAGGCGACGATTCCGGCCGGCACGCGCACGATCCTCCACCTGCACCATCTCACCGAAGAGCTGTACCACGTCACCGCGGGCGAAGGCCGCATGACGCTTGGGGCTGAGACCTTCGCCGTCGGCATGGGCGACACCGTGTGCATCCCGCCCGGTACACCGCACTGCATCGAGGCCATCGGCGCGGACGCGCTGCGCCTGCTGTGCTGCTGTTCGCCGGCGTACAGTCATGAGGACACGATGTTGCTGGTCAACGGGGCAGAGACAGCGGGCCGGCCATAGCCGAAAAAATGCGGCATGGTCGCCCCAGAATCACTGCGGCAAATCGCTTTGATGTCCCTCCAACTCGGCGACAATACTCTGAACAACCGACGCGAACATGTTTCCGGTAGCGGACAAAGTGCCAGCCACTGCCCCGAATCGAGAGCCCTGCATCAATGCCAATAGCGAGGACGGGCCGGGTATTATTGAGGCGAGAAATATTGTCGTGGAATATAGCAGCAGTAGTTTCATGTCCATATAGACGCGCTCTCTTGTCTGCTGTGAAATCAATATTTGGCCGATCTTTATTTGGCGCAGATTGCACAATATAACCTCAATGCAATTACGCGACAATTAAACGACCGCTCGCGTAAGTGTCCCGGATTTGAAACACCGGTAGTCGGCCCCAAGCGCGGTGATGGCATGCGGGTCATCTCCTTCATCAACGAAGGTCCGGTGATTCGCGAGATTCGCGACTAGCTGGGCGAGGCGAGCTCGGCTCCAACTCTGGCGCCAGCGCGATCTGCCGCTTTGGGCGTTGCCGATGGCTGGCTCCCCCGAATGGGAAACCGATTCGCAGGCCTGGCGGACACCGGACTACGAATTCGACCAGAACGTCGCCTAATAGGGGCCAAGATCAAGACAAGGGACGGGGCTTGTCGGGCGAAGCGCGCGGCGATACCCCCTTTGGAGGCGTCGAATTTCCTATCCTTCAGGGCTGCGCCACTTCCGAGAGCAACCATTCCCGGAACGCCGATATTGCGCGGTCCTTAGTGCGTTCCTTCTTGTACATCAGATAGTAGTCCCCCTCGCTCGGCACACGCTCGGCGACAGGAACAATCAGACGCCCATACTGGATGTCCTCTTTCACCAGGATATCTGGCACCAATGCCACTCCCTTGCCGTCTATTGCGGCACGTACCGACATAAAGAAATGCCCGAAATGCAGGGCGCGAGCAGCTGGCCGGTATGGCACGTTTAACGCTGCAAACCAGTCCTCCCACGCATGTGCGCGTGAATCCGTATGAATGAGTGGGATGCGCACCAAGGCGGCGGGATTCGCCGGATCTTTCTCCTCCAGCAGCTCTGGCCGACAAACCGGTACCAGCACGTCAGGAAACAGCTTTTCGGAGACAATACCGGACCAGTCATTCGTCATTACCAGATCAATCCTGGGCGCATGACCTTTCAAGCGCTGCGTCGGCAATTTGCCGACGCGTATGGCCACGTCTATCTTGTCCCGCTCAAACGCCACAGGCTCAATAGACGTCACCAACCGTACCTCCACGTTCTGATGTTGCTGCGTAAAGCGCACCAGCCGAGGCATCAGCCAAGTCGAAGCCAGCGTCGGCAGGATGTTGAGCGTCAAGCCCCGGGTTGGCTTGATTTTGGCGAGTGTGCGTGAAGTCGCTTCTATTTGATCGAACGATGTTCCGACCGAACTGAACAGGAGCGTTCCCTCCTCCGTCAATTCGATTTCGCGGGTCAGACGGTTAAAGAGCTTTAACCGGTAGTGCTCCTCCAGAGTGCGGATGTGCTTGCTGATGGCACTTTGCGTGACACAAAGCTCGTCGGCCGCCAGCGTAAAACTCATGTGACGGGCAGCAGCCTCGAAAGCCCGAAGGGCGATCAATGGGGGGAGAGTGCGTTTCATAAAAAAAGTATAGCACCGCGCAACAAGCACATAACTCTGACTCATGCGTCAGTCGCCATAAGTCGGTTGTCCGATACCCTCCCGTGGCCGAAGATCGATTCACAAGAAAACGATACGGAGGCGACGTGGAGACAACAACCGCTGCACTACTGACCGCGAGCAAACTATCCAAGCGCTTTGGCGCGACCTGTGCGCTGCATAGTGCGGACATGACCGTCAGGGCCGGGCAGGTCCATGCACTGATGGGTGAAAACGGTGCAGGCAAGAGCACATTCGTGAAAATGCTGGTTGGAGCGCTGCAGCCGGATTCCGGATCGATCGAACTGATGGGCACACCAGTGGCGTTTCGGTCAGTCCGCGACGCCATTGCTGCCGGAATCATTCCCGTCTACCAGCATTCCACCTTATTCCCCGATATGACGGTAGAGCAGAATCTGCATGCCTTCGACCTTGCCCGACAAAATGCAGTCTGGAGGCACGCGCCGTCGGTCTCATTGCGCACCTACCTGGACACAGCGGAGCGCATCGGCGTAAGAGCGCGCCCGGACCAGCTGGTTAGCCAGCTCACGCTGGCCGAACGCCAGCTGCTGGAAATCACGCGAGGCGTCGCCCGCCAGTGCAAGTTGCTCTTGCTGGATGAACCGACGGCCGCACTCAACGCAAGTGAAGCCGAACGCCTGTTTTCTGTGATTGCCGACCTAAGGCGCGACGGAAAGGGCATTATTTTCATCAGCCATAAGCTCAATGAAATTACCCGCATCTGTGACGTGGTCACAGTCCTGCGCGACGGCCACACCGTCATCGCCGCGGCACCGGCGAACGCCCTGTCACACCGCGAGATTGTCGAGGCGATGGTCGGGCCGGTCGCGCATCGTACAGCGCGCATGCTGCCCCCGGTCGGTCCTGTCCGGCTTCAGGTATCAGCCCTGGAGTGCACGAACTGGTTCAAGAACATTTCATTGACGGTCGGCCGCGGCGAAATTATCGGCATCGCTGGCCTGATCGGATCAGGGGCCAACGAAGTCGGCGAAGCGATTGGCGGCGCCCGGGCGCCCAGCGCGGGATCAATTCAGGTGGACGGTGGAGAAATCACCGACACCTCGCGGCGAAAGTTCAAGGACGCCGGAATCGGTATCGTGCCGGCCGATCGCACCGCAGATGGGATCTTCCCCGGACTGAGCTGTGCAATTAACGCTTCCTCCTCGGCCTATTCGTCCATCGCGGTCGGCCCATTCCTGTCAAGCCGCTCCGAAATTGCAGCTTCCACGAATCTGTTTGACCAGCTTCGAGTAAAGCCGCGCGATCCCGGTGCAGATATTGGCGCGCTGAGCGGCGGGAATCAGCAAAAACTGCTGATCATTCGAAACCTCCTGCTACCCGATCTCAAGGTACTGGTCGTACTCGAGCCGACTCGCGGAGTCGACGTACACGCGCGCGACGCCATTCATGACGCCATTCTTGCTGCCGCCAGTCGAGGAATCTCGGTGGTAATTGCATCTAGCGATATCGAAGAGGTATTGGCGTTGTCGCACCGGATATGTGTCATGCGCGAAGGGCGGCTTGCCAGCACCTTCCCACGCGGCACCAATCCCGCGGAGATCCTTGCCTGCATTAGCGGCGACACCTTCGCAACGTCGGAGGCCGATCATGCACATATTTAGACACTGGCCGGCTTCGTCATGGGTTCTTGTCGCGCTGCTTCTTGTCTGCCTGCTCACCGTGCCGCGCTTTGCCTCTGCTGCGAACTTCGTCAATCTGGCAATGGTATCGACGACCTTATTGTTGGTGGCAATCGGACAAGGCGTAGTGATCGTGGTTCGCGGACTGGATTTTTCAATCGGGTCCGGCGTGGCGCTGTTCAGCGTGGCAACCGTTCTGAGTGCGCCAGGCTTAGGTGTTATTGCCGGGATGGCGATCGGCTTTCTGGCGGTACTGGCACTTGGTCTGTTGAATGGCGCACTGATCGGCTATCTCAGGCTCCCCGCCTTTCTGGTGACGCTGGGCGCCATGATCGCGGTCCACGGCCTTTGCAGCGTGCTGGTCGGCGGCATCCCGCTGGAAGCTCCGACCGGTCTCAACTTGTCGGGGCTGGTACAAACCGAGTGGCTAGGGGTTCCGGTGCCGATCTGGCTCGCAGTAGCGGCATTCCTGGTGATGCAGATTGTCATGCGAGCAACGATATTTGGTCGCCAATGCTATCTGATCGGCAGCAACCCGGAAGCGGCACGCTTGGTGGGCATTCCTGTCTCCCTGCGCACTACTCAAGCCTACCTGATCAATGCGGCACTGGTGGCGCTCGCCGGTGCCATCCTGACCTCGCGTCTCGGCTCCGGCCAGCCCAACCTGTATCCCGAGTTGCCATTTGAAGCGATTGCAGCCTGCGCCATTGGCGGGATTCCGCTGACAGGTGGGCGCGGCGGCCCGCTCAATGCAGTGATCGGCGTCTTCATTCTCGCCATCTTCGTGAATGCACTGGTGCTGCTCAACTTCCCTAGCTACGTTCAAAACGCGCTTCTTGGCGTCTTCATTATCGGCTCTGTGATTGTCCAGCGTTGGGGTTCGCAGGTCATGTCCGCCTCCCGACTCAAGGAATTGCAAACCGGAGCGCCACAATGAATAGTGAAATACTCGCGATGACCCGGAAGGACCAACGTGCGCTGGGTGCATTGCCGCAATGGACACTGCCGGACATCCGCCATGTAACCGGACCGGTCGCCCTATTCCTGCTGGTCGCGACAATGGCCGCGATTTCCCCGGGATTCTTGAGTGCCAGCAATTTCATCAACATTCTTTCCCAGGGCACGGTCTTGTACCTACTGGCTCTTGGACAGATGCTGGTGATCATCACACGCGGCTTTGATATCTCGGTCGGGGCTGTCGCTGCACTGGCTTCAGTTGTCACCGCACAGGCGGTCGCTCCACTGGGCGAAGTCAACGCGATCATCGCCGGAGTGGCTGCAGCATGTGCAGTGGGTGCGTTGAACGGCTATCTGATTACGTGCCAGGGCCTACAGCCGATCGTCGTCACCCTTGGCACCGCGCTGGTCGCACGCGGCGTCGGAGCGGGACTGATGGAGAACACCAATGTCATGCCGCTCGGGAACGACAGCATCCTGATCACCTTGGCTTACTCCGCCTTCCTGGGCTTGCCTTTGCTGGTCTGGATCGCATCCGCGCTTGCCTTACTGGCGTGGGTGATTACCAAGTGGCTGCCGTTGGGCCGCTGGCTCTACATGCTAGGGGGAAATCCTGACGCGGCGACCCTGGTTGGAGCGCCGGTACTTAGCGCTGGCATTACCGCCTATGCACTGTCCGGAACATTTGCCGGCCTGGCCGGCATGTTCCTGCTCGCTCGTAGCGGGTCCGCATTTGCCATCGAAGGCGCGGGGATGGAACTTCAGGCGATTGCGGCCTGCGTCATCGGCGGCATCGCGCTCTCTGGCGGCAGAGGCTCGGTGTGGCAGGCGTTGGTCGGCGCCTTCTTTATCCAGGCCCTGCTTAACGGGCTCAATTTGCTGGGGTCCTCCCCCTTCATGTCGGAAATTGTATTGGGAGCAGTAATTGTGTTGGCGGGTGCGCTCGACTACATCGCACGGAAACTCAAGAAATGAAACCCATCCTTCAGCAGGAGAAATCAGAATGAAAAGCGTCTTTCTTGCCTCACTCATGACCTTGAATGCCGCAATGGCGAGTCCCACCGGGGCTCAGGAGAAGCTGACGATCGGCTACACGACGCCAGACATGTCATCGTCTTTCTGGATATCCATGACGTACGGGGTTGAGCAGGAAGCAAAGGCGCTCGGGGTGCAATTGGTCAAGCTGAATGCCGGTGGCGACGCCAACGTCAATACCCAGATCTCGCAAATTCAGGACATGATTCAACGAAAGGTCGACGCCATCGTCGTCGGGGCCACCCATGGTAATGGCGTCAAACCCATTGTCGAAAGAGCCATTCAGCAGGGCATTCCGGTCGTGGGGCTGTCCAGCATTCCGAACGCAACCGGCCTCGCATCGAAAGTGAGTGCAGACCACTATGACATGGGCCGCCTGCAAGCACAGTGCATGGGTAAAGCACTCGGCGGGAGCGGATCTGTTGTACTCATCTCCCAGCAGCAGGGCCAGACCTGGGCAGACGAACGGCGCCGTGGTTTTATCGAAACCATTGCAAAGGACTTCCCGGAGATACAGGTCACCGCTGATTCGCGCAAGCCGGTCACACGCAATGGCGCCATCAATCTGGTCGGGGACTGGCTGCTTCGCTTTCCCAAAGTAAACGGCATCTATAACGCCATTGACGATACGGCTGCCGGTGCCTGGCTAGCAGTAAAAGCGGCCAAAAAACAGAGCGCGGTCAAGATCACTGCATCGAATCTGAGCCCTACGGCCCAGCAGATGCTGAAGGATGATGAACTGGTCTGTGTGTCGGCCCAGCAGATCGTCACCCAGGGCCGCGAGGCATTGCGTCAGGCCGTACTGGCGGCGCGCAAGCAACCGACCACCGCTGTGATCGAGACGCCGTCGCTGATGGTGACCAAAGATGCGCTCGGCTCGCTCGACCTTAGCCAGCTCGCTGCGCCGGCCGAGTACCGTCCTTAACGTCACGCGATATATCGCCTGCCAAGTTCACTGTGAAAGGATCACACGATGCTTAACTCACACAATCGCTTTCCCTATTCTCCTATTGTCGGGCGTCCCGACTTTACCTGGCCCGAAGGAAAACGTCTTGCCGTCCATCTTTGCCTGAATCTTGAGCACTTTGCATACAACGAAGGGCTCGGTCTTTCGTATTCGCCAGGCATTCCCCATCCGAACACCTATAACTGGGCGTGGAGAGAGTACGGGAACCGGGTCGGCGTATGGCGAATTATCGCCCTGTGCGACGCCCTCGGGCTGCCGTTGTCGGTACTGCTGAACTCGGAGTGCTACGCACACTGCCCACAAGTCATCGCAGCCCTCCGCGCACGGGGTGATGAAATCGTCGGCCATGGCCGCACGAATTCGGAGCACCAGAATAACTTCAGTGAAGAAGACGAGCGCGTCCTCATTCAGGACGTAAGCGATGCGATCTCCAGGCATGAGGGCAAGGCGCCGCGCGGATGGTTAAGCCCGGGCGTCAACCCCAGCAATGTGACACCGGACCTTTTGCAGGAAGCGGGATACACCTATGTCCTCGACTGGCCGATGGACGATCAACCGGTCTGGATAAAGACCCGCAACGGGCGCCTGCTAAGCGTTCCCTATCCGCACGAGGTCAATGACATCCCGGCGATTGCGTTGCACGACATGCCCGCCGACGGATTCGCCAACATGATCATCGACAACTTCGATGAACTGCTCGAGCAAAGCAGATCGCAATCCCTCGTCTTCGGAATTTCCATTCATGCATTCCTGATCGGACAACCCTACCGCCTGCGCCATTTCAGGCGTGCGATGGAGCACATTGCACGGCATCGGGACAAGATCTGGCTGACTACCACCGGCGGGGTCGCACAGCATTTCATCGAGCAAGTGCAGGAATAGCAGCGCGGTTTGAATTCCAAAAAATTGCAATGAGAAAGGAAGAATGATGTTGCGTGATAGAGAGCTGAAAGTTGGCATCGCTGGACTGGGTGCGGTAGGAAAGACCCTGGTTCGGCGTCTCGATGAAGGCGTGTTCGGTTTGCGACTCGGTGCAGTCGCTGTACGCGACAAGGCCAAGGCGGCGGCGACACTTGCGGAGCTGAAGAATCCGGTGCCGGTCGTCAGTCTCGCCGGCCTGGCCGAAGTATGCGACGTGGTCGTCGAATGCGCGCCAGCGGAGCTGGTAGCCGAAATTGCCGAGCCGGTTCTTCGGGCGGGAAAAACGCTTGTCCTGCTTAGCGTCGGGGCACTGCTTGATCGTATGGATCTGGTCGATCTTGCGCGTGAAAACGGCGGACAGATCATTGTGCCAACCGGCGCGCTTCTGGGGCTCGATGCGATGACGGCTGCAGCAGAGGGGCAGATCCACTCGGTGCGCATGATCACCCGCAAGCCGGTGCGCGGCTTGGTCGGAGCACCATTTCTGGTCGAGAACAACATCAACATCGACCAGATCACGTCGCCAATCCAGATCTTCTCCGGAAGCGCGCGCGAAGCGGCAAAGGGCTTTCCGGCGAACTTGAATGTTGTGGTCGCGTTGGCCCTCGCCGGAATCGGGCCCGATAAGACGCATCTTGAAATTTGGGCGGATCCGGCCCTGACGCGGAATACGCATGTAATCGAGGTCGATTCCGATGCAGCCTCGTTTTCCATGACGATCCAGAACATCCCGACAGAGAACCCGAAGACAGGCCGGATTACCGCCCAAAGCGTGCTCGCGGCCTTGCGTAAGTTGCGTAGCCCGATGCGGGTCGGCACATAAACGTCACCCCAATCTACAAAAATGGAGAAGGTATGAACTTGGATATAGCAGGTAAAACAGCGCTCGTGATGTCGGCCGGCGGCGGCCTCGGATCGGCAATCGCTTCGTCGCTGGCGGCGGAAGGCGTTACGGTCGCCATCTCCGACCAGAACCCGCAAGCGCTGGCAGACACGCTGCAGAAAATTCTGGCACAGGGTGGAAGGGCAGTCGCCTACACGGCAGACCTGGCGGATCTGGACAGTATCGACGCGATGCTGGAACGGGTACGTGACGCAGTAGGCTCGCCCGACATTCTTGTCAATAATTCCGGCGGCCCACCACCGTCAACCGCATCCAATGTTGCACCGGAGGTTTGGCGCAAGCAGTTCGACGCGATGGTCCTGTCACTCATGCATCTCACTGACCGGGTCCTGCCTGGAATGAAGGAAAAGAAATGGGGGCGCGTGATTACCAGCGCCTCATCCGGCGTAATCAGCCCGATCCCCAATCTTGGCATGTCGAACACCTTGCGCGCTGCACTGCTCGGCTGGTCGAAGACCCTGGCCAACGAAGTCGCCGGCAATGGCATCACCGTCAACGTGGTGCTGCCTGGCCGAGTTGCGACAGACCGCATCCGGGCACTGGACGAAGCGCGCGCCAGCCGGGACGGAAAGACCTATGAGCAGGTGGTTGCAGAGAGCACTCAGTCGATTCCGGTCGGGCGCTACGGGCGTCCTGATGAATATGGCGATGTGGTCGCCTTTCTCGCCAGTGCGCGTGCCTCCTTCGTCACGGGATCGGTGATCCGGGTTGACGGCGGAATGATCGCCAGCATTTGAACACCCTCAATCTCCCATGTAGAGGAACCATAGTCATGAACATGCAAACCGAAAAGACCCGTAGCCCGAGCGAGCTGGAAGATATCCGCAAACGCTATCTGGCGGTCGATACATCGAACGTAGCCGACGTGCTGGATACGCTCGGCTACTTCGAGCAGGGCTTGGCAGCCGAATTCTCGCCGTACCCGAGCGATGGCGGAAAACTCGCAGGCTGGGCCTACACGATTCGCGGCCAGATGACCCCCTATGGCCTCGGTGGCGATGCCGACAAAATGACGGCTTGCCAGGGTGTCAGATCCGGCGAGGTGACGGTGTGGAGCGGCGACGGTGACGGCATCTGCTACTTCGGAGAACTGATCGCGATCGGCATGAAAGAGCGCGGTTGCGTCGGATCACTGATCGACGGCGGTATCCGTGATGTCAGGTGGATCGGCGAACAGAACTTCCCGCTGTTTGCCCGCTATCGAACGCCTGTCCAATCTATCGGACGCTGGAAAGTGAACGCGTGTCAGGTCCCCGTTGCGCTTCGTGGTGCCACCAGCAAAACAGTCCAGGTCCATCCCGGGGATTTCATCCTTGGCGACGAAGACGGCGTCATCGTGATCCCACAAGAGATTGTGGAAAAGGTACTGGCCGAGGCAGAGGAACTCACCGAGAAGGAGCGCCAGATCCGCGTCGACCTTCAGGCCGGCCTGCCGCTTGCAGACGCGTTGGCAAAGTACGGACATGTCTGACCATCTGCCCGTGCGGCCTCAGGACATACAGGCCAATGCAGCACAGTTCGGCCTGAGCCTTGACGACAAGCGCGCACAGGAGATTGTCGCCGCGGTAGCTCCGGTACTCCTGCGGGTCCGGAGCTTGCCGTTGTCCGGCGACACGCCACCCGTCGCCTATGAAGATGCACTGCTGGCATGGTGGCACCATGAATGAGCTTTCTCTGTTGAGCGTGGACCAGCTGCGCAGCCAGCTGCAACGAGGCGACATCAGTCCGGCAGAGGCGACGGCCGCGTGCGTGGAGCGGTGCCGGGTCGTCGACGCCCATACGCACTGTTTCGCGAAGCTGGACGAAGACGGCGCCGCACGCCATGCGGCCAAGTTGCTGGACTCGCATCGCGCCGATCGGCCGAAAGGCATGCTGTGGGGAGTGCCGTACGCACACAAGGATGTCTTTCATACGAATGCGCGGCGCCCAGCGGCAGGTTCCCGGCTCGCCCGGCTGCCAATCATGGCCGGTGACATGTCGGTGTTGCATGCCTTGGAGCACGAGGGTGCCGTCGGCATGGGTGCCCTCGTGCTCGACGAGATCAGCTACGGTGCGACCGGCTTGAACGAACACTACGGCCACTGCCGAAATCCATGGGACACGCGCTTCATCAGTGGCGGCTCGTCAAGTGGAGCGGCAGCAGCAGTCGCCGCGCGCGCGCTCCCGTTCGCAATCGGCTCCGACACGGCAGGCTCGACCCGGATCCCGGCGGCCTTATGCGGCGTGGTTGGCTTCAAGCCGACCTTCGGCCGCCTGCAGACGGCCGGAATGGTGCCGTTGTCCCCGTCACAGGATACCGTCGGCCTGATCGCACGCACGGTGCTTGATTGCGGCTGGGTGATGGACGCAATGAGCCAGCATGCATCGCACGCAGTCCCGCCGGTTTCGACCATTCCCGGGATACGGCGGTGCCTTGAACAGCTTGCACCCCTCTCCGGGCTGCGTATCGGGGTCTGCCGCCATCCGTTCTTCATCACCCAAACCGCGGAAGCGGAAGGGATCCAGTTGCGCGCAATAAAGGTATTCGAACAACTCGGTGCCACCATTCGCGACCAGGCGCTGACCGGCGTCGAGGACTGTGACGCAGCGGCCACTGTCATTACCTGGGTGGAGGCAAGAGGCAACTATCTTGAAGAGCTGCGTACCAGCCCGGACAAGTTTTTGCCTTCGACGCGGTTGCGCCTTGAAACCGCGATCGCACCGACCGCCGATGACTATCATCGCGCCCGGGCGTACCGCGCTGTCGCGCTCAACCAATTCGTCCAAACGGCATTCTCCGAGGTCGATGTCCTGTTGGCGCCCACCGTGACGATACCCACGCCACGGCTCGACGTCATTGCCGCCGACCCGTCGGAAAGCGTCAAGACGACCACAGCATTCCTGCGCTCCAACAGATGCTTCAGCTATCTTGGCTTGCCGGCGCTATCCGTGCCAGCGGGTTTTTCATCCGACGGTTTGCCGGTCGGCCTGCAGCTCATCGGAAAGCCGTGGGCTGAAGCCCGGCTCCTGCAATGCGGCGCGGCATATCAGGGTGCCACCGACTGGCACACCCGGGTTCCTTCCCTGTCCCTGAATTGACTCTCCAGAGTCGAGAGATGCACAAGACGTTCGCGCAGACAGAGTAATGCCATGACAAAAATCAGAATGCTCAGCAATGGCGTGCGTCTAACGGACAGTGGGGCAGGGTACCCGGTGCTGCTCATCCATGGCATCAGCAACTTTAATCAGGCCTGGTCCGCGCAAAGAGAGGTCTTGGTTGAGCGCGGCTTCAGGGTACTGGTGCCAGATCTTCCCGGCCATGGGCGCTCCGCACCGCTAGATCAGAAGACGACCGTCGAAACGCTGGCACAAGCGATGGCATTGCTTCTGGACGAGATGAGCATTGCGCGCACCCATGTATGTGGCATTTCGCTTGGCGGAATGGTTGCAATGACTTTGGCATTGCGCTTCCCGAGCCGGGTGAACCGGTTAATTGTCGCTGACAGCACGGCTAGCTTTAATACCGATCACCATAAGAAACTGACTGCGCAGTGGCGCGCTCAGTTTCTCAGCAAAGATGGCCCGAGAAGGCGACTGGCGAGTACCTGGCCGATGCTCGTCAACGAACGCTTCAGTGAGTCGGAGAAAGGCAAAGACACGTATCGCGAATGGATGGTCAATGCGGAATCCGCGAGTGGCAGTTCATATGCCTATGTCTGCGAGGGCATGAACGAATACGATATCGAGAATGAGTTGCACGACATTGTGGCACCGACATGTGTCATTGTCGGTAGTGAAGACCGCATGCTCACGCCCGCGCACAACCAGGCGCTTGCCAGGAAGATTCCTGGCGCGCAGTTCAGTGTAATAGAGGGTGCCGCGCACCTTCCCAATGTAGACAGCTCCGCTCAGTTCAATGAACTCATGTTGAACAGCCTGTTGAACTGAGTAAGTACAAAGCCGCCGATGAAGCACGCCACATAAATCTGGCGCAGACAAGCGATCAGGCCGTGGAAATTACACCATGGAAGGTAAGCGACTACGGTCCATGCAATCGGCTTCGGGCACCAGCGCATTGCGCGCCGGTGACCCGACTCCTATCGCCGCCTGGCAGCGGTAACCGTCACCTCGACCAACCAGCCTGGAGGAACCAGCCTGATAACCTGTGCTCTTGTGCGTGCCGGGACATTCGGTTGATCGGTAGTCCCGAAGAACTGATTGTACGCACTGGAGAAACCTCGGAAGTCGGCTTCGCCTTCGTTTCTCGGATCGCCGACAATTAGCGCCTGCATATTGACTATGTCGCCCATCTGGAAGCCCCTGCGCGCGAGTATTTCCTTTATTTGACGGAGGACGCTCCGGGTTTGCGTCTGCGTGTCACCATACCTTTCAACGGAATCTGCGGGTGCATTCGCGTCCGTCACTTCCGGTCCGACGCCGCTCAAGATGATCTGCTCAGCTGCTGCTGGCAATTCGATTGCTTCGGCGAATTCGCGTGCCCAGGGTTCAACCAGATGAGCGGCGTTCTTGTGCCGGATGATTTGTTCGTTCGCGGTGACTGTCATGGGAGTAATGAGAATTGCGGTGAGCAATAGTGCGCCAATTTTTTGCATGGAAGATCTCTATATTGCCGATTCAGGAATAGGGTCTGCCGATAGGAGGGCTGCCCGCATAGGCCGTTAAGCCACAGGGTCAATTTTGGAAGTGCGCTCGACCGACCACAAGCGACTTTAGTCAGGATATGCATGCGCATTGCTCATGCGTTGCGCTGGCTGTGCGGCCCAGATAGAAGTCATCGAATGCAGGAAAACTGAAACCCTTACTTCCGCGTCACTGGAGCCGGTACGGCAAGCATCGCTTCCGGATCGAAGGGTTCGTATACGTAGGGTACTCATTGCCGACGTAACGGATGCTGCGCAGCGTGTTTGCGGCGCGTTTCCGGGCCTCCGCGCCTGACAACATCACGCGGCCGCCGACCCCTCGGAGCCACCCAGATCTCGGCCGTGACCTGGTAGGTTGTCGGCAAACGCGCATTGCATGCTGTAAGCGCCCGATTCCCGAGCCCACGCCGAGCCTTCGCGCGCAAGGTCGAACGTGGCGAACTGCAACTGCCCGACGGCTGCTTCATCAATTGCGACCTGCAACTCATCGAGTTCCTGAAGGCGCTCGACAGCGATAGTGCGGCAAAGGAATACGAAGCGCTCAAGGGCGCGCCCGCCCGCGGGCCCACGCTCGCCGGGTTCTATCGGGCCGGTGCCGGCATCACCCGCATGCGCCAGCAGCACGGCGCCTGGTTCGAGTTCGTGCTCGATCAGAAAGACCTGTCCGACGAGGCGGCTACGGTCGCCATTGCGCAAAGGCGCTTCCTGCGCGAACTCGAAACCTCGGCCATGACCAGGCGCTACAAGAGGGTCTTGCTCGAAGCCCTGCAGGAACTGAATGGCTGGCAGAGTCCGCCATCGCTGCGGGTGTGCCTGATGAGTGAGCGTCACGGATCCGCCACAGGACGGAACAACCAGTTAAATCAGAACCGATAAGCCATCGACATCCAGAAGCGTGGATTGCGGTCCTTGGTGTCCGAATCCGGCTTGCCTCCGTGCGAACGCCAAGCGACATTGGCGTCCAGGCTCCAGGCGTCGCGGTTGTAGCGCACCCCGCCCCCCTCGCCGCTCAGTGAACGGTGGTTCGGATCTGGAGGTGAAGCAAGGCCGCCCGTCCGGGCATTGACTTTCACCCAGCCAGCGTCGTGAAACAGGTAGGGACTGAATGCCCCCATTGTGTAACGGACCTCCAGTTGCACCAGCCAGCCCTCGTCGCCAAATCCTTCGCCACTTGGATAGGCACGCACGCCATTGGGCCCACCCAGGCCGAACCCCTCCGAGGAGTCCAGGTTATTGCCCGCCCACTGCGATGAGACGCGGCCGAACAGGATTAGGTTGGGTGCCGGTGTCGCCTGCACACGGGCGATGTCGAGGTTCCATTTGTCAAAGCTGCCGCGCGTATCCTGGCCGGTGCTGCGGTCGTCGTTTTCCAGCCGGCTGCCGAGTCTTAGGTGGCCAGTGGTGTAGGACAGGCTCCCATAAGTGATGCCGCCGCCCCCCAAGCTGTCGCGCTGGTCGAAGTTGAGCGCGATGGGCAGACTATCGCTGGATTTGCTGTCGTCCGTGGCCGCCACGCCCAGCTTGTCGTTGAGACGCTTGTGCTGGTACGTCGCCGCCAAAGTCAGGTTGGTGCGCTGCGACCGGACGATGGGATAGGTCACCCCAAATGTGCTGACCCTGGCCGTACCTGTTGCATCGAGGTCTGCAAACTCCTCGCCAAGTTGGTAGGCGGTGTGTGCATAACCGATGTTGCCACGCAAGCCGCTCGCACCCAGCGGCAGGCTGTAACTCAGGCTACCGAGCCACAGGTCCTCTTCCGAATACAGCACGCGGGCGATCAACTGGTCACCAAAGGTGAACGGACTATCCCACTGCACATTGGCCCGCAGGCGGTGGGCGCCGGTGTAGCGGTTGCCGTGGTTATCCAGACCGATGTCACCCGAAATACCCGGCGTACGCTCCACCCGCACATCCAGATCACCCGTGCCCACCTCCTGCCCGGGGCGGATGATCGGGGTGATCGTGATGCCCGGCTGGTCATCGAGGATCAGGGTGGTGCGTTCCAGTCGGGCGCCCTCGATGACAGCACCGCGCTCAAGCGGCCTCAGGAAACCGGTTGCAGAAGCTACCAGCGCATCGTCACCCTGAGCCTGAACCGCGCCATAGCGTCCCTCGAGCACCTCAATGCGGAGCAGGCCGTCGGTGCCGGCTTGTTGGGGCAGATAGGCGCGGGCAAAAGGGTAGCCGTTGGCGCGGTAATGCGCCGAGATGCGGTCCGTCAGTCCGCGCAGCCCTGCCAGATCGTAGGCTTTGCCTGCAAACTCGCCTAGCGTGGCGATCAATTCGGCCTCGCTGAACACGGTATTGCCACCAACCCTGACGGCCTGCACCGTCACCTGCGCACCGCCGGGGGCAGTGGGGGCGACCGTCGGGCTTTGCAGGTCGATGGCCGGGCCGGTCTGCGGCACATGCGGCGCTTGTTGTTGCTGTTGTTGCAGGGTCTGGCCGGCATCGGGAGCGATTTGCGCAAGAACTGGGGTCGCGAAACTGGACCCAATCGCCAAGGCCAGTAGCGATGGGCTAACGGTGCATTTTTTCATTTTTCAACTCTCGCTCCGAGTAAGTCAGGCGGGCGGTCAGGGCTTAGCGGCCAGAACGGCGAATCACCGCATCTTCATCATCAGCATCAACAGCGACTTGCGGAAGATTGATGCCACCCCGCACCACGAAGATGGACATGAAGTTGGCGGGCGCAATACCGCTCTCACTCACCCCGAAAGCATTTACGGCGCTGGAGTCGGTAAGCTCAGAATCACTATCGACTGGAACCAGAACCAGACCATCGCCGAAACCGAGACTGAATGAAGTTTCACCAAAGGACGTATTTAGTTGATTGGAAACTTCTTGGGGGATTAAAGTTTGTGCGCTGGCAACAGAGGCGTCAATTGACTGTGATCGATGAATCGTGAAGGCACCGTTGCTGACGGTTATCAAATAATTGCCATTGGCCAACTGGTTTGCGTCGATGATATAGGTACCGATATCTTCACCCGTCTCACGGGTGAGTTCCCCGCCCAGGGTGTCGCTGGCCACAAGACTGCCACTCGTCACCCGCCAGGTCTGCGCCGGATCGACGCCACCAAAGACCTTCGCCTTGTCATCGGCCTTCACCGTGATTGGACGCTGAGCGATGGTCAGCGTGCCGTTGTCGGCGGTGATCAGGTAGTTTCCGTTGGCCAGGGCGCTCGCGTTGATCGTGTAGGTGCCAACGTTTTCACCGGTTGCGCGCGCAAGTGCGCCCAGGGTGTCGCTGCCCACCAGGCTCCCGCCGATGATAGTGTACGTCAGGATCGGGTCGGCGTTGCCGTAGATCTTGCTCAGGTCGTCTGCCGTGACCGTGATCGACCGCTGGCCGATGGTCAGCGTGCCGTTGTTGGCGGTGATCAGGTAGTTGCCGTTGGCGAGGGCGTTTGCATTGATGGTGTAGCTGCCGACGCCTTCACCGGTTGCGCGGGTTACGCCGTTCAAGGTGTCGCCACTCACGAAGCTGCCGCTTGTCACCAGCCAGGTCAGAGTCGGGTCATCATCACCGTAGGTCTTGCTTTTGTCGTCAAACACCACCGTGATCGGACGCTGGCCGACGGTCAGCGTGCCGTTGTTGGCGGTGATCAGGTAGTTGCCGTTCGCAAGCGAGCTGGGGTTGATTGTGTAGCTGCCCACGTTCTCACCCGCTACGCGAGTTAGAACACCACTGAGGTTATCGCCAGTCACCAAGCTACCAGACGTCACCTGCCAGGTCAGCGCCGGGTCGGCGTTACCATAGATCTTACTCAAGTCATCCGCAGTCACCGCGATTGGCCTTTGTGTGATGACTGCCGAAACGGGTGGAGGTATGCTCAATCTGTAGTTTGCATTATCAACCGAGAGCGAATTGAACCCAATCGATGAGGCCAAAGCAACGCTTGCAGAATTATATTGAAGATTGCCGAGGATGTTGATTGCATCTCCGACATAAGGCTTGCCGTCACCTGCAGAACCTGCTCCGGGCGATAACGCCTCTCTCAGATTCGGCGCAATATCAAACAATGCCGCCACGCCTCGATCGTAAACCTTCGATGTCGCAACTTGATAGCCCTCCAGTTGTAGCACTTTTGGGTTAATAAGCAATTCACCCTTATTGCTGAAAGTCTGATTGAGTAAGATATCCTCCGTCAATCCGGAACCGACGAATCCATCAACGAGATTGATGCCAATATCAGAATAGACACCCGCATTGATAAAAGAAGTGGCGGACTGACCTTCATACTCGAAAAGGAAATCTGAAGTGGCAGTCAAACTACCGCCATTGGACAGGCTTGCAGTTGGAAACAGCGAATTCAAAGCCCAAGGGCTACCGTTGTAGGTAACGGTTTGACGCCCTCCAAGGTCATATGTTACCTGCGAGGCGGATGTGGCGACATTATTCGCCACATCACCAATGAGGCTTGCCGGTGCGGCTGCGTAATACCATGTCAGACTTGATGACTGACTTTCAGTCATGTCTCCAAAGTTGACATAAAGGGCGTACGAACCGTCACCTCTCGTTGATATGGCCGTTGTGTTCGGGTTTCGAGTAGTCGAATTGGTGAATGAGCAACAGCTTGCGTGGGTCACGCGGGTCGCGGCGTCTATCGAGTAAAAGAGGATGGACGCACCACCAGCAGGATTCGCATCCGAGCTGGCGTCTTCGTCAATCTTCAGGACGTTGCCCGGCGCACCTGCTGTTGCAATGGGCGTGAACACACCATCAATAAAGTTCCCGGCCCATTTGGTTGGACCGTCATTTGTCGCAACATAATCATCTCGTGTACCCACCCACAATCCGACATTCGTCAAGCCCTGCGCACCTGCAGTGACAGTCGTGTCGATACGGATGAATGCATCTGACGGCCCCAAGAGGAATTTATTCTTGACGGTAACAGGCTTGCCATTGACCGTCGAATTGATGGACGCAACCAGCTCGCCAGCACCTTTTACACCAGGGCCTGGTCCAAAACCGACACCGGGTTTATAGCGAGAAATATCAATAAAACCCGACGAAACGGGATAGCTCGTTTGAGTGTTTACAAAACCAGAATTTCCATTCCATCGCGCACCGCCAACCCCTTCGCCGACCTCAGTATCCAGCGGGAAATTGGAAAAGGTTAGCTTGAAGTAACCATCCCGTCCTGAAGTAATATTATCGAAGTAATAAGGTTGATCAAGCAAGCCTTGAGTGTTGATTGCAGACTTGTTGATTGTTGGTCCAAATCTCAGAAATCCATTATTCAAAACAAGATCGTTCCAAGTGCCGCTACCGCCCTTTTTCCACTCGAATTTTGAAGTTGAAACGTTACTGGTGGTTGCTGGCAAGGGTATTTTGACGCTTACGCCAGAAGCCACCCGATAGGCTGCTCCAAGCCCATCTGCAGAGCCCTGACCAAAAGCAACACTCAACACGCCGCCAGAAGACGCGTCCAGATTCGCATTGATTCGTACATCGCGGTGTGCAATCAAGGACAGTTTATTGACGCCCCACGAGATGGGGTCGTTAACGTAAATATCACCAAAACCTGATGCCCCAGACCCACAACCCACTACACCGGCACAAGATGCTTCACTCCCAAACGTCTGTATGGTTACGTTGCCGCCAGCAAGCGCCGACTCGACGGCAGTTGCAGTGATATCTCCGCCGGCGTTAGCTATGGTGAAATCAAATGGGTCAATCAGCCATTCACCCGCTGTCCCATTCGAAGATGCAGTTGTCACCGAAGCGTGGTCATTGATCTTGACTCTGGCTGCGCTGGTCTCGATGAAACCCCCATCTCCAGCATGAGGTGCTGAAGCGTCCAACGTACCAGCCACCTCAATGCGACCATTCTCCATGTCGCCCATCAGGAAGATCTCGCCCATTACACCGGAGGCCAGGGTGTGTGCCTCAGTGACGCCGGTGTGATTGATGACGGTGCTGACCAGATCGCCCGCTGCCTTGGCGGTGAGATAGACGTAGCCGCCATCGGCCTTGATGGCGCCGCCCTGTTCGATCAGGGCATCAATCGCGCCTTGATCCACCTGGATCTTGACCGGTCCGCCGAGGTCGAGCGTGACCTTGCTGCCGGCGCCAAACAACACATTTCCGAGCTCAGCGGTCAGGGTGCCGTCGTTGGTGATTCTGGCTGCGATCAGGGCAATGGTGCCGCCCGTCGCAGCGGTGATATTGCCCTGATTGATGATGGCGTTACTGCTGGCGCCATCGAAGGTGTAGTTGCCCGACATGAAATTTGCCGTGCTGATGTCGAGCGTGGAGGCGACGATTCCGCCCACATCTACCTGCGCGCCAGGGGCGAAGAGCACGCCGTTGGGGTTGATCAGGAAGACCTGGCCGGTGGAGGTGACCCTGCCGTAGATCTGGCTGGCATTGGTGTCGAGCACGCGGTTGAGCGTGGCGCCACCGGTGGGCTGCTGGAAGTGCACATGTGCGGCACTGCCGACGTCGAAGGTTTGCCAGTCGATGGCGGCACGCCGGGTGGTCTGGTGAACGTCCATGCGACTGTTACCGCTGCTGATGGCAGCCTCGCCAGCCACCACACTGCCACCGCTGGGTATTTCGTTGATGCCTGGGGCGGCCAGTACACCTCCGGATGCGAGCACACTCGCAAGGGCGGCCGCGCGGCGGAGGCTGCGCGAGGAGTTCTCCTTGCCATGCGCCCTGCCGGTTTCGCACACCCCTTGCCAGACAGACTTGGCGGCGTTCCAGACGACGCGATAGACGCGGTTCAGTGATCCGCTGCTTTTCATGACCTGCCTCTCGAAGAGAATTCTCAACTTATCAATGCTGTGGCGACGGGCATCGGTAAAAATGATGAAGTCTGAGATAGGATGCGGGAAGGAGTTTTCGACTCGGCGGTGGTCTGCATTCGTTCCTTCGCGCAGATCGACGAGCAAATTTCATGTGGACGCAGTCAATATCAACTCCCTCGTCCTGTCCTTGGCATAACTCCTGCGGAAGTTCAGCGCCGCTGTGGAGTTCGCTCAACAAGCGCGACCCGTACTCCTGGCGCAAGCCAGCTTCACGGACATTCATCGTTAGTCCTACTTTGCGAGAGCTGCGAAGTAGAATGCGCCTATGCAAAATGCAGTTTTTTGCCCTTGGCTGTCTGTACGGTAGAAAACATTATTCGCCCGTTCCCTGCTCACGCGGCCATGCCGTCGCCAAGCCAACCGGCCGCGATGCCACGCGACAGGTCGATGCCCGGGGCGCGCCTACGGCCGAGGGAAGCCCTCTTGGCGGACGCGTGCCATTCCGCTAGTGTCCTGAGTTAGAGATCTATTACTAAGAAGTGCACGGGTTTCCGTACATAAGGCAGACGAGCAGCAGTTGATGGTTGGTTCGCAATTGGCGGCTCCACCGTCGAACCTGCCCTTCAACCTGTGCGGGATCGACCTGCTCCTGTGGATCGTGTGCTGCCGGGCGCGGTCTGGGAATCGACTGCTCACCGCGAGGTGTGCCGACTGGCGGGCGTTAACGGCCGAAGGCGACCAATTTCCGTCATTGAAAGAGGCGGGAAATGCGCTCGTGAGTGGGCCGGTCTAGCTCAGAATCGGACGCTTGAGCCGTCGTTACGCACGCCGGCATTGGCCAACCGTGCCGGTCGCAAACTTCCTGTTTGAGTTGATCCGGGATGGCAGCCTTCTGAGCCAGGCCGAACTCGCCCCCCTTTTTGCGACTAAGCATTTGTCACGCAGCCGAGGTCACCGATCCGGGCTGATCGGCTGTCCGGTCACCGTTCGGATCATGACCGTCCCCGGATTTCGTTGCAACGCGAAGCCGGCAGGAAAGTTCTGGCGCGGCCCCTGTCCCACGTTCCTGCCGCGCCGACTCAATGTTTCAGTGCTTCAGCGACCCGGCGGCCGATACTCAACGGCCTTCTTGCTTGCCTTGTCCACGTCCTCCGGTGACATCAGCACAACAGTTTTCACGCTGGCCCCACCACTCTGATTGACTGCGAGTGCAACGGCAGCAGCGCTGATGCTGTCCGGGATATCAGCAATGACGTACGCGTCGATGTCGCCGAATGCGAAGTAGAAGCTCTCCAACTTCCCACCCAAACCTTCCGCCATCGCTGCAACCGCAGCACGGCGCCCGGAACCACCTTCGCGGACAAGCCCTTTGGCCCCTTCAGCTGTGTAACGTGCTTCGAAGAGATACTTAGCCATCCCGTTCTCCATATCGTGAGCTAATCGCCCAAGACTGGCGTAGCAAAAGCGCGACGGACGCACGGGCGAATCCTCAGTATAGGAGTCGAAATCACCATTACCCACCGAACTTGACCTACGCGAGCGCCACGAGGCGTCTTTTTATCAATTCGATAAAGCGGAGCCTGACTGATGGTCCTCATAGAAGCAGTCATTTTCGCTAAAGCGGCAACCGCTGACTGACGAGGGACCGCTTCGGCCGACGAATCGGAGACGATGGCGGTCGGGCGAATGACCACTGAGCCTCAGCAAGTGGCCCTTCGTTCACTCGAAACCCGAATAGCTCTTGTGGGTCGAGTGCCGATGAAGAGCGTCGCTGACCACGAGCATTGGTGCCGCCTCGGTCACGAGGGGGATTTCTGGCTGGCGTCACCCCGCGGCGCCGTCTTGCAGGTGTTGGGTAGCACCGCACAGATGCGGGGCTCTGCCGGATCCCTTCCACCACCCCGCGCCGCATTGCGCTTCGCGGAATTGCGGTCATCCCGGCGGTCGCACCCGGAACCCAACAATTGCGCGGCCACGTCGACGGTCGTCCAGCCATTCTCCGCAACCGGCACGCTCCATGCTCCTGTCCAATCGAGCACTGCAACATGCTCGATTGAAACCACACTCGTTAATTCGCAATCAGGAGAAAGCCATGAGCACGCTGATGATCAAGGACTTGCCGCCGCTCGACATCGAGCAGCAAGGCGAGGAAACCACGACGATTCGCTCACTCTCGCGGGAGGAGCTGCGCCAAGTATGGGGCGGGCGTTACGCGGTGGGGATGTTGAACGGCGACGAGAACAACCTCGTGACCTTCGACATAGACAAGTGGAATTTTGAGCAATTCATGCGTGGAGCATGAGCCTCGAAGTAATCATTTAGCCGGCAATCAAATAGCCGCCAGCAGGCTGTCCGCATCGCAGGGATGCCGATCATCGACCCATGGTCGGCATGGATGCCGGACAGCCGCATCCTGCTCTTTGCCCACTCCTGGGCTACCCCGGCTTGCGCGCGACCATCCCGATCAGCGCCGACCGCCCCTTGTGCCCCGCGCCCTCGGAAACGTCGTCCTCGTACTCCACCATCTCCTCGATCTGCCAGTCGGCAAATGCGGCGCGCAAGTCGTCCTCGGTGTACAGGTTCTCTACGTCAGGTGGTCCGCCGGTGCGGTATTCGAGCTGTTTGGGGGTATAGCCCTGGAGCAGGATGCGGCCGCCGGGGCGGGTGAGTTGCTTCATGACCTCGAACTGTTTGTCGCGCCACTCGGGGCCGACAAACTGGATGAAGATGCCGATCACCCAGTCGAAGGCGTCGTGCATGTCGGCGGGGGGCCAGCCCGGGGCGAGCATGTCGGCCTGGATGAAGCGGACCTGGGTGCTGCGCCCGTTGGCAAGGCGGCGGGCTTTTTCGACGGCGATGGCGGAGATCTCGACGGCGGTCACTTCCAGTCCCTGTTCGGCCAGCCAGACCGAGTTCCGGCCTTCGCCGTCGGCCACCGACAGCGCGGTGCGGCCGCTTTGTAGCAGCTCCTGGCGATGCGCGAGAAAGCGGTTGGGCTCGGTGCCGAACAGGTAGGCTTCGCCGGCGTCGCGGTAGCGGGCGCTCCAAGTGGTTTCCTGGTTCATGGGAGAACTCCTCGGTCATCGTGATGGTTCCGGATGTGGCAACGCCGTGTTTTCTTCAACGGCTGGGGGCCCGTTTTGGCCGACACCGGGGGCCTGGCCACCCTCGGAGCATAGATCATCGTGCGCGGCGGGGCTCTCAGAATTACGCCGTGGATCGTCGGCAGGGGTGGCGACGTGCAGCGCTGCTGCGGCAATGCAATTGCAGGCGGGAGTGGCGGCAGGCTGGGGCGGGCGTTATCCTCGGTGGCCTTGGAGCCTGATCAATCGATGTGCTTGCCGGAGGTGTCGTGGTGACTGTTCAATCGACCGAGTCGTTCGTGTTTCCCCCCGTTGTGCCCAGCCTGGCGATCAGCGATAGCGCGGCGCGCTTCCCGGTGCGGCGGGTGTATTGCATCGGCCGCAACTATGCCGACCATGCCCGCGAGATGGGGCACGATCCCGATCGCGAGCCGCCGTTCTTCTTCAGCAAGTACGCCGACAGCCTGCTGCCCGACGGCAGCGTGTTTGCCTATCCGCCGCAAAGCACCGACGTCCATCACGAGGTGGAGATGGTGGTGGCGATCGGCCGCGGGGGCGCCGACATTGCGCCGGAGGCGGCGCTGGAGCATGTGTTCGGCTATGCCGTGGGCCTCGACATGACGCGGCGCGACCTGCAGGCCGAGGCCAAGCGCATGGGCCGGCCGTGGGAGATCGGCAAGGCCTTCGACGGCGCGGCGCCGTGCTCGGCGATCGTGCCGGCGGCGCACATCGGTCACCCGTCCACCGGCGCGATCTGGCTCGAGGTCAATGGCGAGCCGCGCCAGCGCGGCGACATCGGCGACCAGATCTGGCGCGTGCCCGAGCTGATCGCCCATCTGTCGCGCTACTTCGTGCTCGAGGCGGGCGACCTGATCTTTACCGGCACGCCGGCGGGGGTAGGGGCGGTGAAGGTGGGCGACCGCCTGCACGGCGGGGTGGATGGCATCGGCACGATCACGATCGAGGTCGGGCCGGCGCGGCAGCGGTGAGCTGCAGGGCCGGGGCTTTTCAGCCTGTGGCCTGCACCAGGTTGCGCGGCTGTCCGGCGACGAAGGCCTCGATGTTGTCGATCAGCTGATCGGCCAGCGCCTGCTGGGCCTCGTCCGAGGCCCAGGCCACGTGCGGGGTCAGGATCACGTTGGGACGGCGGGCGATGCGCAGAACGGGGTTGTCGTCGGCGGGCGGTTCGCCGTCGGTGACGTCGAAGCCGGCGCCGCTGATCAGGCCCTCGTCCAGCGCGCGGACCAGATCTTCCTCCACCACCAGGCCGCCGCGCGCGGTGTTGATCAGCAACGGGCGGCGGGTCATGGCGCGGAATTCGGCCATCCCGATCAGGCCGCGGGTCTGCGGCGTCAGCGGGCAGTGCAGGCTGAGGATGTCGCTGCTGGCGATCACCTCGTCCCACGGCATGTAGCCGGCACCGACCTCGATTGCGCCCTTGCGCGCGGCGAACACCGGCTCCATGCGGAAGGCGCGGGCGATCTCGGCCACGCGCTCGCCGAGCACGCCCCTGCCGATGATGCCCAGCCGGGTGCCGGCGAGGTCGCGGATCGGATGGCTGAAGAAGCAGAACTGCCCGGCCTTCTGCCACTCGCCGGCGAGCACGTCGTCGCGAAAGCCCACCAGATTGCGGCGCAGGGCAAGGATCAGCGCAAACACGTGTTCCGGCACGGTGTTGACGGCGTAGCCGCGGATGTTGCTGACCGCAATTCCGAGGCGTTGGCAGGCCGCCTTGTCGATACCGTCGGTGCCGGTGGCCGCCACCGCGACCAGGCGCAGATCGGGCAGTTGCGCCAGGGTCTCGGCGCCAAGCGGCACCTTGTTGGTGATCGCGATGGTGGCGCCGGCCAGGCGGGCGACGACTTGGTCCGCGCGGCTGCGGTCGTGTTCGGTCAGCGTGTGGGCAAAGGACGGACGGCGCAGGCGGATTTGCGGCGCCAGGGCGGCACGGTCGAGAAAGACAATCTTGTGCATGATTCGGTCCGTGATGTCGGGTTTATCGATGGTGCCCGGCTTCCGTCACGACCGCCGCCGGGTGAGGTCGTGGCGGCGGTTTGCGCCCGGTGCGGGCGCGGGCGTCAGGCGAGGCCCGGGGCCATGCGCACGGCAACCTTGGTGAGCGACTCCTCCGGCAGCGGCGCCCCCGGAAATCGCTGCCGCTTGCGCTCGCCCGCGACTTCGTAGTCGATGCCGAAGCAGTCCGCGCCCAGGAGTTTGACGCTCGAGGCGACCTTCATCGCCGCCTCCTGGATCACGCGCGCTTCATCCTTTGCCGGCAGTCGGGGCAGGGCGGCCCAGTCCTCGCTTTCCAGCCAGCCCATCTTGCCCACGCCGCCGATGTATCGCACCCGCCGTGGATTGAGCCGGAAGAACGCAAAGTCGAGCGCCAGGAGCTGCTCGGCTCTCGGCTCGTAACGCAGGTATCGAGCGCGGAGCTCGGGCGCAGGCTCGAACAGCCCGGCGTCGGCGACGAACGTGAGTCGTGGCGAGTCGTGTACGTCGGTCGCGCCGGCCTGAAGGACCGAGAAGCTCGCCCTGGGATCGGCGAGCAGGTTCCTGGTGTGCTCGGCCAGTGCGCTGACGCAGATCACCGGGCGGTGTGCCTCGTCGAGCACGTACGGCACCAGGGTGGCAAACGGATAGCCCGGTATCGACCCCGAGTTGGTCGCCAGGGTGCCGTAGTGAGCCTCGTGCAGCAGGGCAAGGGCGGGTTCGGGGGGGAGTTTCACTGGAGTTCCAGAAAGGGGCGCGTGGAAAGCAGTGTCGCCGAAACTTGACAGGGACGTCCAGTGGCGTACGATGCCATCCATACAGATGGTAATCAGATGGTAAGGAGATGGAAATGAGCGTCCACGAACTACGTGTGAAAGCCGGTGAGGCGAGCGAAAAGATCACCATCAATCTCGGCGTGATCGACCTCGGGCAGATCGATCTGCTGGTGCAGGAAGGTTTCTATTCCAACCGCACCGATTTGATCCGCACCGCGATTCGCAACCAGCTCGCGACCCACGCCGAGGTGGTGCGCGAGACCGTGGCGCGCAAGACTTTCGTTCTCGGCCTGCAGCACTACGGCCGCAGCGATCTCGAAGCGGTGCAGGCGGCCGGACACAAGCTGCAGATCCAGGTGCTGGGCCTTGCCAGCATCGCCAACGACGTCACACCCGAACTCGCCCTCGCCACGATCGACTCGATCGTCGTGCTGGGGGCATTTCATGCCAGCCCCGCGGTCAAGGCCGCGCTGGCCGACCGTATTCACTGATCGCCGTCCCGGCGAAACCCCGTGCGGCCGATCCCTGGCTGCACCGACGTGACAGGAGACTTGTCCGCAATGAACGCACCAATGAATCCCGCAATGATGGAAGCCCTTCGCCTGACCCAGGCCGGGCGTCTGGCCGAGGCCACCGCGCTCATCCAGAGCGCGCTCGGCGGCACCCCCTTCCATGCGCCCGCTGCCGACCGCCCCGCCCAGGGGGCGGAAGTGCCGCTCGGCGACGACGTCTTTCTGCTCGACGCCGAACCCGCCGTGACCGACGAGCGCCGGCCGCCCGAAGCGCACTTCCAGCGGGCGCACGCAGCGGGCGCGTCGATGCACGCAAGGCGTCCGTGGCCCCGGGTCGATGCCGACGCGCTGCGCACCCAATGGCGCGGATTCCACGGCCCGCTGAGCGAGCCGGCCGTGGCCGTCGATCCGCTGTCGGATGGCGCACGCTTCATCACCGAGTCCTACACCAACGCGGCCGGCACGCGCAGCTACAAGCTGTATGTGCCGAGCGGCTACGACGGCCAGCCGCTGCCGCTGGTCGTCATGCTCCACGGCTGTACCCAGAATCCGGACGATTTTGCTGCCGGTACGCGGATGAACGAACTCGCCGAGAAGCAGCCCTGCCTGATCGTCTATCCGGCTCAGCCGCCGTGTGCCAACCCGTCGAAGTGCTGGAACTGGTTCAAACCGGGCGACCAGCAACGCGATGGCGGCGAGCCGTCGATCATTGCCGGCATCACCCGCCACGTGCGTGACACCTACGCCGTCGATCCGCAGCGGATCTACGTTGCCGGCCTGTCCGCAGGCGGGGCGATGGCGGTGACGATGGCGATCAGCCACCCGGAGCTGTACGCGGCGGTGGGCATCCATTCGGGGTTGCCGCACGCGGTGGCGGGCGATCTGCCGTCGGCGCTGGCAGCGATGCAGCAGGGCGGAACCGGCCCGGGCGGGCGGCGGTCAGGGAAACGTGCCGCGGCGCACCCGGTTGCGGCCATCGTGTTCCATGGCGATCGGGATACCACGGTCCATCCGGGCAATGGTGACCAGGTCATCGCGCAGTGCGCCGGTGCCGCCGCGGCGACGGGGGGCCGCGATCCGCAGCTGACGGTGGAGAAAGGACAGGTGGCGAATGGTCATGCGTACACGCGCACGATCTACCATCAGCCGAAGGGCGCGGCGGTCGCGGAGCATTGGCTCATCCACGGGGCCGGGCATGCGTGGTCGGGCGGGAGTGCGCGCGGCTCCTACACCGATCCCAAAGGGCCCGACGCGACCCAGCAGATGATGCGTTTCTTTCTCGAACACCCGCACAACAAGGTGTCCGCGTAGCGCCCGAATGGGGGTCTTAAAGCGCGATGGGGGCAGACCGGACTGCGGTCTGCCCCCATCGCGAGTCAACACAAGGCCGATCGGATCGGCCTGACGATCACACGCGCGCGGCTTTCAGCAAGCCGTTGAGGGTCGCGCTCGGGCGCATCACCGCCTTGTACTTCGCGGTATCGGCGACGTAGTAACCGCCGATATCCGCCGGCTTGCCCTGAACGGCCTTGAACTCGGCGACGATCTGCTGCTCGTTGTCGGTCAGCGCCTTCGCCAGCGGGGCGAAATGTGCCTGCAGCTCGGCATCCTCGGTCTGCGCGGCCAGGGCCTGGGCCCAGTACATCGCCAGGTAGAACTGGCTGCCGCGGTTGTCGAGTTCGCCGGTGCGGGGCGACGGCGACTTGTTGTTCTCGAGCAGCTTGCCGGTGGCGTCGTCCAGCGTCTTGGCGAGGATCTTGGCCTTGTTGTTGCCGGTCTTGATGCCGAGGTCTTCGAGCGACACCGCCAGCGCGAGGAATTCGCCGAGCGAATCCCAGCGCAGGTGGTTTTCCTCGACCAGCTGCTTGACGTGCTTCGGTGCCGAACCGCCGGCGCCGGTTTCGTACATGCCGCCGCCGGCCATCAGTGGCACGATCGACAGCATCTTGGCGCTGGTGCCCAGTTCCATGATCGGGAACAGGTCGGTCAGGTAGTCGCGCAGGATGTTGCCGGTGACCGAGATCGTGTCGAGGCCGCGGATGACGCGCTCCAGCGTGTAACGCATGGCACGGACCTGCGACATGTGCTGGATGTCGAGGCCGGTGGTGTCGTGGTCCTTGAGGTAGGTCTCGACCTTCTTGATCAGCTCGGCTTCGTGCGGACGGTAGGGGTCGAGCCAGAACACCGCCGGCGTGCCCGAATTGCGCGCGCGGGTCACGGCGAGCTTGACCCAGTCGCGGATCGGCGCGTCCTTGACCTGGCACATGCGCCAGATGTCGCCTTCTTCGACGTCCTGCGACAGCAGCACTTCGCCGGTGGCGAGGTCGGTGATGTTGGCGACGCCGGCTTCCGGAATCTCGAAGGTCTTGTCGTGCGAGCCGTATTCTTCGGCCTGCTGGGCCATCAGGCCGACGTTGGGCACGGTGCCCATGGTCACCGGATCGAAATTGCCGTTGGTCTTGCAGAAGTTGATCATCTCCTGGTAGATGCGGGCGAAGGTCGATTCCGGCATGACCGCCTTGGTGTCCTTCGGCTTGCCGTCCGAACCCCACATCTTGCCGCCGATGCGGATCATCGCCGGCATCGAGGCATCGACGATCACGTCGCTCGGCGAATGGAAGTTGGTGATGCCCTTGGCCGAATCGACCATCGCCAGCTCGGGGCGGTGCTCGTGGCAGGCATGCAGGTCGCGCTCGATCTCCTCGCGCTTCGATTCGGGCAGCCTGGCGATCTTGTCGTAGAGGTTGGACATGCCGTTATTGACATTGACGCCCAGTTCCTCGAACAGCTTGGCGTGCTTCTCGAAGGCGTCCTTGTAGTAGATGCGGACGCAGTGGCCGAAGACGATCGGGTGCGACACCTTCATCATCGTCGCCTTGACGTGCAGCGAGAACATCACGCCGGTTTCGCGGGCGTCCTCCAGCTGCTCTTCGTAGAAGGCGCACAGTGCCTTCTTGCTCATGAACATGGAGTCGATGATCTCGCCATCGAGCAGGGAAATCTTCGGCTTGAGCACGATGGCCTTGCCGCTCTTGGTCACCAGCTCCATCTTGATGTCGCGCGCCTTGTCCAGCGTCATCGACTTTTCGCCGTGATAGAAGTCGCCGTGGGTCATGTGGGCGACGTGGGTGCGCGAGGCCATGCTCCACTTGCCCATCGAGTGCGGGTTCTTGCGCGCATAGCGCTTGACCGCGGCCGGCGCGCGGCGGTCGGAGTTGCCCTCGCGCAGCACCGGGTTTACGGCGCTGCCCAGGCAACGCGAGTAGCGGGCGCGGATGGCCTTGTCCTCGTCGGTCTTCGGGTCTTCCGGGAAGTCGGGGATCTGGTAGCCCTTCGCCTGCAGCTCCTTGATCGCGGTCACCAGCTGCGGCACCGAAGCGCTGATGTTGGGCAGCTTGATGATGTTGGTGTCCGGGTCCTGGGTCAGGCGGGCCAGCTCGGCCAGCGCGTTGGGAACCTTCTGTTCTTCGGTCAGGCGGTCGGGAAACTCGGCCAGGATGCGTGCCGCCACGGAGATGTCGCTCTTGGCCACTTCGATGCCGGCCGGACTGGTGAACGTCCGGATAATCGGCAAGAACGCGCAGGTGGCCAGCAGCGGCGCCTCGTCCGTGAGCGTGTAGATGATCTTAGATTTTCCTGCACCCATGTCTTTTCCCTCGATTTTGATTTTCTGACGTCCAACCGATGGCGACTCCCTGTCGCCTTGCACGACCGCTGACCCCGCCTGTGCGGTTCACAGCGAAGATCGTGCATCCCAAGCCTGTGTATTGTAACCGCCGGGAGCAGGGGCGTCAGGGGCGCGGACCTGAAAATCGTGATCGACCGCCATCAGCGCGGCGTCGCAAAAACCTGCGTCCAGTAGATCGTGGCCTCGCTGTCCGGGTTGGTCGCATAGGCCGCGCCCATCTCGGTGAAGTTGCCGTTCATGATGTTGGCGCAATGGCCGGGGCTGGACAGCCAGCCGTCGACGACCTGCCGCGGCGAACCCTGTCCGGCCGCGACGTTCTCGCCGACCCGCCGCCACGCATAGCCTGCATCCTCGGTGCGCTTTTCGGCGGTGTTGCCGTCCCGCCCCCGGTGACTGAAGAAGCTGTGTTCAGCCATGTCGCGGCTGTGCTGCAATGCCGCGGCGGCGAGGGGTGCGCTCCAGCGCAGCGCGGGTACCGGTGGGAAGCGTTGCTTGCCGCACTGACGTTCCCGGGCGCGCGCGGCATTGACCCGTTGCAGGATCTGCTGCCCCGCCTGCCGCCAATCGCCCAGCTTGGGGTCGAGACGGGGCTGCACGAGCACGATCTGCCACTCCGGACCCCGTTGCACCACGGCGGCGACCGAGTACTGCCCGCTCAGCAGCAGGCGGCAATAGCGTTGCGCGGCGAAGCGCATGGCGCCGTCGGCATCGGTCGGGCCGGTGATGGTCAGGGCCTCGGCGCGCGCTGCCTGATAGCCCACCGCACGCAGTGCGTCCTGCAGTCCGCGGCGCTCGACATCGAGGCGCGCCAGGGTCGGGTCGGGCGCCAGCGGCGGCAGGGGTTCCGGCTGCCGGCCCTCGCAGCGCGGAGGAGCCGCGCGATAGGCGTTGATCAATTCGAGGAGCTCGCCGTCCGGCGCGGCGCGGACGGCGAGGGCCAGCGTCAGCCCCACAAGCGCCGCGACCAGGTGCATCCAGGCTGTGTTCATGTCCCCCTCCACCGTTCGGGTTTGCCAGGTTCCGCAGAACCGTGTCGACAAGCCGTGCCGCGATCCGTGCGGCGAAACGGTGAAACGGGGCTGAACGGGTCAGCTGTCGTGCGCCCCCGGGGCCGGCCGGCGACGTCCGCTCAGGGGTAGAGACCGCGCTCGGCGCGCGCTTCGAGTACGCGGTGGCAGGCGATGATGAAGGCCGCGGTGCGCAGCGACACCTTCTTCTCGTCGGCGACCTGGCGGATGGCGTTGAAGGCGCCGACCAGGATGCGTTCAAGGCGGGCGTTGATCTCGTCCTCGGTCCAGAAGAAGCTGGAGAAGTCCTGCACCCATTCGAAGTAGGACACGGTCACGCCACCGGCGTTGGCGAGCACGTCGGGCACCACCAGGATGCCGCGTTCGCGCAGGATGTCGTCGGCGGCCGGCGTGGTCGGGCCGTTGGCGCCTTCGACCACGATCCGGGCGCGAATGCCCAGGGCGCGTTCCGCGGTGATCTGGCCTTCGAGCGCGGCCGGGATCAGGAACTCGCAGTCGAGGCGCCAGAAGTCCTCGATGCCGATCGGGTCGGCACCGGTGAAGCCGGCGAGGCCACCGGTGGCGGCGACGTATTCGAGCGCCGCAGGAATGTCGATGCCGCCGTGGCTCACCAGCGTCGCGGAATGGTCGGCGATCGCGATCACGCGCGCACCGGCCTCGTGGAACAGGCGTGCGCCGATGCCGCCGACGTTGCCGAAGCCCTGCACCACCACGCGCGCGCCCTCGATCGGCAACTGCTGGTGGCGGCCGGCCTCGCGGGCGGTGATGTACACGCCGCGACCGGTCGCTTCCTTGCGCCCGAGGCTGCCGCCGAGCGCGATCGGCTTGCCGGTCACCACGCCGGTGGCGGTACCCCCGCGATTCATCGAGAAGGTGTCCATCATCACCGCCATGGTCATCTCGTTGGTACCCACGTCGGGCGCCGGAATGTCGCGGTCGGGCCCGATGATGATGCCGATCTCGGAGGTGAAGCGACGCGTCATGCGCTGCAGCTCGCCCTTGCTGACCGTGGCCGGATCGACCCGGATGCCGCCCTTGGCGCCGCCGAAGGGCAGCCCGACCGCAGCGTTCTTGACCGTCATCCAGCCTGCCAGCGCCATCACTTCGTTGAGCGTGACCTGCGGATGGAAACGGATGCCGCCCTTGCCCGGGCCGCGCGACAGGTTGTGCTGCACTCGGTAGCCCTCGTAGTGGGCGATGGTGCCGTCGTCGCGCTCGATCGGCACGTCCACGATCAGGGTGCGCTTGGGATGCTTGAGGGTCTCGATCCAGCGCTCGAGCGAACCGAGGTGTGGGCGCACGCGCTCGATCTGCTCGACGAAGCTCGCCCATGGTTCGGGCGCGGCGGGGTTGAGAAAGGACAGGCCGCCGAGGCGATCGACGACGGTATCGGTGGTGGGGCTGGCTGACATGCGATGACTCCTGGATGGCGAAGTGCGCATTCTGCGGACTGCTGCACCGCAAGGGCATGCCGTTGGCTCATCGCGTTATGCGTTTCCGGCATAACCTTTTCGGGGCGCGGATCGCGTTTGCGGTGCCCTCGGCGCGCGCCGCCTTGCTCCCCGCGCCGCACGCCTTCGTGGCGCGGGCCGTCGGAATTTCTTACAGCCGCCCCGGCCCGGCTCCGTGTGCGGGACGATCGGCGTCGTCAATCTAATGATTCGATTGGAATATATGCCGTTGGCTTCGGTCTTGCTTTACTTCGTCCCGGTGTAGCGCCCGCCCACCCGTGGTGCCGGTGCGGCCTTCAATGACTTCGACAGGCGATCCTTCCGACATGAATCCGATATTCCGACTCTGCACCACGGCCCTCGCGACCCTGCTGCTGGGCGCCGCTGCCGGCAGCGCACAGGCGACCGTCGTCACCATCGATCCGGCCCGGAGTTCGGTGACCTACACCTTCGGCGGCATCGTCGTCTGCGACCAAGACGGCAACTGCCCCGAGCCGCCCGCGTCGCAGACCTTTGCGCTGTCGGGCAGCTTCGAGGTCGCGCGGAGCACGGCATTCGTCACCGACGGGTTCTATCCCCCCACAGGCTACTACCGGGACGAGATCCGATTCCGGTCGGTGTCGGTCGATGGCGGCGGCGCCACCCAGATGGGCTTCTCGTTCCCGACCTACCTGGCGGTCGCCGAGGGGGAAGACTTCGCGGGCAGCGAAGACCCCTGCACGCTGCCGGGCTTTTGTCTGATGGTCCCGTTCGACTCGTTCTCCGGCCGGTTCGATGGCCACACGCTGACGATGGCCGGCACCGACTTCGTCGGCAGCGACTTCTTTTCCGACCGCTTCGTCTTTACCGTCGTCGCCCAGGCGGCCGCGCCGGCCAGTGTTCCCGAACCCGGCACGCTGGCCTGCCTGGCCGCTGCCATGTTCGGCCTCGGGGCCGTGCGGCGACGCGGATCCGGCCCCGCGTTCTCCATCGCATAGGGTCATCACGACTGAACATCCAGCACGCTGGCGTTCAGAAAATGCTCGATTGACCCTTGGGTGAAAAAGGGCGGCAGCTTGGCATCCTCGTGCCTATCACACGGTTCTCCGCCCATTTGCAATGTCGACAAGCGTGGTGCGTAGCCACCGATTCGCACGATCCTGGTCGGCGCTCCGGTGCCAATAGCAATTCAATTCCAGCGGCGGTGTCGCGAACGGCAGATCGAAAATCCTTCCGTCATAGCGCTCCAGCAGCCGCCGTGGTGCGGTAAGCGCCAGGTCGGTCTGAAGCGCGATGACCGGTGCGACCACGTAGTGCTGGACCCGTATCTTCACCGAACGCCGCAGCCCGAGTTTCCCGAGTTCGGCATCCACCTGCCCGAGACCCCTCCGCCTGCTGGAAACATGGATGTGCTCGAAGGCGAGGTAGTCCTCCATGCGCAGCGTTTCCCCCTCGTAAGGGTGCCCGCGACGCAGCATGCAGGCGTAGGTATCGCGCAGCAGCGGGGCGTGGCGCAGTTGCGGTTCATCGACCAGCGGAATGTCGATTGCCAGATCCACGCCGCCGGTCGCCAGTTCGACCGGAATCTCGCGGCGGCCGGGATAGTAGCTTTCGATGCTGATGCCTTGCGCTTCCTCGTGCAGCACTTCGCTCAGGGCGGGCAGAAACAGGGCCTCGGTCAGATCCGCCATGCTGACCCGGAAGACCTTCCTCGTGCTCGATGCGACAAAGGAGTCGCCCTCGTTGATCGCTGCCCCGAGCAGATGCAGGGCCTCGCCGACCCGTGCTGCAATGCTGTCCGCAAGCGGCGTCGGCACCATGCCCTGGGGCGTGCTGACGAATAGCGGATCGTTCAGCTTCTTGCGCATTCGACCCAAGGCGTTGCTCACCGCCGGTTGGGTGACGCAAAGCAGCTCCGCGGCCCGGGTGAGATTGCGCTTGTCGTACACCGCGTCGAAGACGACGAAGAGGTTCAGATCGAGTTGTGAGAGGCGCATGGTCGCTTCGCAGGGTCGGAGTGGCTCGGGCCGCGGCCGTCTTGTGAACGATCCGCGTTGGGGTTGTGGCGAGTGCAGGTGATCACTGCTGTGAATGGCTAATCATCAGGGAAATAAAGTATCAGAATAGCCCGGCCCCTCCTATGCTTGCCGTTCGACAGTCGGGAGAGCGGGATGGCGGAACTGTTCATGGTGCGGCATGGCCAGGCTTCGTTCGGGACCGAAAACTACGATTGCCTGTCCCCGCTCGGGGAGCGGCAGGGAGTATGGCTGGGTGAGCACTTTGCCCGGCGTGGAATCGCGTTCGATCGGGTCCTCGTCGGGTCGATGCAGAGGCAGCGACAGACGGCCGCGGCGATCCTGCGGGGCCTCGGGGCGACGACGTCGTGCGACCGGATCGACGGGCTCGACGAATACGATTTCCAGTCACTCTATCGTGCCGCCAGCGCGGAGCACATCGAGCTCCGGAGCCTGGCCGCCGGATCCAGGGCGGATTACTACAAGGGCCTGAAACGCGTCCTTCAACTGTGGTCGGAAGACCGTATCGGCGGCCCGACATTCGAAACCTGGGCACGGTTTCAGCAGCGGGTGGCGGGGGTACGGGAGCAGATCCAGGGTCTTGGGGGGCGACGCGTGCTCGCGGTGAGTTCGGGCGGGGTCATGGCTGCGATGGCGCAGCAGGTGTTGCAGGCTCCACCGGTGACCGCGATCGAACTCAACATGCAGATCCGCAACACCGGTATCTGTCACTACTACTTCAATGCAAAGGCCATGCGGCTCTCCAGCTTCAACAGTCTGCCGCACCTCGACCTGCCGGAGCGTCTGGAGTCGATCAGTTACGCCTGACGGGCGGCGTCTTGTGAGAGGGGAGGACCGAGTGTGGATTTCGAGTACAGCCCGAGAGTGGAAGCGCTGAGACGGCGCGTCCGGGATTTCATGGACGACCATATCGTTCCGCGCGTCGCCCTGTGGAAGGACGAGGTGCGGGCGGGGGGCTATCCGGTGTCCTTCATGGACGACCTGAAGGCGCTCGCGAAAAGCGAGGGCCTGTGGAACCTGTTCCTGCCGCAACTGCGCGCTGACGAGCCGGGAATGGCGCTCACCAATCTCGAGTACGCGCCACTCGCCGAGATCATGGGGCGCGTGTCGTGGGCCTCGGAGGCGTTCAACTGCAGCGCGCCCGACACCGGCAACATGGAGCTGCTGCACCTTTTTGCGACCCCCGCCCAACGCGAGCGCTGGCTTTTGCCCTTGTTGCACGGCGAGACCCGCTCCGCCTTCGCCATGACCGAACCCGACGTCCCCTCGTCGGACGCGCGCAACATCGCCACCTCGATCGTGCGCGACGGCGACGATTATGTGATCAACGGGCGCAAGTGGTTCATCACCAATGCGGCCCATCCGGCCTGCCGGGTCCTGATCGTGATGGGGAAGACCGATCCGCGGGCGGACCCGCACCGGCAGCAGAGCATGGTGCTGGTGCCGATCGACACCCCCGGCGTGGATGTGGTGCGCAACATCGACGTGGTCAATCACCACTCGCCCGAAGGCCACTGCGAGATCGTCTTTCGCAAGGTCCGGATCCCGGTCGGGAACCTGCTCGGCGAGGAGGGCGGCGGATTCGCCATGGCCCGGGCGCGCCTCGGCCCGGGGCGGGTGCATCACTGCATGCGCTGCATCGGCGTTGCCGAACTGGCCCTCGAACTGATGGTCGAGCGCGCCCAGGAACGCAAGACCTTCGGCCGCCACCTGCACCAGCACGGCGTGGTGGCCGAATGGATCGCGCGCTCGCGGATCGAGATCGACCAGGCGCGCCTGCTGGTGCTGAAGACCGCGTGGATGATCGATCGCTACGGCGCCAAGGCCGCACGCAAGGAAGTCGCCATGATCAAGGCAGTCGTGCCCAGCTTGCAGACCACCGTATGCGACCGCGCGATGCAGACCTTCGGCGCGATGGGCCTGAGCCCGGATACGCCGCTCGCCGACCACTGGACCTGGGGCCGCGCCCTGCGCCTCGCCGACGGACCGGACGAGGTGCACCTGCAGTCGGTCGCGCGCATGGAGACGAAGCTCGGCGAGGAGACGCGCGGGCATTCGGCGGTATACCTGACCCCGACCGACCTGTAGGAGCGGCGTGAAACCGAGCCGACCCGCCCGGACGCCCGCGCCTGGACAGCCTCCCATGCACGGCGGTGAGGGCAGTGCGCCCGCGCCCCAGGCATGGCCGTCCGCGGGTGCCCCTTCCGTGTGTCCGCTGATACCCGGCCGCTTCAAGTACACCTGCTCGGGAAGGTGCAAGGGCTGCGATGAGCAGCGCGATTACCGCCGTCACGGCTGCGTGGGAACTGGTTCTGCATGTTGACGGGCGAGCAGAAGCGCCATGCCGGGAACGCAGCGGCGTTGGCGCCCCGGCCATGGGCGCGGGCGATGCCCGCGCCGCGCGCCTAGCCGATGTTGAACCAGACGCTTTTCAGCTGGGTGAATTCCTCGATCGATGCCGCGCCCAGGCTGCGGCCGAAGCCGGACAGCTTCACCCCGCCGTAGGGTACCGAGGGGTCGAGCATCATGTAGCAGTTGACCCACACGGTACCGACCTTCAGGCGCTGTGCGGCGCGATTGGCGCGTGCCAGATCTCGCGTCCACACGCCCGAGGCAAGCCCGAACTCGGTGTCGTTGGCGATGGCATAGGCCTCCTCCTCGGTGTCGAAGGGGATCACGGCCATCACCGGCCCGAAGATCTCCTCCTGCGCGATGGTCATGTCGTTGCGCACGCCGGTGAAGATGGTCGGCTGGAAGTAGTAGCCGAACTCGCCGTGGCGCGCCCCGCCCAGGGCCACGTTGGCGCCTTCCGCCTTCCCCAGCTCCACATAGCGGCTGACCTGGTCGAGCTGCTGCTGCGAGATCAGCGGGCCGACCGCGGTGTTGGCGTCGAAGCAGGAGCCGATCTTCAGCGAACGTGACAGCTCCACCATGCGCGCCACGAACTCGTCGTGAATCGCGCGCTGCACCAGCACGCGGGAGCCGGCGATGCACAGCTGACCGGAGTGACCCCATACGGCGTTGACCGCCGTGGCGGCGGCCGCGTCCAGGTCGGCATCGTCGAAGATGATGTGCGGGCTCTTGCCGCCGAGCTCGAGCGACACGCGCTTGAGCCGGGTCGCCGCTGCCGCCTGAATGCGCCGGCCGGTGTTGACCGAGCCGGTGAAGCTGATGGAATTGATCTCGGGATGATCGACTACCGCCGCGCCTGCCGTGGCGCCGGGGCCGTGCACGACGTTGACCACGCCCGCCGGCACCCCCGCCTCGAGGCACAGCATGCCGAAGAAGAGCGCGGTCAGCGGCGTGTTCTCGGCCGGCTTGAGGACGACCGAGTTGCCGCAGGCGAGCGGCGCGACCACCCCCAGCGGCACGGCCGACGGCGCGTTCCACGGCATGATGACGCCGCACACGCCGATCGGCTCGCGCAACTGCTGAACGACGATGTTGGGCCCGGTGGGCGACACGACCCCTTCGATCTTGCTCGGCCAGCCGGCGTAATAGTGGGCGATGTCGATGCCGAACTGCACGAAGAAGGGCGCCTGCGCGCGGACGATTCCGCCGTCGAGCATGTCGAGGTCGATGAGTACCTCGCGGTTCTCCTCGAGGAGGGTGGCCAGCCGCCGCAGCACCGCCTCCTTCCGTCCGGCCGGGAGGTGGCGCCAGCGGCCGTCCTCGAACGCCCGCCGGGCGCACTGCGCCGCACGATCCACTTCCCCGGCCCCGCCTTCAGCGACGCGAGCGAATTCTCGCCCCGTCCCCGGATCGATGACAGGCATGGTGGCGCCGTCTGTCGAGGGGACGACTTGACCGTCGATCAGGTGACCGAGTCGGGTTTCCAGGAGGAAACGGCGGGTCTTGGGGGACAGGGCATAGTCCTCGATCGAAGCCTTTTCGCGAACTGCGTCATTCATGCTGATCTCTCCGTCTTTGTGGGGGTTTTCAAGCGCGGCCGCCGTCACCAGCTACGGACGAGCGTGGTCAGGTCGGTCACATCCTGATCCGTCAGTGAGCCGGGATACATCCTCGGCATGGTGCCGCGCGGGTTCTTGATCTGTTCCATCGTCTGTTCGACGGTGAGGCGGCTGGAAAGGCCGCGCAGCGTCGGCCCGACGCCGCCCGCACCGGTGGGGCCGTGGCAGGCCGCGCACAGCTTTCCGAACAGCATCTGGCCCCTCCCGGCCGGCGCCGATCCCGTTCCACTCGGACTCGTGGCATCTCCCACGCTCATGACGATGATGCTCGGGGCCCCCGTCCCGCCGAAGGTCACGCGCGACACGTTGCCGGTGGTCGTGGCGACGTACTGCTTGCCCGCGGCCGAATAGGTGATGATCCCGCCGCCGATCGCGGCGTCGAGTGGCTTCTTGAGCAGGACGGCGCCGCTTGCGCTGTCGAGTGCCAGGAAGTTTCCGGCGGTGTCACCGGCGAAGATCACGCCGCCCGCCGTCGGCGTCACGGCGGCCACAACCGGCGCGTCGGTCTTGTGCTTCCATCGGACCGCGCCGCTCTCCGCGTCGATGGAGGTGATCCAGCCGCCCGGCACCGGGTCGGTGATCTGCTCGAGACCGCCGCCGAGATACAGCATGCCACGCACCGGCTCGGCCTTGCCGGCCTTCATGACGGTGCACCAGTCGACCGCGCCGACCACCACGGCGTGATTCGCCTCGTCGTAGGCGGGGCCGTTCCACTGCGTGCCGCCCAGCGAGCCAGGGCAGGTGAGGGCGCCTTCCGGGGTCGGTTTCGGCGCCGTCTTCTTCTGCGTCGTGACGGAGGTCTTCGACAGCAGTTCGTGGGTGGCGCGATCCACGCGGTACACGTAGCCGTCCTTGCCGGCGGCCGCCATGATGGGGCGCATCGCCTTGTCGCGGTAGAGCATGGGCGCCGCGGCCATGTCGTAGTCCCACGGGTCGTTCTTGACCGCCTGGAACCACCACTTGAGCGCGCCGGTGCGGACGTCGAGCACGATGATGGAGTTGGTGAACAGGTTGTCGCCCGGCCGCTCGTCGGGCAGCAGGTCGGGGGCAGGATTGCCGACCGGCACGAAGAGCTCGCCGCTGCTGACGTCGATGGTGAAGGTCGACCATGTTCCGCCGCCGCCGACGTATTTGCCCGGCGGCACGTTCCAGGTGTCCGCCCCGCGCTCGTCGCCGGTCGGGATGGTGTTGAAGCGCCACAGCTCTCGTCCGGTCTGCGCGTCGAACGCCATCACCCGGCCGCGCGCACCCCAGTCACCGCATCCCGTACCGGTGATGACGACGCCGTTCCATCCGACGGGGGCCGCGGCGACGCATTCGCCGATGGACGAATCCGCGATCTTGTTGGTCCACAGGCGCGCACCGGTCTTGGCGTCCATCGCCAGCAGATGGCCGTCGGTGGTGCCGCGGAAAAGACGTCCGTTGGTATGTCCGACCCCGCGGTTGCCGGTGAAGGGCTCGTAGCCCACCGGCTCGTAGCCCGACCTCCACAGCACCTTGCAGGTGGCCGGATCGAGGGCGATCGTGTCCAGGTGGGTGGTGACGTACATGACGCCGTCCACCAGGATCGGACCGGTCTGAAAGCTCCCGCCGTCAGCGACTTCGACGCGACACACTTCGCTCAGCCCGGCCACATTGGCCTTGTCGATCTGGGCCAGGTGGGAAAAACGCTGGCCGGCGTAGTCGTTGTTGAAGGTCGGCCATTGCCGGCCGCCGGCCGCCGATCCGGCACCTGCGAGAAGGCCGCCGCCTTCGAGCGCCATGGACGAGGTAGACGACAGCGCAATGAGGAGCAGGAACACTTTGATGACTGACTGATTCATGTATTGACCACCCGCGTTGTGACGGCACTCGCCGCAATGAAGCCGGAGCGTTTGAAAGGGGGCGCTGCTGCAGTGCGACCGCCCTTGCAGCGCACGGTACCGGACACCCGCATCCGGATGCCTGGTACCGCGGCCGCTAACCGGGCAAGGCGGCGCCATCAGGGCGCCGCACGCCGCCCGAATTAGCGGACCCCGCCGCCCGACAGCGCTTCGGATGCGAAGAACGAATCCGGCTTGGCCGGGATTGCCACCCAGCCACCGGTCTCGGTGGCGTCCATCTGGCGGGTGTACACGCCCGTCTGCAGGTCGTAGGTCACCCACTCGTCGGTGGAATGGCCCTCGATGTCGTAGAGGGTGATCGGCAGGGAATGGCTGGCCCGATAGATCTTGCCCGCAGCATCGTAGTTATCGGCGACGCCGACCCCCGGCAGGTCCTCATCCCAGTAAAAGGTCCGCTTGGTGTACATGTGGCGCAGGCCCGGCTTGACCGTCGCTTCCACCTCCCACACGCGGTGCAGTTCCCAGCGCACGCAGTCCGGATTCAGGTGATGCTTGGTCAAGGCGACCTTGCGCGGGCATATGTTCGGGTCGCGGACCTTGTAGTTGTTGTAGGGGATGTACATCTCCTTCTTGCCCACCAGCCTGAAGTCGAAGCGATCGAGCGCGCCGTAGAAGACCGCCGAGTCGTCCGTCGTAGTGGCCCCGCCTCCCGTCGGCGAAGGGGTGTCGTACGCGAGATCGGGCGACAGTTTCACCCGCCGCTGGCCTGGCAGATAGGACCAGGCACGGCGACCGATGTCGACCATGTCGACATTGTCGTGGACGACCAGTTTTTCGCCCGCCTTGCGCGCCGGCCCGGTGTAGTCGAGGCGGATCTTCTCGTACGGTTCCTGGTCCGCGATGGGGGTCGTCTTGGTCGGATCGAAGATGGGGTAGTACATCCAGAAGTCGGGCACGCCCGCGACGGTCAGACCTCCCGCAGTGTCCACCACCAAGCTGGCGGCGCCGCGTGCGAACAGGGAATACCCGTCGTACTTGAGCAGCCGGTTCCACATCACCTCGTTGCCGGTCTTCGGGATCGGGAACGGCATTCCTCGCCAGCACCCGTCGAGCTTCAGTTCCTCGTCGCGGGTTTTGCAGTCGGTGGCGTTCTTGAGCGCGTTGTCGAGGTAGCCCTGCGGATAGTTCGCCGTGCGGTGGCTGGGATAGACGTCCAGGCGATACGTCGGGTACTGCTTGAGCATCGCCTTCATGCCCTCGCTCAACTTGTCCGCGTATTGTTCCATGTTGTTGGCGTCGATCGAGAACAGCGGCTTCTCATCAGCGAACGGGTCGGGGCGGTAGCCCGGCTTCTTCGGATCGTAGCTTGCGGGGGGCTTGATCGGGCCGGTGTACGCGGGGATGGTTCCGTCGGCGTTGCCGGCCTTGATGGCGCCCCACGGGGTCAGCGTGGCGCCAATCTGCTTGGCCTCTTCTGTGCTGACCGCGGCGAGCGATGTTCCGGTAAAGGTGAAGGCCAGTGCTGCGGTGATGGTGCGGATCGAGCAATTCATGTTCATGTCTCCTCAGGGAGGGATTGACGGCTCTGCGCTCTTAGAATGTGGTCTTGAAGGTGAAGGACAGCCAGCCGCGATCGTGGATGAGCGCGTTGCCGCCGTTGTTGGTGCCGAGTCCAGTCGGCCCGATGCCCGGTACGCCGAAGAACGGATTGGGGGCCTTGCTGTAATCGCCGAAGTAATCGGAATAGGTGAGATCGAACTTGTACTTGCCCTTGTAGTCGGCGCCGAGACCGATGCTCCAGGTCCCGCTGTTCTCATTGCCGCCGAACGGGACCGGGGAATTGCCTTTCAGGCCGCGATCGTAATGGATGGGCATGGTGAGATCGACGCTCGGGAAGACCTGGAACCAGGTCGGGGTGAAGGTCACGGCCATGCCCCATGCATCGTCGCTCGAGCAGCCGTCGCGCACCTTGCCGCAGCGCTGGCCCAGGAAATTCGTCTCGTCGACGTGGTTGAAGTTCGCCCGCGTGCCGCGGTAGACCTTGTCCAAGCGACTGTAGGTAATTTCGCCCAGCAGTACTGCGGAATCGAAGAGCGGCGTCTTGCCGATGTAGGCGATCCCGTTCACCAGCGCGTGCCAGGTATCGCCGCGCGCCAGCTCGGGCGCCCCGAAGACGGTGTTGAGCGCGGTGTTCTCGCGGCGGACGAGCTCGGCGCCGAACGCGATCCCGCCCAATTGCTTGGACAGGCTGATTCCCGCCAGTTTCACGTCCTCCGCGTAGGCGTTGTGCAGTTCCGAGAAGGTGCCGCCGGTACTGAGGATGGCGGGCACCTTGTCGTCGAAGCGGCGGTAATAGAGGCCGACGGTGCCCCATTCCGGCGCGTACTTGAAGTTCACGCCCCAGCTGCCGCGATTCTCCGGCTTTTCGTGCGGGCCGTTGCTGAGGTCGCCGTGGTACGGCAGCACGCCGCCCGGAGCGAAGAATGTGCCGCCCTGAAAGACCGGGTCGAAGAAGGTGAAATAGGTGCCGCCCTCGTAGATGCGGTAGGGACGCCACTGCAGGTAGTACTGCGCCGCCATCGTCAGGGTATCGGTGAGCTGCGCCTGGGCGGAGAGCTGGTTCAGCGGCAGGAACAGCTCCTTCGCCTCGGAGCCCGGGTTCGCCACCGCCTTGCGGAAGTCCACCGGCCCCTGCGAATAGGAGACGCCGTGGATGGGGGTGAACATCGATTCGCCCCAGTAGATGTTGTGGCGTCCGAAGCGGATGTCGACGGGCATCGTTCCGAGGTTGAGGCGGCCGAAAATGAAGGCGTCGAGCAGCTCGCCCGAGTGGGTGTAGGCGCGCTTGACCGCCGAGGTGTATTTGTTGCCGGGGTAGGCCGTTCCCAGTCCCGCGGCCTGGTAGGCCGGGTTTCCTTCGACCTTGTCGTCGTAGGCCGCGTCGTACCACGCGGCGCCGGAGACGCGGAAGCCGTAGTTCATCTTGTACACGAAGTCGAACTCGGACAGCAGGTCGACACGGTTGGTGACGACGTCACCCTTGTCGAACTTGTACTCACCGGCCTGCAGTCCCCAAGTATCGCCCAGCGTATCGTCGCGCTCGTCGACGCGCCAGCCGATGTTGTAGCGCACCGTGTTGTCCCAGCGCATGCGCACGTCGGGATTGTCCACGTCGATCTGGAAAGCCGCCGCTTCGTTGCCCAGCATGGCGAGCATCACCGCTCCGGCGACACCCATCGACGCCCGCTGAGCGGTCGTCGCGATCCCTCTCCAGTCCATATCGTCCCCTCCGTTATGTGTGTCGTACTGCTGGGGCGAAAGTTACTCAACCGACTGGTCGGTTGTCAATGCTGTGAGAAAATGTTTCCCGCCGCTGTCAAACCCCGCTTCCGACGGGGCACCGCCAGCCAGCGATGGGAGCGTGCGCCGGCAATGGGAGTTGATATATCGACCGAACGGTCGGGTGTCAATACTCCGTTTTTCCGGAGGTGGACTTCGACTTCGATCTTCAATATTGACAACCGACCGGACGGTCGAGTAGTCTCGAGGTCATGAGCAAGCCCATCGGTATCGGGCCGCGTCCAGTGCTTTCGCACGCTCTCGCCGGAGGGCTGCATGCACGGGCGGCCGCGTCCGGGCCGAGCCGCGACCGAGTCCCAGCTACGTGATCAATCGAGAAAGGAAGAACCGAAATGCATTTCGAGCAATCAAGGAAATCGATCGAGTGGATGGAGCGGGTGCGGGCCTTCATGGACGAACAGGTTTATCCGGCCATTCCGACCTACCATGAGCAGGCGGCGACCATCGACCGCTGGAAGGAAACGCCGCCGATCTTCGAGGAACTGAAGGCGAAGGCACGCGCGGCCGGCCTGTGGAACATCTTCATGCCGCCGTCGGATCACGACGATGAGTTCTTTTCCAGCGTCGGCCTGAGCAACGTGGAATACGCGCCGATCGCCGAGCTGATGGGGCGGGTGTCCTTCGCCTCCGAGGTGTTCAACTGCATGGCGCCCGACACCGGCAATTTCGAAGTGCTGCACCGCTACGGTACCGCCGACCAGAAGCGCCGCTTCATGCTGCCGCTGGCCAACGGCGAGACGCGTTCGGCCTTCCTGATGACCGAGCCGGCGGTGGCCTCGTCGGACGCGCGCAACATCCGCACCCGGATTCAGCGCGACGGCGACGACTACGTGATCAACGGTCACAAGTGGTGGTCGTCCGGTGCCGGTCATCCCCATTGCGCCTTCTTCATCGTCATGGGCAAGACCGACGAGACCGCCGAGACCTACCGCCAGCAGTCGATGATCCTGGTGCCCGCGGGAACGCCGGGGGTCAGGATCGTGCGTCACCTCGACGTGTTCGGCTTCGACCACGCGCCGCACGGGCACTTCGAGGTCATCCTCGACAACGTCCGGGTGCCGGCCGAGAACCTGATCTTCGGCGAGGGGCGGGGGTTCGAGATCGCCCAGGGGCGCCTCGGCCCGGGCCGTATCCACCACTGCATGCGCAACATCGCCTCGGCGGAGGTTGCACTGGAGAAGATGTGCATCCGCCTGATGTCGCGTGAAGCTTTCGGCAAGAAGATCAACGAGCACTCGGTGTGGGAGGAGCGCATCGCCAATGCGCGCATCGACATCGAGATGGTGCGCCTGCTGTGCATGAAAGCGGCCTACATGATGGACACGGTCGGCAACAAGGCCGCGCGCGGCGAGATCGCGATGATCAAGGTGGTCGCCCCGCAGGTGGCGCAGCGCATCATCGACATGGCCATTCAGGCCCATGGCGGGGGCGGCGTGTCGCAGGATTTCGGGCTCGCCGAGATGTACGCCAACACCCGCATCGTGCGCCTGACCGACGGCCCCGACGAGGTGCACTGCCGCACCGTGGCTCGGCTCGAATGCAGGAAATACGAAGGTCGCGACTATTCGAGTATCAAGGCCTATTCGAAATGACTCATCGCCGGATGTTCGGGGATGAACGGGATAACACCGAAGCGGGGCGAGAAGAGATGGGAAGACTGGACGGAAAGGTCGCGCTGATCACCGGGGCGGGCGGCGGGCTCGGCGCCGAGATGGTGCGGGTGTTCGCGCGTGAAGGTGCCGTGGTCGTGTTCGGCGACATCGCCGACGAGGCCAGCAAGGCGCTGGAGAAGGAGGTTCGACTGGCCGGCGGCGACGCGCGCTATCGGCGCCTGGATGTCACCCTCGAGGACGACTGGCGTGCTGTTGTCGCCGAGACCGTGAGTGGCTGCGGCAAGCTCGACATCCTGGTGAACAACGCGGGCATCGTGCCGCGGGTCGCGCCGATCGAGGAGCGGACCGTCGAGGAATGGGACCGGACCATGGCGGTGAACGCGCGCGGCGTGTTTCTCGGCACGAAGTCCGTGATTCCGGCGATGCGGCAGGCCGGCGGCGGTTCCATCGTCAACATCTCTTCGGTGGCCGCGATCGGGCAATGGCAGCTGGCGGAGGCGGCCTACGCCGCGAGCAAGGGCGCGGTGACGACTTTCACCAAGGTCACCGCCGCCCAGTACGGGCGCGACGGCATCCGCTGCAACTCGGTTCATCCCGGTCCGATCGACACCGTGCTGCTGCGCGCGGTGTTGTCCGACGCCGAGGTGCTGAAGCGCCGCCTGGGCCGCGTCCCGCTTGGCCGCCTGGGGGCGATACACGAGGTCGTCGCCGGGGTGCTCTACCTGGCCTCGGACGACGCCTCCTACACCACCGGCACCGAGCTCGTCATCGACGGCGGCGCGCGGGTGCAATAAATACGGAAGGCCGGCAGCGATCGGCCCCCAAGGAGGAAGACTATGCACAAGGACGCCACGCCGACGGCTGCCTACCCGCGGCTCTTCGAGCCCTTCAAGCTGGGCCGGCTGGTGCTTCCCAACCGCGTCGTGATGCTGCCCCACGGCACCAGCATGGTGAGCGAGGGCGGTATCACCGACGAGGACATCGCGTACTACGAGGCACGCGCCAGGTCGCGGCCGGCGATGATGATCACCGGGGCGGCGATCGTGCACCCGAGTTCCGCGGTCCGCTCGCGCAAGCTCGTCGAACCTTACAACGATGCCGTGCTCGAGGGGCTGCAGCGGCGGGTGGAGGTCGTCCAGGCCCATGGGGTCAAGGTGCTGGGCCAGATCGTGCACCTCGGGCGTGAAATGATCGGCGGCGAGTTCGATTCCGCGCCGCTGGCGCCGTCGGCGATCCGCTCGCCGCGCGATCCCTTTCCGCCGCATGCGCTCGACGAGGGCGAGATCGCCGAGCTCGTCGAGGCCTTCGGCGTGTGCGCGCGAAACCTCAAACGCACCGGCCACGACGGCGTCGAGATCCACGGCGCGCACGGCTATCTGGTCGCACAGTTCCTGTCGCCGGCCACCAACCAGCGTACCGATCGCTACGGCGGCACGCCCGAACGGCGGCTGCGCTTCGTGCTCGAAGTCATCGACTCGATACGCCGCCACTGTGGCGAGAATTTCCTGCTCGGTCTGCGCCTGAGCGCCGACGAGGAGCTCGCCGACGGGCTCGAGATTCCGGATACCGTGCTCATCGCCAAGGGCATCGAGCGGCACGGACTGACCGACTACCTGAGCATCACCCTGGGCACCCGGGGCAGCTACGTGAAGGATGTCACCGCGGCCGAGGGGACGGCGGCGCGGGCGGCCGGGATTATCCGCAAGGCCTGTGGGATCCCGATCATCGTCGGCCAGCGGATCACCTCGCCCGAGTGCGCGGAACGCATACTCGCCGAGGGCCAGGCAGACCTGGTCGGCATGGCGCGCGCCTTCATCGCCGACCCCGAGTGGGTGGCCAAGACCTATCGTGGGGAGGCGGACCGGATCCGTCCCTGCATCGGCCTGAATCAGGATTGCCGCGCGTTTTCCCCGCACCTGCATTGCGCGGTGAATCCGATGGCGGGCAGGGAAATGGTGGCGGAGTTCATCGATCGCGGTCCGGCACCGGTGCCGCGCCGCGTCGCCGTCATCGGCGGCGGACCGGCCGGCCTGGAGGCGGCGCGCGTGGCCGCGGCGCGCGGGCACCGCGTCACCGTGTTCGAGGCGACCGACGGCCTCGGCGGGCAGTTTCTCTATGCGGCCTCCTTGCCCCACCGAAGCGATTTGCGCCGCCTGATCGACCATCTGCAGGGCGAGCTGCGGCGGCTGTCGGTAAACGTGGTGCTGAACGCGCGGATCGAGGGCATCGACGATCTGCGCGGGGCGTTCGATGTGGCCATTGTCGCCACCGGCGCGGCGCCGAAACCGCTCGCCGACGAGCTCGCCGGGGCGCAGGTGGCGACCTGGTTCGAGATCCTCGACGAAGGGGTACCCCTACCCGCACGAAGCGGATGTGCGGTGATGGTCGACGACGGCAGCGCCTTCTGGTGGACCTACGGCGTGGCCGAGGCGCTGATGGAAGCCGGGTGGCGGGTCGTGATCGCGACCCCCTCGGCGGGGATCGCGGCCAACATCCCGACCGAAAGCGTCGGTCCGCTGCTCGCCCGTCTCGGTGGCGGCGGCACCGCGTACCGCGTGCTGACCGTACTCGAAGGCACCCGTCCGGGGGCCGCGCTGTTGATGAACGCGACCACCGGCGAGGTCGACGAGTTCGCCTGCGATCTGGTCGTGGTCCAGACCGGACGCGCGGCGCGTTCGGCATTGATCGGGACGCTGCGCGCGGCGGGAGTGGAAACGCATGCGGTCGGTGACTGCATCACGCCGCGTCGCGTGTCGCACGCGCTCTTCGAGGGCCAGCGCGTGGCACGCGGGATCTGATCGACATTTCATAGCTTCAATCCCAAGGAGGAACTCGGATGCAAAGCTTGACCGGCCGTGTTGCCGTGATTACAGGTGCCGCCAGCGGGATCGGCGCGGCAATGGCCTGGCGCTTCGCGCGCGCGGGCATGAAGATCGTCGTCTCGGACGTCGACGCGGAGGCCGCCTCGGCCACCCGCGAGGCCCTCGCGGCCGCGGGGCATGAGGCCATTGCGGTGCGTACCGATGTGGCCGATCCGGCGGATGTGGACGCCCTCGCGGAGCGGGCCTACGCACACTACGGGGCGGTCCATCTGCTGTGCAACAACGCCGGCATCGTGCCCGGCGGGCGTCACCGCGCGGTATGGGAATACCCGCTGGAGGACTGGAAGTGGTCGCTGGATGTGAACCTGCTCGGCGTGGTCCACGGCATCCGCAGCTTCATCCCGCGCATGCTGGCTCAGGGCACCGAGGGCCACGTGATCACCACGGCGTCGGTCGCGGGTCTCGTCAGCGGCTCCGGATCGGTGGTCTATAGCGCCGCGAAACATGCCGCGGTCCGCACCACCGAGGCGCTCTACGCGGCGCTGCGCGAGCGCTCCGCGCCGATCGGCGTGACCGTGCTCTGCCCCGGCCTCGTCAACACCCGGATCTACGAGTCCGAGCGCAGCCGCCCCACGGCGCTGCGCCCGGACGGCGGCCCGGCGGACGAGGCGCCGGAGCTCAAGGCCATCGCCGAGCAGCTCTATTCGACCGCGATCTCGCCCGCCGAGGTCGCCGAGCTCGCCTGGCGCGGCGTGGTCGACAACCAGTTGTACGTGCTGACCACCGACAGCTTCGACGCCGCGGTCCGTGACCGCATGGAGGCGATTCTCGCGCGGCGCAATCCGGATTTCGCGAGTCTTCTCCAGCTGAGTACGCGCGAGGCCGCCGAGCGCGAGGGGGGACGATGAGCGGCCGCCTTGCCGGAAAGATCGCGCTGGTCACCGGTGCCGCCTCCGGCATCGGCCTGGCGACGGCCCGCCGCTGCGCCGAGGAGGGCGCGGTGGTGATTGCGTGCGATCGCGACGAGGAACGGCTGAAGGCCGCGCTCGGTGAGCTTCCGGGGGGCGGGGATGCCCACCTCGCGATCGCGTTCGACGTGACCGACGAAGCGGGCTGGGCACGGGCGACCGAGGACGTCGCCGCACGCTTCGGTCGCCTCGACGTGCTGGTGAACAACGCCGGCTTCGGTCGCTTCCGCGCCATCGCCGACACCACGCTCGAAGAGTGGCGCGCGACCCTGGCGGTGAATCTCGACAGCGTGTTCCTCGGCACCCGCCATGCGCTCCCCTTGCTCGCCAGCTCGGGGCGCGGTGCGATCGTCAACATGTCGTCGATCCGTGGCCTGGTGGCCGGTCCGAACGCCGGCGCCTATTGCGCCGCGAAGGCCGGCGTGAAGCTGTTCACCAAGGTGACCGCGCTCGAATGTGCCGCCGCCGGCAACGGCGTACGGGCGAATTCCGTTCATCCCGGTCACGTCGAAACGCCGCTCACCGCCGCCGCATACGCCAACCCGGTCCTCGCCAGGGAGTTCCTCGCCGAGACGCCGCTCGGACGCTTCGCCCGGCCGGAAGAAGTCGCCAACGTGATCGTGTTTCTCGCCAGCGACGAGGCGAGCTACCTGACCGGGACCGAGATCGTCATCGACGGCGGGATCACCGCGCAATAGCGACACCTCCCGTCGCCATGGCGGCCTCCTTGAGGGTGGTGGTGCCGCGGGCATGATCGTCGTTTCTGCGGTCCGGGGGGGCGAGCGATCCCTCCACGGCTGACCGCCTGACCCTGATCCCGGCGCACCGAGCCATCCGATTCCGCTGCGGTCGGCACACTGCCGCGGTGGCATCCTGCCGCCCTTTCCGCCCGGGTCGCAGCTTGCCCCGCATACCACGCAGCCTGAGCAAAATCGATCTTTCGAACAGCAAAATGCTTGACAACCGACCGGACGGTCGGTAGCCTGCATTCAGCGTCCTGAAGGTGATGCCCAAGGCGGAATCCGAAGCTGGCGACCCGTCTGAAGTCCAAGAGAACCGACACCGCGCGCATCGCGAAACGACCCGGCCAAGGAGCGCCGGTGCGTAGGTCGAAGAGTGAATGGAGTCGTAGCCGATAGCTGTGCGAAGGAGCCGCCGACGAGCGGCTGACCAAGCCAAAGGAGAACGGATGTGAGAACTGCGAAACTGAGAAGGATCTTTTGGCGCGCAAGGCCGATGGTGCTTGGCCTTGCCGCGGCCGGCATCTGGAGCGGCAATGCGGTGGCGTTCCAGTTCGAGACCGCGGACTCGGACATGGAAGTGCGTTGGGACAACACCGTCAAGTACAACGTCGGCTGGCGGATGGACAAGCGCGACCGCACCCTCGGCGACACCTGGGGCATGCAGGCGGGGGAGCACAAGTTCGACCGGGGCGACGCCGTCACCAACCGCGTCGACCTGCTGTCGGAGTTCGATTTCATCATCAAGAAGAACTACGGCTTCCGGGTATCGGGCGCCGCCTGGCACGACTTTGCCTACAACGACAAGGTCGAAGGAAACCCGGCCTATCAGGCGGCAGGACTGGGAACGAGCTACCCGGGCAACCGGTTCACGAGCGATGTGAAGCGCTACTACCGCAGCGGTGGCGAATTGCTCGACGCCTTCGTGTTCGGCCGAGCCTACCTCGGCGAGATGCCGCTCGACGTGCGCTTCGGGCGGCATAACCTGTACTGGGGCGAATCGCTGTTCTCGGCCATTCACGGCGTGTCCTATTCGCAGGGGCCGGTGAATTTCCAGAAGGCGCTGGCGACGCCCGGCTCCGAGGCCAAGGAACTGTTCCTCCCGCTCAACCAGGTCTCCGCGGTGCTGCGCGTAACCGACAACATTTCGCTCGCCGCGCAATACCAGCTCGAGTGGCAGCCCTACCGCCTTCCGGAGGGCGGAACTTACCTCAGCAGCTCCGATCTGGTGTTCTCGGGCGGGACGCGCACGGTCACCGGCACGCCCTACCTCGGCGACCTGAGCTCGGGGCGCCACGCAACGCCGGACGACCGCGGCAACTGGGGGGTCAGCGGGAAATTTGCCACCGATATCGGCAACTTCGGTGTCTACTACCGCCGCTTCGACGACCGCGTTCCCGGCATCCTGTTTTCCGATGGGGCGCTGCACAACGCCTACGCCGAGGACGTCAAGCTGTTTGGTGCAAGCTTCTCGACCAGCGTAAGCGGGGTGGCGGTCGCCGGCGAAATCGTGCGCCGCAACGATACGATCCTGAACACCGTTGCCGGCTCCTCGGACCTCGCACGCGGCAATACCTGGCACGCCCTGGTCAACGCGGTTGCGTTCATCGGCAGGACGCCGTTGTTCGACGCGGCCAGCCTCCTCGGCGAACTGACCTACAGCCGGCTCGACAAGATCACCGACAATCGCGCCGCGTTCCGCCACGTCGATCACAACTGTCCGACGCGGGACAAGTGGGACGGCTGTGCCACCGACGACGCCTGGGGCATGCAGTTCACGTTCATCCCGACCTGGTACCAGGCCTTTCCCAGCGCCGATGTCACGCTGCCCATTTCGTACAACCGCGGCCTGAGCGGAAACTCGCCGGTGCCGTTCGGCGGGAACCAGGGCAGCGGCAGCTGGAGCATCGGACTCGGCATCGACTACAAGGCCAGGTACAAGTTCGACATCGCATACACGGATTACTACGGCCGATACGACAAGGGGCCGAATCCGTTCTTCGGCGTCGTTCCCGGCATCGGGCCCACCCAGCTCGCCACTTCGAACGGCAACGGCGCGATTCATGACCGCGGCTGGTTGTCGGTGACCTTCAAAACGACGTTCTGAGCAAGATCGAGGACCGTAGACTATGAAAAAGACTGAATTCGCCATCGCTGTGTTCGCGGTAGGCATCGCCGGTGCGGCTGTCGCCGCCGCCACGCCCGAAGAGATCAAGCTGCTCGGGACGACCCACACCCCGTGGGGCGCCGAGAAGGCGGGCAACAAGGACGGGACGATCCCGGAATGGACGGGGGCGGTGAAACCGCCCGCGAGTTTCGATCCGAAGAATCCGGCGCGGCGGCCCGATCCGTTCGCCGACGAGAAACCGCTTTACTCGATCAGCGCGTCCAACATCGAGCAGTACGCGGACAAGCTGACGGAAGGGACCAAGGTGATGCTGCAGAAGTACCCGACCTATCGCCTGGACATCTATCCGAGTCACCGCACCGCCAACTATCCCCAGTACTACCTCGACAACACGGTCAAGAATGCGACCGACTGCAACACCACCAGCGAGGGCTTGAAACTGGAGGGGTGCTGGCCCGGTCTCCCGTTCCCGTTCCCGAAGACCGGAAACGAGGTGGTCTGGAACCGTCTCCTCAAGTTCGATGCGCCGGCCTTCATGACCCAGCGCATGTACTCGCGCGTGGTCGATACGCGCGGCAGCAGCACGCCGACCGCGACCTCGACCGCGTACATCCAGTACCCGATCTTCGATCCCGCCCGCACCACGCAGATCGACGGCGACGAAGCGTACGAACTGATCCGTCTCGATTACACCGGGCCGGCGCGCAAGGCGGGCGAGAAGGTCCTGGTGCGCGATTCGGTGGACATGGTCAATGTCGGTCGCAAGGCCTGGTCCTATCTTCCCGGACAGCGACGGGTGCGCCTGTCGCCGGACCTCTCCTACGACACGCCCAGCCCGACCGGTGGCGGCACCGGCGTGCTCGACGATACCTCGGTCTTCTTCGGTGCGATGGACCGCTATGACTTCAAGCTGGTCGGGAAGAAGGAGATGTTCATTCCCTACAACACCTATCGGATCCGCGACCGCGAGGCGTGTCCGGAACCCACGCGCCACGTCAAGAACCACCTCAACCCGGATTGCATGCGCTGGGAGCTGCATCGGGTGTGGGTGGTCGAGGCCACGCTGAAGCCGGGCAAGCGTCATATCTATGCCAAACGGGTATTCCATTTCGACGAGGACTTTCCGGGCGTCGGGGTCGCGGACAACTACGATTCCACCGGCAAGATCTACCGGCTGGTCCACAACCTGCCGATCTCGCTGTACGAGAACCCGGGGCATCACACCACGGACGAGTACGTGACCTATGACCTCGCCACCGGCATGTACGCGCATCAGACCGACCCCACCGACGAGGGCGGATGGGTGGTGACGCCGATGAAGCCGAACTCGTTCTTTACCGGCGACGCGCTGACGGCTGAAGGCGTGCGCTGATTCCCTGCGGACGGAGCGCCCCATCCGGCCCGCTGGCGATTGCCGGACAGCGGATGGTGGTGTCTTCGAGTTGTGACGAAACAGGTTGTGGAGGGCGAGCGTCGTGCGCTACGTCAAGTTCTTGTTTTCGCTGGCGGTTGCAGCCGTGCCCGTGACCGTGCTCGCCGCGCCGACGGCCCCCTTCCGCCATCCTCTCGAGGTACCGGCGGTGGCGAGCAGCCTTGCCGCGTACAGCCCGTTGTATGCAGTGGCCCGGGCAGGGACACGGCTCGTCGCGGTCGGGCAGCGCGGCCACATCGTGGTGTCCGAGGACGACGGCATCTCCTGGACGCAGGCGAGCGTTCCGGTGAGCACCGATCTCGTGGCCGTGTCCTTTCCCACCGCGAGCCATGGCTGGGCGGTCGGCCATGGGGGCGTGGTGCTCCATAGCAGCGACGGCGGCTCCACCTGGGTCAAGCAGCTCGACGGCAGACAGGCCGCCGCGCTCGCCATCCGTCACTTCGAGGCCCTCGCGAGCGGCGACGCGGACGCCGAGGCCTTGCTGGCCCGCGAGCAGCGGGTGCTGGGCGATGGTGGGACCCAGCCTTTTCTGTCAGTGCATTTCGAGAGCGAGCGCACCGGCTACGTCGTCGGCACGTTCAACCGGATCTATCGCACCGATGACGGCGGACAGAGCTGGGAGCCGTTGATGGCGCAGGTCGACAATCCGGGCGAGCTTCATTTCAACGCGATCGTGGGGGGCGGTGGACGCCTCTACCTGGCCGGCGAACAGGGCATGGTCTGGATGCGAGACGACAGCGGGCGCTTCGTCGCGCGCCAGACGCCCTACGAAGGAAGCCTGTTCGGCATGGTCGTGGACGGTGCGGAAACGGTCATTGCGTTCGGGATGCGCGGAAGCGTGTTTCGCAGTGCGGACGCGGGCCAGTCTTGGGAAAAGATCTCATTGGGAACGACGGTGGGCATCACCGGTGGGGTGGCAAGCCCTGGCGGCGAGGTGGTCCTGGTCACCCAGGGGGGCGCCATCGCGCACAGTCGTGATGCCGGCAAGACCTTCTCCGCCGTAAAGCCGTCGATGCCGATGTCGTACTACGGAGCTGCCCTGCTGACCCCGGGTCGCGTGGCCCTGGTGGGGGCCGGAGGGGTGCGCATCGAGTTCATCGGTGGCGCGCAGCAGCTTTCGAGCCGCCAATAGTTTCGGAGTAGCAAAACCATGAGCATCGCAGGCATCAGTTCTCAGGAAATGGCAGTCGTTGTCGATCCGCGCGCGTTCGACGACCGCTCGGGAAATCTACTCGAGCGTCTCATCTTCAATCACCGGGCGGTCGTGGTCGTGATCTGCCTGCTGCTGACCGCCTTCTTCGGGTACCAGAGCACCGGCCTGCGGATCGGCGCGAGCTACGACAAGATGCTGCCGCAGAGCCATCCCTATATCCAGCACTACATCGAAAATCGTGCGGACCTTCGCGGTCTCGGCGATTCCGTGCGCGTCGTCGTGGAGAATCCTTCCGGGGACATCTTCGACCCCGAGTTTCTGGCGACGCTCGCCAGGATCAACGACGAGATCATCACCCTGCCCGGGGTCGATCGCGCCTGGATGAAGTCGATCTTCACGCCGGTCGTGCGCTGGGTCGAGGTGACGGAGGAGGGGTTCCGCGGCGGCCCCGTACTGCCCAACGATTACGACGGTAGCGCCCGTTCGATTCAGGATCTGCGCGTCAACGTCGCGCGCGCAAACATCCTCGGCAGTCTCGTTGCCAACGACTACCGCTCGACGATGATCGTCATTCCGCTGCTGGCCCAGACCGGTGACGGTCAGGCGGTCAACTATCACCAACTGTCGACCGCGCTGGAACAGATCCGCGCGCGCTTCGAACGCGGCGACGGATCGGCCGCGGTCCGCATCTACATCAATGGCTTTGCCAAGCTCGCCGGCGACCTGATCGACGGGCTGGAAAAAGTGATGGGCTTCTTCCTGTTCGCCGCGGCCATTGCGGCGGCGATCATCTACCAATACACGCGCTGCGTGCGCAGCACGGCGACGGTGCTCGCATGCTCGATGATCGCCGTGATCTGGCAGCTCGGCATGGTGGCCATGCTGGGTCAGGAGCTCGACCCCTACTCGATCCTGGTGCCCTTCCTCGTGTTTGCAATCGGCGTCTCCCATGGCGCGCAGAAGATGAACGGCATCATGCAGGACGTGGGCCGGGGCACGCACAAGTGGGTGGCTGCACGCTACACCTTCCGCCGCCTGTTCCTGGCCGGATTCACCGCGCTGCTGGCCGATGCGGTGGGTTTCGGGGTGCTGATGGTGATCGACATCCCGGTGATCCGCGAGCTTGCGCTGACGGCGAGCCTGGGGGTGGCGGTGCTGATCGTGACCAACCTCATCCTGCTGCCGACCCTGCTGTCGTATGTCGGGGTCAGCCCGGTTGCCGCGCAACGAAGTCTGCGCGCCGAGGCGACGGCCGAGAGCCAGGGTGGCGGCTTCGCGCGGATGTGGAATCTCCTCGACCGCTTCACCGAGCGCAAGTGGGCGGCGGCGGCGGTCGCGTGCGGAGCCGTGCTCGGCGTGGCGGGCTTCATCGGCGCCCAGTCCCTGCAGATCGGTGACCTCGACGCGGGGGCGCCGGAATTGCGCCCCGATTCGCGCTACAACCGTGATAACGCCTTCATCACCGAGAACTACGGGATCTCGTCGGACGTGTTCGCGGTCATGGTGAAGACCGCGGAAGATGGCTGCCGCAGCTTCGAGACCCTCACCGAGCTCGACCGCCTGTCCTGGGAGCTGCGCCAGCTCCCCGGGGTGCAGCGAACGAGCTCGCTGGCCGACACGGTGCGCAACTACACCTCCGGCTCGTTCGAGGGCAATCCCAAGTGGCAGACGGTGGCCGACGTCCAGCCGATCGTCGATGCCCAGATCAACAGCGCTATCGCGTGGAATTCGGATCTGCTCAATTCCCACTGTTCGATCACCCCGGTGCTCGCCTATCTGTCCGACCACAAGGCCGCCACCCTCGATCGGGTCGTTCTTGCGGCGAGTGAGTTCGCGGGCCGGTACGGCACCGACGAACGCGGTTTCCTGCTGGCGGCAGGGAGCGCAGGCATCGAGGCGACCACCAACATCGTCGTGCGCGACGCCAACCGGACGATGCTGCTCTATGTCTATGCGTCGGTGATCCTGCTGTGTGCCATCACCTTCCGCAGCTGGCGCGCGGTTGTCGTTGCGGTGCTGCCGCTGGTGCTGACGTCGGTGCTTGCCGAGGCCTTGATGGTCCAGCTCGGCATCGGCGTGAAGGTCGCGACGCTGCCGGTCATCGCGCTCGGTGTGGGAATCGGTGTCGATTACGCGCTCTACCTGCTGTCGGTCCAGCTGACCTATCAGCGCCTCGGGCTGAGCCTCACCCAGGCCTACCGCAAGGCCGTCGCCTTCACCGGCAAGGTGGTCGCGCTGATCGGTGTGACCCTGGCGGCGGGGGTGATCACCTGGGCATGGTCGCCGATCAAGTTTCAGGCGGACATGGGCATCCTGCTGACCTTCATGTTCATCTGGAACATGTTGGGCGCCCTGATCCTGATCCCGGCGCTGTCGCACTTTCTGCTCCGGAACGGAGTGGACAAGGCGCAAACGGCGAACTGAGTGGGGGGTGGATCCCCGCGTCGGGTCCCGACGGACGGCAACCCGGTGTCCGGAAACGAGCGGGTTCCGCTCCAACTGTACGCAAACTGATGCATGGAGGCAGTGTCGTGTTCCAGAACTTTCTCGTTCCCACAGATGGATCGGAGCTCTCAGAGCGGGCGGTAGGCGCCGCGGTGTCCCTGGCCGCCGAGGTCGGGGCGCGGGTGACTTTCTTTCATGCCATGCCTGACCTCGAGTCGTCGATCTACGGCGAAGCCGCGCTGGTACGCACCGCGGACCCGGAAATGTTCGAAAGGACGGTCAATGAGCGGGCATCCGCCGTGCTCGAACGGGCAGAAACGGTGGCGCGGGATGCGGGCGTTTCGAGCGCGCGGGTCACGTCGGTGATGGATCAGCCGTACGAAGGCATCATCGCCGCGGCGAAGGCGCAGGGATGCGATCTGATCCTCATGGCCTCGCATGGCTACCGCGGGGTGAAGGGCCTGTTGCTCGGTTCGCAGACCCAGAAGGTGCTGACCCATTCGACGATCCCCGTACTTGTGTATCGGTGACCCCAACGGAGCCAGGCGGTGACGCCGCTCTGCCACGCGTGCTCGACGGTGGTCGATTCGATGAATCGACGCCGTCGATGACGCTCAATATGACAAAAAGCCAATAGATTGGCACTGATTGGAGCGAGACAATGATGAGCCCCGGACGCCGGCGTTATGTCCTCTTTCTGCTGTTCATGGTATCCGTGTTCAACTATGTGGATCGCACCATCCTGTCGGTGCTGCAGGTACCGATCAAGACCGATCTCGGCTTGTCCGACCTGCAGCTCGGCGCGTTGACCGGGCTGGCGTTCGCGCTGTTCTACACCACCCTGTCCCTGCCGATCGCCCGTGTTGCCGATCGCTGGGTGCGCAAGTACATCATCGCCGGTTCTCTCGGAGTCTGGAGCGGGATGACCGCGCTGACCGGGCTCGCGACCAGCTATGCCAGCCTGGTGTTCTTTCGCATCGGGGTGGCGGCCGGTGAGGCGGGAAGTCTGCCGGCGAGTCATTCGATGATCGCCGACCTCTACCCCGCCAACAAGCGCGCCACCGCGCTCGCGGTGTGGGGCATCTCGCTGCCGGTCGGCATGCTGTTCGGGTATACCGCGGCCGGCGCGCTGGCCGAGGCGGTGGGGTGGCGCATGGCATTCGCGATCATCGGCATCGCCGGCCTGCTCCTCGTGCCGGTCCTGTTGCTTACCATGCGGGAGCCGGTGCGTGGCCAGTTCGACCACGGTGCCGTCTATGCCCAAACGCAGCTGACCACGCGCCAGGCGGTCCGCCACCTGTGGGAGATCAAGACCTTCCGCTACCTGGTGGCCGGCGGGGCCTGCCACGCCTTCTCGTGGTATGCGGTGAACAGCTGGAGCGCCCCGTTCTACGTCCGGGTGCACGAGCTCTCGCTGGGCGAGACCTCGCTCTACCTGGCGCTGGTCAATGGCTTCGGCAGTGCGCTGGGCATGTACCTCGGCGGCCGCCTCGCGGATCACTTCGGGGCCCGCGATCCCAGGGCGCGTGCGCGGGTGGTCGCGATCGCGCTGTACGCGATGATTCCGTTCGCGCTGCTGCAGTTCATGGTCGCCTCCGCCACCCAGTCGATGGCCCTGGGCGCGGTCACCTTCACGCTGATGCTGGTCTACTACGCCCCGACCATCGTGATCGCCCACCTGCTGGTGCCGCCGAACATGCGCGCCTTCACTTCGGCTGTCCTGATCCTGATCCTCAATCTGTTCGGCCTGGGTCTGGGACCGCTGGCGACGGGCTACGTGAGCGATCTGCTGATGGAACACTACGGGATGGCCACCGACTCGCTGAGGTATGCGGTGAGCCTCGCCGTGATGTTCTCCCTGCTCGGTGGCTGGCTGTACTGGCGTGCATCGAACCTGCTGCCGGGCGAGATGCTGGCACAACACGAAACGCCGCCGCCTGGTGCGGTCAGGGCCTGAAGGTCACCACGGTCGATCGGGGCGGTCTCGCGCTGGCGATGACGTTCGGATTGACTGCGGCGCAGAGGGCAGCTTGGAATTGAAAGGAAGCGCGGCGCTGATCCGGGCCCGGTCCGGCGCTGGAGGGATTGGACGCAGTCCGAGTGACGTGTTGTTTGAGGAGATGCCGTGACGATCGAAAATCCGTTGCTGGGTGCGCCGCTGCTGCGGCGGACCGCCCCCTTGACCCTCGGCGGTTACGCGAGGTTCAGGAAGATCATTGACGAGGACGGCGCCTTGCCGGCCAGACTCAAGGTGATGTTCGTGGCGGTCGCCGCGACGACCAAGGGCTATCGCGAGATGGCGTTGCGCGAACTCACCCGCGCGCGGGACCTGGGGCTCACCTTCGAGGAGGCGTCCGCGGCCGCGATCGTGCTCTGCAGCGTGCGCGGAGAGGGGGCGGCCCTGTCCTACCTCGCGGCGCTGGAAGCCGTGTTCCCGGGGCGTACCCAGGGCGATGAGGGGCTGGCGGCGATCGACGTGGCGCCGGGTGAGGCGGAGCGGAACTTCCTGGCGTACTTCGGCACCCTGCCGCCGTCGCTGGGGAAACTCGTCGAGCTGTTGCCGCTCGGTGCGGACGCCTATTACCTGATGCGCGAGGGGACCATCAACGGTACGCCGCTCGGACCGAAGTATTCCGAACTGCTGCTGGTGACCGTGCTGGTTGCCGATTACAGCCCGTGGGCGTCGGTGCACATCAAGGGTGCGCGAACCGCCGGGGCGAGCGAACCGGAGATCGCCGAGGCGATCGTGTGCGCGGTGACGACGAGCGGTCTGTCGGCGTGGGTATCGGGCGCAACCGCAATGGATGCGCCGGCCTGATCAGCTCTTGAGCAATCCGCCGAGGAAGATCTGGCACAGCGACTTGGCCATTTTTTCCGGCGGGGTCTCGGTCGCCATCGGCGGATACCACTTGTAGGCCCAGTTGCACATGCCCACGAAGGCGAGGGTGGTGAGCTTCGGATCGAATTCGCGGAACTGGCCCTTGGTGATACCGGTCTGGATGATCGCGGTGATCCGGGCGAAGTATTCGCGACGACGCTCCCGCATGTCTGCCCGCTGCTCGTCGGCCAGTTCGGCGTAGTGATCCATGAACGCACGCACGTAGCCGGGGTGATGGGCGATCTCGCGCAGCGTATAGACACAGGCCCGCTCGAGCAGCTCGGCGGGTTCGACGCCCACCTCCTGTGCGTCGGCCTCGAGACCGCCGATCAGAGCGTCGATATGCAGCTGGTGCATCTCGTACAGGATGTCGCCCTTGCTGGCGAAATAGTGATACAGCGTCGGCTTGCCCAGACCGACCTCGTCGGCCAGCATCTGCATGGACGTGCCGTGGTAGCCGACATGGTCGAAAAGCGTTGCGCAATGCTCGATGATCTCGAGGCGCTTCTCGTCATGTGCTGCCGTCGCTGTGCGGGCGCGCTTCCGTCTCACCGGTGTGGCCTTGGCTGGACTCGTCATAGTGTTTCCTAGCTTCCAAGTGAACTGCAAAAACGGGCCGACCACAGGTCAGCCCGCCCCGAACCGAAGCCCGCCTGCCGGCGTCTCTGACCTCGCCTAGCCCCGCTGCAGCTTCGATGCGACCAGTTGTGCCATGCGCTTTTTATCGACCTTGCCGGTCGTCGTAAACAGGAACTCTTCGACGACGACGAGATGCTCCGGCCATTTCTTTTTCGACAGCCCGATGCTTGCCACGTGTTCCTTGAGGTCATCCAGCGTTGGCTTCGGATGTCCGTCGCGAATCGAGCACACCGCGCACGCCTGCTCCCCAAGCCGTGCCTCGGGAACCGCGACCACCGATGCCATCGCGATCGCCGGGTGTCGCAGCAATGCCGCTTCGACCTCGGCGGGATCGATATTATATCCACCACGGATGATTTGGTCCTTGATTCGGCCTACAACCTTCAGGTATCCCTCCGTGTCGCACACGATCTCGTCCCCGGTCAGGAAGTAACCGTCCTCAGTGAGCTGGTGCTCTTGATCGCCGAGGCCGCGGCAATAGCCTATAAAGAGTGACGGTCCGCGTACCCCGGCCTGGCCACGTTCGCCCCGGGGTAGCATGCGCCGCGCGCTGTCGAAGGCCTCGTCACGGGTGCCGGGGAATGGTTTGCCGTCCGAATGGCATATACGTTCGGGCGGATCGTTGGGCCGAGTGGACGCATGCCCCATGCATTCGGACATGCCGAACATGCGCAACGCTGGAATGCCCAGGAGGTCTTTTGCTGCGCTGATCAGCTCGGGCGTCATCGAGCCGCCGCCGACCCCCAGCGCCTTGAGGGGGCTTGGGCGGGTCCACTTTCCGCTGCGCGCAAGTTCGACGAAGGAGACAAGGCCGGTCGGCACGGAGATGCCCCAACGGCATTCGTATCGATCGATGACCTTCAGCGCCTCCAGCGGATCCCAAGGATCGACAATGATCAGTGGATGGCCAAACGCGAGTGAAAAGTGGACGGTAAATGTGAAGCCCGGTGCGCTGCCCAATGGCATGAGGCCAAGTATCGGATCGCCGGGCACGAGACCGGCGACCTCTGCGCAGGCGCGTACCGCGTAGTTCATCGCGGTCGGCGAATGCATCACGCCCTTTGGCACGCCGGTGGTCCCCGAGGTAAAGCCGATCAGTGCGGTCCCTGCGTTGCGTTCGTCGGGTGCGCCGACGAGTGCGCGGTCGCGGACTGCAAGATGCAGGCCGGGCAGTCCGGGTACCGGCTCGCCGGTGCCGTCGTCGAAGAGCGCTACGTGCCCGAGGCGTTCGTCGAGCACCTGGCGCTCGGCTGTACCGAGATCGGGGGTGTAGGGGCACATCACTGCGCCGACCGCCGAGATGCCGAGGGCTGCGGCGAGAACGGGGGCGTTCTTGCGACCCTGCAGCATGACCCGATCGTGCGGGCGGACGCCACCCGCGAGCAGTGCGCGCATCGCCGCTTCGGCCATCGTGCGCATTTGCGCGCGGGTCCACTGGCGGCCGTCGGCGCCGACGATCGCCAGTGCCTGCGGGTCGGCGTCGGCCAACGCGGCGAACTGGTCCCACAGTGAAGCGTCGGTCCAGGTCAGGCCATCGGCCGAGAAGGTGTTGGGGGTCTGTTCAGGCAATGGACTGGCCTCCATCGACGATTAAGGTCTGGCCGGTGATGAAGCTGCCTGCACCGGAGGCAAGCAGCGCGACCGTGGCGACGATCTCGGCGGGCCTGGCGAAGCGGTGAAGGAGAATCCCGTCCAGGAGTTTCTGCTGCACGCTTTCGGTGAGCGTCTCGGTCATGCCGGTTTCCACCGAGCCCGGCGCCACTGCATTGACCCGTATGCCATGGTGGGCCCATTGGGCGGCCAGGTCGCTGGTGAGGTGCACGATCGCCGCTTTGCTGGTGGTGTAGGGAACCACCTGGCCGGCCTCGGGGGTGTAGGAGAGAAACGCACCGACCGAGGCGATATTGACCATGGCGCCGCCGCCGTGCGCGATCATGTGTTTCGCGGCGTGGCGGCAGGCGAGGAAGGTCCCGGTCAGATTCACGTCGATGACCTTCTGCCAGCCCGACAGCGGAATCTCCTCGGGCAGGCCCCACCAGGAGGCACCGGCGTTGTTGATCAGGATGTCGAGGCGGCCGAATTCCTGCACCGTGGCCGCCACCGCCGCCTCGACCTCTTCCTCCTTGGCGATGTCGCAGCGCAGGCCGATCGCCTTGCGCTCGAAGCGCCTGGCGATGTCCGCCGCGATCCCGGCGCACTCCTGCTCGTGGCGGGAGGCGAGTGCCACATCGCAGCCGAGGTCGGCCAGCGCCGCGGCCATGGCCTCGGCCAGTGCGCCCCGTCCGCCGGTGATCAACGCAACCTTGCCGTCGAGGCGGAATTGTCGGGCGATGAAGCCCGGAGAAAATGTCTCGCTCACTGTGTTGTCCTGCCCATTCTGGAGGGGTGAAGGAAACCCTAACTGCCAGGGAGGAGGTCGACCTCCTCCGTGATCAGCGCGATCCGCTTGCCTTTCATTCTGCCGACGTGGGCGACGGCTGCCTTCCACTCCGGCGAATCGAGGGCCGCATCGAGCGCCTCGCGGGTGGCGAAAGTCAGCACCGCATGGCCATCCCAGGCGGGTGCCCCGGGATGGTCGTAGTCGAACACCACCTCGCCATGCCGATAGGCCTGAAGGCCGGGCAGCTGCCTGCCGTAGCCGGCGTGCTCGCTGCGCCACCAGGTAGTGAATTGCTCCCGCGTCCATTCGGGCGGGCGTGTCGCCAGGATGACCAAGCTTGCTGACATGTGTTTATCCGCCTTTGCCGATTAACGACCGGTCCACTTCGGGGTGCGCTTTTCGAGGAAGGCGCGAACCCCTTCCTTGGCGTCCTCGGAGTGGTGTACGACGTTGCAGGTCATGGTCTCGAGCGTGATCAGGGTGTCGGTGTCGGCATCCAGGCCGCGGTTCACCGCCATCTTGGTCATCCACATGCAGAACGGGCTCTTGTCGATCAAGGGCGCGCAGAAATCCTGGATCAGCTGATCGAACTCCGCCTGCGGAGCCGCAGCGTTGATCAGGCCCCACTCGGCGCACTGGTCGCCGGTGAGCAGCTTGCCGGTGAGCATCAGCTCCTTCGAGCGGCGCATGCCGATCATGCGCGGCAGGCGGTAGATCGGGCCGGCACCACCGAACAGGGCGCGGCGGATGTGGAAGTCGCCGATCTTGGCCTCGGATGCAGCCAGCGCGAAGTCGCACGAGATCATCAGTTCAAAGCCACCGGCAACCGCGTAGCCTTCGACTGCGGCGATGGTGGGCTTCTTCATGTTGAAGATCTTGTCGTAGGTGCGGGCCGAATCGATCGCCAGCTGCAGCGACGAGGTGGTCTCCTGCAACACCGGACCGACCAGCTGATCCAGATCGGCACCCGAGCAGAAGGTGTTGGCGCGGCCGCGGAACACCACCGCGAGGGCCTCCTTGTCCTCGGCGGCGCGATCGACCGCCTTCTCGAGTTCCTTCAGCAGCTGCGGGCTGACGCAGTTGCGCTTGTGGGGGCGGTTGAGCCAAATGGTCGCAATGCCGTTGCCCGCAACCTCGTATTGAATGACGTCCTTTTCCATTTCCATGGTTGTCTCCGCTCCTGAGAAAATTTGCTGCCGAATCCGGACTTTGATTCCGTACTTCGATTAGCACCCGACCGGTCGGTCGGTTAGATGAAACATTATCACGCCACCGATATTTGTCAATGCCGCAATTTCAGAAAATTTCGAACAATCCGGCTGCGCCGATGCCGCCGCCGACGCACATCGTGACGACGCCATACTTCGCCTTGCGCCGGCGTCCCTCGAGCAGGATATGGCCGGTCATGCGCGCGCCCGACATGCCGTAGGGATGGCCGACAGCGATGGCCCCGCCCGAAACATTGAGCCGCTCGTCGGGAATCTCCAGCTGGTCGCGGCAGTAGAGCACCTGGGAGGCAAAAGCCTCGTTCAGTTCCCACAGATCGATGTCGTGGACTTTCAGCCCGGCCCTGGCCAGCAGCTTCGGTACGGCGAGCACCGGTCCGATCCCCATCTCCTCCGGTCCGCAGCCCGCCACCGCCATGCCGCAGTAGCGACCCAGCGGTGTGAGTCCGCGCCGGGCGGCCTCGGCGGCCTCCATCAGTACCAGCGCCGCCGCGCCATCGGACAACTGCGAGGCATTGCCGGCAGTGACGAAGCGGCCCTCCTTGAGCCTTTGCCCTTCCTTGAACACGGGCTGGAGGCTGGCGAGATCGTCGAGCGTGGTCTGGGGGCGGTTGCCCTCGTCCTGGGCGATCGTGACCGGGACGAAGTTGGTGCGGTTCGTCGCCTTGTCGAAGCGCGCCATGATGGTCTCGATCGGGATGATCTCGTCATCGAAGCGACCTTCGGCCTGGGCCTGGGCCGTCCGCTGTTGCGAGCGAAGGGCGTACTCGTCCTGCCGGTCCCGCGATACGCCATAGCGCTCCGAGACGATCTCGGCGGTTTCCAGCATCGACATGTACAGCGCGGGAACGCGCTGCTCCAGGGCGGGATCGATGATGCGGAACTGGTTGAACTTCTCGTTCTGCACCAGCGACACCGATTCGACGCCACCGGCCACGGTGACCTCCATGCCATCGACGATGATCTGCTTGGCTGCAGTTGCGATCGCCATCAGGCCGGAACCGCATTGACGGTCTACCGTCATTCCGGCCACGCTCACCGGCAGGCCGGCGCACAGGGCGGCCTGCCGGGCCACGTTGAATCCGGTGCTGCCCTGCTGCAGGGCGCAGCCGAGCACCACGTCGTCGACTGCGTCCGATTCGACGTGCGCTCGCTGCAGCGCGGCCTTGACCGCGTGTCCGGCCAGGGTCTGGCCCTGGGTGTTGTTGAAGGCGCCACGGTAGGCCTTGCCGACGGCCGTACGCGCGACGGAAACGATGACTGCATCACGCATGCTATGCGCTCCCTTGGGTTGAGGTTGGGGGGGTGTTGCAACTCGAGGTGGCGCTGCCGGCACCATCCCAGCCGCGGCCGGCAGCGGCCGCGGTTCGGAGCAGCTCGGCAGGCGCCCAGTTCTCGCCGTGGCGGCGGTAATGGCCGACCACGGATTCGTAAATGGAGGGGAGGCCGGTTTCCTCGGCCCAGCACATGGGCCCGCCACGCCAGGCCGGGAAGCCGTAGCCGTTCACGTAGACGACGTCGATGTCGCCGGCGCGCTGCGCCACGCCTTCCTCGAGGAGGCGCGCGCCTTCGTTGACCATGGCGCACAGCAGGCGGTCGAGGATCTCCTGATCGGTGAAGTCGCGGCGCTCGATGCCGAGCTCGGCCGCAACGTCCCGGATCAGCGCGTCGACTTCGGGGTCGGGGCTCGCCGCGCGGCCCTCGTAGCGGTAGTAGCCGCGTCCCGTCTTCTGGCCGAAACGGCCCTGCTCGCAGATGCGATCGGCGATCGGCGAGTAGCGCAGGTGCGGCGGCCGGCTCGTGTTCTCCTGCTGGCGGATGCGCCAGATCACGTCGAGGCCAGCCATGTCGCGCATGGCGAAGAGCCCCATGGGAAAGCCGAACTCGACCAGCACGCGGTCGATCTGCCACGGTGTGGCGCCTTCCTCGAGCATGAAGTCCGCTTCCCGCCCATAGGCGGCGAGGATGCGGTTGCCGATGAAGCCGTAGGCGTTGCCCGCCACCACCGCGATCTTGCGCAGGCTGCGGGCGACGCCCAGCGCGGTGGCGAGCGTGTCCGGCGCGGTCGCGCGGCCGCGCACGATTTCCAGCAGGCGCATGACGTTGGCCGGGCTGAAGAAGTGCAGGCCGACCACCTTGCCGGGGCGGGAGGTGGCTTCGGCGATGGCGTCGATGTCGAGCGTCGAGGTGTTGGTGGCGAGGATGGCCCCGGGCTTCGCCACCACATCGAGCTGGCGGAAGACGTCCTGTTTGACCGCCATGTCCTCGAACACCGCCTCCACGATCAGGTCGGCGTCGCGCAGATCGGCGTAGTTCGTCGAGCTCCGGATGCGCGCCAGCGCCGCGTCCGCCTTCGCCTGCGCCAGGCTGCCGCGGTTCACCGAAGCGGCGTAGTTGCGCGCGATCATGTCCATGCCGCGCGCCAGCGCCTGGTCCGAGGCGTCGACGAGCATCACCGCCAATCCGGCGTTGGCGAAGCTCATCGCGATCCCACCGCCCATGGTGCCGGCACCGACCACGCCGACTGCGCGGATGGGTGCGGGCGTGGCCGAGACATCCTTGAGCTTGGTGGCGGCGCGCTCGGCAAAGAAGAGGTGGATCAGCGCCCGGCTCTGCGGGCTGCGCTCGCATTTCTTGAAAGCCTCGCGCTCGCGCGCGAAGCCTTCGGCGAAGGAGAGGCGGCAGTCGGCCTCGATGCAATCGACGATCTGCCATGGGGCCACCTGGCCCTTCCAGCGGCGACGATGCTTGTCGCGGTAGTCGGAGAAGAGTTTCGGATCCGTGTTGCGGATCTTGTCCGTCGCCTCGGTCAGTCGCCGCGGCGGCAGGGTGCCGCTCACGACCTCGCGGGCGAGACCGAGCGCGCCTTGCAGCAGGTCGTCGTCGGCGAGGCGGTCGATGATGCCCCACGCGTGCGCCTGGCGGGCGGAGACCGGGTTGCCGGTGGTGCACACCTCGAGCGCCGCCTGCGGCCCGGCCAGGCGCGTCCACCACTGCGTGCCGCCGCCGCCGGGCATCAGGCCGAGCTTGACCTCGGGCTGGCCGACCTGGGCGTCGGCGGTGGCGATCCGCCACTGGCACGCAAGCGCAAGTTCGAGACCGCCGCCGAACGCGGTGCCGTGGATGGCGGCGATGATCGGCTTGGCGCTCGCCATCAGCGCGTCGATGATGGTGTATAGCGTCGGTTCGCCGTAGGGCTTGCCGAAGTCGTTGATGTCCGCGCCGGCGACGAAGGTGGCCCCGCCGCCGATGATGACCAGCGCCGCCACCTCGGGATCCGCCGCGCTGCGTTCGATGGCCGCCATCAGGCCGCTGCGCACGGCGTGGCTCAGGGCGTTGACCGGAGGATAGTTGACGGTGGCGACGGCGATGTCGCCCATGCGGGTATAGCTCACATCGTTCATGTCGAGGCGCCCTGGTTCGGATCGTCGATCTGCACCACCAGGCGCCCGTTGTGGGCGCCGGTGAACAGGCAATTGAAGGTGTCGGGAACGTGCTCGAAGCCGGTGCGCAAGTCGATGTCGTAGCGCAGGCGGTCTTCGCGGATCCAGCCGTCCAGCGCGCGCAGGGCGGCATCGACGCGCGCCGGCTGGCCGAGGATGTCGCTCACCAGAAAGCCCTGCAGCCGGGCGCTGTTGACCACGAGATTCCACAGGTTGGCGGGGCCGGGTGTCCGCTCGGTGGCGCCGTAGCGGGCGATCATCCCGCACAGCGCGACTCGGGCGTTCTTCCTGAGATGGTCCAGGGCGGCCGCGAGGAGCGGCCCGCCGACGTTCTCGAACACGACGTCGATGCCGTCCGGGAACGCCGCGGCGATGGCCTCGCGCACCGGCGCCGGACCCTTGTAGTCGATGCACTGGTCGTAGCCGTAGCGCAAGGTGGCCCGCGCGCATTTTTCGGCGCCGCCGGCGATGCCGACGACCCGCGACGCGCCCGCGATGTGCGCGATCTGGCCGGCTAGCGAGCCGACCGCGCCCGCGGCCCCGCTCACCAGGACACGGTCCCCGGGGCGCACGCCAGCCACCTCGAGCAAGCCGTAGTGTGCGGTGAGGCCGATGGTGCCGAGCACATGGGTGTACACCGGAAGGGGATGGCCGAAGCCGACCGGCAGCGGATGGAACCGGGCGGCCGGACCCGACACGTAGTCGCTCCAGGAGCCGAAGCCCCACACCAGCTCGCCCTCGCAGCGCGAAGCGTCGCGGGACGCCACCACTTCGCCGACGACCATCCCCCGGATCGGACCGCCCACCGCGATCGGCACCCCGTAGCCGGGGGCCGCGTCCATGAAATTGCGGATGGTCGGGTCCATGCAGAGCAGCTTCACGCGCACCACGAGCTCGCCTACGCCCGCGGTCGGTGCCGGCGTCACCGCCAATTCCAGATCGGACGGCGCCACGCGGCCATGGGGCCGCCGGCGCAGCAGCCACTGGCGGTTTTCGGCGGACCTGCTCATTGCTCGTTCAGGAGCACGCCGGCCGCCATCCAGGCGGCGATGCCGGCCGAGGGTACGGCGCACAGGATGGCCTCGGCCATCTCCTCGTCACTGGCGCCGACCGCACGCGCGGCACGGATGTGGGTGGCGGCCATCGGGCTGTAGTCCGAGGCGAGCACCGCGATCAGCATGAGCTCGGCCGACTTGCGGTCGAGCTGGTTGCAGTCGATCGTTCCGCGACGCATCAGGAAGTAGCCGTCCGCGCCCAGCGGCGCCAGACGCAGGAGGGTGACGAGCGCCGGCGGCACGGTGCCGAAATAGGCCTTGAAGTTGGCTTCGGCCTCGCCCGGCTCGGCGCGCACCAGGTCGGGTTCGGTCGCGGCCTCGGCGGGCACCGGATAGACCACGCGCAGCACGGCGTCGAAGGCGAGGGCAGCGCCTTCGCCGCGCAGGCTGCTGAGCAGGATGAGGCCGCTCGAGGCCTCGTTGAGCGTGATGCCCAGAGCGGCGGCGCGCGCGAGCTCGGTGTGTGCCAGATCCCGATAGCCGCGGTTGCACGCCGCAACCGCGGCGAGGAGGCATTTGAGCTTCGCGCTCAGGGCGCCGTCGGACTCGATGACCTCGCGGAACAGCGCGTACCCGGAGCGCGTGAAGGGTGCCAGCTGCTTGAGCAGCACCGACTGCAGCAGTGCATTCGACTCTGTCACCTTGAATCTCCCTTTGAGTTGGCGGGGCGTTTTGCGGAGCGCCCGGGTCGGACTCGCCGCAGGGCGAGCCGACCGCGAGCAGATGAAAATCGGTAACTGCAGCCTACCGACCGGGCGGTCGAGTGTCAAGATCCTGTCGCGCATCTTCGCTCCCATGGCCTTGCGTACTTGCGGGGCGGATGCTTTCGGCACGCGCACACTTGACAGCCGACCGGTCGGTCGATTACCTTTTATCGCAAGGTCGTTCGCGTTGTTGCATCTGGCATCGCGGCCGGCTGTTCGACCGAACGTTCGGACGTGGGGTGGCCCGTAGCCGCCGGTTTCCGACGTGCCGAAAGCAAACGCGGGTTTCCCTGGCTGGATGCGGGAAGCCTCGAGTCACCGAAATGGCCCCTCGGGGTGCGACAAATGGAAACATCTCATGGCTGAAACGACAGGCGACACTGGACAAGCGGAACGGAGCGTGGACGCTCCCGTTTACGGCGGTTCCCCGCAGGCCTACCTCGGCGAGGTCGGCGACATTCACCACTTCGCGCAGATCGACGAAGGGCGGCTTCACGACTACCTGCGTGAGCACTTGCCCGGGTTCCAGGGGCCACTCAAGGTGCAGCAGTTCCAGGGCGGCCAGTCGAACCTGACCTATCTGCTCGAGACGCCGAAGGCCAAGTACGTCCTGCGCCGCCAGCCGCCCGGGATCCTGCTGAAATCCGCCCATGCCGTGGACCGGGAGTTCCGCGTGCTCAGCGCGCTGGCGCGCGTGCCCGGTTTCCCGGTGCCCGAGCCGTTCGTGATGTGCGAGGACCGCGAGATCCTGGGCGGCATGTTCTATGTGATGCGGCACGTGCCGGGGCGGATCTTCTGGGATTGCCGGATGCCGGACCTGAGCCGGGAGGAGCGGGCGGCCGTGTTCGACTCCGCCAACGAGACCCTGGCGCGGCTTCATACGGTGGATTACGTGTCGCTGGGGCTCGCCGACTTCGGCCGGCCGGGCAGCTACTTCGAACGCCAGATCTCGCGCTGGTCGCGTCAATACGACCAGTCGCGGACCCAGGACATCCCCGAGATGGACATGCTCATGGGGTGGCTGCCGGCGTTCGTGCCGCCCGACGACGGGCGCTCGTCCATCATCCATGGGGACTACTCCTTCCACAACCTGCTGTTCCATCCGGTCGAACCGAGGGTCGTGGCGGTGGTGGACTGGGAGCTGTCGACCCTCGGCCATCCCCTCGGTGACCTGATGTACCACACCATGGAATGGTACCGCCCTGCGGGCGTCGACGCCCGCGGCACCTTGAGCGATGCGGATCTCGCCGCGCTCGGGATTCCCACCCTGGAGCGCTATATCGCGCGCTACTGCGAGCGCACCGGGCTGGTGGTCGACGACAAGCTCACCTTCTACCGCGCCTACAACCTGTTCCGCACCGCCGCGATCCTGCAGGGCATCGCGCACCGCCTGCAGGGGGGCAACGCGGCCTCGGCGAATGCGGCCGAGATCGCCGCGCATGTGCGCCCGCTGGCGCAGGCGGCGTGGCGCTTTGCCAAGGAGGGAGGCGCGGTGGGCTAGGTCGGACCAGCTCCGTCGACGCCTCCCCATTCCCGATCCGCCAACAGGAGAACGCATGAACGAACAGACAAGCGCAGCCCGCGCGCGCGCACAGACGCTGAGGTCGGCGATCCGGCGCTTCCATGACGAGCGGCTCCCGGCCGACCTCAAGCTCAAGTCAAAGCACCACCAGGTGCTGGACAAGGACGACTATGTGCACTGGATGCGGCTGCTGAACGACCAGGGCTGGGCCATCGGCCACTGGCCGAAGGAATACGGCGGCCAGGCGTGGTCGCTGCTGGAGCGCTTCGCCTTCGAGGACCAGTTCGCCCGCCTGGGCTGTCCGTGGATCATCCCCTTCGGCGTCAAGTATGTGGGCCCGGTAATTTACACCTTCGGCTCGCCGGCGCAGAAGGCGCGCTTCCTGCCGCGCATCGCCACCACCGAGGACTTCTGGGCGCAGGGCTATTCGGAGCCCGGTGCCGGTTCCGATCTCGCCGCGCTGCGCACCGAGGCGATCCGGGTAAGCAGCAGCGAGGGCGACCACTACGTCGTCAATGGCCAGAAGGTGTGGACCACCTACGCCCAGTGGGCCGACTGGATGTTCTGTCTGGTCAAGACCACCCGCGATGCGCAGGCGCAGAAGGCGATCTCCTTCCTGCTCGTCGATATGAAGAGCCCCGGCGTGACGGTGAAGCCGATCCCGACCATGGACGGCTACCGGCACGTAAACGAGGTGTGGCTGGACAACGTCCGCGTGCCGGTCGACAACTTGGTCGGGGCCGAAGGCGAAGGCTGGACCTACGCCAAGTTCCTGCTCAAGAACGAGCGCACCGCGGGGGCGATCGTCGGCATGGCGTGGCACGCGCTGGAGCGGCTGAAGGAGCTGGCGCGCGAGCAGGCTGCGGTTTCACCGGGGCGCTTGCAGGCTCGCATCGGCGAGCTCGAGCTGCGCTTTTTCGCGCTCGAGGAAGCCGCATACCAGGCCGTCGAGGCGATGATGCGCGGCACCGATCACGGCGCCGAGGCGTCGCTCATCAAGCTGCGCGGCGCCGAGCTCTACCAGCATATCGCCGAGGCCGCGATCGACACCCTGGGCTGCGCCGGGATCGCCTACGACCCGGCCGACGTGCATGCCGGGGACCGTCCGCCGCTGGGCCCCGACGACGCCGAAGGCATCGTCAAGGACCATCTCTACAACCGCGCGGCAACGATCTTCGGCGGCGCCTCGGAGATCCAGCGCAACATCGTCGCCAAGGGAGTGCTCGGCTTATGAACCTGGATTTCGATACCGCGGCCATGCTCGGCGACAGCGCCCGGCGCTATGCGGCCGACCACTACAGCCTCGCCCAGCGGCACGCGGTGCTGGCCGATCCGACCGGCTACAGCGGCCGCGCCTGGCAGGCCTACGCCGAGCTCGGCTGGCTCGCGCTGCGTCTGCCCGAGGCGCACGGCGGCATGGACGCCGATCCGCTCGTGGTCGGCGCGCTGATGGAGGTGGTCGGCAGCCGCCTGCTGATGGAGCCCGTCCTCGCCAGCGCGATCGTCGGCACCGAGTTGCTGCTGCAGCAGGCGAGCGCCGCGCAGCAGGACGCCTACCTGCCGGGCCTGGCCGACGGCTCGCTCAAGCTCGCCTTCGCCGACGCGGAACCCGGCGACGGCGCCGACCGGTGCGCGGTGCGCGGGGGGCGCCTCGTCGGCGCCAAGATCGCGGTCCTGCACGGCGACCTCGCCGACCGCCTGATCGTGTCGGCCATCGACGCCGATCGTGGCGGCAAGATGCGGCTCTATCTGGTCGACCCCGCTTCGTCCGGGGTGGAAGCGACGCGTTTCCGCCTCGTGGATGGCCGCGGCGCGGCGAACTTCCGCTTCGCGGGAACCGCCGTGGAGGCGCTCGACCCGGCGCGCGAGGGCTCGGCCGCGCAGGCGATCGCGGACGTGCACGAGCGCGCGACCGTGGCGAGCTGCGCCGAGGCGCTGGGCATCGTGCGCATGCTCGTCGCCGCGACCTGCGACTACCTGAAGATCCGCACCCAGTTCGGGCGGCCGATCGGCACCAACCAGGCGCTGCAGCATCGTGCGGTGGAGATGTTCCTGCTCCAGGAGGAGATCGCCGCACTGACCCTTGCCGCGCAGCGCGCCACGGCCCTGCCCGCGGCCGAGCGCGCGCGGGTGATCAGCGGCGCCAAGGCCTACATCTGCGGCGCGGCGCGCACGGTGGCGAACGAGGCGGTGCAGATGCACGGCGGAGTCGGGGTCACTGACGAACTCGATGTCAGCCACTACTTCCGCCGCCTGATGGTCAACGCGGCGCTGTTCGGTAACCGCGACCAACATTTCGCGCGCTTCCTCGGCGAGGCGACGCAGCGGGGGGAAACGGCATGAACGCGAAATCGACCGCGCGCCACGCGGCGCTGTTCGACGTCGCGGGCAAGACCGTGCTGGTCACCGGCGCGTTCAGCGGCCTGGGACGCGATTTCGCCCGCGCGCTCGGCGAGGCGGGTGCCACGCTCGCCCTGGCCGGGCGCCGGATCGAGCAGGGGCGGGCGCTCGCCCGCGAGTTCGAGGAGAACGGCATCCGCGCCCACGCGCTGGAGATGGACGTGACCCGCGCGGAGAGCGTGGAGGCGGCGCTGGCGGAGCTGGTCGCGACGCTGGGCGCGCCCGACGTCCTGATCAACAACGCCGGGGTGACGCTCACCAAGCCCCTGCTGGAGGTGGAAGAGCGCGAATGGACCGGCATCGTCGACGTCAATCTCAACGGCGCGTGGCGCGTCGCCCAGCGCACCTCACGCGCCATGCGCGACGCCGGCAAGGGCGGCAGCATCGTGAACATCGCCTCCATCCTGGGCTTGCGCGTGGCCCAGCAACTGCCGGCCTACGCCGCCTCGAAGGCGGCGCTGATCCAGCTCACGCGCGCGATGGCGCTCGAGCTCGCGCGCTACCGCATCCGCGTCAACGCGCTCGCGCCGGGCTATGTGGAGACGCCGCTCAACCGGGATTTCTTCGCGAGCGAACCCGGCATGGCGCTCATCAAGCGCATCCCGCAGCGGCGCCTGGGGCACAGCGACGAGCTGGTCGGCCCGCTGCTGCTGCTCGCCTCCGACGCCTCCAGCTACATGACCGGCGCGGTGATCGTGGTCGATGGCGGCCATACGGTAAACACCCTTTGAGCGGCCGTGGCCGACCCCTGGAGCTCCATGTGACGAAGAGTGCGATACTTGAGCGCGACGGCCCCATCGGCCGCATCGTGCTCAACCAGCCCGACGCGCTGAACGCGATCGGTCCCGCCATGGCGGCCGAGCTCGTCGCAATCACTGCCGAGCTCGAACGCGACGCCACCATCCGCTGCGTGATCGTGACCGGCAGCGGCGCGCATTTCATGGCCGGCGGCGACATCCGCCATTTCGCCGATCTGCTCGAACTGCCCGGCGCCGAACGCGATGCCGGCTTCAGCAAGCTGATCTCGGACGTCGGCGTGGCGGTGACCCGTTTGCGCACCATGCCGAAGCCGGTCATCGCCGCGGTGCGCGGTGCGGTAGCTGGCTTTGGCTGGTCGCTGATGTGCGCCTGCGATCTGGTGGTCGCGAGCGAGACGACGAGCTGCAAGCTCGCCTATGGCCAACTCGGCGCCTCGCCCGACGGCGGGGGCAGCTACACGCTGCCGCGCCTCATCGGCGCGCGGCGCGCGATGGAAGTGGCGCTCCTCGACGAGCGCATCGACGCAGCACGCGCCTTGCAACTCGGCCTGGTGAGCCGGGTCGTGCCCAATGACGCGCTGGAGGAGGCGGCGCTGACGCTGGCGCGGCGTCTGGCCCCCATGGCCACGGCGGCGCTCGGGCGCACCAAGCGCCTGCTCAATGCGTCCTACGAAAGCGATCTCGCGGGGCAGCTGGAGGCCGAGCGGCTCGCCTTCCTCGCCGGTGTCGAATCGGATGATTTCGCGGAGGGCGTGGCCGCGTTCCTCTCCAAGCGCAAGCCCGCATTCAATGGCCGATAGCGGCGGCATCGCCGCGGCGGAACCCGCAGCGGCGCGCATGGGGCGCGTCGAGTTCGTCGCCTTCGTGGCGGTCGGCTTCGCGCTCGGGGCGCTCGGCATCGACTCGATGCTGCCCGCCCTGCAGGCGATTCAAGACGACTTCGGGCTGGCGAGCGCCAACCTCAGCCAGGCGGTGATCGCCGCCTTCGTACTCGGTGTCGGGCTTCCGCAACTCGTCTTCGGGCTCCTCAGCGATCGCTACGGCAGGCGACCGGTGTTCTTCGGCGGCGTGCTGGCCTTCGTGGCCGGGAGCGTCCTGAGCGCGGCGGCGCCGAGCTTCGCCCTGCTGCTGGTTGCGCGTGTGGTGCAGGGCTTCGGCGCGGGCGCGATGCGGGTGGTGACCTTCTCCATCGTCCGCGACCGCTACAGCGGCGTGCACATGGCACGGGTCATGTCGGTGGCGATGTCCATCCTGTTGCTCGAGCCGATCGTGGCGCCGATGATCGGCCAGGCTTTGCTGATCTTCGGCTCGTGGCGCTGGATCGTCGCTGCCATGGCGCTGCTGGGCAGCGTGGCGCTGGTGTGGTCCTTCCTGCGTCTGGACGAATCCCTGCCGCTTGCGCGCCGGCGGTCGATGGCCCCGCGCGCGGTGCTCGCTGCCTACCGGATGGTGTTCGCCACGCCGGCGGCGTTCGGCGGCATGGTCGCGTTCGGCCTGGTGATGGGCGCCCACATGGGATTCCTCGCCTCGGCGCAGGGCATTTTCCAGGTGACCTTCGACGCCGGGCTGCGCTTCACCCCGTTCCTCGCCCTGGTGTCGCTGGCGACGGCCGTGGCCGCCTTTCTCAATGCCTTCCTGGTGCGTCGTTTCGCGAGCGCCGCCCTCGTTCGTGCCGCGCTCCTCGCCTGCCTCGCCGTCAATGTCGTCGTCCTGGCGGTGGCGACGGCGGGCGCGCTGACCCTGCCGCTGTTCGTCGTGATCCAGTCGTGCAACATGTTCGCGTTCGGCTTGCTGCTGCCCAACCTGACCGCGATGATCATCAGCCCGCTCGGCAGCATCGCCGGCACCGCCTCGTCGCTGTTCGGGTTCGTGTCCACGCTGATCGCGGCGGTGGTCGGGTTCGCGGTCGGGCAGCTTTTCGACGGCACGGTCCGGCCGGTCGCCGGCGCCTACATCGTGGTCAGTGCCTGTGCACTGGTGATCCTCACGCGCTACGGGGGGAAGGGCGACGAGGATCAGGGCCTGGTCGTCGCCAGCCCCAGCATGTCCGCCTCGCCGTGATCGTAACGGCGCCGAGCCCGCGGGGTCGGCAGCGCCACTTCGCTGCGGCCCGGCTGGAAGGTGTGGCATACCGGGCCCTGGTGGAGCTCGGCGGCATTGGCGAGGTGTTCGATGGTGATGCGCCGTCCGTTCGACGCGAACGCGATCCGGCGCAGCACGAGTGCGTGTTCCGCCTCCTCGATCGAGCGCTGCTCCGTCCACGCCCGGAATCCGTAGTGGATCGTGCGCCCGGCGTACGGGGCGGGCGCAGTGATGCGCTCGTCCTCGAGGTTCCACCACAGGACCTCTTCACCGTTGCGGTAGAGGGTGGCCCGCTGCGCGTCCGCGGGCGCACCCGCCTCGAGCGCATCGAGTCGCCGCACCGTCCCGTGGTAGCGCATATCCTCGCGCCCGCCATGGGCGTGCGCCACCAGCAGGCTCGCCAGATCGAACAGGTGGGTGCACTGCATGCGGACGTCGACGAACGCGGCGACCTCCGACGAGCGCGCCACCAGCGGCCTGCCGATGAGCTGGCGCAGCGGTTCGACGGCGCCGGCGCAGGTCGTCCACGGCGGGCGCGGGGCCGCGATGCGCAGGTCGCGCACGGACACCCCGTCGTGCACCAGGGTGACGCCGAAATGATGGAATTCGTCCTCGAGCCAGCCGACGACCGTTTGCCCGTCCCAGATCCGCAGATCGATCTGGCGGCGAAAAATCCCCTCGAACGGGATGTCGGCCATCTGGCCGCGCCATGGCATGCGGATCTCCTAGCGCTGCAGGATGGTGACCCCGCTGACGCCGGGGGCCCCATACACGTGGGTATAGCCGAACCGCGGATCGCCCGGCACCTGGCGGCGTCCGGCCTCCTGGCGCAACTGGGTGCAGATCTCGATCACCTGGCGCAGCCCCGAGGCGCCAATCGGCTCGCCGTTGGCGAGGCAGCCGCCGTCGGTGTTGATCGGCAGGCGGCCGCCGATCTCGGTGTCGCCGTTGCGCAGCAGGTGCTCCTGCTCGCCGTGCGCGCAGAAGCCGTTCTCCGCCATGTGGATGATCTCGCTGCCCGAGTCGGTGTCCTGGATCTGCAGCACGTCGATGTCGCGGGGGCCGACCCCGGCCTGCTCGAAGGCGGCACGCGCGGCGGTCACGGTCGGCGAGGGCGCCTGCTCGGCCGCCAGGGCGGGGCTGAACACCTCGAACGAGCCGTGATGGCGGGTGCGTACCGTCGCCGCCTTGACGATGACCGGTTTGGGCTGGAAGCGCTTCGCGATCGCCGCCGGACACAGCACCAGGGCCGCGCCGCCCTCGGCCGGGTTGCAGAACATGTACTGGCGCAGCGGCAGGTTCACCGGGGCCGAGTTTGCGATCTCGTCGAAGGACATCTCGCGCTGGCGCCAGGCCTTGGGGTTCAGCGCGCCGTTGCGGAACGCGCGCTGGGCGACGCGGACCAGCGCATCCTCGCTGATGCCGTGCTCGTGCAGGTAGCGCCGGGTCTTCAGGGCGAAGAACTGGGTGGTGAGCATCAGGCCGGTCTCGCCGTACCAGTCGGGCAGCCCCCAATCGCGCGGATGCGGGTTGAAGGCGCCGCGCGGGTGCTTGTCGAAGCCGACCGCGACCGCGATCTCGGCCATCCCGGAGCGGATCGCCGCGACCGCGCTCGCCAGCGCGCTACCGCCGGTAGCGCAGCCGTTGGCGACATTGATGAAGGGCAGGCCGGTGAGGCCGAGATCGTTGCACAAGGCATCCGCGTTGCCGGCGTCGTGGCTGCCGCCGTAGGCGACGCCGACCGCGTCCCAGGCGACGCCAGCGTCCTGCAGCGCGGCGCGCAGCGCGTGGGCGCCTTGCGCACGGCCGGACACTCCGTCGTGACGGCCGAAGGGGTGCAGGCCGATACCAATGATCGCAACATCGTCAGCCATGTTCGGCTCCTTGTTCGGCCGGGCGTGCCGGCTGGAAGGCAAAGGTGAAGGTCTGCGCGCCGTCCGCGCCCATGCGGTAGGGGATCAGGGTGAGCTCCAGCGCCATGCCGATGCGCAGGGCCTCGGGATCGGCGACGGTGAGGCGCGATTCGATCTTGATGCCGCAGTCCATCTCGACATAGCCGACGCCGTAGGGCTTGAAGGTCTCGGCGGTTTCGCCGCTGTCGTAGGGCGCCTTGGGCAGGAAGGCCTGGATCGTCCACGACCACAGTGTGCCGTGCCGCCCCAGTTCGCGCGCTTTCATGTGCGGCGACAGGCAGCGCGTGCAGCCGGCAGCGGCGGGGAAATACGCTTCGCCGCAATCGCTGCATTCGCTGCCGAGCAGTTGCGGTACGTCGTCCTCGAAGCGAAGCAACTCGGGACAGGCCAGAACAGGGTGGGACATGGTGGGCTCCCTGGGGTGGTTGCATTGGGGTGGGGGAGGGCAGGATCTTCCCGACGACCGGGCACCCGGCGACTGCCGCATGGCAGCAAGACGCGCCTAGGTTGGCCAAATATATCGACCGCCCGGTCGGGTTGTCAACGGAAATCCGATGCTGTTGCGACCACCGAGCGACGAAGCCGGTACGCGGGGCGTCGTAGCGAGTTCGTCCCGGACGCTTGTCGGCGGCAGAAATCTATCCTATGATTACTGAAACTCGACCGACCGGTCGGGCTAGATGTGATGCAGTCGAGGTTTCATCCCAGGGCGGATCGCGTGCATGGACGCAGCGCTTCGTTCGAACTGACAGGTGAGGTAATCCAAAGATGCTGGAACGTGAAGTCGTGGTTGTAGGTGCCGCCCGCACGCCCATCGGGACCTTCGGCGGCAGTCTGAAGGACGTGCCGCTCGCGCAGCTCGCAACCGTAGCGGTCAAGGCTGCGGTGGAACGGTCGAGGGTGCCGCCCGAAGCGGTCGGGCATCTGGTGATGGGCAACGTCATTCCGACCGAGCCGCGCGATGCCTACCTCGGACGGGTGGCGGCCATCGATGCGGGGCTGCCGAAAGAGGTGCCCGCGTTCAACGTCAACCGCCTGTGCGGCTCGGGCCTGCAGGCCATCGTGTCGGCGGCGCAGGCGATCAGGCTGGGCGACTGCGATGTTGCGGTCGGCGCCGGCGCGGAGGCGATGAGCCGCGGACCCTACACCGTGCCGAACCTGCGCTGGGGCGCGCGCATGCTCGATGCACGGCTGGTGGACTACATGAACGGCATCCTCCACGACCCGTGGGAGCAGGTCCACATGGGGATTACCGCCGAGAATGTCGCCGAGCGCTACGGCATCACGCGCCGCATGCAGGACGAGCTGGCGGTGGAGAGCCAGCGCCGCGCGGCGCACGCGATTGCAAGCGGGTACTTCCGCGACCAGATCGTGCAGGTGGAGCTCAGGACCAGGAGCGGCACGGTGTCTTTCGACACCGACGAACACGTGCGCCCCGGAGCCACCGTCGAGGCGCTGTCGGCGATGAAGCCGGCGTTCAGGAAGGAGGGCGGCACGGTCACCGCGGGCAATGCCTCCGGCCTGAATGACGGCGCCGCCGCGGTGGTGCTGGCCGATGCACGGCGCGCGGCCGCTCTCGGCCTGAAACCGCTTGCACGACTGGTCGGCTATGCGCACGCAGGGGTCGACCCGCTGTACATGGGCATCGGTCCGGTGCCCGCCACCCGGCTGGTGCTCGAACGGACCGGGCTGAAGGTCGACGACCTCGACGTCATCGAGGCCAACGAGGCGTTCGCCGCCCAGGCCTGCGCGGTCGCGCAGGAACTGGGACTGGACCCGGCCCGGGTGAACCCGAACGGCTCGGGCATTTCACTGGGCCATCCGGTCGGCGCCACCGGCGTGATCATCACCGTCAAGGCGATTCACGAACTCCACCGCGTCGGCGGCCGCTACGCCCTGGTCACCATGTGCATCGGTGGGGGGCAGGGGATCGCCGCCGTGTTCGAACGGATCGAGGCATGAACCCGATGACTGCAAGCGACACAGGCACCATGACGATCGGCACGGTGGGGGTGGTGGGTGCGGGCACCATGGGCAGCGGCATTGCCCAGGTGTGTGCCGCGGCAGGGATGCAGGTCGTCCTAGTGGACGTTTCCCGGGGCGCGCTGGACAAGGGCGTAGACAGCATCGCCCTCAGTCTCGACCGGGTGATCCGCAAGGGCCAGCTTGCGGCTGAGGAGAAGCAGGCCATCCTGTCGCGGATCCGCACGACCACGGACCCCGCCGACCTCGCGCCTGCCGAGCTCGTCATCGAGGCCGCAACCGAGAACGACGCGCTCAAGCTGCGCATCCTCGGTGACATCGACAAGGTCGTCGGGCCGCACGCGATCATCGCCACCAACACCTCGTCGCTTTCGATCACGCGGCTGGCCGCGGCGACCGGGCGTCCGGACCGCTTCATCGGCACGCACTTCTTCAATCCGGTGCCGGTGATGGCGCTGGTGGAGCTGATCCGCGGTCTGCAGACCTCGGACGCCACCCTCGAGACCGTGCGCGCCTTTGTCGACCGCATCGGCAAGACCTCGATCGTGGCCCGCAACAGCCCCGGCTTCGCGGTGAACCGCATCCTGTGCCCGATGATCAACGAGGCCGTCTTCGCCGTGCAGGAAGGGCTCGCCAGCGCGGAGGACATCGACGAGGGCATGAAGCTCGGCTGCAACCACCCGATCGGCCCGCTCGCGCTCGTCGACATGATCGGGCTCGACACGATGCTGGCGGTAATGGAGATGTTCTATGCCGGCTTCAACGATCCGAAGTATCGGCCCGCGCCACTGCTGAAGGAAATGGTGGATGCGGGCCTCCTCGGCCGCAAGAGCGGGCGCGGTTTCTACCGCTATGAGTGAACACGGGACAGCGATTCGACGGAGCCAACTGAACATGAATTTCGACATCCCCGCCGAACTGGCGGAACTGCAGGAGCGGGTGCGCCGCTTCGTGGCCGAGGAGATCATTCCGCTCGAGAAGGATCCGCGCCAGACGCCGCACGGACCGAGCGAGGATTTCCGCAACGAACTGGTCGGCAAGGCCAGGGCCGCAGGCCTGCTGTCGGCCCACGTATCGAAGGAGTACGGTGGGCTGGGCCTCGATCATCGCGCCAAGGCGGTGTTCTTCGAGGAGGCCGGGTATTCGCTGCTCGGACCGGTCGCGCTCAACATCGCCGCGCCGGACGAAGGCAACATGCACCTGCTCGAGGCGGTCGCGCGCCCCGAGCACAAGGAACGCTGGCTGCGACCGCTCGCTGCCGGCGAGGTGCGCTCCTGTTTCTGCATGACCGAGCCGCATCCGGGTGCCGGGTCCGATCCGTCCATGCTCCAGACCACCGCGGTGCGGGACGGCGACCATTACGTCATCAACGGCCGCAAGTGGTTCACCACCGGTGCGGACGGCGCGGCCTTCGCCATCATCATGGCGAAGCTCGAGGACGGCCGGGCGACGATGTTTCTCGCCGACACCGACCGCCCCGGGTTCACGGTCGAGAGCAGCATGGACACGCTGGACACCTGTTTTCCCGGGGGCCACGGGGTCGTCCGCCTGGAGAACCTGCGCGTACCGGCCGACGACATCTTGGGCGAGCTCGGCGAGGGCTTCAAGTACGCCCAGGTGCGCCTGTCCCCGGCGCGCCTCACCCACTGCATGCGCTGGCTCGGCGCGGCGCGCCGGGCCCACGACATCGCCACCGATTATGCGCGCTGGCGCCACGCCTTCGGCAAGGCGCTCGGCAGCCACGAGGGGGTCGGCTTCATGCTCGCCGACAACGAGATGGACATCCACTCGGCACGGCTCGCGATCTGGCACACCGCCTGGGTGCTGGACCAGGGGCATCTCGCCATCCATGACTCGAGCATGTCGAAGGTGCTGGTCTCGGAAGCCTGCTGGCGGGTGGTCGACCGCTGTGTGCAGATCCTCGGCGGGCGGGGGGTGACGCGGGAGGCGGTGGTCGCGCGCATCTTCGCCGACATGCGCGCCTTCCGCATCTACGACGGTCCGTCGGAAGTGCACCGCTGGAGCATCGCAAAGCGCGTGATCAAGGGCATCCGGCCGGAGGGCCGTGCATCATGAACGATTCCATGCGTACCGCGCTGGAGGGTTTCCTGCAGCGCATGACCGGCGCCGGGCGCGTCACGATCGGCGAAGCGAAGCTGCTTTCCGGGGGGTCGATCCAGGAGAACTGGGCGATACACGCCGATCTCACAAACGCGGGGGGCGCGCCGCAGCTCGACCTTGTGGTGCGCACCGACGCGCCCTCGGGGGTGAATTCGAGCCACAGCCGCAGCGCGGAATTCGCGCTCCTCAAGGCCGCGTTCGCTGCCGGCGTCACCGTCCCCGAGCCGCTGTGGCTGTGCGAGGACGCGAGCCTCATCGGCCGCCAGTTCTTCGTCATGCGCCGCGCAAACGGGGTCGCTGCCTCCCACCTGGTGGTGAAGGACAGCCGTTTCGGTGGCGACCGCGCGCGGCTCCTCGAGCGGCTGGGCAGCGAGCTCGCGCGCATCCACAGCATCCGGCCGCCGCGCACCGACCTCGCGTTTTTGCCCGCGCTCGCAGGCTCGCCCGCGCTGGACCAGATCCGGCGTCTGCGCGACTTCCTCGACGCCCACGACTCGCCGCACCCCGCGCTGGAGTGGGGGCTGCGCTGGCTCGAGCGCCATGCCCCGGCGACCGAGGTTGTCGTGCTCTGTCATCGGGATTTTCGCACCGGCAACTACATGGTCGACGAGAACGGGCTCACTGCGGTCCTCGACTGGGAGTTTGCCGGCTGGGGCGATCCGCTCGAGGACATCGGATGGTTCTGCGCCAAGTGCTGGCGCTTCGGCCAGGCCGGCGAGGCGGGCGGCATCGGTGCCCGCGAGGATTTCTATCGAGGCTACGAGCACGAGTCGGGCACGCACCTCGACCGTTCGCTGGTGCGCTACTGGGAGGTGATGGCCCATCTCAACTGGGCCGCCATCGCGATCCAGCAGGCACAGCGCCACGTCTCGGGCGAGGAGACCTCACTGATGCTCGCCCTGACCGGCCACATCGTGCCGGAACTGGAATATGAAATCCTTGCAATGACGGAGAGAGACTGATGCGCGACTTTCCTACCGGGAATCAACTGCTGGAAACGGCCCGCACGCTGCTGCGGGAAAGCCTGCTGCCCGCATTGCCGGCGGAGAAACGCCATGAGGCGCTGATGGTCGCCAACGCCATGGCGATCGCGATGCGCCAGCTGGAAAACGGCGACGAGCCCGATCGCCAGGAGTTGAAGGCGTTGACCGGGCTCGTGCTGGAGGGCGCGGCGCCCGAGGTCGCTGCCGACCGTGGCGTCCGCGCGCAACTCAGGGCACTGAACCGCTGGCTGTGCAGATCGATCCGGGGCGGCGATGCGGACACCGGCGCGTTTCGCGACGCGGTCAGAGCCCATCTGCTGGAGATCGCCCGGCGACGGGTCCAGGAGAGCAATCCCAAGTACATGGGCAAGGGCACACCCCGGTGAGGCGGCGCGCTTGGGCGCGGTTCGACGTCGCGCCTGAAGATGGCGCAGCGCCGACCTGACCCGTCATGCGCGTCGCCTGATCCTTCCCTGCCGTGACATGCCTTGTCTCCCCCGGTGGCAAATTCTGCCTTCCTGCGCTGTCGCCGGGCTTTGTCCGGTTCATCGACCTGAGGTTGATGAACCGGGTTTTTCTGCGTGTTTGTGTGATCGAGACCGTGCTCGATGGGCAAACTGAAGAGCGCTTGAATATTGCGCTGCAGACGCAATCCCGGAGTCCTGCTCAGGGTTCGGCAAGCTCGTAGCTCGTGCTGCGGCCCCCGGGTGTCGACTTTACAGTGCCCCCGCGACAGCAACTCGCCGATGTCGCGCAGGGCCGTATCCGAAGAGCACTTGGCGACCGCCGCCCACTTGCCGGTCGTGAGCTTGCCCTCGAAGCGGTCGAGCAAGCGGTAGAGCACCCTGATCTGGCGCGCGTTCATCGGCAAACCGGCGAAGCGTTGCCAGAAGCGCGCCCTGGCGAGGACGGCATCGAGGGTGACCTGGCTGGGCCCGATCGATCGCCAGGTGCAGGGTGGCGAGGAACCACGCGAGCCGGTCGGTGACATCCAGAGTCCATTTCTGGGTTCGTTCGAGAATCTCGCGATAGCTCTTGCGGTCGCGCTGAATCTGCGCCGACAGGCTCGAGTGCGGCCAGGAACCGCCGTCTGTGCATTCGACAATCCTGCCATTCGAACGACTGCTCCAATCCGATAGCTACAACTGTGCGCCGATGAGCGACGCTGCATGCTCCAGAAACTTCTCGGAAAGCGGCCGCTGCTGCCACTCGTGCAGGCTGATCTGGCGCGAGCGCGACAGATCGGCATTGAACACTTCGACTTGCTGGCGAGCGAAATCGGCCGCGTAAATGTTCAGATTGGCTTCGTCGTTGAGGCGAAAGGAGCGGTTGTCGAAATTGGTCGACCCGACCGACACCATCAGGCTGTCGATTATCAACACCTTGCAGTGATACATCGTCGGCTGGTACTCGTGAATCTCGGCGCCGGCGGCAAGCAGGTCTCCCCATCGGGCGCGCGAGGCGCTCTGGACGATTTCCGCGTCGCTGTGCTCGCCGGGCACGATGATCTGCACTTTGACCCCACGCTTTAGCGCGTCTACGAGCGCCTGAGTGCTCAGCTTGTCGGGGACGAAATAGGCACTCGACAAGTGGATCGAATGTTGCGCCGACGTAATCGCCAGCAGGTACATCAGATGCATGCTCTCGCTGCCGCCGGAGGGCGAACTGCTGAACATCTGGGCGGCGTCGCTCCCTGCTGCTGGCAGCTCCGGGAAGTAGTTGTCGCCATGCAGGACGGCGCCGGTGGCCTTGATCCAGTTGTCGAGAAATACTGCCTGCATTTGTGCCACGACCGGACCCTCGGCCCTGAAGTGGGTGTCGCGCCAGTGCTGCGGATCCTGGGCGTCGCCCGTCCACACCCCGGCGATGCCGACCCCGCCGGTGAAGCCCACCTTACCGTCGACAACGAGCACCTTGCGATGGGTACGGTTGTTCATGCGCGCCAGGGAGTACCAGGCCGGCTTGTGAAACTTGCGCACTTCGACCCCGGCCGCCTCCATGGCAGCGAGATGCGTCGGGTCCATCTTGTTGCTGCCGACCCAGTCGAGCAGCACGTGCACCTTTACGCCGGCGCGGGCCCGCTCGGCCAGCGCGTCGGCGAACTCTTTCCCGATTGCGTCCGACCAGTAAATGTAGCTCTCGAATGTGACGGTCCTTTTCGCGTCGCGAATGGACGCGAGCATGGCGGGAAAAATTCGGTCGCCATTCAACAAGACTTCGAAACGGTTGCCCTGCAGGATGGCCGGTCCGAGCAGTACACCCATCGCGCGCGCAAAGGCCGGATCGGCGGCCGCATAAAGGCGCTCGACGCTTTGCTCAATTTTCTTCTCGCCAGTGGCGAAGTTCAGCGCCAGGATGCCCATAAACAGCGTCAGGACAATGGCGATGACAAGCCCCGGCACGGAGAATATTGCCTTCATCCAACGATTGCCGATTGCATGAGTGTGGCTCCGTGGCACTTTGCCTCTATCAGAGGTCTCGATCTTCGACATGGGCCCGGCAAGTGTCTGTGCGCTGTCGCGCATTCCGGCGGGACTTCTGCAAGGATGCATGGGCCGGCCCACGTGCTTCCACCTGCTCCACCATTTGCAAGTCGAAGCGCAACTTTGCGCTCACGTCTGGAGCGCCACGAGGTGGCAGCGCGATGGTTCTTGCGAACGTCCACTGTCCGGCTTGCTTCCGACGTCGATTTCGCCGATCTCGACGAGCATTCCTCAACAAGCGTTGCCCGGCCTGTTCGGGGTTGTCCTGGATAGCGACAGTGTCGCAAGCCAGGGGCCTTCGTTGGTCATCGCACAGACTCGATATGCCTGAGGGCATACGGTGCAACGCGTGGCCTCGTCACGAGGCATGACACTTCCCAGACTGACAACTACCACCAAGGAAACCCGACATGTCAAATCCATGGCTGAAGAAGAACCCGTTCATGAGCATGTGGCTGAGCATGGCAAACCGGATGGCCGGCCAGGCGACCGCGCAGGCCAAGCGCCAGGTCAGTGCTGCGGTAACCAAGGCCACCAACGACAACCTGAAGGCCCTGATCGGCGGGATAGCGCCGGCATCGCCCAAGGCCAAACCAAAAAGACGTCGTTGATTTCCCCAATGCCTTGGCCCCGTTGCACCACGACCCGGTCAGTGATTCCGGCGGCGAGCATTCGGTTCGGACTCTGGGGCTACGTGGCGATGGATGCCCCGGTCAAGGTCTCGGTCCTGAAGCTGCACAACGAACCGGGCCGACCGCGAAAGCTTTCCGCGACCGGCTACGTCGAGTGGGTCCTGGGTGATCGGCCGAAATTGGCCATGGATGTCGTGACCGACACCGCTCCCGGCAGCGGTGCGCTTACGGCACGAAACGCGTTCAATGCCGAATTTGCGGAGCATCTCGCAATTCTTGACGTCGATGACCCCACACGACTCCTCTCCGCTGACAGGCCGAAATTTCTCGGGCGCAACGGTACGCCGAGCAAGCCGGCGGCCACGCTGGTTTCTTCCGTCTAGTGAGGGCGGTGCAGCCTCATGTTCAGTTCGTCGGCGGCGTCGGCCCAGTCGGCATCGTTGAGCAGAGATTCGCACAGAAAGCTTGCCTGCGATGGCGTCCAGAACGGTGCCTCGTGAAATCGCTGGCCATCGGGCAGTGGTCCATGGGTTTCGATGAAACGGGCAATGGAGGCCTCGTCATTCGGCTCGCCGAGTTGGGCGAAGAGGTTGCTCAGGTCGTGCACGGGTCGTTCCATGGTGTCTTGCTCCTTATGTGGACGGCAACCGATGTCGCTGTCGCCGATTGTTGGACTGTCCATTGGATTCATCGTGCGCCGGCTCTCGGGCCTGGAGCCAACTTGGGCGAAGGCGCGTTGGTCCTCCGCAGCACGTCACAGCTGGCTCCGTTTGCGGTGCCTCACCCGATGGGCATAGAGGCGCATCAGCGGGGTCACCGACATGCCGTGCACGACGATCGACACCGTGACCGCGGTCAGGGTGAGTGCGGTGAGCTCACGCGCGAGGGCTGCCGGCAAGCCGTGGTTGATCGCGAACAGGAGGTAATACACCGAACCGATTCCGCGGATTCCAAACCACGAGATCAGGATGTGCTGGTCACGCGATACCCGTGTGCCGAGCAGACCGACCCACACCGACAGGGGGCGTACCGCGACCAGAAGCAGAATCACCAGCATGGCTGCGTCGAGGCTGAAGTCGGTGTGTGATAGCAGCGCCCCCACCAGCATCACCACCGCGACCTCCGCGACGCGCTCGAGTTGGGTGTTGAAACCCTCCAGCGCCAGCACGAACTCGTCACGCGGATTATCGGTGGCGGCCGAGTCGTGGGCGCCGATGTTGCCTGTCGCATCCGCTGGGGTTGCAACCGGCGCAATGGGGGGCAGCGCCTGCACCCGCTGCAAGGCCAGGCCGGCGGCGAACACAGCGAGAAAGCCATATGCATGACTCAGTATGGCTACTCCATAGGCGAGTGCGATCAGGCCGAGCACCAGAAACTCGTCAAACCCGATCGCGGCCTTGTGACGACTGCGCAGATAGACCACCAGCCGCCCGACCAACGCGCCGAGGGCGCCACCGATTACCAGGCCGCCAACGATCGCCCACAGCAGGTCCACCATGATCCAGCGCCAGCCGTAAGTGCCGAGATCATGCAGGCCGAGCAGCCCGAGGCCCAGCATCACGAACGGAAAGGCCGCACCATCGTTGAGCCCGCCCTCGCCCGTGAGGCTGAAACGCAAGCGGTCGCGATCGCTCGACTCGAGCACCTGCACGTCGGAGGAAAGCACCGGGTCGGTGGGCGCGAGAATCGCACCGAGCAGGATCGCGGCACCGAGCGAAAGCCCCAGGCCGAACACCCCGATTGCGGCTACCAGCGCAACGGTGATCGTCATCGACACCAACGCAAGCCTCAACGGCAGACGCCACCCCCGGTGCGACAAGGGCAGGCCAAGTTTGAGGCCGACGCCGAACAGCGATATCACCACCGCAGCTTCGGCGATCCGTTCCAGCACAACCGGGTGGGCGAGCAGATCCGGCCGCACCAGACCCAGCCCGTCACCGCCCAGAGCGTAACCCGCGGCGAGATACAGCATGGCGGTGGTGAGCGGCAGCGGTTTCAGCGATGTACCCGCCAGGGTAGTCGTGATCAGCAGCGCCCCGATGATGATCAACCAGATTGCGAAGGACATTGGGTAGCGCCTCTGGCCGATGGTCATCCGTGATGGATACGGCCGTGATCCCGAAATGCGCCGACCGAAGGGCACGTGATGCAAGTATAGGTTGTCGTGCCGCCGGCAACCGTGCGCCAGCAAGCATAGGGCAGGGCCTTCGCCTGTGCGCCGGTCTGGACCCACTCGCACTTGGCACCCGACACATGGCGGCAACAGCGGGAGGGCATGATGGCGTTTTCTTCTCACGCCACGACGCATGCTTCCCTGGTCCCCGCCTCCTTCAGCCGGTTGTCTGACCAGATCATGGACCACGGCTGAGGGAATGGTGCTGAAGCTCCGTCCGGTCTGTCCTGGGGACTCCGCTCTAGCCGTGCAGTTTGTGGAGTCGCTCTCCTACGGTGCGCGGTACTTCCGCTTCGGCTGTGGGGACTTCCACTTGGACGAGCCCCAGGCGCGTTGTCTGTGTTCGCCCAATTGGGCCGAATGTGCGGACTTCGTCGTTGTTGTAGTCACTGACGGCCTCGAGCAGGAGATTGCGTCGGCGCGTTACTGCATCGACGGCGACGGGCAGGGATGTGAATTCGCGCTTGCCGTGGCGGATGCCTGGCAAGGTCGCGGATTGGGCTTGACGTTGATGCATGCCCTGACTGACTGTGCTTTCCGAAACGGACTGACGCACATGTATGGGCGTGTTCTGGCGAGCAATGCGAGGATGATTGCGTTCGCGCGCAGATTGGGATTCTGCGTCGGATCGATGGACGCGACGCATGCCGTCTGCCGTGTCGAGTTGGCGCTCGACTCAAGCTCGATGGCCGCGTTGCGTGAGGCTATCGATTCGGCTGAAAATCATGGACTAAACGTGAGCCAAGTTTGCGCCATGGGCGGGCCAAAAAGAAAAATGGGTTAGGTCGATGTGACCTAACCCATTGAAAAACATGGCGCGCCCGAGACGATTCGAACGTCCGACCCCTGCCTTCGGAGGGCAGTACTCTATCCAGCTGAGCTACGGGCGCAGTGCAGATCGGCCAGATCGGCCGGAATGCGAAGGCCGCAAGGATATACCGCTTCGACGGTGAAGTCCATGCGTTGAATGGGCATGGGTTCAGTCGCGCAGGAAGCCCTGCAGCAGGTCATTGAGGAAGCGTCGCCCGTGTTCAGTGGGCTTCAGGATGCCGTTAGCGGTGTCGAGCAGGCCACGGTCGCGGGCGTGGATGAGTTCGGGCTCGATGGTGGCGAGCGGCAGGCCGGTGCGTTCGGCGAACAGGGTGTGGGGGACGCCGTCGGTGAGGCGCAGCGCGTTCATCATGAACTCGAAGGGCAGTTCGTCACTGCCGACTTCGCGCCGTTCCTGGATGAAGTCTCCTCTGGCGGCGCCTTCGAGGTAGCGGCCGGGGTGTTTGTGGCGCATCTCGCGCACGATGCCTTGGTGGCTGGAGAGCTTGCCGTGCGCACCGGGGCCGAGGCCGAGGTAGTCGCCGAAGGTCCAGTAGTTGAGGTTGTGGCGGCACTCCTGGCCGGGTTGGGCGAAAGCGGAGGTTTCGTAGTGGCGGAACCCGGCCGCGGCCAGGCGGGCCTCGATCGCGTCCTGCATGTCGGCCGAGAGGTCGTCGTCGGGAAGCGCTGGCGGGCTGTGGGCGAAGGGGGTGTTGGGTTCGAGGGTGAGGTGGTAGCAGGACAGGTGGCTGACGCCGGTGGCGAGTGCGGTGTCGAGGTCGGCGAGGGCGCCCGGTAGCGTCTGTTCGGGCAGCGCGTACATCAGGTCGAGGTTGATGCGTTCGAAGTGTTGGTGGGCGATGTCGATTGCGCGGCGCGCCTCCCGGCTGTCGTGGATGCGGCCGAGGCGGGCGAGCATGGCGTCGTCGAAGCTCTGCACGCCGATCGACAGGCGATTGACGCCGGCGGCGCGGAAATCGCGGAAGCGTCCGGCTTCCACGGTGCCGGGGTTGGCTTCGAGGGTGATTTCGGCCATCGGGTCGAGTGGCAGGCGCATGCGCAGCGCGGTAAGCAGGTCGTCGAGAATGGCGGCCGTCATCAGGCTGGGGGTGCCGCCGCCGATGAAGATGCTGTGCACGCGGCGGCCCCACACCTGCGGCAGCGCGGCTTCGAGGTCGGCAATGACCGCATCCAGCCAGGCCTGCTGGGGCAGGCTGCCGTCGGCACTGCGTGCGGTGTGCGAGTTGAAGTCGCAATAGGGGCACTTCTTCACGCACCACGGGAAATGGACGTACAGCGCCAACGGCGGCGGGGCTGCGAGCTGCGCCCTGGCGATGGGCAGGTCTGCCGCGCGGCGGGCGGGCGCCGGCTGGAGCGGGATGATGCGGCGTTCGCTCACTGCGGATCGGAGGCGAGCGGGTAGATGCTGAGGCGGTCGAGCAGATGACGCATCGCGGCGCCACGGTGGCTGAGGGTATTCTTGAGTGCGGCGTCGAGTTCGGCGGCGCTCTGCTCGAGGTCGGGCAGCCAGAACAGTGGGTCGTAGCCGAAGCCGCCTTCGCCGCGCGGCGCCTCGAGGATGGTGCCGTGCCATTCGCCGTCGGCGATCAACGGACGCGGGTCGTCGGCGTGACGCACCAGCACCACGACCGAGTAGAAATAGGCACTGCGATCGCTGGCGCCGGCGAGCCGGTCGAGCAGCAGCAGGTTGTTGCGCGCGTCGGACTTCGGCTCACCGGCAAAACGGGCCGAGTTGACGCCCGGTGCCCCGCCCAGCGCGGTGACGCACAGGCCGGAGTCGTCGGCGACCGCCGGCAGGCCGGTTGCCGCCGACGCATGGCGGGCCTTGGCCAGCGCGTTCTCGATGAAGGTGGGATGGGGCTCGTCGGCCTCGGATACGCCGAGCGCCGATTGGGGGACGACTTCGATACCGAGCGGTGCGAGCAGGCCCTGCATTTCGGCGGCCTTCTTGGCGTTGTTGCTGGCGAGAACGAGACGTTGGCTCATGTTCAACTCCCGAATGAACCCTTGAGTGCGGCCTGCTGCAGCTCGACCAGACGGCGGATGCCGACGTCGGCGAGATCGAGCAGGGCGTTGAGTTCGGTGCGGGTGAAGGTTTTGCCTTCGGCCGTGCCCTGGACTTCGATCAGGCCGCCGGAGCCGGTCATGACCACGTTCATGTCGGTGTCGCAGTCCGAATCTTCATCGTAGTCGAGATCGAGCACGGCCACGCCGTTGTGGATGCCGACCGACACGGCGGCCACGAAGTCGGTCATCGGGTTGGCGGCGAGCTTGCCCGCGGCCACGAGCTTGTCGAGCGCATCGCGCACCGCGACGCAGGCGCCGGTGATAGCGGCGGTGCGGGTGCCGCCGTCGGCCTGCAGCACGTCGCAGTCGATGATGATCTGGCGCTCGCCCAGTGCGCCGAGATCGACCACCGCGCGCAGGCTGCGCCCGATCAGGCGCTGGATCTCCTGGGTGCGCCCGCTCTGCTTGCCTCTGGCCGCCTCGCGCCCGCTGCGGGTGTGGGTGGCGCGCGGCAGCATGCCGTACTCGGCGGTCAGCCAGCCCTGGCCCTTGCCGCGCAGGAAGCCCGGCACCGTTTCCTCGACGCTCGCGGTGCACAGCACCCGGGTGTCGCCGAACTCGACCAGCACCGATCCTTCGGCGTGGCGGGTGTAGCCGCGGGTCAGGCGGACGGGGCGGAGTTGATCGGGTTGGCGCTGGCTGGGTCGCATCGGGGGTCCTGTAGGGGTTACTTGCTGAATTTCTTGATCGCCGAGTTGATCTCGGCGATGGCACGTTCGATTTCGTCGTCGGTGAGGTCGACGATACTGGCCGGCGGGCGGACGCGCTGGAAGGCATCCATCTGGGTGGTGAAGTCGTTGAGTGCCATGGTCTGGGTCGAGATCGCGTCGACGACGGCCGCACCCAGGTCGTCGTGCCAGCACATGGCGATCATCGACAGGTTGTCGCAGGTGGCACCGGCGAGCTCTTCGGCGCGATCCATGACCTTCGGCACGGCTTCCATCAGGTTGGTTCCGCTCACGTCCTGCACGATGCCCTGGTTGCCGACCGGGCCCCATACGCCATCCGAGCACAGGGTGAGGATGTCGCCGTCCTGCAGCAGCATGCGGCGCGAAAACTCGATCTGCGGTGCATGGGTGCCACCCAGGCAGGAGTAGATGCGGTTGCGCCCCGGATGGGTGGCGGCGCTCTTGGCGTCGAGCAGGCCCTGATCCATCATCAGCTGTACGCGCGAATGATCGCGGGTCTGGGTGTGGATCCGGCCATGGCGCAACAGGTAGAGGCGTGAATCGCCGGCGTGCGCCCAGTGCGCATAGCCGTCCTGCACCACGCAGGCCACGATGGTGGTGCGCGGCGCGTCGGACAGATTCTTGTCGAGCGCGTAGTCGAGGATGGCGTGATGCGCACTCGACAGCGCGCGCGACAGGAACAGCGCCGGATCGGGCAGCAGGGGCTGGGCCTCGCGCTGGAAGAACTGGGTGATGTATTGCACCGCGATGTGGGCGGCGATCTCGCCGTGCAGGTGGCCGCCCATGCCGTCGGCGAGCACCATCAGCAGGGCGTCGCGCGAATACGAGTAGGCGATGCGGTCCTGGTTGGTCTTGCGCTTGCCGATCCGGCTTTCCTGGAAGATGGTGAATCTCACGACGTGCTCCCTCAGCTCTTGCCGATGAAGGATTTGAGCCGGGAACCCAGGTCGGTGAACCAGGTTGCCGGCATGGCTTCGCCTGCTTGCTTCTGCATCAACGCCTTCTGCAGCGTATAGACGCTCTGCGGACGCCCCAGCGGGTCGAGCTGAAGACACCACTCGACCAGCTCCAACAACTGAACAGAATACTTTCCGGCATGTGTTTTTGATATGGGCTGCAGGGCATCGCGCTTGACCCGCTCGTCCGAGCGCAGCGGCGCGGTGCCGACGATACAGGCGTACATGCTGGCGCCGACGCTGTAGATGTCGCTCCACGGGCCCAGCGCTTCGCGGTTTCCGAACTGCTCCGGCGAGGCGAAGCCGGGGGTGTACATCGGCTTGAGCATGGGCTGCTCCAGCGCCAGCGTCTGCCGGGCGGCGCCGAAGTCGAGCAGCACCGGCGTGCTGTCGGCGCGCAGATAGATGTTCGACGGCTTGATGTCCAGGTGCAGCAACTTGTGCGCGTGCACTTCGCGCAAGCCGTTGAGCATGCGGGTGAACACACCGCGGATGAAGCGCTCGCGCACCTCGCCCCGATGCTTCTGGATGTAGTCGTGCAGGGTACGGCCACGCTCGAACTGCATGACCATGTAGACCGTATTGTTGGCGCGGAAGAAGTTGAGCACCCGCACCACGTTCGGATGCATCAGCTTGGCCAGCGAGCGCCCTTCCTCGAAGAAGCACTTCATGCCATAGCGAAAGGCCGGCTGGTTTTCGTCCGGCACCAGGGGCTCGATCTGGCCTTCCTTGCGCAGGGCGAGCGAGTTCGGCAGGTACTCCTTGATTGCGACCGGTGTACCGTCGGCATCGTAGGCGAGGTACACGATCGAGAAGCCACCGAGCGAAAGCTGGCGCTCGATCTTGTAATGATCGAGCTGAAAGCCGGCAGGGAGTGCGCAGTTTGCTTGAGGCGGCATCTTTGGGGGCGCTAAGATTCGGCTTTCCACAGCCTTATCCTGACAGGGCCCTGCAGTGTAATCGATCACGACAGGTTCCCGGAGACCCCCCATGATTCACAGCATGACCGGTTTTGCGGCCCAGACCCGCGATCTTGGCCCCGTAAGTCTTCATCTCGAGCTGCGCAGCGTCAACTCCCGCTATCTCGACCTCGGTTTCCGCATCGTCGAAGACCTGCGTCAGGCCGAGCCGATGATCCGCGAACAGCTGTCCGCCCGCCTGACCCGCGGCAAGGTCGAGTGCCGGCTGAACCTGCAGACCAACACCGCGGCACCGCGCAATCTGGCGCTCAACAATGGGCTGCTGGTCCAGCTGGCGACCGCACAGGTCGCCGTGCAGCGCCAGTTTCCGGATGCCAAGGCGCTGTCGGTGGGTGAACTGCTGCGCTGGCCCGGCATGCTCGCCGACGACGGCGTGACCTTCGAGCAGATGCAGCCGGTGATTGCCGAACTCGCACGCAGCGCGCTCGACGAACTCATCGCCACCCGCCGCCGCGAAGGCGAGAAGCTTGCGGAGATGATTCGCGAACGCATCGTGCGCATGCGCGAACTGGTCGCCCTCGCCACCCCGCGCATGCCCGCCATCGTGCTCGAGTACCAGGACAAGCTCACCCAGCGTCTGCGCGACGCGGTGGCCAGCCTCGACGAAGACCGCGTCCGCCAGGAAGTGGCGCTGTACGCCCAGCGCATCGATGTCGCCGAGGAGCTGACCCGGCTCACCACCCACCTCGACGAGCTCGATCGCATCCTCAAGGCCGGGGGTTCCGCCGGAAAGCGGCTCGACTTCCTGATGCAGGAGCTCAACCGCGAAGCCAACACCCTGGCGTCGAAATCGCCCGCGACCGATATCACCGCGGTGGCGATGGAGATGAAGGTGTTGATCGAGCAGATCAGGGAGCAGGTGCAAAACCTCGAATAGTCGCTCGTGCGGTCCGCGTGATGTCCATCCAGGCCGCGCCCTCCAGCCTGACTGCGAGCGCGTGCGTGATCGGCGGGGCGAGATTCGACGGGCGCGTGCGGCCGGCCGGCGCGTTACAATCGGAAACCATGCTGCCGCTGCGTCCGCGGCTGGCCGAGTTTGCGAGAGTACGACATGCCTGGAAATCTGTTCATCGTTACCGCCCCCTCCGGCGCCGGCAAGACCACGCTGGTGCGCGGTCTGCTCGCGCGCGACCCGCAGGTGCAGCTGTCCATTTCCTTCACCACCCGGGCGCCGCGTCCGGGCGAGGAGGAGGGGCGTGAGTACCATTTTGTGGACGTGCCCACTTTTCGCGCCCTGCGCGACCGTGGCGAGTTTCTCGAATGGGCCGAGGTCCATGGAAACTATTACGCCACCTCGAAGGTCTGGCTGAAAGAGCAGATCTCCGCGGGGCGGGATACGCTGCTGGAGATCGACTGGCAGGGCGCGCAGCAGGTGCGCAAGGTGTTTCCCAATGCGGTGGGGGTATTCATCCTGCCGCCCTCGCTCGACGAGCTCGAAAGCCGCCTGCGCGGACGCGGTACCGATAGTGACGATGTCATCAATCGTCGGCTGCTTGGCGCGCGCGGCGAGATGCGCCACGTGGCCGAGTTTGACTACGTTATAATTAACAACGAGTTGCAAGTCGCGCTCGAAGATCTGGTTGGCGTCGTGCGCGCTGCGCGCCTGCGTTATGCCAACCAGCACCAGCGACATCCACAGTATTTTGAGTTCCTCGAACAGGATTGAATCCATGGCCCGCATCACCGTTGAAGATTGCATCAAGAGAATCCCGAACCGCTTCCAGCTCACCCTGGTGGCGACCTACCGTGCGCGCCAGCTGACCGTAGGCGGCACGCCGCAGATCGAAATCGATCCGCACGACCGTGACAAGGCGACTGTGATCGCGTTGCGCGAGATCGCTGCGGGCAAGGTCGGTCTGGAAATGCTCAACCGCGGTCAGGCCTGATTCGCGCGCGGGGCGAGTTCGCACCATGGAAACCGACCTCGCGCCTGCCGCCCCGCCGCAACCTTTCCGTCCGCCTTCGTCGAGCGTGCTCGCGCTCGACTTCGAGCAGCTCAAGGGCAAACTCGCCACCTATCTGAAGCCCGAAGATGTGGGCAGGGTGGAGGCGGCCTATCATTTTTCGGCGGATGCCCACGAGGGCCAGTTCCGCATCAGCGGCGACCCCTACATCTCGCACCCGGTGGCGGTCGCCTCGATCGTCGCCGACTGGCATCTCGACCCCCAGGCCCTGATTGCGGCCCTCCTCCACGATGTGATGGAGGACACCCATATCTCCAAGGCGGAGATCGCCGAGCGCTTCGGCAAGACCGCCGCCGAGCTGGTCGATGGACTGTCGAAGCTCGACCGGATCGAGTTCCGCTCGCAGGAAGAGGCGCAGGCCGAGAACTTCCGCAAGATGCTGCTGGCGATGGCGAGCGATCTGCGGGTGATCCTGATCAAGCTCGCCGACCGTCTGCACAACATGCGCACGCTCGATTCGATGCGCCCGGCCAAGCGCCGCCGCATCGCCAGCGAAACGCTCGAGATTTACGCCCCAATCGCCAACCGGCTGGGGCTGAACACGATCTATCGGGAGTTGCAGGAGCTGTCCTTCGAGCACAAGTACCCGATGCGCTTCCGGGTCCTGGCCAAGGCCATCCGTGCGGCGCGCGGCAACCGCCGAGAGGTGGTGGGCAAGGTGTTGGCCAACATCGAGGAACGCCTGCCGCAGTGGGGCATCACCGCCGACGTGTACGGGCGCGAGAAGCACCTGTACAGCATCTACCGCAAGATGATGGAAAAGCGCCTGTCGTTCTCGCAGGTGCTCGACATCTACGGTTTTCGCGTCATCGTGCGCGACGTGCCCTCGTGCTACCTGGCGCTGGGGGCGCTGCACTCGATGTACAAGCCGGTACCGGGCAAGTTCAAGGACTACCTCGCGATTCCGCGTGCCAATGGCTACCAGAGCCTGCACACCACGTTGATCGGCCCCTTCGGGACGCCGGTCGAGGTGCAGATCCGCACCCGCGAGATGCACCACATCGCCGAATCCGGCGTGGCCTCGCACTGGCTGTACAAGGAAGACGAGAAGACCCTCACCGAGCTGCAGCAGAAGACGCATTCCTGGCTGCAGTCGCTGCTCGAGCTGCAATCGACCTCGGGCGGCGCGACCGAATTCCTCGAGCACGTCAAGATCGACCTGTTCCCCGGCGAAGTGTATGTGTTTTCGCCCAAGGGCAAGATCTTTAACCTGCCGCGCGGCTCGACCCCGGTGGACTTCGCCTACGCGGTGCATACCGACGTCGGCAACCGCTGCGTGGCCTGTCGCATCAACGCCGACCTGATGCCGCTGCGCTCCGAGCTGCGCAACGGCGACCAGGTCGAGATCATCACCGCCGCCCATGCCAGCCCCAACCCGGCCTGGCTGGCCTATGTGCGCACCGGCAAGGCGCGGGCGCAGATCCGTCATTTCCTCAAGAACGCGCAGCAGGATGAGTCGGTGTCGCTCGGCGAGCGTCTGCTCAACCAGGCCTTGCGCCCGCACGGACTCACCCTCGGGCAGATTTCCACTTTCGCCTGGGACCGCTTCCTGCGCGACCGCGGGGTGCGCAGCAAGAAGGAGATTTTTGCCGACATCGGCCTGGGCAAGCGCCTGCCGGTGATCGTGGCGCGTCGTCTGTCGCAGGCGCAGGACCAGGAGTCCGGGCGCCCCGACGTGATCAAGCCCAAGCCCGCCGGCGCGATCCAGATCCGCGGCAGCGAGGGCATCGCGGTACAGCTGGCGCGCTGCTGCCAGCCGATTCCGGGCGATCCGATCATCGGCACCATCCGCAAGGGCCAGGGGCTGGAGGTCCATCTGCACGACTGCCCGGTGGTGGGCAAGCTGCGCGGCGACCGCGGGCGCTGGGTGGATGTGGAATGGGAGCCGGGCGAGGAGCGTCTGTTCGACGTCACCATCCGGGTCCTGACCAAGAACGCACGCGGCGTGCTGGCACGGGTGGCGAGCGCGATCGCCGAGGAAGACTGCAACATCCAGAGCGTCAACATGGATAGCGAACAGGGCGCCTACACCGCGCTCAACCTGACCGTACAGGTGCACGACCGCATGCATCTTGCCCGCGTCATGCGCGGCGTGCGGCGGGTGCCCGAGGTCGTGCGCATCGGCCGGGTCAAGGCCGACGGCCGGGCCTGAGGCCGTCGGCCATGCGCCGCAGGCGACCGGGCGGGTCCGACCTGCTAGAATCCGCTCCCACTACGAGGGAGAAACCGGCCATGGCCATCTACGAGTCCGAACACACCAAATTCATGCGCGAGTGGATGAAGCAGCATCCCGAGGAGGTCGCCGAGCAGAAGAAGGGCCGCGCCCTGTGGTGGGACAAGCCGCAGGCACTCGACACGCTCAAGCGTGACGAGCAGTCGAAAGTGCCGGTCAAACCCTACTACTACGACATCAATCACTGAACCGAGCGGATGACCGAGCCTGCCCGAAGCGCCAGTCCGCTCCAGACCGATCCCCAGCTGCGTCGCTATTTCACCACCGAGGAAGAACGTCGGGTCACGACCCGCCGCCTGTTCGACAGCGCCGCATCGGGCTATGACCGGGCGGAGAACATCACCGCCCTCGGTACCGGTCCCAGGTACCGGCGCCGGGCGCTGCAGCGCAGTGGCCTGGCCGCCGGCATGACGGTGCTCGATGTGGCTGCCGGCACCGGTCTGGTCGCGCGCGAGGCGCATCGCATCATCGGCGGCGGTGGCCGGTTGATGGCGCTCGATCCGTCGCCCGGCATGCTCGACGAGTTGCGCAAGAAGCTCGCCGTGGAAACCATCGAGGCCTATGCCGAATCGATTCCGCTGCCGGCCGATCACGTCGATTTCGTGTCCATGGGCTACGCCCTGCGGCACGTCGCCGATCTCGAGCAGGCTTTCGGCGAGTACCTGCGGGTGCTGCGTCCCGGCGGCCACGCCTGCATCATGGAAATCACCCGCCCGCGCAGTGCTTTCGGACGCCTCGCCATGCGCGGCTACATCCGCGGGGTCGTGCCGCTGCTGTCGCGCGTCGCGCGCTGCAGTCCGGATGTGTCGATGCTGTGGGAGTACTACTGGGACACCATCCAGGCCGCGGTCGAGCCGGAGCGGGTGCTCGAGGCGATGCGCCGTGCCGGCTTCGAGGACGTGCGCTGCATGCTCACGCTCGGCGTGTTCCGCGAGTATGTCGGACGCAAGCCCGGCGCCGCCTGATCGCATGAGCCTGCCGGCGCGGCTTGCCTTTGTCGACCTGGAGACGACCGGCGCCCAGCCGCTGCGCGACGGCATCACCGAGATCGCCATCATCCGTGTGGAGCATGGCCGGGTGGTGGAACGCTGGGACAGCCTGGTCAATCCCGGACGGACGATCCCGCCCACCATCCAGCACTTTATCGGCATCACCGACGAGATGGTGGCCGATGCCCCGGCTTTTGGCGAGCTGGCCGACAGGGTGGAGGCGCTGCTCGATGGTTGCGTATTCGTCGCCCACAATGCCCGCTTCGACTACGGTTTCATCAAGAACGCCTTTGCCGGGCTCGGACGCAGCCTCGACGCGCCGGTGCTGTGCACCATCAAGCTGTCGCGCGCGCTCTATCCCGAGCACCACCGTCACGGGCTCGACGCGCTGATCGAGCGCCACGCGCTGGTGTGCGCGGCCCGTCACCGCGCGATGGGCGATGCCGACGCGCTGTGGCAGTTCACGCGCTTGCTCGAGCAGGCCTTTGCTCCCGACGTGCTGGCCCAGGCGGTGGTCCGCGCGATGAAGGCGCCGTCGCGCCCGCCCGGCCTCCCGGAGGGGGCGATCGAGGGGGTGCCGGACGCGCCCGGGGTCTATCTGTTCTTTGCCAGCGAAGCTGCGCCGGACGGCGGAGGGCCCGATCTGCCGATCCATATCGGCAAGAGCGGCAGCCTGCGGACCCGGGTGATGGAGCACCTTTCCGCCGCCGGCCGCGGCGGCAAGGAAGCCGCACTCGTCCGCCAGGTGAAGCGGGTCGACTGGATCGAAACCGCCGGAGAGCTCGGTGCGCACTTGCTCGAGGCGGAACTGCTCAAAACCCGTCAGCCGCTGCACAACCGCCTGCTGCAGGCGAGCGAGGAGACCTTTGCGCTGCGTCTGGTGCCGGGCCGCCGGCGCCCGCCGGTGCTCGAACGGGTGCGGATCGCCGCGACCGACCCGCGTCTATGGGAAGGCCTGTATGGCGCCTTTCGCAGTCGCAAGGAGGCCGACAGCCTGTTGCGCGAACTGGCCCAGCTGTACCAGCTCTGCCCGCGCCGGCTCGGTATCGAGCCCGCCAGCGTCGGCCCCTGCACGGCCTACCGGAGCAAGCGTTGTGCGGGCGTGTGTGCCGGCCGCGAATCGCCGGCAGCCCATGACGCCCGGCTGGCCGGCGCGCTCGGCTCGGCGCAGCTCAAGCCGTGGCCGTGGGCGGGCGCGGTGGTGGTGGCGGAGCAGCACGCGGCAAGCGGCCGCGAGGCCTTGCACGTGCTCGACCACTGGTGCCATCTGGGAACGGTGGAGCGCAGGGACGAGGTGGCCGCGGTGCTGGCGGGGACGCATTGCCGGTTCGAACTGGATACCTATCGCATCCTCAGCCGTTGGTTCGCGAGCCCGGGCAAGCTCAGCCAGGTCGAGCCGCTCCAGAAGGCTGTCGGACTCGAGCGATCGTCACGAGCCGAGTGGGAAAGCGAGGACAGATTCGGCCGTTCTTGAGGCGCATGGTCATTCCATGCAACGAAAAAACGGGCGGATATGGACCGCTTCTCCCACTGGCGCAGTAGATCAGCCTCAAGGCCGACCGCCTCCTATTCTCACCCCGCCGCGCAACTGCGCAGCATCGACAGCTTGTCGAGCATCAGGCCGCGCCGGCCCTGGGGGCGGATCATGCCGTCGCGGGTGAAGCGCGACAGCACCCGTGACAGCGTCTCCGGGGTCAGGTTGAGCTGGGCGGCGATGTTCTGCTTGTTGGTTTCGAGCTGCACTTCGCAGCGCTCGGCGCTGGGCGGGGCGAGGCGGCTCAGATAGTGGGCCACGCGCTGGGTGCTGGTGCCCTGCAGGCAGAGTTGCAGGTTTTCGATCAGTTCGTACATGGCCGAGGACAGGCGCAGCGTCATCGCATTGGCAAAGGCAGAGGATTCGGTCATCGCCGTGCGCAGCGCGTGGCTGCGAATCAGCAGCAGGGTGCTGTCGCGGGTGACCTGGGCGGTAAATAGCTGCGGGCGGCCGAGCAGGGCAGCCTCTTCGCCGAACATTGCGCCGGCGCTGGCGATCTGTATGATCTTTTCGGTGCCGGTTGCCGAGATCAGCGAGCATTTGACCTCGCCTTCAAGCACCACCCACATGTGCTCGGCCCGCTCACGGCAGTGGGTGACGATTTCGCCACGGCTGAAGTTGAGGACGCGACCATCGTCGATCAGCCCGTGCAGCCCGTGGTGACCAAGGAGGTCGAAGGGCGTGGTCTGGATCAAGGTCGCAAAAATCGGGGTGACGGGTTCGACAGTCATTGTGCAGGCTCCTGGCGGCGGACCTTCTGGTTGCCACTCCTTGCGTAGTGTAGGCCGATCGGCGGCCGACCCTGAGCGCTGCGGATCGGGCCGGACGCCGCTTCCATACCTCCAAGGAGGTATGGGTCTGAAGCGCCAGGTCATTGTTAACTAAGGACATGATGTTCAGTTGGCGAGTGGCGGGGGTACGCCTCCACTCCTTGGGGGTATCCCCAGATTCATGCCTGTTGGGTCGGATTTGACGAGTGAAAACATGAAAAACCGCGTGATTGACGCAATGGCGCGTCGCTCCATCCTGCTGCTGGTCGGTCTGGCCATGGTGACCTTGACGCTGATCGGCCTCGCCGGCATGAGTGCTTCGGTGGTGGTGGCCGAGACCGTGCAGGGCAGTGCGAGCGCGATCAACGTGGCCGGCAGCCTGCGCCGGCTGACCCATCGCATCGCCAGCCTGGTGGCTGCCGATGTGCTGGACGGGAAAGCGTCCACCCAGCGGGTTGCCGAGGCGGTCCGCATGTTCGAAGAGCAACTCGTCAACCCGGCGCTCCTGCGGGTGCTCGAGCGCACCCCCGACGGTCTGTTCGCGGCAACCTACCGCGGTGCCGAAGCGAGCTGGCTGCTGAGCCTGAAACCGCTGGTCGAGGCGGTCAGCAGCGATGGACCACCACCCTCGCGTGAAGGCATCGCCGCGCTGCTGGTCCAGGTCGATGCCTACGTCGAGCAACTCAATACCCTGGTTGCGGTCCTCGAGCACGATACCGAGGCCCGCATTCAGGACCTGCGCCAGATCCTGGCGATCGCCATCGGCCTGACCCTGGTCGTCGTGGTACTGGCGCTGGTCGCGCTGCATCGCTCGCTGCATCGTCCGCTCAACGATCTGCTGCGCAGTGCCAACCGTATTGCCGCAGGCGATTTCGAGGCCCAGGTGGCATACACCGGGCGTAACGAACTCGGCCAGGTGGGGGCGGCCTTCAATCTGATGGCAACCGAGCTGTCGAAGCTGTATCGCGACCTGGAGAACCGGGTCGCCGCCAAGACGGCCGAATTGCAGCGCAGCAACCGGGCGCTGGAGTTGCTCTACCATGCCATTGCCCGCCTCTACCAGACGCCGGCGGCGGCCGAGGCCTACGAGGCCACCCTGCGCGACATCGAACAGGTGGCCGGGCTCAAGGGCAGCCTGGCGTGCATCGAGCCCCGCCACGATGGCCCCGCCACGGTGATTGCGAGCACTTTCGGCCCATGTTCGGAGCGGGCGAGTGCCCGCCAGGCGGCGGATCTGGCCTGCGCCCAGTGCCGTGGCGACGCGGAGCCCTGGGTGTATCAGCCCGAAGGCGAACATGACCTGCTGCGCGTTCCACTGCGCGATACCGAGCGCCATTACGGCATGCTGCGTCTGCTGCTCGATCGCGGCCAGCGCCTCGAAGACTGGCAGCGCCAGCTGGTCGATGCCCTGTCGCGCCACATCGGCATGGCGCTCGGGGCCGCCCGGCGCAGCGAACAGGAGCGCTTGCTCGCGCTGCAGGAAGAGCGTTCGGTGATCGCCCGCGAGCTGCACGATTCGCTGGCCCAGGCCTTGTCCTACATGAAGATCCAGGTCAGCCTGCTGCAGCCGCTGATCGGCGATCCGGCGCGCAGCGCGGAGGCACTGGCTACCTTGGCCGACCTGCGCGAAGGCGTCAATGCGGCTTATCGCCAGCTGCGCGAACTGCTGGTTTCATTCCGCCTCAAGATGACCGGCAACTTCCCCGACCTGCTACAGACCGCAGTCGAGGAGTATGCGAGCAAGGGCAAGCTCGAGCTCGCGCTCGAGACCCGCCTGGCTGACTGCCCGCTCAGCCCCAACCAGGAGGTGCATGTGCTGCATATCATCCGCGAGGCCTTGTCGAACATGGTGCGCCATGCACAGGCCACGCATGCCTGGTTGCGGCTCCATTGCGATCCGGGCGGCGAATTGACCGTGATCGTCGACGATGATGGCCTCGGCCTGGGCGATCTGCCCGCCGATGCACGCAATCACCATGGGCTCGCGATCATGCGCGAACGGGCACGCAGCCTGGGCGGGGTGATTGAATTTGGTCCGCGTCCCGGTGGGGGCACGCGAGTGGCGCTGCGCTTTCCGGCGGGCGCACGCATCGTGAGCGCCGAGCCGATTGCGTTCGGGGGGGTGGCATGAACGATCGTCAGAGCGTGATCATCGTCGACGACCATCCGCTGTTCCGCAAAGGCCTGGCCCAGTTGCTGCAGACCATCCCCGCCTTCCATCTGGTCGGCGAGGCCGCGGGCGGGGTCGAGGGCCTGGCGCTGGTGTGCCGCCTGCAGCCCGACCTGCTGCTGCTCGATCTGAACATGAAGGACATGGATGGCATCGAGGTGCTGCGCGGGATTCGGGGTGCGCGGCTCGATACCCGGGTGGTGATGGTGACCGTGTCCGACAACGGCGAGGATCTGGTGGCCGCGCTGCGCGCCGGGGCCGATGGCTACCTGCTCAAGGACATGGAGCCGGAGGCGATGGTCGAGGCCCTGCGCGAGGTGGCGACCGGGCGCATCGCCATCTCCGAGGAGCTCACCCACCTGATGGCGTCCGCGCTGCGCGGCTCGGCCCAGCCCCAGTCGCCGTCTGCAGCCGGGCTCACCGAGCAGGAAGTGCGCATCCTCGAACGTATCGCCGGCGGCCTGTCGAACAAGCTGATCGGACGCGAGCTCGACATCGCCGAGGGCACGGTCAAGGTCCACGTGAAGCACATCCTGCGCAAGCTCGGGCTGCGCTCGCGGGTCGAGGCTGCGGTGTGGGCGGTGGGGCATCTGCGCGCCTGAGCGCAGCGCAATCCTCCCGGCCCGTGACGTTTTCGCAGGGCCGCTCGGTCGGCCGCAGGCGCCCGCATCACCTCCTGCGGCGGGTTGAAACCCGCCCTGCCGCGGCTGTGCCCGGGACGGGTGACTCGGATAACAGTAGGGTGCCTTCGTTCTGCGCCCCGGTGACAACAGGGCCCTTTCGCCCCTTCAATCCGTTCAGCTGAGAGCCATTCGCGTCTTGATGTCCATCAATGACGTGGTTCCCGGCGGGGTTTCCAATGACCACATTCGCTTAAAGGAAAAGGTCTCGTGGAAGCCGTCACATTGTCGCGCCGCAGTTTCCTGCGTGGCCGGATCCGCACCGTAGCACCCGCGCAACGTCCGCCCTGGGCGCTGGCCGAAGCCGCTTTCGTCGACCGCTGCACGCGTTGCAATGCCTGCATCGAAGCGTGTCCGACGGCCATCCTGGTACCGGGGGAGGGAGGCTATCCGGTCGTGGATTTCAGCCATGGTGAATGCACTTTCTGCGCCGACTGCGTGACCCGCTGCGAACCGGCTGCACTGGGGCGCGCGTCCGCCGCCGATGAGGCGTGGCCGATTCGCGCATGGGTTGGTGAATCCTGTCTGGCGGCGAACGGGGTCGAGTGCCGCGTGTGCGGCGAGAGCTGCCCGACCGGCGCGATCCTCTTCCGGCCGCGCGCGGGCGGGGCGGCCCTGCCGGAATTGAGGCTGGAGAGCTGCAATGGTTGTGGTGCCTGTTTCGCCCCCTGCCCGGTACGGGCGATCGCGGTGAAGGCAGGGGAGATGGATATGGCGTCGAAGGAGAGGACATGAACATCGCAAGCCTGGTGGTACGGGCCAAGCCCGAAGATTTCACCGAGGTACAGGCTTTTCTGGCGCAGGTGCCCGGCGTCGAAGTGCAGGGCGCGTCGCTCGAGACCGGCCGCATCGTCCTCACCGTCGAGGATGGCGAGGGCTGGTCGGTCACGGAATCGATACTGAAGGTGAATCTCGGCCCCAGGGTTCAGGGGGTGACGCTCGCCTACGAATATACGGACGAAGGTCTCAAAAACCTGGAGGCATGAAAATGAACATGGACAGACGCGCATTCATCAAGGCCAACGCGGTTGCAGCCGCTGCGGCGACGGCCGGGATCAGCATTCCGGTAGTGGCTCAGGCGCAGCCGGCAAATGGCGATGGCACCAAGGTACGCTGGGACAAGGCGGCGTGCCGCTTCTGTGGCACCGGCTGCTCGGTGCTGGTCGGGGTGCAGAACGGCCGCGTGGTGGCGACCCAGGGCGACCCGGATTCGCCGGTCAATCGGGGGCTGAACTGCATCAAGGGCTACTTCCTGTCCAAGATCATGTACGGCGAGGATCGCCTGACCAAGCCGTTGCTGCGGATGAAGAACGGCAAGTACGACAAGAACGGCGAGTTTGCGCCGATCACGTGGGACCAGGCCTTCGACATCATGGCCGAGAAGTGGAAGGCGTCGATGAAGACCCACGGCGCGGACTCGATCGCGATGTTCGGCTCCGGCCAGTGGACCGTATGGGAAGGCTATGCCGCGGCCAAGCTGTACAAGGCCGGCTTCCGCACCAACAACCTCGACCCCAATGCGCGCCACTGCATGGCCTCGGCCGTGGCCGGCTTCATGCGCACCTTCGGCATCGACGAGCCGATGGGCTGCTATGACGACATCGAGAACGCGGACACCTTCGTGCTGTGGGGCTCGAACATGGCCGAGATGCATCCCATCCTGTGGAGCCGCATCACCGACCGCCGCCTGACCCACCAGGGGAGCGAAGTTCACGTGTTGTCGACGTTCGAGCACCGCTCCTACGAGCTCGCCGACAACGCGATGATCTTCGTGCCCAACACCGACCTGGCGATCCTCAACTACATCTGCAACTACATCATCCAGACCAAGCGGGTGAACACCGAGTTCGTCACCCGCAACGTCAAGTTCAAGCTCGGCGAGACCGATATCGGCTTCGGCCTGCGCCCCAACCACGTGCTCGAAGCCAAGGCCACCAACAACGGCTATCCGGGGGCGGACGGCAAGCCCAAGGGCAATACCGCTGCGGCCACGGACATCAGCTTCGACGACTTCGCCAAGTATGTGTCCGAGTACACCGCGGAGAAGGTGTCCAAGCTGTCGGGCGTGCCGGTCGACAACCTCAAGCGCATGGCCGAGGCCTATGCCGACCCTCAGCGCAAGGTGGTGTCGTTCTGGACCATGGGCTTTAACCAGCACACCCGCGGCACCTGGGTGAACAACATGATCTACAACGTCCACCTGCTGGTGGGCAAGATCAGCGAGCCGGGCAACAGTCCGTTCTCGCTCACCGGGCAGCCCTCGGCCTGCGGCACCGCGCGCGAAGTGGGCACTTTTGCCCACCGCCTGCCGGCCGACATGGTGGTGATGAACCCGGTGCACCGCGCGATCGCCGAAGACGTCTGGAAGCTGCCCGAAGGCACGATACCGGCCAAGGTCGGGCTCCACGCGGTGGCCCAGAGCCGCGCGCTGAAGGACGGCAAGGTCAAGTGCTACTGGACCTCGACCACCAACAACATGCAGGCCGGGCCCAACATCAACGACGAGATCTACCCGGGCTGGCGCAATCCGGAGACCTTCGTGGTGGTGTCGGATGTGTACCCGACCGTGTCGGCGCTGTCGGCCGACCTGATCCTGCCCTCGGCGATGTGGACCGAGAAGGAGGGCGCCTATGGCAATGCCGAGCGCCGCACCCAGTTCTGGCGTCAGCAGGTGGCCCCGCCGGGCGAGGCGAAGTCCGATCTGTGGCAGTACATCGAGTTCTCGAAGCGCTTCAAGGTCGAGGACGTGTGGCCGGCCGAGCTGATCGCGAAGAAACCGGAGTACAAGGGCAAGACCCTGTACGACGTGCTCTACGCCAACGGCCAGGTCAACAAGTTTCCGCTCGCCGACATCGACAAGGCCAATGGGCACGCGATCAAGGGCTACACCAACGACGAGTCGAAGGAGCTCGGCTACTACCTGCAGAAAGGTCTGTTCGAGGAATATGCCATCTTCGGCCGTGGTCATGGCCACGATCTCGCCGACTTCGACGCCTATCACAAGGCCCGCGGCCTGCGCTGGCCGGTGGTCGACGGCAAGGAGACGCTGTGGCGCTTCCGCGAGGGCTACGACGCCTATGTCAAGGTCGGCGAGGGGGTCAAGTTCTACGGTCACAAGGACAACAAGGCGGTGATCTTTGCGCTGCCGTATCAGGATCCTCCGGAAATGCCGGACAAGGATTACGACATGTGGTTGTGCACCGGCCGTGTGCTCGAGCACTGGCACACCGGCTCGATGACCCGGCGCGTGCCCGAACTGCATCGCGCGGTGCCGGAGGCGCAGGTCTTCATGCATCCGGACGATGCGCAGAAGCGCGGTCTGCAGCGCGGCATGGCGGTGAAGGTCGCATCGCGCCGGGGTGAGATGGTCGCCCGGCTCGAGACCCGCGGGCGCAACAAGCCGCCGGTCGGCCTGATCTTCGTGCCCTTCTTCGATGAAGGCCGCCTGGTCAACAAGCTCACGCTCGATGCCACCTGCCCGATCTCGAAGGAAACCGACTTCAAGAAGTGCGCGGTGAAGGTGATCAAGGCCTGAGACCACGAGGCGTGTGGCGTTGCGCCTTGTTCCGGCGACGTGCCGGGGCGGGGCGCAGCGAGCCCGCGACAATCATGAGCGACCTCCAGGATACGACCGATCGTCCGTCTGCCGGTGCGGGCCCTGCCGTGCAGGGGCCGGCCAGCTCACGCCGCCGCTTCCTCAAGGATGCGGCCGGGTTGGCGGGCGGGGCCGGCCTGCTCGCGCTCGGTGCCGGGCTGTATGCGCGGCAGGCGTCGGCCTTGCCGGCGACCGCGCTGCGTCCGCCCGGCGCGCTGGCCGAGGCGGACTTCCTCGCGGCCTGCGTGCGCTGCGGGCTGTGTGTGCGCGACTGTCCGTACGACACGCTGAAACTGGCCCGCCTCGGCGACGGGGTGGCCACGGGCACGCCGTACTTCGAGGCGCGCAGCATTCCGTGCGAGATGTGCGAGGACATTCCGTGTGTGGTGGCCTGTCCGACCGGGGCGCTCGATCGCGGGCTCACCGACATCGGTGCCGCACGCATGGGCCTGGCGGTGCTGATCGATCAGGAAACCTGTCTGAACTTCCTCGGCCTGCGTTGCGACGTCTGTTACCGGGTGTGCCCGGTCATCGACCAGGCGATCACGCTCGAGCGTGTCCACAATCCACGTTCCGACCGCCATGCGATGCTGTTGCCGACGGTGCACTCGGAGCACTGCACGGGTTGCGGCAAGTGCGAGAAGTCGTGCGTGCTCCCGGGCGCGGCGGCGATCAAGGTGCTGCCGGCGAAGCTCGCGCAGGGCTCGAAGGCCGAGCATTACCGGCGTGGCTGGGAGGAGAAGGATGCAGCCGGCGGGTCGCTGATCGGCGATCAGGTCGAACTCCCGGTGCGCGGCCTCGAGGACAAGGCCTTCGGCGATACCCGGGTGGGGCCGGGCGAAGGCCCGACCCCGGTGCCGGCGCAGGCGCCGGCCGGCATCGATTCGGGGTGGAAGCCGTGAGCGCGCAGACCACCGGTGGCGTTCCGCCGGGCAGCATCCGCGGCGCCGCACGGCGCGGGGTGGTGGCGCGCCCCGGGCTGGAAGCGATCGAGAGCAAGGGCTGGTGGCGGGCGCACAAGTGGCTGCTACTGCGGCGCGCGTCGCAACTGGGCATTCTGGCCCTGTTCCTGCTCGGGCCGTGGTTCGGCTGGTGGGTGGTCAAGGGCAATCTCGCCTCCAGCCTGACCCTGGGCGTGCTGCCGCTCACCGACCCCTTCCTGATCGCGCAACAGCTTGCCGCCGGGCACTGGCCGTATCGCGAGACCCTGGTCGGTGGCGGCATCGTGCTGGCGTTCTACCTGCTGTTCGGTGGCCGCCTGTTCTGTTCCTGGGTGTGCCCGGTCAATCTGGTCACCGATGCTGCGGCCTGGTTGCGGCGCCGACTCGGATTGCGCGGCGGCAAGGCGCCGGCGGGCAAGACCCGCTACTGGCTGCTCGGTTTCGTGCTGGTCATTGCCGCGGCTACCGGTTCGCTCGCCTGGGAGTGGGTGAATCCGGTGTCGATGTTCCACCGCGGGCTGATCTTCGGATTCGGTCTGTCATGGGGCATCGTCGGCGGCGTTTTTTTCTACGATCTGCTGATTGCCCCGCGCGGCTGGTGCGGCCACCTGTGCCCGCAGGGGGCGCTCTACGGTCTGATCGGCCGCAGCGCGCTGCTCCGGGTTTCGGCCCATCGGCGCAGCGCCTGCAACGATTGCATGGACTGCTTTGCAGTCTGTCCCGAACCTCAGGTCATTCGCCCTGCGCTCAAGCGTGCCGGGCAGGACCATCCGCTGATCCTCGATGGCGACTGCACGGCCTGCGGGCGCTGCATCGATGTCTGTGGCAAGGACGTTTTCCGTATTTCGACACGATTTGACAGGAGCGAGTCATGACCAAGAAGACCCGACACTTTGCACTCGCGCTGCTGGCCGTTCTGGGCCTGAGCGCCGCCGCCTTGCCCGCTGGAGCGCAGTCCGTCACCAGCATCCGCGGTGCGGATGTTGCTGCCCCGGAAGTACCCGCCGGCAGCTACAAGGTGATTCCCGACCAGGCGCCGATCGAGCGCGACTACGTGCAGCAGCCGCCGCTGATTCCGCACAAGGTCGAGGGTTACGAGGTCAGCAAGAACTTCAACCGCTGCATGGACTGTCACGCCTGGAGTCGATACAAGGAGGCCGGCGCGACCAAGGTCAGCCTGACCCATTTCAAGGACCGTGACGGCGGCGAACTGTCCAACGTCTCGCCGCGGCGCTACTTCTGCATGCAGTGCCATGTACCGCAGATGGATACCAAACCGCTGGTGGGCAACAGCTTCCAGCGTGCCGAAGGCCTGCGCCAGGCCAAATGAACGGGGACGACCATGACCGACAATAACAAGGGATTGCGGCGCAGGCTGCGCAACGCCGGCTGGGGGGCGATCGTGCTGCTGTTCGCGGCCGGCATCGTATTCTGGGGGGGCTTCAACTGGGGTCTCGAGGCGACCAACAGCGAGAAGTTCTGCATTTCCTGCCACGAGATGCAGGAGAACGTATTCAAGGAGTACCGCAACACCATCCACTACCAGAACCGCACCGGGGTGCGTGCCACCTGCCCGGACTGCCATGTGCCCAAGGAATGGGGCCCGAAGATGATCCGCAAGATCAAGGCCTCGCGCGAGGTGTACGGCAAGGTCATGGGCACGATCGACACGCCGGAGAAGTTCGCCGCCGAGCGTCCACGCCTGGCGCAGAACGAGTGGCGCCGGATGAAGGCCAACAATTCGCAGGAATGCCGCAACTGCCACAATTACGAGTATTTCGACTACTCGGTGCAGGGCCGGCGCTCCAACAAGGCGCATCAGTCCGGTCTGGCCGAAGGCAAGACCTGCATCGACTGCCACAAGGGTATCGCCCACTCGCTGCCACCGGTCGACCAGAGCATCGGCGCCGACAAGGGCGGGGTGACGCCCGAGGTGTTCCACCCGACGCCGCCGAAGGCGGAGTAAGCCGGGCTGCACTGCGGCCAGGGGCCTGACCCGGCGGGTTGCCGGGCCAGGCCCCTGGCCATTTCCGGCAAGGCCACCGCTGTGCGTCCTCATGATCTCGAACGCTTCCGCGCCCCGCTGGACGAATCGCGGTAGTGGACGTCGTGCACCGCGACCCCCATCTGTCCGAGCCCCGGATCGGTCCGCGGGATGGCGTGCGCCCCCGCGCTGTGGTTCAATCGCGCACCATGCTCGAGATTGAAGATCTTGCCTGTCTGAAAGGCGACCGAATGTTGTTTCGTGGCCTCGCCTTGCGTCTGATGCCAGGTGAGTTGCTGCGCATCGCCGGCCCCAACGGTGTGGGCAAGACCAGCCTGCTGCGGCTGGCGACCGGGCTCGCGCTGGCCGAGGCCGGCGAGGTGCGCTGGCATGCCCGGGCCATTGGCCGCGACCGCGAGGCGTTTCACCGCGAACTGCTCTATCTGGGCCATGCGCCGGCGCTCAACGATCTGCTGACGCCGCTGGAGAACCTGCGCTTTGCCTGTGCGGCCGCTGGCGACGACGAAGTGGACGAGGAGCTGTGCATGCAGGCGCTGGTGCGCATCGGCCTGGCGAACCAGCTCGATCTGCCGGCACGCGTGCTGTCGCAGGGGCAGCGCCGGCGGGTGGGGCTGGCGCGGCTCTTTCTGTCGTCGCAACGGCGGCTGTGGGTGCTCGACGAGCCCTTTACCGCGCTCGACGTGGCCGCAGTGGCAGACCTCGCGGTCACCCTGTCGGATCACTGTGCCGCCGGTGGCATGGTGATGCTCACCACCCACCAGGATGCCCCTTTCGCGGTTCCGCCGCGGGTGCTCGATGTCGGGGCCTACGCGTGCTGAGTACCTTTTTTGCGGTGCTGCGCCGTGACCTGCTGCTGGCCTGGCGCAGCCGTGCCGATGTGCTGGTGACGCTGGCGTTCTTCGTCATCGTGGTCTGCCTGTTCCCGTTCGGGGTCGGCGCCGAGCCCAACCAGTTGCGTGCCATTGCCCCCGGGGTGCTGTGGGTCGCGGCGCTGCTGGCCTGCCTGCTGTCGCTGCACCGCCTGTTTGCGCAGGACTACGCCGATGGAACCCTGGAGCAGCTGCTGTTGTCTAGCGAGCCGGCTGTGTTGTGGGTGCTGGCGAAGGTGCTGGCGTTCTGGCTGACCACCGGCTTGCCGGTGGTGGCGGTGGCCCCCGGTCTGGCCTTGCTGCTTGACCTCGAACAAGGTGCACTGCCGGTGCTTGCGTTAAGTTTGGCCTTGGGCACCCCCATCCTTGCGCTGCTCGGTGCAGTGGGTGCGGCGCTGACCCTGGGCTTGCGTGGTGGCGGGATGTTGCTGGCGCTGCTGATCCTGCCGCTGTTCGTCCCGGTGCTGATTTTCGGGGCCGGGGCGGTGGAAGCCGAGGCCTCGGGGGCAGGTGCGCTGGCGCATCTGCTGCTGCTCGGTGGCGGCCTGGCGGGCGCGTTGGCGCTGGCACCGCTGGCCTGTGCCGCTGCGTTGCGCATTTCGACGGATTGATCTGACATGGCCGATGGCCCGAACGAAGAAAAGAATCGCATGAACTCCAAGCCACGCGGCCCCAGCCTGCTCCGTTTTGCCGCACCGCAGATGTTTTACCCACTGGCCGGCCGGCTGGCGCCCTGGTTTGCCGCTGCGGCGGGCGTCCTCACCGTGGTCGGGCTGTGGCTGAGCTTTGCGGTGGCGCCCACCGACGCGACCCAGGGCGAGGTGTACCGGGTGATTTTCATCCACGTGCCGGCGGCCTGGATGTCGATGTTCATCTACCTGGTCATGGCTTTCTGGGCCGCGGTCGGGCTGGTGATGAACACCCGGCTGTCCTTCGTCATGAGCCAGGCGCTGGCGCCCACCGGCGCGATGTTCTGTTTCGTCGCGTTATGGACCGGTGCCCTGTGGGGCAAGCCGACTTGGGGCGCATACTGGGTGTGGGACGCGCGTCTCACCTCACAACTGCTGCTGCTGTTTCTCTACTTCGGCTTCATCGCCCTGACCCGTGCGATCGAGGATCCGCGCCGCGCCGACCGTGCCGGCGCGATCATCGCGCTGGTGGGGGCGGTCAACGTGCCGATCATCTATTTCTCGGTGAAGTGGTGGAACACCCTGCATCAGGGCGCCTCGGTGAGCTTGACCAAGGCGCCGGCGATGGCCGCCACGATGCTCGCCGGCATGCTGGTGATGGCGTTCGCAGCCTGGGCCTATACCCTCGCGGTGACGCTGTGGCGGGTGCGGCCGATGATACTGGAGCGCGAGCGCCATACCGAATGGGTGGGTGCAGTGCTCGATCGGGAAGGGAGGCGCGGCTGATGCAATGGGACTCGTGGTCGGCATTCTGGAATATGGGCGGCTCCGGCGCGTTCGTATGGGGCAGTTACGGCGTGACCTTTGCACTGATCGCGCTGGAACTTGTACTGGTAATGCAGCGTCGGAAGGACACCGTGAAGCGGTTGCTGCGCTGGCGCCGTGCGGTGGGCAAGGATGGTTCGGGGCGCGCAATGGCCCCCATGGAGTCTGAACAATGAAATCCCGTAGCAAACGTCTGATCCTGGTCGGCGGTGGCGTCGTGCTGCTGGTCGCGGCCGTGGCGCTGGTCCTGTCCGCGTTTCAGCAGAATCTGGTGTTCTTTCACACCCCGACCGAGGTGCTCGCGGGCAAGGCGCCGAGCGGGAAGACCTTTCGCATCGGCGGCTTGGTCGAGGACGGATCGATCCAGCGCGAGGCCGATGGTCTGACCGTACGCTTTGCGATCACCGACACGGCGAAGGTGATTCCGGTGAGTTATCGCGGCACCTTGCCCGATTTGTTCAAGGAAGGAAAAGGGGCGGTGGTGCAAGGCACGCTCGGCCCGGACGGGCAGTTCCGTGCCACCGAGGTGCTCGCCAAACATGATGAAAACTACATGCCGCCCGAGGCTGCCCACGCCGTGGAGCAGGCCCAGAAGGCTGGCGCAACGGTGAGCCAATGATCCCCGAACTCGGTCACTTCGCCCTCGTGATGGCCTTCGTCCTTGCCCTGGTGCAGGCGCTCGTGCCCATGATCGGGGCCGCACGCAACAATCCGTCGATGATGGCGGTTGCACGGCCGGCCGCCCAGGGCCAGTTCTTCTTCATCATCTTTGCCTACGGCTGTCTGACCTGGGCGTTCATCACCAGCGACTTCTCGGTCCAGCTGGCCGCCACCAACTCGCACAGCGACACCCCGCTGATGTACCGGATCACCGGCGTGTGGGGCAACCACGAAGGTTCGCTGCTGCTGTGGGCGCTGTCGCTGTCGTTGTGGACGGTGGCGGTCACGGTGTTCTCGCGCCATCTGCCGGAAGCCTTCATGGCGCGGGTGATCGGGGTGCTGGGCTGGGTCAGCCTCGGCTTCATCGCCTTCATGCTGGTCACCTCCAACCCGTTCGACCGGCTGCTGCCGGGTGCGCCCGAGGGCCGCGACCTGAATCCGCTGCTGCAGGATCCGGGCATGATCATTCACCCGCCGCTGCTGTACATGGGCTACGTCGGGTTCTCGGTGGCCTTCGCCTTCGCCATTGCGGCGCTGCTCACCGGCCGCCTCGATGCGGCGTGGGCGCGCTGGTCGCGGCCGTGGACCACGGTGGCGTGGGTGTTTCTCACCGCCGGGATCGCGGTCGGTTCGGCGTGGGCCTACTATGAACTCGGCTGGGGTGGTTGGTGGTTCTGGGATCCGGTCGAGAACGCCTCGTTCATGCCGTGGCTGCTCGGCACCGCGCTGATCCATTCGCTGGCCGTGACCGAAAAACGCGGCGCGTTCCGCAGCTGGACCGTGCTGCTCGCGATCGGCGCGTTCTCGCTGTCGCTGATGGGCACCTTCCTCGTCCGTTCCGGGGTGATCACCAGCGTGCATGCCTTCGCCACCGATCCGGCGCGCGGCCTGTTCATCCTGGCGCTGCTGGTGCTGGTGATCGGGGTGTCGCTGCTGCTCTACGCCTGGCGCGCGCCGCGGCTCACCGGCGGTGGCAGCTTCGGTCTGGTCTCGCGCGAGGCCACCCTGCTCGGCAATAACGTGCTGTTCGCCGTGGTGTCGGCGTCGGTGCTGCTGGGCACGCTGTATCCGCTGTTCCTCGACGCGCTCAACCTCGGCAAGATTTCGGTCGGCCCGCCCTACTTCGAGGCGGTGTTCGTGCCGTTGATGACGCCGGTGGTGGTGCTGATGATGTTCGGCCCCTTCCTGCGCTGGAAGAACGACGATTTCGGCGCTGCCGTGCGCAAGCTCGCACCGGCGGCGGTGGCCAGTGTGCTCAGCGGCTTCGCAATCGCGTTCGCAATCGATCACGTCACCTGGCGCACCGTGCTCGGCCTGACCCTGGCCGCCTGGGTGATGCTGGCCAGCCTGCAACTTCTTGCCGGGCGGCTGCGCGAGCGCGCGGGGGCGTCGGTGTCGAGCCGGCTGTCGATGATTCCGGCGGCGTGGTGGGGCATGTGGCTGGCGCACTTCGGGATCGGCATCTTCATCATCGGCGTCACCCTGGTGGGCAGTATCGACTCCAATCTCGATCTGCGCATGAAGGATGGCGACCGGGCCGAGTTTGCCGGGTACACGGTGGGCTTGCGAAGCGTGGTCGATGTGGCCGGCCCCAACTACGATGCCGCCCGCGCCACCATCGACGTCAGCCGCGACGGCACGCCGGTCGCCACCCTGCAGCCGGAAAAGCGGGTGTACCGTGCGATGGGCATGCCGATGACCGAGGCTGCGCTCGATATCGGGGTGTTCCGCGACGTCTATGTGTCACTCGGCGAGCAATTGCCCGAGGGAGACTGGATCGTCAGCCTGCACTACAAGCCCTTCATCAGCTGGGTGTGGGCAGGGTGCATTTTCATGGTGCTGGGCGGCATTCTCGCCGCCGCAGACCGTCGCTATCGCCGTCTGGCCGAGCGCACCGCAGCCGCGGGCGCGATGCAGCAGGCCATCTGAGTATCGTTCATGAAAGCAAAGTTTCTGGTTCCGCTCGTTCTTTTCCTGCTGCTGGTCGGTTTTCTCGGTTTCGGCCTCAGCCTCAACCCGCGTGAGGTGCCGTCGCCACTGATCGACAAGGCGGCGCCGGCCTTCCGCCTGGCGCGGCTCGACCAGCCGGCGCAGACCTTCACGCTCGACGAGATGCGCGGCAAGGTGTGGCTGCTCAATGTCTGGGCGTCGTGGTGCGTGGCCTGTCGCCAGGAGCATCCGGTGCTGGTCGAGCTTGCGCGGCGCGACATCGTGCCGATCGTCGGCCTCAACTACAAGGAAGTGCGCGGCGATGGCGGGCTAGATGCGCGCGCGATGGCGCTCGAGGCAGAAACCGGCCTCGCGATCGAGCGTGCCCGTGGCTGGCTGAAGACGCACGGCGATCCATACCAGTTGTCGGTGCTCGACATCGACGGCCGGGTGGGGATCGATTTCGGGGTCTATGGCGTGCCCGAGACCTTTCTCATCGATCGCGATGGCCGTATCCGCTACAAGCACATCGGTCCGGTGACCCCGGACAACCTGCAAAAGGTGCTGATCCCGAAGATCGAGGAACTCAAGCGTGCGAGCTGACCACCCCATACTCCCCCGCTACCTGCTGGGGCCCCTGTTCGCGGCCTGTCTGGCGCTGATGCTGCCGGTTGCGGGGCACGCGGCGACCGAGCCGGGCACTGCGACGCCGGTGGTTGCCGATCCGGCGCTCGAAGCGGAAGTGCTCGAACTGTCGCACAAGCTGCGTTGCCTGGTGTGCCAGAACCAGTCGATTGCCGAGTCCAATGCGCCGCTCGCCATCGATCTGCGCAATCAGGTACGCGAGCAGCTTGCCGCGGGCAAGGACAAGGATGACGTGCTCGATTATCTGGTCGAGCGCTACGGCGACTTCGTGCTCTATCAGCCGCCGCTCAAGGCCACCACCCTGGTGTTGTGGGGTGGCCCCGCGCTGCTGCTGTTTGCCGGGGCGGGCTGGCTGGTCTTTCGCCTGCGTCGGCGTACGGCCGAAGCCGCCGCCGAGAGCCATCTGACCGCTGCCGAGCGCGCCCGCGCCGAAGCACTGCTGGCGGGCGATCAGCCCGTCGCCGCGGACACACCGTCCGCCGAGGAGTCCCGTTCGTGATCACCTTTCTTGTTGTTGCCGGCCTGTTGGTGGCCGGCGCGCTGCTCCTTGTGTTGCCGCCGCTGCTGGGTCGGGGCCGGATCGCCCGCACGACGCCCGCTTCCGCTGATGCCCAGCAGGCCGCGAGTGCGCTGAGCGTGCTGCGCGAGCAACTGGCAGATCTCGATGCCGACCGTGCCGCGGGCCGCGTCGACGACCAGGCGTATGCGCTCGGGCGCGAGGAACTCGAACGCCGCGCGCTCGACGAGGGGCAGGTGATGGCCGCGTCGGTACAGGCTCGCCCGGCGCGCGGCTGGGCCGTGGCGGTCGGCCTCGGCGTGCCCGTGCTAGCAGTCATGGGCTATCTGGCGGTCGGCACCCCCGACGCACTGGATCCGCAGAAGGTCGCCGGCCAGCAGGGGTTCACCGCAGCGCAGGTGCAGGAGATGGTCGGGAGCCTGGTTGCCCGTCTCGAGAAGGAGCCTGACAACGTCGAGGGCTGGGCCATGCTCGCCCGCTCCTGGCTGGTGCTGGAGAACTACCCGGAGGCGTCCAAGGCCTATGCCCGCCTCGCGGAGCTGGTCCCGGACAATGCCGACGTGATTGCCGACTGGGCCGATGTGGTCGCCGCCCAGCACGGTTCCCTCCTCGGCGAGGCCGAGGGGCTGGTCGCCCGCGCGCTCGCGCTCGATCCCGATCACACCAAGGCCCTCGCGCTCGCGGGCACCGCGGCCTATCAGCGTGGCGATTACGCCGCGGCGTCCGCGCATTGGGAGCGCATCCTGGCGCGGGTGCCGCCGGGCCAGGATATCGCCCGTACCCTGCTCGAGAGCATCAACGAAGCACGTGGCAAGGGCGGGCTGCCCTTGTTGGCGGAGGCGCCGGCAACAGCGGCTCCGGCGCAGCCGATCACGCCCCCGTCGGCAGCAGGCGCCAGCCTGAAACTGGCCGGGCGGCTCGAGGTCGCGGCGGCACTGCGCGACCGGGTGGGCGCGGACGACACCGTGTTCGTATTCGTGCGCAGCGGCACCGGCGGGCCGCCGATCGCGGCGCTGCGCTTCAAGGGCAACGAGGTACCGCTCGATTTCAGTTTCGACGGTGTGCCGCAGATGACCGGCGATGCACCCTTGCCGGCACAGCTCGCGGTGGCGGTGCGGGTCTCGAAGTCGGGCGACGTGATGGCGCGACCGGGCGATCTCGAGGGCCGTGTGGACGGCCTCGCGCCCGATGCAACAGGGGTCGTTCTGAGCATCGACCGGGTGCGCGAATAAGCCGCCCGACGCATTCCTGACCGACGTCACCTGCTGCCGGGCGTCGGTCGGGTGCGCGGGCTTCAGCCCCGATACTCGAACCGTACCCGCTTCACATTGCACAGCAGTTCGTAGGAAATCGTGCCGACCGCTGCCGCGATCCGGTTGATCGGGATCTGCCTGCCCCACAGTTCCACCGGGCTACCGATTCCGCTGCCGGGCAGATCGGTCAGATCCACCGTGAGCATGTCCATCGACACCCGCCCGATCAGAGGCGCGCGCTGCCCGTCGACGGCGACCGGCGTGCCTTCGGGCGCCGTGCGCGGGTAGCCATCGGCGTAGCCCATTGCCACCAGACCGATCCGGGTCGGGCGTCCGGCGACGAAACGGGCGCCATAGCCCAGTGGCGCGCCCGGCGCGATGTCACGCACGGCCATGATCCGGCTTTCAAGACTCATCACCGGCTGCAGGCCGTGGCCCTCTCCCGGCATCGGGTCGGCGCCGTAGAGCAGGATGCCGGGCCGGGCCCAGTCGCGGTGCGACTGCTGCCAGCCCAGGATCGCACTCGAGTTGGCGAGACTGCGTGCGCCGGGAAGGTCGCGGGTGACCGCGTCGAAGATCCGGATCTGCTCCGCAGTGGCGATGACCTCGGGCTCGTCGGCGCGGGCGAAATGGGTCATCAGTGTGCATTCGGCGACCTTGCCGCTGTCGTGCAGCCGCTGCCAGGCGGCGCGGGCCGCAGCGGGCAGGAAGCCGGCGCGGTTCATTCCGGTGTTCAGCTTGAGCCACACATGCACGGGTTGCGCCAGCGCCCGGCGTTCGATCATGTCGATCTGGGCGTCGTGGTGCACCACGGTCCACAGGGCATGGCGAACGACCTCGTCCAGTTCCTCGGGCTCGAACACACCCTCGAGGAGCAGGATCGGCCGGGTGATGCCGGCGGCGCGCAGTTCGAGCGCTTCGTCAACAAACGCCACCGCGAAGCCATCCGCTTCGGTGTCGAGTGCCCGTGCGCAGGCCACCGCGCCATGCCCGTAGGCATTGGCCTTGATCACGGCGAGGGCACGTCCGCCATGACGCTCGCGGGCAAGCCGGTAGTTGTGGCGGAGGGCGTCGAGGTCGATCAGGGCACGGGCGGGGCGCATGGGCGGGACCGAGGGTCGAAAGTCCGAAATGGTGCCCCTTAATCGGGGGGGGCGCAATCGGCGGACGAGACCCGGTTTCGTCCGTGGTGTGGCGAGCGGTACCGTCGCAGGGGGCGGCGATGGCGGCCACGGCGAGCGCCCGGCGGCGGCAATCGACCCGGCTTTGACGCCACGCAATTCCGTTGCCCGGACGGCTACGGTATAGTCCGCAGCTTGAGGCAGCCCCCCGCCGCGCGGGCTGCGCCATGGCGCCCGTGCTTTTGTCCCCCGATGGTGATCCTGCCGTGAATACTAGTGCTATTTCGTCGCCCTCCCGGGTGTGTGACGTCCTCGTGATCGGTGGCGGTCCTGCCGGTGCGACCGTGGCTGCGCTGCTCGCCGAAAAGGGGCATCGCGTTACCGTGCTGGAGAAGGCGCGCCATCCGCGCTTTCACATCGGCGAGTCGCTGTTGCCCGCCAACCTGCCCCTGTTCGAGAAACTTGGGGTCGCCGACGAGATTCGCGACATCGGGATCCGCAAGTATTCGGCCGAGTTCGTGTCGCCGCAGCACGAGGGCCAGCAGCGCTTCGACTTCGCCGACGCGTGGGACAAGTCCATGCCCTACGCCTATCAGGTGCGGCGTTCCGAGTTCGACCATATCCTGATCCGCAATGCGGCACGCAAGGGCGCCGGGGTGATCGAGGGGTGCCGGGTGAAGGACGTCGATTTCCATGCCGACGGCGTCACCGTGAATGCCGAATACGACGACGGCCGGAGCGAACGCTGGCAGGCCGCGTTCGTGATCGATGCTTCGGGACGTGACACCTTCATCGCCAACCGCATGCGCGCCAAGCACCGCAACCCCAAGCACAACAGCTCGGCGATGTATGCGCACTTTTCCGGTGCGCGACGTCACGAGGGCTGTGCCGAAGGCAACATCACCATCTACTGGTTCGAGCACGGCTGGTTCTGGTTCATTCCCCTGTCCGACGGGGCGACCAGCGTGGGCGCGGTGACCTGGCCGTATTACATGAAGCAGCGGGACGGCCGTTCGATGGAGGCCTTCCTCGACGACACCATCGCGATGTGCCCGCCGTTGGTCGAGCGCCTCCGGGATGCGCACCGGGTGTCGCCGGTGGAAGCGACCGGCAACTTCTCCTACACCACCGACCATACCCACGGGCCGCGCTACGTGCTGCTGGGCGACGCCTTTGCCTTCATCGACCCGGTGTTCTCGTCGGGGGTCATGCTGGCGATGCAGAGCGCCTTCTTCGGCGCCGAGGCGGTCGATACCTGCTTGCGCGAGCCCGCCCGCACGCAGACCGCGATGGCCCGTTTCGACAAGAGTATCCGCCACGGCCCCAAGGAATTCTCCTGGTTCATCTACCGCATGACCAGTCCGACCATGCGCGACCTGTTCATGGGGCCGCGCAACCGGTTGCGGATGAAGGAGGCGCTGCTGTCGCTGCTCGCGGGCGACATTTACGGCAAAACGCCGATCTGGTCCTCGTTGTTGGCGTTCAAGGCGGTGTACTACCTCTCGGCGCTGCGCCATCTGCCGCGCACCTGGGCCGCTCAGCGCCGCCGCCGGCGCAACATCCAGCCGGTCGACGATGCCGGGATGGCGGCGCACGGATGAGGGCAGCGGGACCGTTGCAGTTGTTGTGGCCGCTCGCGCTCGATGGCGGACTCCCCGCAACAGTGGACCCGGCGCGGATCCTGGGCGAGCTCCGTTTCGGCGCGGCCGGGGGGGCGGACGACGATCCGCCGTGTCTGCGGGTGCGGGTGCCGACCCTGTCGCCGGCGCGGCCGTGGCGGGCGCTGTGGGTGGCAGACCGCCCGCTTGCCTCGGGGACGCACGGTTGCGTTCGCTACCGTTACAGCGATGAGCTGATGTTCGGTACGGTCGCGGTGGACGAGTCCGGCTTCCGTTCCTCCGATGGCGTCAGCGCGCTGCAGCAGGCGGCCGCGCACGCCTACCGCGAGCTGTTCGCTGCGCTCGGCAAGGCCGGGTTTCCCGCCTTGCTGCGGGTGTGGAACTACCTGCCCCGAATCAACGAGATCGAGAACGGCGTCGAGCGCTATCGCCAGTTCAACATCGGGCGCCAGGATGCGTTCGCGGCCTGCGGGCGCGAGCTGACCGGCCGGGTGCCGGCGGCCAGTGCGCTCGGGGTCGATGGCGGCGCGCTGGAGATCGGTTTCTTTGCCACCCGCAGCGCGCTCGAAGCGGTGGAAAACCCGCGCCAGGTCAGCGCCTATCATTATCCTGCCGACTACGGCCCGCGCAGTCCGACGTTCTCGCGTGCCGCGGTGGCCTGCCTGGCCGGCCAGGAGCTGTTGTTCATCTCCGGTACCGCGAGCATCGTCGGCCATCGCACCCTGCATCCCGCGGACGTCGCCGCGCAGACGCGCGAAACCCTGGTCAACATCGGGAGTGTACTCAACGAGGCGAATCGGGTGGCGACGGCGTGCGGTGCCACCGTGGCCGATCTCTGCTGCCTGGTCTATGTCCGCCGCGCGCAGGATCTGCCCGCGGTCCGCGCCGAGGTGTGCGCCGCGCTCGGCGATGATGCGGGGGTCTGCTATGTTCAGGCCGATGTCTGCCGCGCCGACCTGCTGGTCGAAATCGAAGCCAGTGGCGGACACCCGGTTCAAGGATCATCGACATGAAAACACATTCGCTTGCTCGCGCCACTGCGGCCGCGCTCCTTGCGGCGGCATCCGCGCTGCCTGTGCATGGCGCCGAGGAGAAGCCGCTGTGGGAGCTTGGCCTCGGCGTCGGTGCGGTGGCCTTTCCCGACTACCGGGGCTCCGACCATCAGCGCGTACATGGCCTGCCGGTGCCTTACTTCGTGTATCGCGGCGAGTTCTTCAAGGCCGACCGCGACGGCATCCGCAGCATCTTCTTCGACAGCGACCGGGTTCAGCTCAATATCAGTCTGGCCGCGTCGCTGCCGGTGGACAGCGACGGAAACGGTGCGCGCCGCGGCATGCCCGACCTCGACCCCACGGTGGAGATCGGCCCCTCGCTCGAGTTCAATCTGTGGCGTTCGAGCTCACGCCAGGCCCGGGTCGACCTGCGGCTGCCGGTGCGTGCGGCGTACACGGTCAGGGGCGCGGTCAAGCACGTCGGCGTGACCTTCACCCCGTTCATCAACCTCGATCTCGACCCCTTCGGTCATTCGGGCTGGAACCTGGGGATGATGGCGGGGCCGATCTACGCCAATACCCGCCAACATCGGTATTTCTACGACGTCGAGCCCGAGTTCGCGCTCCCCGGACGCCCGGCCTTCAAGGCCTCGGGCGGCTATTCGGGCACCCAGTTCATCGCGGCGCTCTCCAAACGCTTCGACCGCTATTGGGTCGGCAGCTTCGTGCGCTACGACATCTTGCGCGGCGCGGCCTTTGCCGACAGTCCGCTGGTCGAGCGCCACCATGCCTGGGCAGCCGGGGTGGCGATCGCCTGGGTGATCGGCGAATCGTCGCAAAAAGTCATGGTGGACGACTGATTTGACTACGTCGACGCCACCACGTCGGTTTCCGGCGATTTATGAGTATTTCTGTCTGTATGCCGGGCTGGGCGCGCTCGGAGTGCTGTGCCTGGGCTGGTCCCTGGTCGCTGCCGTGCTCCATCCGTTCATGCCCGAAGGGCGGGGGCGGACACTCGGGCGACGCGCGATCACCGCCATATTCCGCCTCTACCTGCGGCTGCTCGGTGCACTCGGTGCATGTCATTTCGATATTTCGGCGCTCGATGAACTGCGCGACCAGGGGCCGATGATCCTCGCCCCCAATCATCCCTGCCTGCTCGATGCGGTGATGGTGATCGCCCGTCTGCCCAATGTGGCTTGCATCATGAAAGCGGCGTTGATGAAGAATCCCTTTCTGGGGGGCGGCAGCCGGCTGGCGCGCTACATTCCCAATGCCCGTCCGCTGCAGATGGTCTATGCCGCGTGCGACGAACTGGCCGATGGCAGTCAGTTGCTGATGTTTCCGGAGGGCACCCGGACCGTGCGTTACCCGGTCAATGAGATCATGCCGACCATGGCCCTGATCGCGCGCCGCGCCAAGGTGCCGGTCCAGGTCATCATCATCGAGACCGACTCGGCCTATCTGTCCAAGGGCTGGCCGCTGTTTCGCCGCCCGCCGATGCCTATCCGTTACCGCGTCCGCCTCGGTCCGCGCCTGACGCCGCCCACGGACGCGGCGTCTTTCAGCGCCGAACTCGAAGCCTGTTTCGGCGAAGAGCTCGCGCGTGCCGAACTCGTACCGCCCCCGTCCACCGCCGTCGCAACCCAGGCCGCGTCGGCCGCCGGAGTTCCTTCTCCTCCATGACCAGTCCGCCGTCCTCCACCCATGTGGTGCTGATCCCGAGCTACAACCCCGGATCCAAGGTGTACGACACCGTGCTGGGCGCGCGTGCGCAGTGGAACCCGGTGTGGGTCGTCGTCGATGGCAGTACCGACGGCTCGACCGCGCAGCTGCAGGCCATGGCCGCGGCGGATGAAGGCTTGCAGGTCTTCGTCCTTCCGGAAAACCGTGGCAAGGGCGCTGCGGTGCTGCACGGGCTGGACGAGGCCGCACGGCGCGGTTTCACCCATGTGCTGACGATGGACTCGGACGGTCAGCATCCGGTGGACCTGATTCCGCACTTCATGGCGGCGTCCATGGCCGAGCCGGCGTGCATGGTGCTCGGCAGGCCGGTATTCGATGCCAGCGCGCCGCTGCTCCGGGTGCGCGGGCGCAAGCTGTCCAATGCCTGGGCCAATCTCGAGACCCTGTGGATAGGCATCGGTGACTCGCTGTACGGCTTCCGGGTGTACCCGGTCCAGGCCCTGCGCGAGGTGATGGAGAAGCACACCTGGATGCGGCGTTTCGACTTCGATCCGGAAGCGGTTGTGCGGCTTGCCTGGCGCGGGGTGCGGCCGATCAACATCGATGCCCCGGTCAAGTACTTCCGTGCTGACGAGGGCGGGGTATCGCACTTCAACTACGTGCGCGACAACCTGTTGCTGTCGTGGATGCATACCCGTTTGTTTGCGGGCTTCCTGCGCCGCCTGCCGGTGCTGGTCTGGCGCCGCCTGCGTGGATCGGACTGAATCCGCGGAGGGTGTCCGGTAGCATCATGCCGCTTCCATCACCGTGTCGCCGGCAATGCACAGGCGATTGCGGCCCTCGGCCTTGGCCGCGTACAGCGCCTGATCGGCGCGGTGAAGGATGGCTTCGAGGGGCTCGCCGGGGCGGGCCAGGCAGGCACCGATGCTGACCGTGATTCCGGTTTCCTCGGGCAGTTCGATGTCACTCTCGACGCCGGCGCGAATGCGCTCTCCCAGTCCCGCGAGGATGTCGTGGTCGCACGGTGACAGCAGGACCAGAAACTCGTCGCCGCCCCAGCGGGCGACGCAGTCGTAGGGCCGGATGCTGCTCGAGAGCAGACGTCCCACTGCGGTCAGTGCTTCATCGCCGACCGCATGGCCCAGATAGTCGTTGATCTCCTTGAACAGGTCGATATCGATCCAGATCAGGCCGAAGCTGTGGTGTTCGCGCTGGGCGCGGCTGATCTCCTCGGCAAGGCGTGCGCCGAGTCCACGGCGATTGAGCAGGCCGGTCAACGCGTCCACGCTGGCGAGCCGGTGCAGGGCCTCGGTGCGCTCGGCCACGCGGGCTTCCAGATCCCGGGTGTGGCTGCCGACCGATTCGGACATGGCGTCGAAACGGGCGATCAGGCGACCGATTTCGCCCGCCCCGCGGGGCAGAGCGACCGGGGTGAGGTCACCGTCGCGCACCCGCAGCATGGCGGTTTCCAGCGCAGCCACCGGGTTGAGCACGAGGCGGTTGAGCACGTAGTTGAACAGCAGCAACGCCACCAGCAGGGTCGAGGCGAAGATGATCAGCACGCTCGCGAAACTGTGCACCGGCATCAGTACGGCGAGGTCGAGCAGGGTGATCTCGTACCAGTCGATTTCCGGCAGGTAGGCGATGCCGGCCAGGTAACGCTTGCCTTCGACGGTGACGAAGCGGCTCGCGACCCGGGCATCGCCGGTGGCGCCGCGTGCGTCGCCCGCCAGTTCCGCCATCGCCGCGCGCAGGTGTTCGCGGTCGACGTCCTTGTCCAGCAAGCGGTCGATGGTGTTCTTCTCGCCTTCGCGTTTGACGATGCTGGCGAAATCGATGTAGCGCGGATCGCGGTACAGCTGGATGGCACCGTTGTGGTCCACGAACAGCGTGGTGATGCCGGGCTGGGCGACGCGGACCACGTCGCGGATGAAGCGGTCGAGCTCGAGGCCGGTGCCGACCACGCCGAGGATCCGGTCGCCGTCGCGGATCAGCACGTCGATCCACAGCTTGGTGACGCCCAACTCCACGTCGGGGTTTACGTTGAGATGGAAGTCGCGGCCCTGGCGGATGATCTGGTAGAACCAGTTATCGGCCGGATTGTCCGCTTTCAGGTGGTAACGCAGCGGGCGTCCGGCGAACTCGTCCTTCGAATTGTTGTGGTAGTAGGCGCCCGAATCCTTGAGCGCAACGAAATAGCTGCCGTCCTGGAAGTTGCGCCGGAAGCTCTCCATCTCGGCGATTGCCTCGCGTTCGCGCGCAGGGTCATCGGGTTTCAGCGCCCAGCGCCGGATCACCTGCGAGTTGGCCATCTGCTTCGACAGCGCGATCTCGCGGCTCAGCGGCTGCAGCAGCCGTGCGCTGTCGTAGCGCACCTGGGTTTCGGCCAGGCGTACGCCCCATTGTTCGATGATGCCTTCGGCAATGCGCTGGAAGGCGAACCACGCCGCGGTCGAGGCGAGCAGGATCAGGGCGGCGGTGAGAATCAGGAAGCGCGGCTTCAGATTCATGGTCGAAGACAGGGTCCGGATGGTGGCGTTGGGGGCGATCACGGTAGCACGACAATGCGCCACGGCGCTGTGGCGCATTGCTCGGGCGACTCGTCATTTCGACCCTCACTCCCGCACCGCCGACGGCAGCGGATGGCCGATTTTCGGCAGCCACCGGCGCAGGCTGGGGGTGGTCACCACGGTGCTGAAGATGGCCATGATCACCAGCATGGTGAACACCTGCTGCGAGATCACGCCGAGATCGTAGCCGACGTTGATCACCACCAGTTCCATCAGCGCGCGGGTGTTCATCATCACGCCGAGGATGCCCGCCTCGTGATGGCCGAGGCCGCAGCGCCGGGCGGCGAGGTAGGAGCCGCCGAACTTGCCGATGGTGGCGAGTGCGACCACCAGCGCGCACCAGCCCCAGTCGGCAAGGCTGTCGAGACTGCCGATGTCGGTGCGCAGGCCGGTGTAGGTGAAGAAGATCGGCAGGAAGAACACGGTGACGAAGTGGCCGACGCGGGTGTTCCAGGCGTCGCGCAGGCCGTGCTCGTCGTGCAGGATCACCCCCATCAGGAAGCCGCCGAAGATCGCAAAGATACCCAGCTGGTAGGTGGTCATGCCGGCGCCGAAGATCAGTGCCAGGATGATCCCCAGCAGATTGGGCGGCAGGCGTCCGCGGCCCGGCCGGGCGCGCCGCACAAGCCCCTTGGCCAGCGGGCGCACCACCACCCAGCTGAACACGAAGAAGACCAGCACCAGGGCGACTTTGCTCAGGAAGGCGAGCGGATCGAGCTGCGACACGGCCAGCGTGGAGACCAGCGCGAGCAGCATCCAGCCGACCACGTCGTTGATCGCCGCGGCGCTGATCGCGATCACGCCGAGTGCGGTGCGGGTGAGCTGGAACTCGATCATGATGCGGCCGAGGATGGGCAGGGCGGTGATCGAAAACGCGGTGGCGATGAACAGCCCCGAGCTCAGCCGGTCCACCCCCGCGGGCAGCAGCGGCGTGGCCAGCCAGCCAAAGCCGAACCCCAGCACGAAGGGCAGCAGGAGTCCCGCACCGGCCACCCACACCACGGTGTTGCGGTGTTTGCGTTCGCTCAGGTGGCCGAAGTCGAACTCCAGCCCGATCTGGAACATCAGCAGCAACAGTCCGATCTGCGACAGGATCTGCATCGGCTCCGACGGGGCACTGCGAAACACCAGGTCGAACAGCTCCGGCGCCAGCCAGCCGAACAGCGAGGGGCCGAGCACGATGCCGGTGACAATCTCGCCGACTGCCGACGATTGCCCCAGCCGGAGCGCGAGCTCGCCCCCGGCGCGCGCGGCGAGGACGATCAGCGCCAGTTGCAGCAGGGTGAAGAACAGCAGCGCTTCGGTCTGGTGCACGCTGGCTGCGGTCAGCGATTGCACCGCCGTGCTCATCGTGCGCTCACCGCATGCCGCCGTTGATCGAGATCACCTGGCCGGTGATATAGGCCGCCTCCCTCGAGGCGAGGAAGCCGACCAGGTCGGCCACCTCCTCGGCGCGTCCGGCGCGCTTCATCGGCACCAGGCGAGCGATCGCCTCGGCGTCGAAACTGCCCTCGCTCATGGCGGTGCCGATGATGCCCGGCGCCACCGCATTGACGGTGATACCGCGGCTGGCCAGTTCGAGCGCGAGCGATTTGGTGGCCGCGTGCAGCGCGCCCTTGGCCGCGGCGTAATTGACCTGCCCGCGGTTGCCGGCCAGCGCGGCGACCGAGGTGATGTTGATGATCCGGCCCCAGCGGGTGCGGATCATCGGCAGGGTCAGCGGCTGGGTCAGGTTGAAGAAGCCGTTGAGGCTGACGTCGATCACGCCGTGCCATTGCTGTGCCGACATGCCCGGGAACACGGCGTCGTCGTGGATCCCGGCGTTGTTCACCAGGACCTGGACCGGGCCGTCGGGGAGGATGGCGTCGACCGCGGTCGCGGTTGCACCGGCATCGGTGAGGTCGAAGGCGATCGCCGCGGCGGCGCCGCCTGCGGCGCGGATCGATGCGGCCACTTCTTCGGCGGCGTCGAGCCGGCGGTTGGCGTGTACCAGCACGGCGTAGCCGTCGGCGGCAAGGCGGTGGCAGATGGCGCGGCCGATGCCGCCGCTGCCACCACTGACGAGGGCGCGTAGGGTCATGATGAATGGTCCTGGATCAGGGAGGAGGGGGCGTGCCTGCGAGTACCACCGCGGCCCGTCCGCGCACCAGCGGGCGTTCGCCGGCGGCGATGGTGAACGCGTAGAGCAGGGTGCGTTCGTCGGCCGAAAGGCGTTCGGCGGCAATCGTCAGCGGCTCGACGATGTCGTCGAGGCGCTCGACCAGGCATTCGACACTGCGCGCGCTGCCGAGAAACCCGGGGGCGGTCGGGGCGCCGTCGCCGGCGAGCAGCGCGCCGTGCACCGCCATCGCCTGGGCCGCGTACTCGATGCCGTTCAGTGCGCCGAGCCGGCCGCCGGCACGCAAGGGATGGTCGGCGCTGCGGTGGCTCAGGGTGGTGCACCGGATGTGCTCCGCATCCCACGACTCGACCGCATCGAGCAAACACATGCTGCCCTGGTGCGGAATGTGTGCGGCAATCCAGGCGCGGTCGGGCAGCGCCGGCCTCACTGGCGCAGTTCCACTGCCAGTCGGGCGTCGTCGAGGTAGTCGAGCACCACCCGGCCGCTGCGGCCCTGGGCCAGCAGCGTGAGCAGGGGCAGGCTGCGGGCGGTGGGAATCCCGCGCCGCACGGTGTCGAGCGCGGCATCGGCCAGGGGGTCGGAGGCCGCCACGGTGAGGCCCTCGAGGTGCACGCGCGCGCTGGCAGTGGTGTGCGGGTCGAGCAGCAGGGCCACGCCGAAGGCGTCGTACAGTTTGCGGGTGGCGGCCAGCGGCTCGGGGTAGGGATGGTCGTATACCACCAGCAGCACCGGCTGCTGCAGGCTGTGGGTGAGGGCCAGGGCTTCGATCAGGCCGGCGGCGAAACTGCCGTCATAGGCCGAGATGATGGTCGAGGTCGCCATCGCCCCGCTGGCGATGCCCCAGTAGCCGGATGCGGCGTTATTGACCGAATTGTGGAAGCGGGTTGGCGAGATCAGCCGGTCGGCGCCGGCCAGGGCCTCGCAGATCGCATGGCAGTTGGCTCCGTCGCCCCCGGCGGACGCGAACACCGTCGCCAGTTGTCCGACCTCTGCGCCGGCGGCGTCTACCGCCTGCAGGCCGACGCTGACGGCGAGTTTGACCACCGCGCCGACGCGGCGCCGTTCGGCCGGCGGCAGCAGGCTGGGGCTGGGGATGCGGGTGGCTGCCGGCGTCCACGGGGTGTCGCCGGCCAGCACGGCACGGGCGGCCGGCCAGTCGTCGAAGCCGGGACCGATCAATCCGACCGCGCGGATCGCGGCCGACAGCGGGATACGGCTGGTCGTCATGGCGCCACTCCGTGACCGGATCGCGCGAATACGAGGCTGCAATTGGTGCCGCCAAAGCCGAGCGAATTCGACAGCACGTGGCGCAGCGGGGCGCGTTGCGACCGGATGCGATAATCGATGTCGATGGCCGGATCCAGGGTTCGGGTGCCCGCGCTGCCGGGAATCAGGCCGTCGTTCAGGGCCAGCGCACAGAACACCGCCTCCAGTCCGCCGGCGGCGCCCAGGGCGTGGCCGGTGGCACCCTTGGTCGAGCTCGATGCGGGGGAGTGGCCGAACAAGGTCTTGACCGCGAGGCCCTCGGCGCTGTCGTTGCCGCGCGTGCCGGTGCCGTGCAGGTTGATGTAGTCGATCTGCGCCGGGCTCAAGCCGGCGCCGGCGAGGGCCTGTTCCATTGCCATCCGCGCGCCCAGCCCCTGCGGATGAGGGGAGGACATGTGATGGGCATCGCTGGATTCGCCGTAGCCCGCGAGCAGGATCGCAGCGTCCGGGATCGCGGCCGGCGGCCGTTCGAGCAGGGCAAAGGCTGCCGCTTCGCCGATCGAGATGCCGCTGCGCTCCGGATCGTACGGCCGGCAGGGCTCGGGCGCGACCAGTTCGAGGGAGTTGAAGCCGTACAAGGTGGTCAGGCACAGCGAATCGACGCCGCCGACGATGGCCGCGTCGATCAGGCCGGTTTCGAGCAGGCGGGCCGCACTGGCAAAAACTTTGGCGCTCGAGGAGCAGGCGGTCGAAATGACCCAGGCTGGCCCGCTCGCCCCGATCGCATGGCGCACGAACTCGGCGACCGAGAAAATGTTGTGGCTGCCGCGATAGTGGAAGTCCGCCGGCAATGCGCCACTGGCCGGATCGCGATGGCGATAGGCCAGTTCGGTTTCGAGGATGCCCGAAGTACTGGTGCCGAGGAGTACCGCGACCCGTTGCGCGCCGTAACGGTGCACAGCATCGATCGCCGCATCGATGAAGCCGTCCTGCATCAGGCCGAGCAAGGCCAGACGGTTGTTGCGGCAGTCATAATCGATGAGTGCCGGCGACAGCACGACGTCCTCCAGCTCGGGTACCCGTCCGATCCAGGTGTCGAGGGCGACGGTTTCGAAATCGCAACGGCGCAACCCGCTGCGGCAGTCGGCGAGTGCCGCGCGGGTGGCGGTCAGCCCGGTGCCGATGCAGCTGGTCGCGGTGTAGCAGGATATGAGCAGGGGGTTCAACGCACCGATCCGAAGGAATATGAACGGATTCTAACAAACTGGCCCGGACTCACGCGTTTAACCGCGCCAGCAGCAGGGTGTTGGCGAATGGCGTGCCGGCATCCATCGCCTGCGGCCTGACGCGAAAGCCCAGTTGCTCGAGCGCGCGCTGCCATTCCGCCGCCGGCCGGCAATGGAGCGTGCCGAGGCGGTGGCCGCGCACCGCGGTCACCATGCGGTCGACCCAGTTGCACAGCACGAAGGGCAGGCCGGCGGCGGCGTCGCCGACGCGCATGATCAGGGTGCCATCGGGGGCGAGCGCGTCGCGTGCGCGCAGGAGCACGACGTCCTGCGCGGCAGGTTCGATGTAGTGCAGCGAATCGAGGATGACCACGACGTTCACTGCGCCCAGCGCGGCATCACGGATGTCGCCCTGTTCGACCATGGCGCCGGGCGGCAACGCCGGGCGGGCGCGATCGACGTCCTTCGGCATCAGTTCGATGCCGCGATAGGCCTCGAGCCGCGGAGCGGGCGGCCACTCCGGCGGCCAGTCGCCGGCCTCGTGCAGCCGGGCGGCGGCGGTGAGCCAGTTCGACAGCAGACCCTGGCCGCAGCCAAGATCGACGATCCGCGCCGTGGGCGGGAAGGCGCCGTCGGCGAGCAGGCTGAAGAATACCGGGTCGCGGCCGAGTTTGCCGCGGGCGAAGTGCCAGGCGAAATGCCCGGCCCGGCGATAAGGAACGGTGGCGGCATCGAGCAGCCGCTTGCGGAAGGACGAATTCATTGCAGCGCTTGGCGAAGGGTGACGGGTTGGAGGCCGGCGGCGCGGAGCGCGTCGAGCAGCGCGGGCAGGACATCGAGGATCACCGGTCGGCCGTCCGGACTGCGCGCGGCATGGCCGTCGTGGAGCAGCAGGATGTCGCCGGCGGCGAGCTTGCCGGTGAGGCGGGCGAGCACCTTGTCCGGGTTGCCCTCGCGGGTGTCGAAGCCGCGTCGCGTCCAGCTTGCCAGGTGCAGCCCGAGGCGGGCCAGCTCCGGTTCGAGGAAGGGGTTGCGCAGGCCGGCGGGGGCACGAAAAAAATGCGGCGTACTGCCGGCCAGCGCGCCAAGTACGGTCTGCGCCTGCTCGAGGTCGCGGCGGATGCGGGTCGGACCGAACAGCGAAAAATGGTGGCGATGACCGTGCGAGTGGTTCTCCACGGTGTGCCCGCGGCGCACGATCTCGGCGACCAGCGCGGGGTGCGCAGCGGCCCGTTCGCCGATGCAGAAGAAGCTCGCGCGCGCGTGGTAGCGATCGAGCAGATCGAGCACGGCCGGGGTCACCGCCGGCTCCGGGCCGTCGTCGATGGTGAGGGCGACTTCCCGGCGTATGGTGGCGGCTGACGGCAGCCGGGTGAGATTGGGCCCGAGCAGCCGGCTGCGCGGCCACAGCCCCGCTGCGGTGAGCGCGACATGGCTGGCGAGGATCGCGGCCAGGCCCCATGGCCAGCTCTGCGGCCACACCAGCCAGGCGGCGAGCGCACCCGGGTGGATGACCGAGGCGGCGGCGATCAGGGGGGAGGGCCGCCACGGGCGGCCGATGGGCGGCGTCTTCATGATGGCGCGATTGTACCCGGGAGGAGACTTACTCCTGCGATCTGCTGCAGTCCAGATAGCGCTGCCACAGGCGCAGCCAGGTCGGCCAGTCGTGTCCGCCGTCGATGACGACGGCCTCGTCGAGCACGGCCGCCATCATCGCGTGCGCACCGGCAAAGCGATCGTCGCGACCGTAGCCTAGCCACACCGGCGGGGTCCGCCGCCGGCCGCAGCGCTGCAGCGCACGCCAGCCACTACGTTCGTCATTGGCTGCGTAATCGCCGTCCGCCAGCCAGGCGGCAAGTCCGCCGGCCTGCTCGATCACGCGGGTGATGCTGCGGTTGCCCGGGTAGGGCGCGATCAGGACCAGACCGTCGCTGCCCCCGGGATGACGGTCGGCGTGCATCAATGCAGAGATGCCGCCGATCGAGATGCCGCCGGTCAGAATGCGCTGGTAACCGGCGCTGCGTGCACCGGCGAGGATTTCGTCCTCGAGGCGCGCACTGAGGCTGCCGTCGCACACGGCGGCGAGATCGCTTTCGACCAGGATCAGATCGACGGCCCGGCCGCTTGCCTGCAGCGCGGTGTCGAACCCGGCCGCGAGGAAATCGTCCGGTTTGTCGTAGGCGCCGGCGAGCAGCACCAGCACCTCGGGCGCGATCGCGCCGGGGGTCGCGTGCAGGGCAAGGGTGTTGAGTGCCATGGGCGGGAGGGCGGCCGTGCGGCGGTTCAGCGCGCAGGCTGGGGAAGCCGGGCGCGGCGGCTGAGCATGGCCGCGAACACCAGCGCGAGCACCGCGCCGGGGCCGACGGTGATGCCGATCGCCTGCAACACCGGGACCTCGGAAAAGGCCAGCAGGCCGAATCCGGCGACCGTGGTGAGGTTGGCGAACAGCAGCGAGGCCAGCGTCAGCGGGGTGGGCGGGGCGGAGTCGTTTTCGCCCTGGTCGAAGAACAGGGCATAGTTCGAGCCGACCGCAACGATCAGCAGCAATCCGACCAGATGGAGCAGGATCAATTGCTTGCCGGCCAGGGTCAGGGCCGCGACCACGACCAGGATGGCCGCGGCCAGCGGCAGCGCGATGCGCACCACCCGCATCGGCCGGCGCAGAAATACCAGCAGCAGCACGAGGATGGCGAGAACGCCGCCGAGCGAGAGCTGGATCGCCTCGCTCAGATAGCCACCATACAGCGCGTCGGATTCGTGTTTGAGGTCTAGGAACAGGGGGGGCTCGTCGCCGGCGGGCGGCGGTGCGGCGGCAAGTGCGGCGCGGACTGCGCCGGCGTCGATCAGGTGGGCCTGACGGCCGTCGAAGGGCGCGCGCAGGGGCAGCAGGGCGCGGACGCCGTGGGCCGTTTCGAGCAGCATCGCATCGACTGCGAGGGCGAGCGAGGTGCCCTCCATCGACGCCCGGGTGAGCGCGGGGCGCCGGCGTGCGGCATCGACGTCGTCGAGGAAGGGGACGAGCCGGCGGGCGCTCAGCGGCAAACCGGCGCTCGCATCCTGCAATCGGCTGGCGAGCGCTTCACGCGCCGGCAGGCTGGCGAGCCGTGTCTGCTGGGTGGCCCGGCTGGGCAGATAGCGGGCAGGACTGTCCCAGCCGGCGATGTGGCCGGCCGCCTGCAAGCGGTCGAGCGCAGGCGCGAGAGCTTCGGCGGACTGCAGTGCGGCCTCGGTATCGGCGCCGTCGACCACGATCAGGTAGCGCACGTCGGGGGCGCCGAGCTCGCTGCGCAGGCGCATGTCGAGTGCCTGGTCGGCAGCAGACACCGGGCTCAGCGCGAGCAGTTCGCTGTTCCAGATCGCGTGGCGCTGGATCGTGATCAGCGCCAGACTGCTGAGCGCCAGCGTGATCACCAGCCAGCGCAGGCGGGTGGACGCCGCGACCAGGCGGCCGAGGCGGCGCCCGAGCGGGGTCACGTCACGCAGCCTGAAATCGGCCGGCAGCATCGACGGCAGCAGGAAGCGGGTCACCAGTGCGGCGGTGACGAGGCCGGCGAGCGAATACAGCCCCAACTGCGCGAGGCCGGGAAAGCCCGAAGCCAGCAGCGCGACGAAACCGCAGGCCGAGGTCAGCAGGCCGAGACGGATCGTCGGCCAGAACGTCTCGAGACCAGCATCGGCTCCGTCCTTGCCGCGACCGCGCTGCACGAACAGATAGATCGAATAGTCGACCGCCTCGCCGATCAGCGTCGTGCCGAAACCGAGGGTGAGCCCGTGCACCACGCCGAACCCGAGGCTCACGGCGGTGATGCCGGCCAGGGCGCCGGTCACCACCGGCAGCAGCCCGAGCAGGAGGACCGGCAGCGAGCGGTAGATGATCAGCAGCAGACTGATGATGAGTACGCTGCCGATGGCGGCAATGCGGGTGACTTCGGACTTGATGGTGTCCCGCGACTGTACCGAGAACACGCCCGGGCCGGTCATGCCGAGCGCGAGACGGGGGCCCCCGGGGAGGTCGGCGCGGGCCTCGTCGAAGGCGCTGCGGATCGCGTTCATCGCCGTTTCCTGGGCGTCGATGTCGGCGCCGGAGGCCCGGGTAAGGGCCAGCAGGAGCGCGGTCTGGCCGTCGCGCGACACCCACACGTCGCCGTCGAGCCCCGGCTGTGCAGCGGTTTCGAGCCCGTTCAGCAGGGTGATCAGCTCCCCGGTGGGGTCGCGGGTGACCAGCGGTTTGGCGAGCAGTCCGGCAGGGGAGGCGAGCAGGTTCAGGGTGTCCTGCAGGGCGCTCCGCAAGCCGTCCATGCTGAAGCGCTCGGCGTTCACCCCCGGGCTCAGCGCGTAACGGTTGTCGAACAGCCAACGCCGGTCGGCATCGAGATGAACCGGCTCGCCATTGTTGACCGCGGCGAAGCGGGTGTCCGCGCGCAGGCGCGCGGCGACGCGGCGCGAGACCTGTGCGCGGTCGGCCGCGCTGCCGCCGGACAGTCCGATCAGGGTCAGGCGCGACACCATGCCGTCGCGCAGCTGGTCGACCAGCAACTGCTGCTCGGGGGTCGGGCTGCGGGGCAAGAACACCGACATGTCGGCGGTGAAGCTGGCGCGGCTGACGATGGCGGCAAGGACGCCGACCATGACCAGCCACAGGGCGAAGGCGATAAGGCGTCGTCGCGCCATCATCGGCGGGGCGGCTCGATGCGCATCACCGAACGGTCGCCGTCGGTCTGGAAGATCTCGACGCCGCGCACCTCGCCCTGGCTGCCACTGACCCGGATGCGCAGCACTACCTTGGCCACCGCCTGATCCGAGGGCAGCAGGTCGAGCGTCCACTGCGCGGCAGTGCCGGCCAGCGACAGTGCATAGGTGCGCTCGAGCGCGGCGCGATCGCCTGCCAGGGTGGCGCGGATGCTGTCGATCAAGGCGGCGGCTTCGGGGTAATCGCGCAGGCGCAGCGTATGGGTCTTGCCTTCGCGACTGAGGGTGAGGGTGTCGCCATCGAGCACCATGGATTCGCGCAGCGGTGTCTCGGTGTGGCGTTCGAGCCGTGCCGGGGCGATATAGACCAGTTCGCCGGTGGCCGTCAGTGGCTGGTCGAGGATGGCGAGGTAGCGGGTTTCGACGAAGCGCACCGTGCCGCCGGCATTGCCGGCCAGGGTCCGCATCAGCTGGGCGAGATCCCAGCCCGCGGCGTGGGCGGATCCGGTGAGGAGCGCAACCAGCAGGAGCAGGCAGCGGCCGGTCATGATTTGGATGTGTCTCCGTTCGAGCCGAAATCGTTCCAGAAATCGAAGAAGTTGAACCAGTTCGACGGGGCCTCGCGGCAGCAGCGCTCGAGCGCCGCCGCATAGGCCTGCATCGCGGCACGGATGGCGGCTTCGCGCTGATCGCGCCGCACCCTGCTGAAATCGGCGATCGGCTCGAAGCGGATGGTATAGCGGTTGTCGCCGAGATAGAGACCGGCCATGAAGATGATCCGGGCGCCGAGCATCGCGGCCATGCGGAAGGGACCGACCGGCAGCGCGGCCGGGCTGCCGAGCAGGGGTACCGGCAGCCGGGGCTCGTTGCCCAGGCTGCGGTCGGCGAGCACGCCGACGATTGCGCCCTCGGCCAGCCGGGCATGGACCTTGAGCATCGCGTCGAGTCGGCCGAGCGCGATCACTTCGGGGCGGGCGGCGGGATTGAGCGCCGCGAGCATGGCGTTGATCTTGCGCGCATTGTCCTCGTACATCGCGAGCACGATGTCCATCTTCGGCTGGGTCCGGCCGACGGCGCGGATCGCCTCGAAGCTGCCGATATGTGCGCCGAACAACAGCGCGCCGCGTCCGCCGGCCAGTTGGTCGTGGATCAGTTCGCCACCTTCGACGCGGATGTCGAACAGGTCGAAGCGGTCCTTGTACAGGTAAACGCGGTCGTGGATGGTGGCGGCGAAACTGAACACATGGCGGTAGCCATCGGCGAGCCGCACCGGACGTCCCAGGGCGCGCGACAGATAGGCGCGCGACGCGCGTCGCGCGGCCGGTGAGAACACCAGAAAGTAGGCCGCGACCAGGTGCAGTATCAGACGCCCGGCCGGTCGTCCGAGGCGCAGCGAAACCCAGCCCATCAGGCGCAGCATGGCCATGTTGCTGCGTTCGGGACGGCGCGCCCATTCGGCCGCCGACGGGCGGCTGGCGTGCCGTTCCGGCGTCGACCGCACGCTCATGCAGCGCCCTGGCGGAGCGACGGGCGCGGCGTGAGCGTGCCGCTGGCCACCGGCTGGCCGGCGGTGTCGATGCTGAAGGCGATCGCGCCGCTGGCGGTGGGCGTCTTCCAGCTCAGCCACAGGGGCTCGCCGGGGCCGGCCGCGCGCATGAACTTGACGCTGCCGAGCTGCCAGCACGGGTGGTCGAGGCCGAACGCTGCGGCAATTGCGCGCGCGGCGGCGTCGACCAGAACCACGCCGGGAACGATGGGGCGGCCCGGGAAATGGCCGGCGAATGCCGGGTGGTCGGCGGCGACCTCCAGCGCGCAACGGCCGGCGCTCACCTGCCCGTCCCTCCGGCGTCGGCCGCCTTGTGCGCGAAATGGGCCTGCAGCAGCGCCTCGCAGGTTTCGCGCGGCAGCTTGCCGGTGGCGTTGCGTGGCAGCGCGTCGAGGAAGATCAGCGGGCGCGGCATGAAGGCGGTGTCGATGCGCTCGCGCAGGGCGGCGCGAAGTTCGACCTCGGTGAGGCCGGGGGCGACGACGAAGGCGACCAACCGGGTGACGTGGCCGTCGCGTTCGCCGTCGGGCAGGTGAAAGCCGCCGTCGCGCACTCCGGGGATGCCGAGCAGTTGCTGGTTGAGGTGGCCGAGTGAGGTGCGCTTGCCGGCGATGTTGATCAGGTCGGCGTGGCGCCCCTTGAGCAGGAAGCGTCGTGCGTCGACCTGCTCGATCACGTCCGACATCGGCACCGCGACCTCGATGTGGCCGCCGTCGGCCCACGTCTGCCCATCACGCGTGTCGAGCCGGATGCCGGGAAACAGCGTCCATTCGGTGGTGAGGGCGCTCCGCCGGGTGGCAATCTGGCCGGTTTCGGTACTGCCGTAGATCTCCAGCAGCGGGGCGCCCAGGCGTGCCTCGGCTTCGCGCGCGAGTTCCGTCGGGAGTGGTGCGGTCGCCGACACGACCAGTTCCACCGGGCTCAGCGCGACACCTTCGTCGAACAACGTACGCAGGTGGAAGGGGGTGGTGATCAGGGCCGCCGGTGCCGGCGTGCGTGCCAGGGTGGCGGCGATGTCGGCCGGATAGAATGGGCGTCCGGCGTCGAATGCCACGCCGCTTTGCCACGCCACCAGCACGGTGGATTCGAAGCCGTACATGTGTTGCGGCGGCACGGTGCCGACCAGCGTGGCCGGCCGCGTGTGGTCGAGCCCGAGCGCGATGCCCTCCGCGCACACGTTGGTCACCAGACGGCCCCAGGTCTTGCGGTGCGGAACCGGGGCGCCGGTGGAGCCGGAGGTAAACACCCAGGCCACCAGTTGCGCGGGATCGAGTCGGGGCACCGGTGGCATCGCGGCGGGGAGCTCGTCGGCCCGGCACAGCGCGGGAAAGGCCACCGCAGGCAGCGAAAACCGGGTGCTGTCGCCGTCGGTCAGTACCTGGCAATCGGGGGCGAAGGCGGCAAGATGGCGCAGAGTGTCGGGGGTGTAGGTCGAGGGCAGCAGGCTGACCCTGCCCGATACCATGCTGGCGGCGAGACCGACCGCGAAGTGATAGCGATCGGTGCACACGTTGAGGACATGGCCGGTGGCCGGCAGCATGGCCCCGACCCGTTCGATATCGGCGAGGAAGCGGCGCAGGCTGATCGCCTCGCCGTGGCGGCGGGCGATGACGGCATCGGGGTCGGTATGGGAAACGAGCGGCAGACGGGACACGGGGTGCAAGGTCGGAAAGCGGTCAGGCAGCGGGCGGCGTCGCGTCGCGCGAGACATGGAGGAAGGCGCGCACCGAGTCGACGAGGCCGGCGCGCAGCGACGGCGGCAGCAGTACCAGACGGACGGCGAATTCGATGACGAACATCGTCCCGACCAGGATCGGCGTCAGCACATTGACCAGCAGCGACCAGACGTCCATCGGGCCGCCAAAGAACAGGGCGACCGATGAGACCGCCACCGCCACGAAGAAAATCGTCCATGCCAGGGTGGCGCCGCGGGTGTAGCGCACCAGTGGCGGTGCGAGGCGGTCACCGTGGATGACGCGGGCGAAACGGGTGATCATCGGCTCTGCGCCGGCAACGAGGGTGCGGCCAAAGCCGATGGCGAGCAGCGAGAACATGCCGAAGTGCTGGATGAAATAGACCCACTCGAAGCGCGACTCGACCAGCGGCCAGCCCAGCCACAACAGTCCGGCAATACCCGCCCACAACAGCAACGGCCACCCACGGCGGCGTTCGCGGACGGCCATGCCGAGTGCGATCGTCATGTAGGGCACGACCGCAACCAGTGCGCCGAACGTGCTGGGTTCGTTCGGTGCGGTGGTCAGGTGAGCGAGCAGCAGATAGGCGCCAAACGCGACGGCCAGCAGCAGGACGCGGCCGAGGCGCACGGGCCGCATCATCACGTCACCCGGTTGGCGGCGATGTAGTCGGACAGGCTGCGCAGCGAAGAAAAGATCTTGAGGTTGTCCTCGTTGTCGGCGCGCAGCGAGAAGCCGAAGCGTTTGGAGACCACCAGTGCGACCTCCAGGATATCGATCGAATCGAGCCCGAGGCCTTCGCCATACAGCGGCGCGTCCGGTTCGATTTCGCCAGCCGGCGTCTCGAGATTCAGTGCGGAAACGATCAACTCCGCGACTTCATGCAGCAGCGCAGCATCGGCGGAGGAGGGGGTGGCTTCGGTCATCTTGGGTACACATCACGGAAACAATCGGTCCACGAACCGGCCTGTGCGAATCAAAACAGCAGGCCGGTCCCGGGCGTAAAGGCGGAATGTTAACTGCCGTCATCCGCCGATGGTGAATTTTCGCTGTTTTGCGTGCTCAGGAACAGGACATTTACCTCTATTACCGGTTGTTTCAGTTCGTTCGCGCGGTGCTGTCGTCTCAGACCGCCGAGGCCGCCTGCACGATCTCTATCGTCCTGCCGGCCGCGGGTGGGGGCTGCAGCTTCGGCTTGCGCGACACCTTGACCGGCGACATCGCCGCAATCGCGTCGGCCTGCAGTTCCGGGCTGAGGAAGGGGGTCAGCCCCTTCGGCTGGCGCGGATGCGGGGCAAAGGTTTGCGCGGCGGCCTCGATCTGGGCCTTGTTGGCACTGAAATAGCGTGCGGCCTGGACCACGCGCGGCAGGTTTCGCAGCAGGTGCCACAGGCTCCAGCGGTGCTGCCACAGCTTCTTGCCGAAGCGGCGGCGGTAGGCCTTGCTGTCGTAGTAGCGGCGTACGTGCCAGTTGTAGAGCGCGTCCATCTGCTCGCGCGATTCGAAACCGCTGGGTTTGAACACGAAGTTCAGGCAGTTCATCAGCCGCCAGTCTTCCTCGAACTCGCCCTCCTTGCCCGACACGCATTCGTCCCAGATCGGCGCACCGTACATCGGGCTGAACTTGGTCATGTTCATCTCGTCGAGGTCGAGGTCGAGGATGAAGTCGCTGGTGGCCTTCAGCGTCTCCGGAGTCTCGCCGGGCAGACCGAAGATGAACAGGCCCTTGGCGCGCAGCCCGGCAGCGTGGATCTGCTCGACGGTCTTCCTCACCGCGTCCAGCGTCACCCCGGTTTTGTGCCGCTCCATCATGCCCGGGTCGGCCGACTCGATCCCCATCGACACCATCAGCGCGCCGGCGCGTTTCAACAGCGCGAGCATCTCGTCCGAGGTGTGGCCGGTGCGGATCGCGCAGTTGAAATCCACCCCCAGCGGCTTGGCGATCAGCAACTCGCACAGTTCGTGAATGCGCTTCTTGTGCGCAGTGAACAGGTCGTCGTAGATGTTGATGTGATGCACGCCGAAGGTGTCGCGCAGGTGGCGGATGTGGTCATGCACATACTGCGGCGAGTTGTACTTGTACAGGCGCTCGTACACCGTGCGGTCGCAGAACGAACAGGTGTAGGGGCAACCGCGCGAGGTGATCATGGTCGCGCCCCAGCGCTTCTCGTAGGAGAACAGCGGCAAGTGGTAGCCGTGGGGGAAGCCGGCGAGCTTCTCGTAGGCGGGGAAGGGCAGCTCGTCGAGGTCGAGGATGCGCGCGCGGCGCTCGTTGATCACCGCATGGCCGCCGCCGTCGCGATAGATGATGTTGGCCACGTCCTTGTCGGCCAGGCCGTTGGCGACATCGAGGATGGCGCCCTCGCCCTCGCCGATGCACAGGTAGTCGATCTCGGGAAAGTGGTCGAGCAGCGGCGCGCCGACCGACGACGCATGCACGTTGCCGATGAAGATCTTGACGTGGGGCAGCTTGAGCTTGATGTACGCGGCCATGTCCACCGCGTCCATGAAGCCCGAGGTGGTGGCGGAAAAGCCGACCAGTTCGGGCTTGGTGGCGATGACCTGCTCCGCGTTGGCCTCCAGCGAGGGGGGCGCGTAAGGCCCCATGCAGTCGTGCAGCTGGGTCGGGTGGCCGTGCTTCTCCAGCCACGAGGCCAGCTGCAGGATGCCGATCGGCGCCATGCGGTTGGCCAGGACGGTGAAATCGGGCTGTCCGGGGACAAAGTTGAACCCGGCGGGATGAACGAGGGTTACACGCATGGTCGGGACCTCTCTGCAGGTTGGCGACGAAGCTTCTTGTGGGTGAGGCTGTTTTGCCGCGATTGTGCGGCATTTCCGTGCTGCCGGTAAGGGCTTCATTGTCCCGCGGTGGAAGCAGGTCCGGGGATACATCGGCATGTTGTGCATGCGGGGTGTCGATGCCGATTGCGAGGTTCGGCGAGGTGTGCCTCGCCGGCCGGGTGTGGTCGGCTGAAGCCGACCCTACGGCAAGCGCAAACCACCTTGCCGCACGGCAGGAGCGAGTGTCGCAGGGCGGACTTCAGTCCGCCGCTGGTGGCGATGCGGGCGCCTGCGGCCGACCGAGCGGCGCGGCGAGGGCGATCGCGCGCCGAGGTGGACACACTCAGGTGGACAGGCTGCGCCACTCGCAGCGGTGAAGGTCGCGGCCCGGTTCGACCATGCCGAGCAGCACCCGGTCGTGGCGGCCGCTCGCCAGCCAGGCGCGGGCGAGGGCGGTCATCCGTTGCCACTGCAGTTCGCCGTCGCCGGTCAGCGGCAGGTAGCTGGCCGTTGCCAGGTCGGGCAGGCGTTTGTGCAGTGGCAGGGCGGCGAGCATGGCCTGGGTGGCGAGAAAGTCGAACGGCATCGGATCCTCGTTGCGCAGGCAGAGATCCTCGAGCACGCGGTGGAAGGCGGCGCGCGGGCCGCTGCGCGAGGCGAACAGCACTGCGGTGGAGCACGCCGGGGCGCGGTCGCCTGGACCGGCTTCGATGCAGGCGTCGACCCCGGCGAGACAGAGTTCGGCCAGGGTGCCGGCGCGGCGGACGGGGGCGCCGAGTGCGGTGCGGGCGCGGCAGGTCAGTTCGGTGCCGTCGAGTTCGAGCTCGATGTGCGCGGTTTCGATAACACTCCCGGGCGCGCGCTGCGTGGTGCTGCCGGTGGAGGGGGCGCGACTGACGACCACGGCGGCGATGCTGCCGCCGAAGCCGATCAGATTAAGCAGTGCATGGCGCGGGGCGGCCGGGGTGTCGTCCGCGGTCGCCAGCAGCAGGCCGAGTTCGGCGAGACCGCTGGCGCCCAGGGTGTGGCCGAGCCCAGCCTTGAAATCGGTCCGTGGCGGCAGCGCGGCACCGAACACGGCTTCGAGCGCGCAGGCCTCGGCCGCGGCGGTGGCGTCGAGCCCGCCGGCATGGGGTTTGAGCAGGTCGATGGCGGCCGGCTGCAGGCCGGCGTCGGCCAGTGCCGACCGGATCACCGTCGCGATCACGCTGCCGTCCGGGGACGGGCCGGTCGGCGAGTGGCCGTCGATGCCGAGGCGGCAGGCGGCAATGTGCCAGCCCGGACCCGGAGTGGCGGTCAGCAGCACGCCGGCCACGGCTTCGCCGAGTACCAGTCCGGCTGCACCGGGGGCAGTCGCGAGCAGGCCGAGGCCGGCGAAGCCCGCCACCGTGGTGTCGTTGGCGAGCTCGATGCCGAGCACGACGGCGCGTTCGATCGCGCCGCTGCGGATCAGCGTCGCCGCGGCGTCGACCGCGGCCAGGGCGGAGGTGCAGGTGGTGGAAAACGTCCATGGCGTGGCGGCAATGCCCAGCCAGTCGGCCACCTGCTGCGCAAAGGCGGCCGCATCCGCGGGCAGGGCGACGCTTTCGTGGGTACGCACGGCCGCTTCCAGTACCCCCATCTGCAGCGAGGAGGAGGCCAAGAACAGCGGCGTTGCTGCCCACTCGGCTGCCGGAAGGGCGGCCGCGAGCGCCGCACCGACGCGACCGATCGCGTCGCGGGCGCGTGCTTCGCGGTCGTCGGCGGCGAGCGCCATGGCGAACCACGGCCAGCTTTGTCCGAGCACCGTGCGCTCGCCAGCCGGGCGTGATCGGCCCGCGCGCCAGGTCGCGGCGGCCTCGCTCAGCGTCGGGCCGAGCGCCGAACAGTGGCCGACGGCGGCGATGCGGACCGCCCGCGTCATGCGCGGGCGGCGAGGAAGGACTCGAGGTGCGTCGCCAGGTTGGCGACGCTGGACAGGATGCGCCGGGTTTCCTTGCTGTCGGTCAGGCGCAGGCCGTAGTTTTTCTGCAGCGCCATCGAGACCTGCAGCGCGTCGAGCGAATCGAGCGCCAGCGCCGCCTCGGGGCCGAACAGGATCTCGTCGTCGGTGATCGCGGCCGGGTCGCAGTCCTTGTCGCAGGAGTCGACGATCAGGGTCTTGAGCGCAAGTTTCAGGTCGTTCATCGTGGCTTGTCAGCGGGCGGTGCGCAGTGCGCGGCGGTTTAGCAGGATGGCGACGGCCAGCGCCGCGAGGGCGAAGGATACCAGCGCCGCGGCCGGGGGCAGGATGTCGACGGCGATCCCATCGCGCAGCATCACGCGGTGGAAGCCATCCAGCGCCCAGGCCATCGGCGAGACCTGGGTCAGCGGCTGCATCGTCGCCGGCATCACGAACCTGGGCACCATGATGCCGCCGATCGCCCCCATCAGAATGTTGCCGACCCCGCCGATCACGGTGGCCTGCTCCGCGGTGCGCGCCATGCTGGCGATCAGCAGGGCCCACGCCACCGCGGCCAGGCTCACCGCGGCGGCCACCAGCCACAGCGCGAACAGGGAGGCCGCCGATGCCGGCAGCACCAGGGCCTCGCCACCGGCCAGTGGCACCAGATGCTGGCCGACCAGCACCATGACCACCGCCTGGACCTGGTTGACGACGAAGAAGGGCAGCAGCTTGCCGGCCAGGATCAGACCGAAGGAGACCTGTTGCGTGGCCAGGCGCTGCAGCGTGCCGTGCTGGCGTTCGGCGATGAACACCGCCGAGATCGGCACCACCACGAAGAACATCGAGAAGATCAGCCAGGCGGGCACGTTCTGCTGCACCGACGAGGGCAGTGTCGGAGGGGCATCATTGCCGCCGTCGATGGCCTTGCCCCTGACCGCTTCGGTCAGAACCTGTGGCGGCGGTGCGTTCGACGCCAGCTCGCGCAGCTCCGGAATCATCAGCGTGCGGCCGATGCGCGCGAGCAGGCCGGTGAGCTGCAGTCGCGTCAGCTCGGCCTCGACCTGTTGGCGGAAACCGTTGCGCACGGCGAGCGGCACCGTGGGGTCGGTCAGCATGCGCAGCGTCGCGCCGGTGCCGGCGGGGTCGGGCGCGGTGGTCGCCAGTTGCGCCGCGAAGCCTGCGGGAATCACCAGCACGAAGGCGATGCGCCCGCTGGCGACCGCCTTGCGCGCAAGCGTCTCGTTTTCCAGTGTGCCGAACTCACGCAGCAGGTCGACGGCGGCGAGTTGTTGTTCGAGCGCCTGCGAGGCCTCGCTGCGGTCGAGATCGACGATCGCGTAGCCGAGGTCGGCAGGGAGGCCGGGGACGAAGGCGTCGCGCAGTGCGAGCGACATCACCAGGATGAAGATGGCCGGCATCAGGAACAGCGCCGCCAGCCCGTGGCGATCGCGCACCAGGGCGAGGGTTTCCTTGCGCCACAGTGCGGCGAGCCGGATCAGGGTGTTCAAATGGGCCCTTCGAACGAGATGGTGGCGTGGATCCGCTTCAACCTGCGGAACTCAGTCCTTTGCGTCCTGGCCATGGGTTTCGGCAAATCGCCGCTCGAGCTCCAGACGCAGGGCCTTGCGCGCCGCGGCGGCTTCGAAGCGTTTCTTTTCCTTGGGGCTGAACGGGCGCAGCTGCGGCACCGCGACCGGCTTGCCGTCGTCGTCCACGGCCACCATGGTGAAGAAGCAGCTGTTGGCGTGGCGGATTTCCTGGGTGCGGATGTTCTCCGCCACGACCTTGATTCCGACTTCCATCGACGACTTGCCGGTGTAATTGACGCTGGCGAGGAAGGTGACGAGCTCGCCGACCATGATCGGCTGGCGGAACATCACCTGGTCTACGGACAGGGTCACCACGTAGCGTGCCGCATAGCGGCTCGCGCACGCATAGGCGACCTGGTCCAGCAAGCGGAGGACGGCGCCGCCGTGCACCTTGCCCGAGAAGTTCGCCATGTCGGGCGTCATCAGTACGGTCATCGTGAGTTGGTGGGCGGGCAGATCCATGGGGGCGGTCATCCTGCAGGGCTGGTCGGGAGCAATGCCCGGTGCACGGGATGCCGTACGCCGGGGGCTCCAGCGTACATCAGGGAGGCGTTCTTGTCTGTCGCCGGTGTGCCCGCGCTGCCCTCCTGCACCGGCAACAGGCGACGCGATGCTTGCGACTGCTACAGACGCAGATTGCCGGTACCGAAAATCCCGATCAGTCCGATGATGATCAGATAGATGGCGACGATGTAGTTCAGCAGTCGGGGAACGACCAGAATAAGAATCCCTGCGATCAGGGCGACGAGGGGGCCTATGGACAGATTGAGCATCATGAGCGTTCCTTTGGAGTCGGGGAAAAAGGCGGGCGCATCCGGCTTCGTACTTGGGGTGGATAGCGGATGGGCGGCTCAGGTTCCCGCCATTGTGGTCTTCAACGAGAGGTCGTTTCGGTTCGGTCGCGCACAGAGCGTGCGGTCTTCCGACTGGTCGCCGTTGCGGCCACGGCGGACTTTCAGTCGCGCAGCGAGCGCTGGGTCAGACGCATGAATACCTGTTCCAGGTTCTGTGCGCCCAGCGCCAGGCCGAGCGGCGCGCAGTCGGCGGCCGCGAGTTCGGCGAGCACGGCGGAGAGTCCGTCCGCGGCGAACGGGTGCAGGCGCACGGTGCCGTTGGCGTTGTCGTAACCCGCGTAGCGGCCTGCCCATGCGGTGGCGAGCGTGGCGGGCAGGGGCTGGCCCAGGCGCAGCGTGAGCGCTGGCGCCTCGTCCCTGAGCACGTCGGCGAGGCGGCCTTCCACCAGCACGGTGCCATGGTCGATGATCGCGATGCGGTCGCACAGGGCCTCGACCTCTTCCATGTAGTGGCTGGTGTAGATCACCGTCTTGCCCGCCTCGCGCAGACCGCGGATGGCTTCGAGCAGGAAATGGCGCGACTGCGGGTCGACGCCGACGGTGGGCTCGTCGAGGAGCAGTACGGCGGGATCGCCGAGCAGGCCGATGGCGAGGTTCAGGCGCCGGCGCAAACCTCCGGAGAGTTCGCCGGCGAGTTGCCTGGCGACCCCTTCGAGGCGGGCGAAGCGGATTGCCGCGGCGCTGCGTTCGGCCTGAAGACGGCGGTCCAGGCCCTGCACCCCGGCGAAGAAGGCGAGGTTTTCGGCCACCGTGAGCATGGGGTAGAAGGCGTAGTCCTGCGGCACCAGGGCGATGGCATTGGGCTGTAGTTTGCGGAAATCGGCCAGCGACTGGCCGTCGATCGTGATCCACCCGTGCTGCGCCGCGAGCAGGCCGGCGAGCAGTGAAATCAGCGTGGTCTTGCCGGCACCGTTGGGGCCGAGCAGACCGAACAGGCTGCCGCGTTCGATCTGCAGGCTGACGCCGGCCAGGGCCGGCGGCGGGTCGGGATGGTAGCGATGGACGAGGTCGTGGACGACGATCATCGTGGCGTCAGCGGATCGCGCCCTCGAGCCTGCCGAAGAAGTCCTGCTCGCGTCCGGCCTGGCCGCGCAGCAGTCCTGCGAGGCGTGCGGCGTCGAAGGGATCGCGGTCGCGGATCATGCGCGCCGCGGCAAGTGCGAACTCGCGCCAGCCGTCGCCGATCTCGACCAGTTCGGCGGCGAGTTCGCCCAGTGCCGGACGGCCGCAACGTCCGCCCGCCTCTTCGAGAAAGGACGCGTACATGTAGCGGAAGCCGCCGCCGCCGGTGCCGATCTCTTCCTGCATCCGCACCAGGTGGCCGACGAACAGCCTGGACTGCGCCACCTTGTCGCCGGCCGGCAGACGCTCGACCGCGCGTGCCACGCGCTCGATGCCGCGCACGCCGATCAGGGGCACCGGGGCGCGCAGCATGATGCGCACGGTCTTGCGGATCGCGGCCGGGATGACCTTGTGCCAGTCGGGCTCGGTGGGGCGGTTGGCGGGGTAGTAGAGCAGACCCTTGGGTGCAAGCACGCCGCGGGCGAAGCGGGCGCGGGCGAGGTCGGCGGCAGCGCAGCGCACCGGCTCCTCGAACACCGGGTCCGACAGCAGGTAGTCACCCCTGGCGCCGTCGCGGCCGTAGGCGAGCACGTTGTGGGCGTTGAAGTGAAAACGCAGGTTCTCGGGGAAATAGGGCAGCCAGAACACCGAGGTCTGCAGGCCGACCACCTTGCCGGCGTCGAGCAGCGCATCGAGCCGCGCCTTGCCCTTGGCCACGGTGCGGAACGTCTCGGTGCGCATGCTCAGCCCCAGCGGCTTCTGCAAGCCGCGGATGATGGCGCGCGGCGGCATGCGGTAAGCCACCAGCGGCAGGCCGCCGAGCTTGATGAAGGGCAGGTAGGCGAAGGACAGCGCCGACGCCAGCCCGAGTGCCATCGGTTCGGACAGCGGCAGGCCGTAGTGGCGCACGATGGCCGACATTACGCCGCTCTCGCAATGCGAGGCGTGCTGGTGATGGAAGGGCGTTCCGCTGTGCTGCATTCAATCCACCCGCTTGAGTTGGTCGACGGCGATGCCCAGCGCGTCGGCATAGCGCGCGAGCAGCGCCGGGCGCAGGCGGGCGAACACTGCCGGGCGCAGGTGGCGCCGCACGCGCCAGGCCCAGATGCCGCTGACCTGCGCCAGCAGGGTGAGGTCCATGCGCGCTTTGTACATATGGTATTCGAGCGCCGAAGCCGTGCCCGCTTCGACGCGGCTGCGCGCGTCGGCGGCCAGCCGCTCGAGTTCTTCCACCGCCTGCAGGGTCACGATTTCCTCGGCTTCCCAGCCGCGCGAGGGCACGATGCCGATGCGGCCGTCGGCGCCGCGCGCATACATCGCCTTGCGGTGGCCGCCGAGGGTGGCATTGCCTTCTTGCGGGACTTCGTTGGCGTCCATCGTCAGACCACGGTCAGGTGCATGAAGCCGCTGGAGAAGCGGCCGCTTTCGGGGACGAAGCAGAGCATGCGTTCGCCGCTGCGCAGGCGGCCGCTGGCGAGCAACTCGTCGATCATGATGTAGATCGACGCGGCGCCGGTGTTGCCCTTGGTCGTCAGATTGGTGAACCAGCGCGCGGCCGGGATCGGCAGGCCGAGGCCGGCGAGGCAGTCGGCGATCGGCTGCCGGAAGTAGTGCGAGGACATGTGGGGCAGGAACCAGTCGATGGCGTCGGCACGCAGCCGGCGCCGCGCGATCAGTGCCCGCAGCGGGGCCTCGAGCGTGCTCGCCACCACGGTGTCGTTGAGCAGGCGCACGTCCTGCTTGATGGCGAAGATCGACTGTTCGCCCCAGGCTTGTGGCGCGTGTCGGGTCCACCCCTGCAGCCGGCCGTGCTGATCCATTTCGCCGCCGGCATACATGCACGCCGGCTGGGTGTGGGCCTGGGACGACAGTTCGATCCAGTCGATGCGCAGCGAACGGCCACTGCTGCGGGGCACCGCTTCGAGCAGGAAGGCGCCCGCGCCGTCGGACAGCATCCAGCGCAGGAAGTCCTTCTCGAACGCGATCTCGGGACGGGCTTCCAGGGTGGCGATGCGCGCTTCGCTCTCTGCTGCGAAATTGCTCGCGCGCATGATCGCCGACGCCAGGTCGGAGCCGGTGGCGACCGCATTGCGGCGGTCGCCGGCGAGCACCGACAGCCAGGCGTATTTCAGGGCGGTCAGACCGGCCAGGCAGATCCCGGCCGTGGATACGACTTCGCATGCCGGATTGCCGAGTTCGCCATGCACCATCACGCCGTGGTTGGGCATCAGCTGGTCGGGGAGCGAGGTACCGGTGGCGAGGCATTCGATCCGGTCGAGCGCGAAACCGTCGCCGGCCAGCCCGCGAACGGCCTCGGCGGTGAGGCTGGCATTGCTGTGGGTGGCCTCGCCGGTGGTCGGGTCGATGGCATAGTGCCGTTGCTCGATGCCGTTGTTGCGCAGCACGATCCGCCGCGCGCGCGACGGCCGCCCGCCGATGCGGCCGAGCACGTCCTCGATAGCCTCGTTGCCGACCGGGGCATTGGGCAGGCAGGTGGCAGTGGCGGTAATGAATACGTTACGGGGTTCGGTCATGGTCGGTCATGCGCGTATCGCCCGCGCCCGATGGCTGCTCGTAGCGCACACGCAGGGTTTCGAGGCGACGCCGGAGCAGGGGGGCGAGGGTGCGCTGGAGCACAAGGCTCAAGGGTACCACTGTAATAATCAGGGCCACGAGGTAGACCGCGAACAGCGCGAGCGCCGGCACCCGGCGCCGTTGCCCGGCGGTGCCGAACAGGCGCACGAAGCCCGACCATGCGCGAAAGGCGCGTTGTCCGGCACGCTCACTGATGACCAGGCGCGGATTCACCCTGACCGCGCGCAGCCCGGTCAGCATCGGTGCCCCGTTGCGCTCCTCGTCGCGCGCGAGGGCGGCGACCAGGGCATGGCCGAAGCGGGCGGCGGCGGCGGTTTCGTCTGCCGTCACTCCCGCCGCAGGCAGGCCGAAGCAGCGGTCGCGGCGGCCGGTGAACATCCAGCGCGGGGTGGTGATGAAGGTCGCCAGCGGGTGGGCATTGTCGGTGAACGCGACATGGTCGGTGAGATGGCCGCCGGCGGTGCGCACCAGATCGGCGAGCTTGTCGTAGGCGGTCATCCACATGTTGCGGCAGGCGACCACGCTCACCACCGGGGTGCCGGCGAGCAGGCGCCTGCCTTCGGCGCTTTGCAGGAAGGCGGTGACCGGTTGCGACGGCGACAGGTACCAGACCTGCCAGGCAAGGATCACCAGATCGAAGCTCGCATCCGGGGCGATGCTCAACGGCTGGTTGGGGCGGGGGTCGAGCCGCACCGATTCCGGAAACACATCGAGGAAGCGGAAGAAGGGCCACGGAAACGGAAACGCCCGTTGCGGGCGCAGGGTTTCCACCTCGAGCCGGATGCCGGCTTCCGTCAGCGGGCGGGTCATGGCGCTGACGATGGCGGACAACTGGCCGCTCTGCGAGTAGTGGACGACGAGGACGCGCTTCACGCTCGTGGCTGCTCAGTTGGTCTTCTGGCGCAGCTCGAGACCCGAGAACAGCAGCACCCTGTCCTCGTCCGTGCCGGCAGCCACGATGGTTTCGCCCTTGCCGGTCCCGAGTCCGGACACCAGCATCTCGGTCTCCGAGATCGGGGTCAGGCCGATGCGCAACACGAAACCCGGAAGTTGCGAAAAGCTGCATTCGCCCACCAGCATGCCGTCTTCCAGGCGCAGGGTGAGACGGTCCGGCGCAATGCCGAGCGCCTTGCCCGCGATCTCGTAGTCACCGACATACTCGAGCAGCCTGCCCGGCACCGGCGACGGCGTCAGCCGCTCGCCGACGAGCATGGTGTCTTCGCCGAAATGGCCGATCAGCACGTTGCGTTCGGCCACCTGGGCCATCGATACGCGGATGCCGTCGAAGGCGCTGACCTGTACCGGGATCAGGCCGAACAGCTTGTAGCGCAGGCCGAACTGGCCCGCGGCGCGCGGCCTGAGCTGCAGGGTGTGGCCCATCACCGTGGCGTCGAGCGCGTTGCTGCCGGGGCGCACCTTGACCAGCCCGACCATCGAGTCGTACCAGGCGGAATAGCCCTCGAGCTGGGTCTGGGGCAGCGCCACGTCGATGTTCGCCCCGGGCGCCATGTCCGGCTGACGGATACCGGTCTTGACCTCGAGCGCGAGCTTGAGCACTTCGGTGGCCACCGTCTTGACCACGCCCTGGGAGGTCGCGGAGTTCGACGCAACGATCACGCCGAGCTTATGGTCGGGCAGGATCACCATCATGCTGTGCGAATCGAGCAGGGTGCCGCCGTGACTGGCGACGGTGCCGGCGTCGCGGATCTCGATGCCCGACAGCAACCACCCGAGTCCGACGCGAAAGCCCATGTCGAGCGGCACATGCTCGTTCTGCGGGCGCAGCATCTCGGCAAGGCTATCCGCGCGCAGCAACTGCCGTCCGCCTGCGCGACCGTCGGCAAAGACCCAGCGCATGAAGCGGCTCATGTCATCGACGTTGGAGATCAGCCCGCCCGAAGGCAGGTCGCGCAGCGCGAGGGGCGCGATTTCCTCGTGCCGGTTATAGACCTTGAGCGCCGGGCGGGCTTCGAACCTGGTCTTGTCCATCCCCAGCGGGGTCAGTAGCGCGCGTGTCAGATGTTCCGAGAACGGCACCCCGACGGTATGCTCGATCGCCGCCCCGAGCAGGGTTACCGCCAGATTCGAATAGGCGAAGATGAACTCCGGCGGGTAGGCGACGTATTCGTTGCGCACCGCTTCGACCAGATCGGTGAACGGCGCCGGCGCGGCGACGGTCAGCATGCCGTTGAGGTAGTTGGCGGGCAGCCCGGAGTGGTGGTCCATGATGTTGCGCGGGGTGACCGGCGCCGTGCTCGCGAAGCGCGTGCGTACCGAGAACGAGGGCAGGGCGTCGGTCAGCGGGCGATCGATATCGATCAGGCCCTGGTCGGCAAGCTGCATCGCGGCGGTCGCGGTGAACACCTTGGCGATCGAGCCGAGACGGTAGGGTGTCTGTGCGCTCGCGGGAACACCGCGCGCCACGTCCTCGAAACCGAAGCCTTCCGCCCACACCAGCTGCTGGTCGTCGACCAGCGCAATGGACAGGCCGGTGACCTTGTTGTCGGCCATTTCCTGTTCGATCAGCCAGCGCCCATGCTCGCGCGCAAAGCGATAGTCGCCGGGGACCAGTTCGAGCGGGCGCTGGGGCACGGTGGTGCACGCGGTGACCGCGAGCAGGGTCACCAGCGCGACGAGGCGCCGGGCTTGGACGCGGACAAGCAGAACAGGGGCTGATACGGGCATGGCAAGTCGGAAGCAGGAGGTAGGGCAGGCCGAAGCTTAGCGGCGGTGGCCAGTATCTGCTGTGCACTCGTCGACGCCGGGCGGAAAATGACATCGGACGTGCTGATGAATCCGGCTGCGGATTATACGGTAGAACCAGCGTTGCGCCGTCAACCCGCAGATTCGTCCGCTAGGGTGCAACCACGAGCACTACATTGCTGTCACAGCTCCACTTTTCAACGGAGTCTGTCATCCATGAGCATTCCCCTGAGCGCACAACGCCAAACCGCTGCAACGCTCGTTGCCCTTATCCTGATCGCCGACGGCGAGCTCGCCAACCGCGAGCTCGCCGCGCTCGACCGGCACAACATTGCCGAATTGATCGGGGTGCCACGGGACGTGCTGATTCAGGCGGTCATCGATCGTTGTCGCGCGCTGCTGATGCGTGGCGCGAGCAGCGAGGCGGTGCGGGTCCTCGATCTCGAACAGGTGGAGCAGATGCTCGACCGGGTGACCGATCCGGCCCTGCAGTCCCTGGTGTGCCGGGCGATGCTGGTGTTGTCGAAGGCGGATGGCCGCATCACGGCGCCCGAGCAAACGCTGCTGCGCCACGCGCTGAGCCGCTGGAACCTGTCTCTGGGCGAGCTGTCGGCCTGATCGGCCGGCCACCGCCCCCGGCGCATCGGGGGCGGGCCGGCAGGGCGGAATTCAGCGGATCGGTCCGTATTCGATCGGAATCCACTCGTAGCTGCGCTTGCCCTCACGCCGGACGTGGCCGATGCCGGGGAAAGGCAGATGCATCCCGGCGACCAGCAGTTTGTCCTTCACTGCGCGGTTGAGTAGCTTCTGGCGGGTGGCGACGGCCAGTTTGCGGTCAATGTCGAACTCGATTGCGACTTCGGGCTTTTCGAACTGGACCGCCGCGTTGTGGATGATGTCGCCCCACACCAGCAACTGCTGGCCGGCGGATTCGATCATGAAGGCGCTGTGCCCGGGCGTGTGGCCCGGTGCAGCGCTTACCCTGAAGCCGGGAATCAGTTCGGCACCGTCGGTGAAGGTGGAAAAGCGGCCGGCGGACTGGTAAGGGGCGAGCGCGGCCTGCGCCATCTGGAAGAAGGGGCGGGAGGCTTCGTCTGCCTGGGCCAGGGCTTCGGCCGGCAGCCAGAAGTCGGCATCGGCTTTGGCTACATGCACGCTGGCATTGGGGAAGGCGGTCTTGCCGTCGGCATTGAGCAGGCCGTTGACGTGATCGCCGTGCAGGTGGGTCAGCAACACCATGTCGACTTTCGCCGGATCATAGCCGGCGGCGCGCAGGTGATCGGGCACGAAGCCGAGCGCAGGGCCGAAGGCCTTGGCCGCGCCGGTGTCGATCAAGACCAGCTTGGAGCCGGTGTTGATCAGGTAGACGTTGACCGCGGTCTGCATCGTCGGCCCGGTGGCGAAGTGTCGCGCCAGCAGACGCTGGATGTCGCGCTGGCTCGCGTTCTTCAGCAGCTTGGGGTCGAGGTCGACGTAGCCGTCGTACAGTGCGGTGACTTCGAACTGACCCACCATCATGCGGTAGAAACCGGGTGCCTGGGTCTTGACCTGGGGCGCTTCGGCATGGGCCGTGGTGGTGGCGAGCAACGGGGCGGTGGCGAGGGCGGCAGCAATCAGCCAGTGACCAAGGGGTGGGACACGCATCAGCAGACTCCGGTGACCAAAAGCCCGGACTCTAATGCAGTTTTCAGCTCATGCGCATGACACGTTGCCGGGCAGGCGACGGATGTGGACGGCAAGCCACACGGTTTCCGGACCGGTCGACTCGACCCGGTGCCGACAGCGGGCCGGAATCGTCACCCAGTCGCCGGGACGCATGATCATCTTCCGACCGTCGTCGAAGGCGAGTTCCGCCGCCCCGCTGACCAGCATCACCCATTCGTCGTCGGGCTGGTCGTACCAGAAGCCGGGCGGGCTGGCGTGGCCGTGCGAGACGATGCGTTCGATGCAGGTGGTGTCCGACTGCAGCAGCGGGAGAAAGCTCTCGGTCGGGCCGCTGCGCGGGCAGTCGGCGAACAGGTTCCCTGTATCCGGCAGATGGCTCGGGTTCGAAACGGTGGAGGCAGTACTCATCGGGATGCTCAATGCAGTGGCGGTGGACGGTGACAGAGTTCAGCCTATCCCTAAGACCGGGCCGCAGCCAGTGCAGATCGCACACTGGCGCAGACCGGCTCTACACCGACATGCGCACCGTGTCTGCGTTCAGCTCGCCTTTTTGGCGTCGACCAGCGGCACCACGCCCGGAAACGCGAAGCGCTGACGTCCGGCCTCCATCTCGGTGAGCGGCGCGCATGGTCTGAGAGTGGCGAGGCTGCGCACGGTGAGGTCCTGATAGCAGCGGGTGCCGTCGATTTTCCAGTTGATTTCCTGCTCGGAGAGATCGCGCACGATCCTGGCGGGCATGCCGGCGACGAGCTTGCGCGGCGGGATCTCCATGCCGGCCTTGATGAAGGCGCAGGCGGCGACGATGGTCGATTCGCCGATGGTGGCGTTGTCCATGATCACGGCGTTCATGCCGATCAGGGCGTTGCGGCCGACGCGGCAGCCGTGCAGCACCGCGCCGTGACCGACGTGGCCATCGACCTCGATCACCGTGTCGGCGCCGGGAAAACCATGCATCACGCAGGTGTCCTGGATGTTGCTGCCTTCCTCGAGCACGATGCGGCCGAAGTCGCCGCGTAGCGAGGCGAGCGGGGCGACATAGCAACGTGCGCCGACGATGACGTCGCCGATCAGCACGGCATCGGGGTGAACGTAGGCGGTGGGGTGGATGACGGGCTTGAGTCCGTCGATTTCGTAACAGGGCATGGGGTGTCTCCTCGTGTGGCTATTGTTGCCGTTTCGACGGCGCCTGGATGTTGCGGGGGCTCAAGGGCGGATCGTAGGGCGGACTTCAGTCGGCCGCCCTTTCTGCGAGTTCCATGATGCTGTGTCTGTTCAGACCGCTGGTTCTCAATGGCCCGTGCCTGCGACGGGTCGGGGGCGGGTTGGCGGCGCCTGCTGTCGTGGCCTTCGGCTGCCCTCGCTGCGGACGTCCGCGGGGGCGGCGATGCAAACTCGGTCGCGATGCTCCCTCAGACATGCATCGCCTTGTTTCCCCCGCGAACGCCCTCCGCTCGGCACGACAGAAGTTGCCGCCACCCCGCCCCCGACCCGTCGCGGTGAAGGTGGCGAGGTGTTTCGGAAACGGGCGGTTGCCATAGGCGCTGCTATCCGGGCCAGGCACCTGTTCCCGGCACAGCCGCCGTAGGGCGGACTTCAGTCCGCCGCAGGAGGTGACGCGGGCACCCGCACCAGGCATTAGCCCTGTAGCCGACTGAGCGGCCCCACGAAAACCCGCGGGCCTCCGACCGCTTTACTCCACGTGATAGCGCCGCTGCACCACGCGGAAGCGGTTGGCGACGAAGGCGCTGTCGGAGTAGCTCGCGTTGGCTGCCGGGTTCATGCCCACGCCGTGGTAGTCGGAGAAGGCCGCCGACTGGTTTACGAACACGCCGCCGGTGAGGTTGATCGACAGCGCCACGCCGGCGCGCAGGGTGGCGTCGGTCATCGCGTCGATGACTTCCGGCTTGCTCGAGTACAGGCCGACGGTCAGCGCGCCATGTTCCTTGACAATGCGCTCGGACAGCGCGACCGCGGCGGCGCCGTCGGCGACCTTGACCACGAAGGCGATCGGACCGAAACGCTCTTCCATATAACTCTTCTCGTCGGCGGCGTCGCAGGTCAGCAGCATCGGGGTACGGACTTCGGCCTGGGGGAAGTCGGCGTGCTCGATCTTCTTCGAGGCGAGCACGACCTTGCCGTATTCACCTGCTTCGGCGATGCGCTGCAGGGTGGCATCGGACTGGATCGCGCCGAGCACCGCGGTGGCCACCGCCGGGTCGGCCAGGAACTTGTCGATCGCGATGCCGAGGTCGGCGGCGACTTCATCGAAGCTCTTGTGGCCCTGGTCGGTATCGATGCCGTCGGCCGGCACCAGGATGGCCTGGGTGGTGGTGCACATCTGGCCCGAGTACAGGCACAGGGTGAAGGCGAGGTTGCGCAGCATCGCCTTGTAGCTGGCGGTGGATTCGATGACGACGTTGTTCACGCCGGCAAGCTCGGCATAGACCTGAGCCTGCTTCGCGTTGTCGATCAGCCACTGGCCGAACACGTTGCTGCCGGTGAAGTCGATCGACTTCACCGCCGGGTGGGTGGCCAGCGCCTGGGTGGCGGCGCGCTTGTCGACCACCGCGAGGCTCACCAGGTTGGGGTCGAGGCCTGCTTCGGCCAGCACTTCGCGCGCGATCTTCACCGTCATCGCGGCGGGCAGGATCGCGTTGCTGTGAGCCTTGACGATCACCGGGTTGCCGGTGGCGAGGGTGGCGAACAGGCCGGGGTAGGTGTTCCAGGTCGGGAAGGTGCCGCAGCCGACCACCAGGCCGACGCCGCGGCCGACGATCTCGTAGTGCTTCTTCATCTTCAGCGGCGGGTTCTTGCCCTGCGGCTTTTCCCAGAGGGTCTCGGCCGGCACCCGGCTCATCTCGTCCCAGGCGTAGGCGACGGCTTCGAGGCCGCGGTCCTGAGCGTGCGGGCCGCCGGCCTGAAAGGCCATCATCCAGCCCTGGCCGGTGGTCATCATCACCGCGTGGGCGATCTCGAAGCTGCGCTTGTTCAGGCGATCGAGGATCTCGAGGCAGACGCCCACGCGGGCTGCCGCGCCAGCCCTGCGCCAGCCGTCCATCGCGGCCTGCGCGCCGGCGACCAGGACCTCGGGATCGCACACCGGGTAGCGCACGTTCAGGTCGATGCCGTAGGGCGAGCGTTCGGTGGCGGCCCAGCCGGTTTGGCCCGGTTGGTCGAGGACGAAGTCCTTGCCGAGGCAGGCTTCGAAGGCGGCCTTTCCGTCGTCGGCGGCGGTTTCGCCGTAAACGCGGGGGCTCGGCATTTCGGCGTAGGGTGTCCAGTAGCCGCGCCCGTGAATGGCGGCAATGGCGGCGTCCAGGGTGGCTTTGTGCTTCTCGAATAGCGGGTGGGTCATGCCTTGTCTCCTGATTGGTCGGGTCTGGCAGGGGTGCCGACCGGTGAATTCTGGTGGTGCCGTGGAGCAGAAAAAGATCAAGTGAAAAATGCTTGTCTTTTGATCTGGATCAAGATTACTATTGATTGACCGGTCGGTCAAACAACGAAGAGCAGCGATCGACCCGGCCCCGAACAAGGATGCAGCGTGCCTCAGCACGGTGCTGAATACAAGGAGGAGACACGATGAGTGCAGCAGCCGGATCCAGCGAAACCATCCGTTTTGAAGTCGATGCGGGCGTCGCCACGCTGACCCTGAACCGCCCCGACCGCCTGAACAGTTTCAATGACCAGATGCACGGCGAAGTGCGTGCCGCGCTGGCGCAGGTCAAGGCCGGTCGCGCCGACGGGTCGGTGCGGGTGCTGGTGATCACCGGTGCCGGGCGTGGCTTCTGTGCCGGGCAGGATCTGTCCGACCGTTCGGTGGCCGCCGGTGGCGAAGCGCCGGACCTGGGCGCTTCGGTGGAGAAGAACTACAAACCGCTGGTCACCACGTTGCGCAATCTCGATCTTCCGGTGATCTGCGCGGTCAATGGCGTGGCTGCCGGCGCCGGGGCCAACCTCGCGCTGGCCTGCGACATGGTGTTCGCGGCACGCTCGGCGAGTTTCATCCAGGCCTTTTGCAAGCTCGGCCTGATCCCCGATACCGGTGGCACCTGGATTCTGCCGCGCCTGCTCGGTCCGGCGCGTGCGATGGGTCTGGCGCTGCTCGGCGACAAGGTGTCGGCGGAGCAGGCCGAAGCCTGGGGGCTGATCTGGAAGTGCGTGGACGACGAGGCCCTGCTGCCCACGGTGCAGGCGCTCGCGGCGCAGATGGCCAAGGGCCCGACCTTCGGCTTTGCCCAGACCAAGAAGGCGATCTGGGCTAGTTCCACCAACGATTTCGATACCCAGCTCGGGCTCGAGCGCGACATGATGCGCGAGTGCGGACGGTCCAACGACTACCGCGAGGGCGTCGCCGCCTTCATGGAAAAGCGCGCGCCGCAGTTCAAGGGGAACTGAGTCGTGGCGCTCGACAAGAAGGTCAGGGTCTTGGTGATCGGTGCCGGCGCAATGGGCGCGGGTATCGCCCACGTTGCGGCGCTGGTGGGCCATCCGGTGTATCTGTATGACACCCAGGCGGAAGCGATCGACCGGGGCCTTGCCGGCATCGCGAAAGACCTCGACTTCCTGGTGTCGAAAGGCAAGCTGAGCGCGGCCGAGCGCGAGGCGACCATGGCGCGCCTGACTGCGATCACCGACCTGACGAACGCTGCCGATGCGGGGCTGGCGATCGAGGCCATCGTCGAGAAGCTCGAAATCAAGCAGCAGCTTTTCCTGCAGCTCGAGCGCCTGCTCGGCGCCGAAGCGATCCTCGCGTCGAACACCTCCTCGCTGTCGATCACCGCGATGGCGGCGCCGCTGGCGCGTCCCGAGCGCCTGGCCGGTCTGCACTTCTTCAATCCCGCGCCGCGGATGAAGCTGGTCGAGATCGTGTCCGGCCTCGCCACCGATCCGGCGATCGCGGCCACGCTGTACGACACTGCCAGAGCTTGGGGCAAGGTCGCGGTGCATGCGAAATCCACCCCCGGCTTCATCGTCAACCGCGTCGCCCGGCCGTTCTACGCCGAAGCCTTGCGGGTGGCGAACGAGCAGGCGGCCGAACCGGCCACCATCGACGCCGCGCTGCGCGAAGCCTGTGGCTTTCCGATGGGGCCGTTCGAACTGATGGACCTGATCGGCCACGACGTGAACGCTGCGGTGACGCGCTCGGTGTTCGACGCCTATTTCGGTGACAAGCGCTTCACCCCCAGCCTGATCCAGCACGACCTGGTGCTGGCCGGGCGGCTCGGGCGCAAGAGCGGTCGCGGTTTTTACGACTATGCCGCCGGGGCGGTCAGGCCCGATGCGCAGACCGAAGCGCCAGCCGCCGCCGAGCGCAGTGTCACCGCGGTGGGCAGTCTCGGTGTGGCCGAGCCTCTCATCGCCCGCCTCGAAGCGGCCGGCGTCGCGGTGAGCCGCAGCGCGGCGCCCGCCGGTGCGGTCGGCTGGCTCGAAATCGGCGGCGCGCGCCTGATGCTGGCCGACGGCCGCACCGCGACCCGGCGTGCGGCCGAGGACGGCATCGCCACCCTGGTGCTGCTCGACCTGTGCCTCGACTACGCGGTCACCCCGCGCCTGGTACTGGCGCGTGCCGACCGCTGCGGCCATGGCGCCTGGAACGCGGTGGTCGGCACGCTACAGCGCACCGGCGTGGCGGTTTCGCGGATCGACGACGTCGCCGGCCTGATCGGGCTGCGCACGGTGGCGATGCTCGCCAACGAAGCGGCCGACGCGGTGCTGCAGGGGATCGGCAGCGCAGCCGACGTCGATCTGGCGATGCGGTTCGGCACCAACTACCCGAAGGGGCCACTGGCCTGGGCCGATCAGATCGGCGTGGGCTTCGTCGCCCGCGTGCTGGCCAATCTGCACGACCACTACGGCGAGGAGCGCTATCGCGTGTCGCCGCTGATCCAGCGCAAGAACTACAACGGAGGCAGTTTCCATGAGTGAAGCCCAGTACCGCGACCTCACCGCCGGCCACGATCCGCAGCTGCTGGCCGAGAAGGTGCGCGACGGCATGTTCGAGCGCGACCAGGCCGCACGCAGCCTTGCCATGGCCTTCGTCGAGGTCGGACCGGGCCGGTCGACGATCACGATGAAGGTGCGTGAGGACATGCTCAACGGCTTTCGCATCTGCCACGGTGGCTTCATCACCACCCTGGCCGACACCGCGTTCGCCTATGCCTGCAACAGCGGCAACGAGCAGACCGTGGCGTCCGGGATCAGCGTGGACTTCATGGCCCCGGGACGCCCGGGTGACATGCTGACCGCCGCGGCACAGGAAGTGTTTGCCGCCGGGCGCACCGGGGTCTATGACATCACCGTGACCAATCAGAACGGCGAGCTGATCGCGGTGATGCGTGGCAAGTCGTACCGGATCAAGGGCCGGCCGGTGATCGAGCTCTGAAGAACAGCAAGACTGAAGCGGATACAGAGGAAAGAGGAGACAGACATGCCGGTGAACACCTATTCGCCCCCCGAGCTCGAGCCGATCGAGAAGGCCAGCATCGACGAGCTGCGTGCGCTGCAGCTCGAGCGGCTGCAGTGGAGCGTGCGCCACGCCTATGAGAACGTGCCGCACTACCGCAACAAGTTCGACGACAAGGGCGTCCATCCCGACGACCTGAAATCCCTCGAGGATCTGGCGAAGTTCCCCTTCACCACCAAGCACGACCTGCGCGACAACTATCCCTTCGGCATGTTCGCGGTGCCGATCGAGAAGGTCGCGCGGGTGCATGCCTCGTCGGGTACCACCGGCAAGCCCACGGTCGTGGGCTACACCCTGAAGGACATCGATACCTGGGCCAACGTGGTGGCGCGCTCGATCCGCGCCTCGGGCGGACGTCCCGGCGACATGGTCCATGTGTCCTACGGCTACGGGCTGTTTACCGGCGGCATGGGCGCGCACTATGGTGCCGAGCGCCTGGGCTGTACGGTGATCCCGATGTCGGGCGGGCAGACCGAGAAGCAGGTCCAGATCATCCAGGACTTCAAGCCCAAGATCATCATGGTGACGCCGTCCTACATGCTGACCATCCTCGACGAGATGGAGGCGCAGGGCATCGATCCGAAGAGCACCTCGCTCGAGATCGGCATCTTCGGCGCCGAACCGTGGACCCCGGCGATGCGGCTGGCGGTCGAGGCCCGCGCCGGCATCGACGCGGTGGACATCTACGGTCTGTCCGAAGTCATGGGCCCCGGCGTGGCCAACGAATGCGTCGAGACCAAGGACGGCCCGACGATCTGGGAAGACCACTTCTACCCCGAGATCATCAACCCGGAAACCGGCGAGGTGGTGGCCGACGGCGAGGAGGGCGAACTGGTGTTCACCTCGCTGTCCAAGGAAGCGATGCCGGTGATCCGCTACCGCACCCGCGACCTCACCCGCCTGTTGCCGCCCACCGCGCGCAGCATGCGGCGGATGGCCAAGATCACCGGCCGTTCCGACGACATGCTGATCATCCGCGGTGTAAACGTGTTCCCGACCCAGATCGAGGAACTGATCTGCAAGATGCCCAAACTGGCGCCGCAGTATCTGCTCGAAGTGGACAAGAACGGCCACATGGACACGCTGACGGTGAAGGTGGAAGTCAACGCCGAAGCCAATGTCGGTCGTCATCCGGAACAGAAGGAGGCGTTGGCGAAGGAGCTCACGCACTCGATCAAGAGCCTGATCGGCGTGTCCTGCAAGGTGATGGTCGGCGAGCCGTTCTCGATCGAGCGCGTCACCGTCGGCAAGGCCAAGCGCGTCATCGACCGTCGCCCCAAAGAATAACGAACCTCCCGCGGCGGGCGATCCCGCGTCGCCGCGAGTGTATCCCCCACGAGGAGTCCACCATGTACACACAGTCACTCAGCGTTCCGGACGGCGAGGCCAAGGGCCCGCGCAAGGTCGAGAACCCCGAATACCTGGCCGAGTTCAACGCCAGGATCGACGGCGGCGGCTTCATCGAGGCCAAGGACTGGATGCCCGAGGCCTACCGCAAGACCCTGGTCCGCCAGATCAGCCAGCACGCCCACTCCGAGATCGTCGGCATGCTGCCCGAAGGCAACTGGATCACCCGCGCGCCCAGCCTCAAGCGCAAGGCCATCCTGCTGGCCAAGGTGCAGGACGAGGGCGGTCACGGTCTCTACCTGTATGCCGCGGCCGAAACGCTCGGCGTGTCGCGCGACGAACTGACCGAAGCGCTGCTGTCGGGCAAGGCCAAGTACAGCTCGATCTTCAATTACCCGACCCTGACCTGGGCCGACATCGGCGTGATCGGCTGGCTGGTCGACGGCGCCGCGATCATGAACCAGATTCCGCTGTGCAAGTGCAGCTACGGCCCCTATGCGCGTGCCATGGTCCGGGTGTGCAAGGAGGAGTCCTTCCACCAGCGCCAGGGCTACGACCTGCTGCTGCAGATGATGAAGGGCACGGAAGAGCAGCGCGCGATGGTGCAGGACGCGGTCGATCGCTGGTGGCTGCCGTCGATCATGATGTTCGGCCCGCACGACCGTGACAGCATCCACACCGAGACCGCGCGCTGGGGCATCAAGCGCATCTCCAACGACGACCTGCGGCAGAAGTTCGTCGACGCCACGGTGAAGCAGGCCGAGGTGCTCGGCATCTCGCTGCCCGACCCCGAGCTGAAGTGGAACGCCGAACGCGGCCACTACGACTTTTCCGCGATCGACTGGGACGAGTTCTGGAGCGTGGTCGGCGGCCACGGTCAGTGCAATGTCGATCGTCTGGCCGCGCGCAACAAGGCTTGGAACGACGGGGCCTGGGTCCGCGAAGCGGCGCTGGAACATGCGAGGAAGCGGGCGGCAAGGGAAAAGCAGGCCGCGTGAGAGCGTTTTCTCCCTCCCCTTCAAGGGGAGGGTTGGGGTGGGGATGGGGTTTGCGGGCGCTGAATAAGAACCCATCCCCATCCTGTCCTTCCCCTTGAAGGGGAAGGGACCTGCTAGCAACGGTGCCTGCCATCGTGAAATCAGCGCCGCCATCGGCGGCAAGGAGACAAGGAACATGGAACGTAAAGAATGGCCGCTGTGGGAAGTCTTCATCCGCAGCCGTAACGGCCTCGACCACAAGCACTGCGGCAGCGTGCACGCCCCCGACGCGACGATGGCGCTGCAGATGGCGCGCGACGTCTATACCCGCCGCCTCGAAGGCGTGTCGATCTGGGTGGTGAAGGCCGCCGACATCGTGGCGTCCGACCCCGACGCCAAGCCCGAACTGTTCGATCCGGCCGAAGACAAGATCTACCGCCACCCGACCTTCTATCAGCTGCCCGAAGAAGTTAACCACATGTGATGGGGGCCGACATGAGCCAACAGAACACCGCCACGGCGGAACATATCGAATACGTGATGCGCCTCGGCGACAACGCCCTGATCCTCGGTCAGCGCCTGTCCGAGTGGTGTGGTCACGCCCCGGTGCTCGAGGAAGATCTCGCACTCGCCAACATCGCGCTCGACCTCGTCGGCCAGGCCCGTTTGCTGCTGACCCACGCCGGCAGGCTCGAAGGGTGCGGCCGCGACGAAGACCAGATCGCCTTCCTGCGCGTCGAACGCGACTACCGCAACATCACCATGATGGAAGTGCCGAACGAGGACTTCGGTCGCAGCACGGTGCGCAACTTCCTGTTCAGCGCCTTCCAGGTGCTGCTGTGGGAGAAGCTGGTGCAGTCGTCCGACCGCGAACTCGCGGCGATCGCCGCCAAGAGCCTGAAGGAGGCGCGCTACCACCTGAATCACTCGGCCGAGTGGGTGATCCGGCTCGGCGACGGCACTGCGGTGTCGCACGACAAGACCCAGGCGGCGCTCGACTACCTGTGGCCCTACACCGCCGAACTGTTCGCCGCCAACCCGACCGACGAGGCGGTGTCCGCCGCCGCCATCGGCCCGGCCTGGGGTGAACTGGAAGCGGCGTGGGAAGCGATGGTGCTGCCGGTGCTGGCCGAGGCCACGCTGGTGGTGCCGTCACGTACGCCGTTCAGGAGCTATGGCAAGTTCGGCCGCCACTCCGAGCACATGGGCCATTTGCTGGCGACCATGCAGTACATGCAGCGTACCTACCCGGGTGCGCAGTGGTAAGCGTGCCATGCTGACCGAAGCCCAGGCCTGGACCCTGCTCGACACCGTGCCCGACCCCGAAGTGCCGGCGGTGTCGGTGGTCGAGCTCGGCATCATCCGCGAGCTGCGCTGCCGCGAGGACGGGATCACCGTGGTGGTGACCCCGACCTACTCCGGCTGCCCCGCCACCGAGGTCATCGGGCTCGCGATCCGCGACACGCTGGAGGCCGCGGGCGCCGGCCGGGTCGACCTCGAAACCCGGCTGGATCCGGCGTGGACCAGCGACTGGATCGGCGAGGCGGCGCGCGAGAAGCTGCGTGCCTACGGCATCGTGCCTCCCACCGGGAAGGCGGCCGTCGGCGGTCCCCAGCCGATCCGCTTCGTGAAGAGAACGCTGACCTGTCCGCGCTGTGGCTCCAACGATACCGAGCGCCTGTCCGAATTCGGTTCGACCGCATGCAAGGCCACCTGGCGCTGCAAGAGCTGCCTCGAACCCTTTGAGTATTTCAAACCGATCTGATCCGCCCCAATAACGGACACCGGAGACACCGAATGACGCCGAGATTCCACCCCCTGAAGGTCGCCGAAGTGCGGAACGAAACCGCCGATGCGGTCAGCCTGCGCTTCGAGGTGCCGGCCGAGCTGGCCGAGGACTACCGCTTCGTCCAGGGTCAGCACCTGACCCTCAAGTGCGCAGTGAACGGCGAGGAGTTGCGCCGTTCGTACTCGATCTGTGCCGGCGTCGATGATGGCGAGCTGCGGGTCGCGATCAAGAAGATCGGCGGCGGCCGCTTCTCGACCTGGGCCAACGACGCGATCAAGGCCGGCGACGTGCTCGAGGTCATGACCCCCGAGGGTCTGTTCCATACCGGGCTCGATCCGGCCAACGCGAAGCATTACGTCGCCTTCGCCGCCGGCAGCGGGATCACCCCGATCCTGTCGCTGATCAAGACCACGCTCAAGGCCGAGCCGCACAGCCGGTTCACGCTGATCTACGGCAATCGCCGCCAGAGCAGCGTGATCTTCGCCGAGGCCCTGGAGGACCTGAAGGACCGTTACATGACGCGGTTCACGCTGTACCACGTGTTCTCGCGCGAGGAGCAGGACGTGGCGCTGTTCAACGGTCGCCTCGACCGCGCCCGCGTCGCCAGCTTCCTCGACACCCTGATTCCGGCCGACACCATCGATGCCGCCTTCATCTGCGGTCCCGGGGCGATGATCGACGAGGCCGAGGCTGGCCTGCTCGCCGCCGGGGTGGCTCCGGAACGCATTCATCTCGAACGCTTCGGCGTGCCCGACAGCGCGCCGGTGCACCATGTCGAAGCCGGCGACGCGCCGCAGGCCCGGATCACCATCATCGCCGACGGGCTCAAGCGCGAGATGGACTTCCGTGCCGAAGACCCGTCCATCCTCGACGTGGGCTTGCGCGCCGGCTTGGACCTGCCGTACTCGTGCAAGGGTGGGGTATGCTGCACCTGCCGCGCAAAGGTCCTCGAAGGCAAGGTCCGCATGGACAAGAACTACACCCTCGAGCAACCCGATATTGACGCAGGCTTCGTGCTCACCTGCCAGGCCCATCCGCTGACCGAGCGGGTGGTCATCAGCTTCGACGATCGTTAACGGACGATTTCCCGATTCAGTGCGGGTGAGCGGACTCATACGCACGAAAACGGAACCGGATCATGGCCAGGGGCAAGTCACCCACCTTCGAGCTGCAGCGCGGCGCCATCCTTCAGGAGGCGGCGCGGCTGTTTGCCGACAAGGGCTTCCATAACGCATCCATGGCCGAGCTGGCCAAGGCGTGCAAGGTGTCGAAGCCGCTGCTGTACCACTATTACCGCGACAAGGAGCACATCCTGTTCGATATCGCCGACAGCTACATGGACCAGCTGCTCGCGATCGTCGCCGGGGTGGAAGCACAGGACCTGGAGCCCGAACCGCAGCTGGCCGCACTGGTGATGCGCTTCATGGAGGAGTACCAGCATTCGCAGAGCCAGCACGTGGTGCTGGTGCAGGACGTGAAGTTCCTGCAGGCGGCGCAGGAAGAGTACGTGGTGGGCAAGCAGCGCAAGGTGGTGGCAGCCTTCGCCGCAGCGATCGAGCGCGTCGAACCGGGCCTGAAGGCGCGCAATCTCGACAAGCCGGTGGCGATGATCCTGTTCGGCATGATCAACTGGACCTTCACCTGGCTGCGGGCCGACGGCCACTTCACCTACGCCGACATGGCGCCGGTGGTGACCGCGATCCTGCTCAACGGGGTGAAAGGGCTGCTCACGGGCGGCGCCAATCTGGCCGCGGCGGCTCCGGAACAAGTGACGATGTCCCGCTGAGGGGCAAGACGAAAACGACAGAGAACCGAGAACAGGAGAACAGAAAGTGACCGAAGCCTATATCTGCGATGGCATCCGTACCCCGATCGGCCGTTACGCCGGCGCCTTGTCCGGCGTGCGTACCGACGACCTCGCCGCGCTGCCGATCAAGGCCCTGATCGCGCGCAATCCCGCGCTGGATTGGGCGGCGATCGAGGACATCTACTATGGCTGTGCCAACCAGGCCGGCGAGGACAACCGCGACGTCGCCCGCATGGCCGGCCTGCTTGCCGGTTTGCCGATAGCCGTGCCCGGCTCCACCATCAACCGGCTGTGCGGATCCGGCATGGATGCGGTGGGCACCGCGGCGCGCGCGATCAAGGCCGGCGAGGCCGCGCTGATGATCGCGGGCGGGGTCGAGAGCATGAGTCGCGCGCCCTTCGTCATCGGCAAGGCCGAGTCCGCGTTTTCGCGCTCGGCGAAGATCGAGGACACCACCATCGGCTGGCGCTTCGTCAATCCGCTGATGAAGGCCAAGTACGGTATCGATTCGATGCCCGAAACCGCGGAGAACGTCGCCACCGATTTCAACGTGAGCCGTGCCGACCAGGATGCCTTCGCGCTGCGAAGTCAGCAGCGCTACGCGGCCGCGGCCGCGCGCGGCTTCTTCGACGGTGAGCTGTGCCCGGTCGAGATCCCGCGCAAGAAGGGCGAACCGCTGATCGTCGCCGCCGACGAACACCCACGTCCCGACACCTCCCTCGAGGCCCTCGCCCGCCTGAAGGGCGTGGTGCGGCCCGATGGCTCGGTCACCGCGGGCAATGCCTCCGGCACCAACGACGGCTCGGTGGCACTGTTGATCGCCTCGGCCGAGGCTGCCGCGAAGCACGGCCTGAAGCCGCGGGCGCGCATCGTTGCCATGGCCACCGCCGGGGTCGAGCCGCGCATCATGGGCATCGGCCCGGCGCCGGCCTCGCGCAAGGTGGTGGCGCAGGCCGGTCTCGAACTCGCGCAGATGGACGTGATCGAGCTCAACGAAGCCTTCGCCGCGCAGGGGCTCGCGGTCACCCGCCAACTCGGCCTCGCCGACGACGATCCGCGCGTGAACCCCAATGGTGGCGCTATTGCGCTCGGGCATCCGCTGGGGGCATCCGGCGCGCGTCTGGTGCTTACCGCGCTGCGCCAGCTGGAGGCGAGCGGCGGGCGCTACGGGCTGTGCACCATGTGCATCGGCGTGGGGCAGGGCATTGCGATGATCATAGAAAGGGTTTGACCGTGTTGTGCGTCACAATTCGTCATGTTCAAACGCGTTAGTAATGTGATAATTTTCGGCGCACGGTAACCGGGTACCTCAAGCCCGGTTACTCATATAAACGAAGAGGAGGAGACACCATGAAAATGAACAACACTCTGCTGGCCGCCATCGGCCTCGCATTCGCCGCCACCGCCGCCCAGGCCGACATCAACGTTGGCGTGATCGTGTCGGCGACCGGCCCCGCCGCGTCGCTCGGCATTCCGGAAAAGAACACCTTCGCGCTGATGCCGACCACCATCGGCGGCGAGAAGGTGAACTACATCGTGCTCGACGACGCGTCGGACACCACCACCGCGGTCAAGAACATCCGCAAGCTCATTACCGAAGACAAGGTCGACGTGATCATCGGCTCGACCATCACCCCGAACTCGCTGGCGATGATCGACGTCGCCGCCGAAGCGAAAACGCCGATGATCTCGATGGCCGCCTCGGCCCGCATCGTCGAGCCGGTCGACGACAAGAAGCGCTGGGTGTTCAAGACGCCGCAGAACGATGCCCAGATGTCGACCGCGATCATCGAACACATGACCAACAGCGGGATCAAGACCGTCGGCTTCATCGGCTTCGCCGATGCTTACGGGGAAGGCTGGTACGAGCAGTTCAAGTCGGTGGCCGAGGCGCGCAAGCTGCAGATCGTCGCCAACGAGCGCTTCAACCGCAACGACACCTCGGTGACTGGCCAGGTTCTGAAGGTCATGGCTGCACGTCCGGATGCGGTGCTGGTCGCCGGTTCGGGCACCCCGGCCGCGCTGCCGCAGAAGACGCTCAAGGAGCGTGGCTACGCCGGCAAGCTGTACCAGACCCACGGTGTGGCCAACAACGATTTCCTGCGCGTGTGCGGCAAGGACTGTGAAGGCACCTTCCTGCCCGCCGGACCGGTGCTGGTTGCGGCGCAACTGCCCGACAGCAACCCGGTCAAGAAGCCGGCGCTGGAGTACATCGCCAAGTATGAGGCCACTCATGGCAAGGGCTCGGTGTCCACCTTCGGCGCCCATGCGTGGGATGCCGGCCTGTTGATGGCTGCTGCCGCACCGGAAGCGCTGAAGAAGGCCAAGCCGGGCAGCGCCGAGTTTCGCGCGGCGATGCGGGACGCGCTCGAGGGCATCAAGGAACTGCCCGCTGCACATGGCATCTTCAGCATGAGCCCGACCGACCACCTCGGGTTCGACCAGCGTGCGCGGGTCATGGTGCAGATCCAGGGCGGTGCCTGGAAACTCGTGAAGTAATGCGCTGAACCGACACGGGGGCGTTCTGCCCCCGTGCTTCAGATCAACAGAGAATCGAGTCAGGAAAGCACACCGGCCGTGCAGGTGCGACGGTGGGGCGGGGGTCGTCATGGATTTTCAGATAGCGCTGTTGCTGGGACAGGACGGCATCACCAACGGGGCGATCTATGCCCTGCTGGCGCTGGCCCTGGTGCTGGTGTTCGCGGTCACGCGGGTGATCTTCATTCCGCAGGGCGAGTTCGTCGCCTTCGGTGCGTTGACGCTGGCGATGATGCAGTCGGGCGTGCTGCCGGCCACGGTGTGGCTGCTGGTGGGCATGGGCGTGGTTGTCGCGCTGCTCGACGGCGGTGCGGCACTGAAGGCGGGGCAGACGAGGAAGCTCGTCGGCGTGGCCGGATGGAATCTCGCCTATCCGCTCGGGCTGGCGGCACTGCTCGCCGCGCTGCCGCTGACCGAGCTCCCGATGCTCGCGCAGGTGCTGCTGGCGCTGGCGATCGTGGTGCCGATGGGGCCGCTGATGTACCGCCTGGTGTACCAGCCGATCGCCGCCGCGCCGGTGCTGATCCTGCTGATCGTGTCGGTCGCGGTGCACGTGGGCATGGTCGGCCTGGGCCTGCTGTTCTTCGGTGCCGAGGGCCAGCGCACGCCGCCATTTTCCGATGCGCGCTTCGAAGTCGGCCCGCTGCTGGTGTCGGGGCAGACGCTGTGGGTGATCTTCGCCTCGCTCGCGCTGATCGTGGCGCTGTATATGTTCTTCGAGCGCACGATCTACGGCAAGGCGCTGCGCGCCACCGCGATCAACCGCGCCGGTGCGCGTCTGATGGGGATCTCGCCCGCGCTCGCCGGCAAGCTCACCTTCCTGCTCGCCGCCTTCATCGGTGCGCTGTCGGGGGTGCTGATCGCGCCGATCACCACCATCTATTACGACACCGGCTTCCTGATCGGACTGAAGGGCTTCGTGGCCGCCATCATCGGCGGGCTCGCGAGCTACCCGATCGCCGCGGTCGGCGCGGTCATGGTCGGGCTGCTCGAAGCCTTCTCCTCGTTCTGGGCCAGTGCCTACAAGGAAGTGATCGTATTCACGCTGATCATCCCCGTGCTGCTGTGGCGTTCGCTGACCAGCCGCCATGTGGAGGAGGAAGAATGAACGCCAACACCTTCCTGTCACCACGAGCCCTCCTCGCCGCCTTCCTCGGCCTGTTGCTGATCGCCCCGCTGGTGATGCCGCCGTTCTACGTGACGCTGCTCAACTACATCGGTCTTTACGCCATGGTCGCGCTCGGCCTGGTGCTGCTGACCGGGGTGGGCGGGCTGACCAGCTTCGGCCAGGCCGCCTTCGTCGGGCTCGGGGCCTACACCACCGGCGTGCTCACCACCGCCACCGAGCTGCCCGGCTATCTGGCCTGGCTCGGCGGTTCGCCCTGGCTCGCGCTGGTGGTCGGGCTCGTCTTTACCGCCACGGTGGCGATCGTGCTCGGCTCGCTCACCCTGAAGCTCTCCGGCCACTTCCTGCCGCTGGGCACGATCGCGTGGGGGATCTCGCTCTACTTCCTGTTCGGCACCAT
>NZ_JBDGKX010000011.1:0-191293 GCF_057656155.1 Azoarcus sp. Soil_N_20 | reverse complement strand
AGGGCGTCGTTGTGAAGATATTCACCTGTCCCCGGGCGTTCGGTTCCACTTTTCTGGGTGACGCGGTATTGCTCCGGTGTCAACGCGGCGATGGCGGCTTCATTCTTCGTATAGCGTTTCATTGCGTTCTCTCCAGTTCGGGTGCGTGGCCGCGGCGAAGGGCAATGCGATCCACGGTCGGCGGGATCCACAGCCAACTCCGTCCGGCCCAGTGCTTTGTCGTAGCAGAGTCGCTAAAGCTTACAGACGATGCGTATCGGATCCGCCGGCTGCCTTTACGGCCTTGGAGATCATTGAGCAGATCGAGAACTGATGGTCGCTTGCGGAGGCGGTGCTGGAAGGGGGGTGTCGGCCATCACCGGCCGTTGGAAATACGGCCAGGATTTCCCTGGCTGGATCGACTTGGGTGGCCGGTTTACGGCGGCCAACTTGAACCCCGGTTTGGCTCGACCCGGCCAGAAGCAGACCGTCACGGTAGCATTTTGGGTGACCGGTTCAGACTGGTTGCTGCCTGCTGACAATGACATACCCGGTATCGGGTCCACTTTGAAACCTGCCGGATAGTCATTTCGAGCACCCCGGCCTTTGCTGACGTTCAGCTTGTCAATGGAGCGCACGTTATACGTTGTGGCTATAGAAAACACCGTTACCTAACCATACTGCCGTTGCAACACGCCTTCAACACACACCTCGATTTGGCATCCTTGCGTGAGATTAGTGACGGGCTCGCCGCCCACTGAGTAGAAATCTGGGTGGGTGGGTGCCTGACGCAGCGCCCTTGAGGAGCGCGATCACATTTTTTCGGGCTTAGCCATGTCGTTCTCCCGAAGACGCGGGACGGCGGGGCACGATTAGATTGCCGACGGACGCTTGCACGGCCTCGTTGTTCTGATTCAGTGTCGTGGTCCTCACCTTGATGAGGCCCTGGTCGGGGCGAGACTTCGAGGCGCGCACCTCGAGCACTTCGCTTTCGACCCGAAGCTCATCGCCTGGCCGAACCGGTCGTGGCCAGCGGAGTTCGTCAAAGCCGGCGCCGACGATGCCGCCGGCGGGATTGAAATCGCCTTCGACCAACAGCCTCATCGTCAGCGCCGCGGTGTGCCAGCCGCTTGCGGCGAGACGTCCAAATATCGATTCGCTGGCGGCTCCTTCGTCGAGATGAAACGGTTGCGGGTCGAATTCGGCGGCAAAGCGCTTGATGCGGTCCGCGTCAATGCGGATGCGCCCAGATCGAAAAGTTTGTCCCGCTTCAAAATCCTCCAGGTATCGCTCGGTCATCTGGGATGTCTCCTTGGTGGCTTATTGGGATGATGCTCATCATCTTAGCAGTTAGATTACGAATATCATCTATAATGTCAAGGACGACGTTTGAAGAAGGAGATCGATCAGATGAAAGTGAGTCGGGAGCAGGCTGCGGAGAGTCGCCAGCGCGTCATCGAAATCGCCTCGAAGCTCTTTCGCGAACACGGGCTTGACGGGATCGGCGTTGCCGATCTGATGAAGAGCGCCGGCTTCACGCACGGCGGCTTCTACCGCCACTTCGGTTCCAAGGAGGACCTGATGGCGGAGGCCTGTGCGCAGGCGGTGGGCGCCTCGGTATCGAAGTTGCGGGAGCGGATCGACCAAGCGCCAGAAGACCCACTGGCGGCGGTGACGTCGTCCTATCTTTCCAGCGTCCACTGCGAGCATCCCGGCGAGGGCTGCGCACTGGCCGCGCTAGGTTCGGAAGCCTCACGCCACGGTGAGGCCGTGCGTCACGCCCTGACCAAAGGCGTCCGTGAATTCATCGATCTGCTGACGGCGATCGTGCCGGGGCGATCCAAGGCTGCGCGGCGCGAGAAGGCGCTGGCGACCTACGCCAGCATGGTCGGCGCGGTGGTGCTCGCGCGCAGCGTGGACGACCCGGAGCTCGCCGAGCAGATCCTGCGATCGGTTTCGACGTCGATCCTCAACCCTTCGTCGGGTCGCTCCCGCCCATGAGCAGGCCGACTGCCAACTAGCAGATTGCTGACTGTGGTGAACTTCGGTGGTCCAAGGGCTACGTTCACCGTCGACTAGAACATCGGGCAGCCATCCGGTCTGTCAAATCACCAGTCAGCCTTCATCTGGCGTGGCCATGCGCATGGGACGGGTCCCGATTTTCGCCCCTGTGACTTCATCCACGGCCACTGCCTTAATTTCCGTTCCTGTTTCAGCATCGAAGAAACGAACCAACTTGCCGCCGCCCCGATGTTGGCGTCCCCAGGCGCCAATCATGAAGAGCACCGGCAGGAAATCGCGACCGGCAGCGGTCAGCAGATACTCCTCACGCGGCGGGTGCTCAGAGTAGCGCTGCTTCTCCAGCAATCCCTCTTCGGTCAGCGTCGCCAGCCGGCGGGTCAGCATCGTCGGTGCGATGCCCAGGCTTTTCCGGAATTGGTCGAAGCGCGTGAGGCCGGCATGGGCGTCCCGCAGGATCAATATGCTCCACGCGTCACCGGCGAAAGCCAGGCTGCGCGCTATCGGGCAGGGGTCGTTGCAACTTTTTTCGTCGTTCATACTGTTTTGGTAGTGACTTACTTTCAAATTGATAGTATCGTTCGTTTCAATTTGATAGTAACACCTCGACGACAGGCAATCCACCCCGCACGGAGATTTGATTTATGAGCAAGAACCAGATGGGTATCGCCCTGGTGACAGGAGCATCTTCAGGCAGCGGCGAAGCCAAGGCGGCACGGCAGATGAGCACTGTGACGTGGAAAAATGTGCCGACCCGCAGGATCGACGTGGGCGGGGTGCCTTTCGCCTATCGGGAGCTCGGTCCCAGTTCTGGCGTGCCGGTGATCTTCCTGCACCACCTGATGGCCGTGCTCGATGACTGGGACCCGCGGGTGATCGACGGCATCGCCGCGCATCGCCGAGTGATTGCGTTCGACAACCGCGGGGTCGGTGGGTCGGGAGGATCGGTACCGCACACAATCGAAGAGATGGGGCGGGATGCGATCGCCTTCATTCATGCGTTGGGACTCAGGAAAGTCGACCTGCTCGGGTTCTCTTTGGGCGGGGGTGTCGCGCAAATGGTGGCTTTGCAGGCTCCCGACCTGGTGCGTCGGATGATCCTTGCCGGAACGGGACCCAGGGGCGGCGGAGGGATCGAAGAGATCAACAGAATCGCAGTCATCGCTTACCTCAAAGCGGCGCTGACGCTGAGCGATCCGAGGAATTTTCTGTTCTTCCCCCGTACCCCGGAGGGCAAGCGCGCCGCGAAGGATTACTTCTCCCGGCTGAAGGAACGCACCGAGGACCGTGACAAGCCCATTTCCCTGCAGGCTCGGAGCGCCCAACTGAAGGCCATCAAAACTGCGGGACTGAGTGCGCCCGACGATCTATCGGTCATTACGCAACCCGTTCTCGTCGCCAATGGCGACCGTGATCTGATGGTCGACAGTAGCCATTCGGCCGACATGGCTCGCCGTCTGCCGAATGCCCGGCTGACGATCTATCCGGATTCCGGGCACGGCGGCGTTTTTCAGTACCACCGGGCTTTCGTGCCTGCGGTTCTGGACTTCCTCGCTGACTGATCCGATCAGATGTGAATGAAAGGCCAAAGATGAAAACTCAAACTATGAAAGCACTTACCTTCAAACGCTATGGCAAGTCGCCCGAGATCGGGTTCGCCGACATTCCCCGCCCCACGCTGCAGGCCGATGAACTGCTGGTACAAGTCCACGCTGCCAGCGTGAACCCGATCGACAACATGATTCTGACGGGATTATTCAAACAGGTCCTGCATTTCCAGCTTCCGGCCACGCTGGGCAGCGATCTGGCCGGTGTGGTGACGGAGGTCGGCAGCCGCGTGACGCGCTTCAAGCCAGGCGATGCCGTCTTCGCCAACATCTTCGACCGTGGTACGGGCGCTATCGCCGAGTTCGCGGTGGTACCGGAGAGCGCTGCTGCACTGAAGCCGGCCAATCTGGACTTTGTGCAGGCGGCCTCCATCCCGATGGTCGGGCTCACCTCGTGGCAAGCGCTGAAGGAGCGCGCGAATCTTCGGGCCGGCCAGAAGGTGTTCATCCCCGCAGGCTCCGGCGGTGTTGGCACGTTCGCGATTCAACTGGCAAAGCACCTGGGCGCCAAGGTGGGAACGACCACCAGCACGGGCAATGTCGAACTGGTGCGCAGCCTTGGCGCCGACGAGGTGGTCGACTACAAGAAGCAGGAATTCGAGATCGTGCTGCGCGGCTACGACGCGGTACTTGGCACCGTCAGGGGCGACGTGATTGAAAAATCCCTCGGCATCCTCAAGCCAGGGGGCACGATCGTCTCGCTTGTCGGGCCGTTGGACGCGGCATTCGCTCGCGCTCGACGGCTGAACTTCGTCCTGAGGTTCATGTTCGGGTTGATGAGCCGCAAGATCATGCGCCTTGCGAAAAAGCGGGACGTCACCTACTCCTTTCTCTTTGCGCGCCCCGATGGCGCTCAACTTATCGAAATCGGCAAACTCCTCGAGGCAGAGCGTATCCAGCCCGTGATCGACAAGGTGTTTCCGTTTGAGCAAGCAAAGGATGCGCTCGCATACCTCGCCCAGGGGCGTTCGAAGGGAAAAGTCGTCATCAAGATGTGATGACCAGAAGCCAAACAACGCTTCAATTTTTTCAAACGCTTAGCTAAAGGAAAAAAACCATGACCCCATCCAGAACCATTGCTGTTGTAACCGGTGCCTCTTCCGGCATTGGATCTGTCTACGCAGATCGTCTGGCTCAGCGCGGCTATGACCTCTTGCTCGTCGCGCGCCGTGGCGACCGCTTGCAGAATCTCGCCGCCAAACTGGAGCAGGCCTACGGCATCAAGGCCGAAACGCTCGTCGCCGATCTTGAGAAAGAAGCCGATCTCGCAGGTCTTGAAGCCATTCTCGCTGGCAATCCCGCCATCGGGGTATTGGTCAACAACGTCGGCATTGCCAGGCTGAGCCCCGTTTCCGAGACGTCGGTGAAAGACGCTTTGTCGCAGATCGCCTTGAACATCACGGCGCTGACGCGATTGACACATGCCGTCCTGCCCGCCTTCAAGGCGCGCAACGATGGCGTCATCATCAATATTGCCTCGGCGTTGGCGCTTCATGCGCTACCGGTGAGTTCCGTATACAGCGGCACGAAGGGTTTCGTTCTCAATTTCAGTCGCGGTCTGCAGCAGGAACTCGCGAATACCGGCATCAGGGTTCAAGTGGTGCTGCCTGCCGCCACAGCCACCGATCTTTGGGATATCTCTGGAGTGCCCCTGGCCACATTGGCGCCAGAAACTGTGATGTCTGTCGAGCATCTTGTCGATGCCGCGTTGGCCGGTTTCGACCACGGTGAGTCGGTCACTTTGCCGTCCATGGCTGACACCAGTCTGTGGGAGCGATTCGACACTGCACGCGCGGAGCTCTTCGCTGCGATGCAAACCGGCAAGCCTGCGCCACGACTCCTTTCGCTTTAAGCGAACCGACGACGTATCAATCTGAACTCAACACCAAGGAAATTTCCATGAGCAGCACACTATTCGCACCCACCCAACTCGGCAGTCTGTCGCTGAAGAACCGCATTGTCATGGCACCGCTGACGCGCAGTCGCGCCATCGGGAACGTGCCCAATGCCCTGATGGAAAAGTACTACCGCTTGCGTGCGGATGCCGGGCTGATCATTACCGAGGGAACCTCGCCTTCGCCCAACGGCCTTGGTTATGCGCGCATTCCCGGACTGTTCAACGAGGAGCAGGTGCAGGGTTGGCGACGCGTGACTGAGGGCGTCCATCAAGCTGGCGGCAGGATTTTTGTGCAACTGATGCATACCGGACGGGTCAGCCATCCCGCGAACATGCAGGTCGGCGCCAGCGTCCTGGCTCCCTCTGCGGTCGCCGTTCCGGGGGAGATGTGGACCGATGCGGACGGGATGCAGCCACATCCCGTGCCACGCGAAATGAGCGAGGCGGACATCGCCGAGAGCATCGCCGAATATGCGGCCTCGGCCAAACTGGCCATGGAGGCCGACTTCGATGGTGTCGAGCTGCATGCTGCGAATGGCTACCTGATCGACCAGTTTCTCAACACCGCCTCCAATCAGCGTAACGACCGCTGGGGCGGTAGCGTCGACAACCGCATCCGCTTCGCTGTCGAAGTCACCAAGGCAACCGTCGCAGCGATTGGCGCCGAGCGTGTTGGCATGCGTATCTCGCCCTACGGCGTATTCAACGCTCAGGTGCCGGATGCAGAGATGGATGCGCTGTACTTGCGTTTGATCGACGAGTTGAATGCGCTCGGCCTGCTCTACATCCACGTCGTGGATCACAGCGCCATGGGGGCGCCTGAAGTCAGTCCCGAACTGAAAGCCAAGATCCGTGGCACGTTCAAAGGCAAATACCTTCTCTCCGGTGGCTATGATGTTGAGCGCGCCGATGCCGATCTCGGCGCACAGCATGGCGACCTGGTGGCTTTCGGTCGCCCCTTTATCTCGAATCCGGATCTGGTATCCAAGCTTAAGGCAGGCCAACAGCTGGTTGCGCCCGATTTCTCTACCTTCTACACGCCGGGAGAAAAGGGCTACACCGATTATTAACGGAAGCCTGAGCCTGAGCCTGGGCGCGCATTTCTCCGCGTTTCTCCGCATTGGTCACGATTCCGTGAAATGCGCACCCAGGTAGCATATCTATCAAACTTTAGCGGACTTGCCTCGTCCCCTGTGCGCGGCGCCAAGGCTGAAAGGTAGAACCTGAGCTGCCCGCGTTTTCTCAAGTACAGGGGCAAGCTGCCAAGGTTCCGTCCGTTTTGATGCGTTAGCCCGGCTTTGATGCAAGGGTTGCCGAACGACTGCTCAGGGCCGACGTGGCGGCATTGGGTAGTCGGTTCGTATGACTGCTCGACTCAGTAAGCTGTCGTCCAGAGCAGGGCCAATCCATGCCAGCCAGTGGCTCCTACCGCTGCATTGCCGACGTAGGGACTGAGGTTCGCTAATTCAGCTTTGGGTCGGCTGCACTCGATGGCGTCGGGCAGCTTTCGGGAAGCGAAACTTCAGCGGCTGGTTTCCGGTGGCGAGTTGAGAAAGCTGCTCGTCGCTTCCCCACCCAAAGCAGACCTTCCATCTCAATCTAATTAATTTTATCAAGAGCCACATTATCGGCACTTAACTAATCGCTTTGTCCCTTAACCAAAAAGAGTATTATCTCTCTGAAGGGTATATTGGAACGCAGGGCAATATACTCTCTGCCACTCTTCTCAATAACGTATCTAAGATCGCTGATCTTGTAAGTTTTATTCATGATTACGGCAGTCTCGCTCGAGCGATCCAGAATAATATCTCCTTGAAATTCAGCCTCCAGTCCCTCTAGTATGTTCATCAACGCTTGCTTCTCATAATCACGAGCCTCGGCGATGATCTCCGTCCAAGTCACTGCTACGAGTCCACCTTTAGCTCGCTCTTGGTTGATTTCCGCCAGCTTTTTACTCGCAAAGAAATAGCCTATGCCAACGGCGGCAACACTGGTGGCGACCAAAGCCCAACTCGCTACTGTCAGGCCAAGAAAAGTTGCGGGAGCTAGACCTAAACTCTGAGCGACACCCGATAATCCAATCGCTGATAATCCGCTTCCCAAAGCGGCTCCTACACTAGTCAACCCTCCACCCATCGCGGCCAGAACGCCCGCGGCTGATGTAATCCCCAATCCAGAAAGTATTCCTGCATTACCCGCAATGAAAGCACCGATCCACGTGCTTGATAGCGTACCCGCAACATAGCCCCCTGCAGCCGTTGATGCGATCCAAGCACCAGAAGAGTGGAGAAGGGGTACAGCGATCAAAGGTAGCATCTCTACAGTTCCCGATTTATTGTAGATTCTTCTCAAAGTCTAAACTACTGAGCAGCAGAATCAGATGCCTCATAAGGGTCATTTTAGGGGTCTAATTACATTGTAGCCACCGATGACCGCTTCTGGCCGGGTGTGTGAGGTCACGAACGGCAGCTTCGTGGCAACGAAACTCACGGTAGCCCAGTCTGCCTGAACGGCGGCTTCAGAGAAGTCCGGATGGCCGTTTTGGGTCGGGTCCGGCTATAGCGTGAAGTGACAAGTAGTCATTGGCCGCCACAAGCAGGCGAGCGGCAGGTGACCGACGGATTGCCGCCCGACACCGACGTCAGGCCCAAGGTCAGCATTGGCCGAGGACGGGTCGTCCGCCTATGCAACCGTGGCAAGCCGACCCAAATGACCGCTTGACGCACCAGACCATAGCCAGCCTCGACTCAATGGCGCTGTGCAAGAATCTCAATTCTGTCTTGAGAGATGTAATCAGGCGTCGCTCTTGAGGTGTTCCTCGCGTAGATCGGCCCATTTCAGCAGAGCATCGAGCGCCGGGCAGAGTGCCTGACCCCAATCGGTCAGGCCGTATTCGACCTTCGGCGGCACCTGATGGTGGACTATCCGCCGGACAACGCCGTCTACTTCCATCTGTCGGAGCTGTTGGATCAGCATCTTCTGCGTGATGGCAGGGATCGCTCTTTCGAGCTCGGAGAATCGCAGCAGATTGCCGCCGAACAGATGGAACAGGATCACCAGCTTCCACTTTCCTTCGAGGATCTGGAGGGCTTGCTCGACACCGTTCGCGGCCGAGGTGGGGGTCCATTCTTTTACCATACCTTTTAGTGTGTACCCTACTTTTTCGTGCGTTCTTGTTCTTTTTGGAGGTTACCTTCATCCTCCTGACTTATCAATTCGGGTTGCACTTGGCGATCCGATCATCCACGAAGGAGCCCTCCAAATGCCTCTCGACCTTCCAGAATCCATCAACATCTATTTTGCCGCAGACAGGGGTGACGGCGAGGCTGTTGCCCGGTGCTTCACTGATCACGCCGTCGTGAAGGACGAGGGCCATATCTACAACGGCTTGGCCGCCATCAAACAATGGAAAACGGATTCCTCAAAGAAGTACACGTACACGAGCGTGCCCTTCGCTTGCGAAGAAAGAAACGGCAAGACCATCGTCACCAGCCGTTTGACCGGCAGCTTCCCCGGCAGTCCGGTTGACCTTCGATATTTCTTTGGCCTCGAAGGCAACAAGATTGCGTTTCTGGAAATCAGCCTATGAACTTCAACCTTGAGCTCACTGGACGCAGAGCGCTGGTTACGGGCGGCACGAAGGGTGTGGGTGCGGCCGTCGTCGAGTCCTTGCGCAATGCGGGTGTGACTGTCGTCGCAACAAGAAGGCGGCATTGTCGACCTACAGCAAAGGCCTGTCGAAGGAAGTTACGCCGAAAGGCATCCGCGTGGTGCGCGTCTCTCCGGGCTGGGTCGAGACCGAGGCTGCCGTTCGTCTCGCCGAGCGGCTGGCGGATCAGGCAGGGACCGACTACGAGGGCGGGAAGAAGATCATCATGGACGCCCTGGGCGGCATTCCGCTCGGTCGCCCAGCCCGGCCTCAAGAGGTGGCCGATCTGATCACGTTCCTGGTCTCACCGCGCGCCGCATCAATTACCGGTACCGAGTATGTTATCGACGGAGGAACAGTGCCAACGGTGTGAGCCGGATGGCGCCGCGGGCACCATGGTCTACAGGCCTAGCGCCTTGCCCCACCAACCGCGAGTAGCGACTCGCAGGCGGTGTAGCCGACCGCGGTCGCGACTTCACCTCACATGCGGCTGTTTCGCGTGCCCGAGATGGAAGGTGAGGCCCGATACGGTCGTACGGACAGATGCTGGCACCTGTCCTTGATTTTGGACCGTCTTCTGCAAATGTAAGCCCCCTTGTCCCCCGTGCGCGATCCCCTCGCCAGGCCACCTGGCCCGCATTTCTCACACCCGCACGCACCACTGCGGCCGCCCGATGTCGGTGAATGGCGCGGCGAGCGCGACGGCGGAGTGGGCAGTCGCGGCGCTTCCTTGGTAGGATGCATCAGCAATTCGATAACTACTAACGGACGAGACAAACCATGTTCCTTCGCCTTGCCATTCGCGCACTGTTGCTGTTCTCTCTCGCCAGCCCCATCCTTGCCGCCGAACTCCTGCACAGCCAGGCGCTGGGCAAGGGCGTGTTCGCGCTGATCGGCGAAACCGGCGGGCGCAGCTACGACAACCACGGCCTCAACGCCAACTTCGGCGTCATCGACACCCCCGAAGGCGCCATCCTGATCGACAGCGGCGCCTCGCGCGAAGGGGCGAAACTGCTCGAAGCGCAGGCCCGCGCGCTCACCGGCAAGGCGGTGAAGTGGGTCATCAACACCGGCAGCCAGGATCACCGCTGGCTCGGCAACGACTATTTCCTCGCCCGCGGCGCCGAAGTCATCGCCCTGGCGCGCACCGTGTCCGGCCAGCGCGCCAATGCGGTCGCCCAGCTCGACAGCCTCGGCCCGCTGCTGAAGGAACGCTTTGCCGACACCCGCCCCGCCTACGCCAGCCGCGCGCCGGGCGAGGACCGCGCCGCACTCATGCTCGGCGGCCGCGCGCTGGAGATCCGCTACTTCGCCGACGCCCATTTCCCCGGCGACTCCGTGGTCTGGCTGCCCGCCGAGGGCATCGTGTTCACCGGCGACCACGTCTATGTCGATCGCCTGCTCGGCGTGCTGCCGCAAAGCAACGTCAACACCTGGCTCGCGGCCTTCGACGCGATCAAGGCCCTGCAACCCGCCATCGTCGTGCCCGGCCATGGCCGCGTCACCGATCTCGCCGGCGCCCAGCGCGACACCGGCGACTACCTCGCCTTCATCGCCGAAGGGGTGAAACGCCTTGCCGACGAAATGGCCGGCGTCGACCAGGCAGTTGCCGCGCTCGGCGACGCCCCGCAATTCGCCCGCCTCGCCAACTACGCCGACTTGCATCGCGGCAACGTCAGCCGGGCGTACCTGCGCCTCGAAGCCGGGCAGTGACCTGCGCGACCTGACCCGTCGGCGCGAGCCTGCCCGCGAGGAAGAGCGCAAGCGCACCGCCCGTGTGTCAGGTGCGCCTGCTCGACCGGCAGGGCGATCCGGTGGGGCCGGGCCAGTTCCTCGGGGTGGCGAAGAAGTTGCGCCGCGAGGTCACATGCCTGCGGCCGAGGCAAAGGCAGACGCCGGGCCCCGTGCCGGCCCGAACCAGTGCCGTCCGCCAGAAGCCTGTCGGACTTGAGCGATCGTCACGAGCCGAGTGGGAAAGCGGGGACGGGTCAGGACTACCCTAGGCCGGCTTCCATCAACCCTACACGCAAATCAGCACAACCCGATGGCCTGAGGTGTCCGATGGCCGGCATGCTTGAGGCAATTGGCGAACATCGAATAGCGGCGCCGATCGACGAGGCGGCCTGCAGGGCGCGGTGCCGGCCATTTGTCAGCATCTACGACGGCGTTCGGGTTCGTTGCCGACTTGCTCGGCGCAGTGCCCCGCCGTGGGCCCGGCCATCGGGTGGTTCCATCGCTTCATTACGTAAGGATTGGTCATGGGAAACAAGATGAGTTTGCGCCAGCTTCATTCCGTTCCTGCCGGTGAGGCGTTGCCAACCCTGACGCACGGCGAAGACCTATTCAGCATCGGCGCGCACCTGATGTTCTGGTGGGCGGATGCGTGGTTCTCGGCGTTCGGGCTTGCCTGCCGGCCGCGGCCGGTTCAGGCGCGCAACCCGGACATCTCCGAGCAGGCCCTGCGGGCGGTGGTGCTCAAGCTGCATGTCGACAACACACGTGCGCAGGGCGGCCGGAGCGCGCTGCCACAACGCCCCCGCTGCGTGTAGCGGCGTTCCGATGACGGCGCGGCGACCGGATCAGGGCGGCCAGTGGTTCGAGACGACCCCATCAATGGGATGGGAGTTCGTGTTCGTCACTTCGGAAAGCTGATGTTCGACGCCACATTGGCCCGCGCCATGTGCAGCTTCTTGTAGCTATCGATCAGGCGCCGGTGCCTATCGAGCCCTTCCAGTTTCATGCTCGTTGGCGTCAAGCCGAAAAAGCGCACGCTGCCGTCGACTGCTCCCATCACCGCATCCATCCGCGGGTTGCCGAACATCCGGCGGAAATTGAGCACGTAATCGTCCAGTTCCAGGTCGTCGTCCAGCAGCACCTCGAGCACCACATTCAAGGCCTGATAGAACAATCCGCGCTCGACCGTGTTCTCGTTATATTGCAGGAAGGTTTTCACCAGTTCGTGGGCCGCTTCGAACTGCTGCAAGGCAAGGTTAATCAGCAGCTTCAACTCGAGAATCGTCAACTGACCCCAGGCCGTATTCTCGTCAAACTCGATGCCGATCAATGTAATGATGTCGGTGTAATCATCGAGTTCACTGTCTTCAAGACGTTCAAGCAGCGCTTCCAGGCTGGCATCGTCGAGGCGATGCAAGTTCAGGATATCGGCGCGGAACGACAGTGCTTTGTTGGTGTTGTCCCAGATCAGGTCTTCCACCGGATAGATTTCCGAATAACCCGGCACCAGGATGCGGCAGGCCGTTGCGCCGAGTTGGTCATACACCGCCATGTACACTTCTTTGCCCATGTCTTCGAGAATACCGAACAACGCTGCGGCTTCCTCGACATTGGAGCTTTCACCCTGGCCAGAAAAGTCCCACTCGACAAAATCGAAATCGGCTTTGGCACTGAAAAAGCGCCACGACACCACGCCGCTGGAATCGATAAAGTGTTCAACGAAGTTGTTCGGCTCGGTGACGGCGTTACTTTCAAAGGTGGGCTGAGGTAAATCGTTCAGGCCTTCAAAGCTGCGCCCCTGCAGCAACTCCGTAAGACTGCGTTCCAGCGCCACCTCCAAGCTTGGGTGCGCCCCAAACGAGGCAAAGACACCGCCAGTACGTGGGTTCATTAAGGTGACGCACATCACCGGAAACTCCCCGCCCAGCGATGCATCCTTCACCAGCACCGGAAAGCCCTGCCTCTCCAACTCCTCAATGCCGGCCACAATGCCGGGATACTTCGCCAGCACTTCGTGTGGCACATCGGGCAGTGCAATTTCACCTTCCAGAATTTCACGTTTTACCGCCCGCTCGAAGATTTCCGACAGGCATTGCACCTGCGCTTCGGCCAGCGTATTGCCGGCACTCATGCCATTGCTGAGGAACAGATTGTCGATCAGGTTGGACGGGAAATACACCACTGCGCCGTCCGACTGACGCACATACGGCAGCGAACAGATGCCGCGCTGCACATTGCCGGAGTTGGTGTCGTACAAATGCGAGCCACGCAACTCGCCATCGGGGTTGTAGATCTGCAGGCAGTACTCGTCGAGCATTTCCGCCGGCAGTGCATCTTCAGGGCCGGGTTTGAACCAGCGCTCATTCGGGTAATGCACAAACGCCGCGTTGGCAATGTCTTCCCCCCAGAACTGGTCGTTGTAGAAATGATTGCAATTCAGTCGCTCGATAAATTCGCCCAACGCCGACGCCAACGCGCTTTCTTTGGCTGCGCCCTTGCCATTGGTAAAACACATCGGCGAGTGCGTATCGCGGATATGCAGCGACCACACATTGGGAACAAGATTGCGCCACGAGGCGATTTCAATCTTGATGCCCAAGCCCGCCAAAACCCCCGACATCCTGGCGATGGTTTGCTCCAGCGGTAGATCCTTTCCCGAAATATAGGTGCTTGCTGCTGAATCCGGATTCAGCGTCAGCAAGGCCTGAGCATCGGCATCCAGATTTTCCACCTCCTCGATCACGAATTCAGGCCCGGTTTGCACCACCTTTTTCACCGTACAACGGTCGATGGAGCGCAAAATGCCCTGCCTGTCTTTGGCGGAGATATCCGCCGGCAACTCTATCTGAATCTTTATAACCTGCTTGTAGCGGTTTTCCGGATCAACAATATTGTTCTGCGACAGGCGGATGTTATCGGTAGGAATATTGCGAGTTTCGCAGTACAACTTCACAAAGTAAGCCGCACACAAAGCCGATGAAGCCAGAAAGTAATCGAACGGACCAGGCGCGGAGCCATCGCCCTTATAGCGGACAGGCTGATCGGCCACCACCGTGAAGTCATCGAACTTGGCTTCAAGACGAAGCTTGTCGAGAAAGTTGACCTTAATTTCCATGCGGGAATCCTGAAACAGCGTTCAAAGCGAATTGGTCGCTATTATCGCCGTTTTCCCCGTGGAAAAACCGTGCTTCTCCAGCAGTTCGAGGATCCCCGTGTTGGCGCCGACAACAGCATGCACAGCCGCAACGAACGTTTCAAAGTCAGGCACACCACAAAGCCAGGCCGGAACCGCTCTACGACAAGGTGCATCCGAAGAAACCCTGATCTACGCGCGCACAAAGAATCTTGGGCCCGTTCAGCTGCTGCTTGGTCACAAGATGTCCTCGATCCGGGGCGAGGGTCGAGCATGTGTTCCGTGTCATCAAGCGCCAGTTCGGTTACCCGCAAACGACAAGTCAGCTTCTGGGTATTGTCCGCATTCCTCAATCCCCCGTGCGTCGCCATACCAGCCCCAGCGCCTTGAATTTCTGCCAGGCGCTGGCGCGTTCGTCCGAGAGCACGTCGAGAAAGTCTGACAAGCGTTTTGACTTGACCATGGTGTAAATGGTCAGCGTGGTGGTCAACACGAACACGAGGACGAAAATCCACAGCTTGCGGCCCATTGGGGCCTCGGCCTCGGCCAGCAGATTCATGCCCAGGAAGCCCGTGGTCACGGTGCCGATCAGGCCAAAGATGGTCACGACCGTCAGTCGCACGACGGTATTGGCCTGACGGCGCAGGCTGTCAGCGTCCAGATACTGGTTCATTTCGGCAATGCGCTCTTTGACCTCCGTGTACAGCGGGTCCAGTCCGAGATGGTTGGCGCACATGTGAAACAGGGCGCGCACCTGGGCCTGTTCGGATACCTCGTGAAACCAGTACCGATGCGTGAAGCGCAGAAAACCGGCAAAGCTGTCGCGTATCGTGCGCTTGAAGCGACGCACGCTGGCGGCGTCGGCAATGTCCAGATTTTTCAGGGCCTCGGCCAACCGGTCCGAGAACATCAGCAGCGCCGCTTTCTGGAAATGCGCAATCAGGAACAGCAAAAAATGCTGGTGCCGGAACTGCGCCAGCACGCCCCGGTCACGGCAGACATAGAACGGGCTGTTTGCGTCGCCCAGCACCAGCAACGAATGGCCGCTGCACAAGTAGCGCGTGTTGGGAGCGGCACCACTGTTACTCCAGAAACGGTCATAGCAATAGCGCTTTTCAAAGTCGGCCAGGTGCTCTTCGGCATAGGGCAGGCCGGCTTCGTCGCTTGACCTGGCCGCCCCGGTCACCAGCCCGAGACGGATGATGTCGTTGCGGCTCAGCGCCCGCGGGTTGTCCAGCGCCAGAAACGCCAGTTGCGGCATGCGGTAGTACTCGATTTGGCGATAGCGCAGGGTCCCTGTTCGGTCGGAATGGTCGCTCACCAGGGGCTCCAGCAGCCAGGCCCAGTGGGCGGCGATGCGCGGGGCGCGGTGGCTGCTGACATGGGCCATGAAGAGGTCGCGCTGGTTGGCATCGGATTGGGCCAGGACCTGCCCGGCGGCGTCCAGCCACTCGGCGCTGTACAGACAGTGCAGCGCATGGCCATCCGCATCCCAGCCGGCAGGGTAGCCGCGGCCGAAGCAGTACAACAGATCCTGCGCCTGGGCCAGCGTCAGGTCGTGGGCGCTGACCTCGACATTGAGCAGCACCAGATCCAGATCGAGAAAAAAGTAAAGGTCTACATGGACGATGTCGAGCGTGATCGGCGGCGCGCCGGGGCGCAACACCGCCCGCACGGCGCTGACGTCGCTGCGTCTGAACACCCGCATCGGCGAGCCAGTCGCACTGCTGCCTTTTTGGCTGCGTCCTTCGCCGTACAGGAATCGCTGCACATAAGGCAAAAAGGTCACGAATTCGTTGTAGTGGCTCTCATGAAAACGACCGCTGTCGCCAGTGAATTCATCCACCACCTCGCGCCAGGGTGAGGCCTCGCCCATGTCCGCCAGCAGCTGCCAGGGCTTGGCGTGCTGGCCCTCGGAGCCCCGCACCGGCATCAGGCGCAAGGGCCATAACAAGACCTGGCGAAACTCACGCACGCAGGCGGGATCGGACTCAGCTGACATGGGGTGGCCTTTCGTCTGGATCACGGTTCCGCGCAAAGCGCTTGCAGCGCGAGCACCGTGTGCCGAATGATAGGAAATGCAGACGTCATTGCGTGAGTATTCGCGCCCACTTCACCCAGAACAACGACAAAGTCAATCCCGGATTTCGTCGACAAGCTGCCGATTTGTGGACGTCAGAAACGATGTTACCCAAAACAGCAGAGGATGAGTTGCTCGCGTAGGCAATCGGCGGGTCTCGGAGCGCTCCAGGTGTCCGAACGTCAGCTCGGCCAACTCGATGAATGGCAGGATGTGGCCGCGACTTCTCGTTCGGCCTGCACCGAGCGCTGCCGTTCGTTCTCAGCGGATTAAGAGTCAAGGCTCGGCCCCCCAGGTCGTGTCCGGATTGCAGTCGTCAGCGTTGGCCAATCTTGCCATTTTCATCTCTTCATCCCTTGCGCCCCACCCTCGAGAATAGAATAATAAAGTATTACCCTATAAATCCTGGAAAGCAGGCAGTAACGCGACGCAGCAGACCATCATTCAAGCCATGCTTGCGGCCCAGTTGGTCTGCAAGGCTGTGGTCTGATGCGTGGCAGATGTCGTGCCCGAACCCTGCTCTCCGTGTTCGCCAAGGTGAGAGACATGACGACGAGCAAGAAAACACAGTCTGCGCTGCGCGCGACCCTCAAGAAGGAAGATACCTCGCTGACTCAGCGGCTCCCCGATTCCATGCCGACGCCAGCGCTTGTTCCCGGGCCACTAGAGGCCCACGAGGCGCCGGTTCAGCAGATTGAGGCCGGTAATACCCGTGTTGCGACGCCGGCGGAGGGGACGGGCGCGGTTGCCCAAGAGGCCGTCAAGAAACACGCAGGAACCCCCGAGGTGGTCAAGGCGAACACGCGCGCTGCGGTGGCACCGGCCAAACCGCGCCGTAGAAAGTCCCCGCCGGTCGTTTCGGCGACGAGAGCTGTCGAGCCCGAGCTTAAGACGGAGGTGAAAAGCGTCCCGAAGGCAGGTAGCCAAGTCGCGCCCGCTTCCGCGTCGGATGCAGTGAAGAAGCTCGGCAAGGCGGTCAAGATCGAAGCCGCAAAAAAATCTAAGCCTGAGAAACGGGTGCGGGACTCCTTCGCGCTCGCCGCCAGTGAGGGCAAGCGGCTCGAGACCTTGCGCGACGAGGTCAAGGCGGTCGGGCGCCGGCCGACGAAATCCGAACTGGTTCGGGCTGGGATTTCCGCGCTCACGGTTCGCAGTGGTGCCGAAATCATGGCCTTGATCGAGGCCTTGCCAGCGATCTCCAAAGCTAGGTCCGGCAAGAAGAAGCGTTGATTGCGGGCATTCGACACGGCCTCTTGCCTTGATCCGGCGTTCAATACTCGAGCGTCCATTTCGAGTGAGCGAGGTTGTTTTCTTGTAGGGGGTAACCATGAAACTCAATGATGCGGCGGAGATCACGGCCAAGATGCAGGCGGTTGATCAGATTCTTGAGGCAGCGGGAATCCCATCGTACACCCAGATGTGGACGACGAACATCGACCTTCGGGCTGAACGCGATCAGCTCAAGGACAGGTGCGAAATGGCCAACGTTGCGCTGTCGAAAACCCGGGGTGATCTCCTGCAGGCCGAGATGATTATTGGCACGGCCGCGAGTGTCGCGCAGATCAAGCGTCAACTTGCCAGGATGAAGGATGCACGAGAGGCGCTCGAGCGCAGCCAGCACGAGCGGTTCGACCAGCGATGGGGTAGCCTTCGCGAACCGGGTCGCTGAACTGCAGGTAAGCTGCCGCCATCTCGCGAGACATGGCGAGTCGATTGCCGTTCAGAACCAGATCTGAACGGCAATTCGATGTCGTTGCTTCTTACCGATCGTGGTGCCGGCGACCGCTCAGTTTTCCTCGCCGGAGGCGATGGTCTTCGTAGTCTTCGCGGCCCTGGTTTGTCTTGCCGCACTCGCTGCCGTATCGAGCGCCGTCTCTGCTGCGTCCGCCATGCCCTCCGAAACCGCTTCAGCCGCTTCCTGGGCCGTCTGGCCCATCTTGTCGTACAGATCCTTGGTGACGTTTGCTGCCGACGCGACGGCCGCGAATACCGCTTCCGAACCGGCCGGGGCCGACTTCGATGCTTGGTCGAGCGCAGTGATGAACGCCGAATTCAAGTCACCGAACCACGCATGAGTAATCTGGACGAATTCCCGCTGCGCTTCCGAGGCGATATCGGTAACGCCACGGGCGAACCCGAGTGCACGTTCCAGCCGGGGTTGGAGCTTGTCAGTGTGGAGTTTGATCACATCCGACAGGTTTCCGGCAGCGAGAATCGCCTGCGCATGCGCAGCGCTGTCCTCGGTGAGGGAGCGGGCGACATTCAGATTCAAAGCGGTCAGTCGTTCGGCCTTGTCGAGGGCATCACCGGCAAGGGCCTGAAGGGCATTGATACTGGCCTTATGGGCAAAGAGGAACTCATCGGAGGAGACGTTCGGATTCATCGTGGAACTCCATGGGTAGTGGCGGCGGGACTTGGACGACAACCAGAGGGCTGACGCCTGGGCGCAAATCGCTATGACGCGAGTTGCACGTCAGTATAGAAACCAGCCAGCGCGGTAAAGTTAAGCTTCCGTGTCAGTGCGGGGAGGGTGGTTTTGCATGACGGGCTGGACCAATCCTTCGGGGCACTGAAACACACGCGTGAGCCGTCGCTCCAACGGGCGCTCCGGCGCTCCTTCTCCAAAGGGGCGGGCGTGGAGAAGCGTGCGCGCCCTCAGCGACTGCGCTGGTACCGATAGAAGAGATTCGGTTCGGACACAACATAGAGTGTGCCGTCCGGACCGAGCGCGATGCCCTCGGCCTGCGGTATGTCGCGGGCGAGGCCATGCCAGCCCCGGCGCAGGGGGAGCACGCCAACCGGGTCGCGGTTCGCGTCGTACTCCACCGCCATGCGGGATTCGTCACTGAGCAACAGGAGGTGGCCGCCTGCGACGTCGTAGCTCACCGATGACAGGTCGCGCAGGAAGGGTTCTTCGAGGCGACCCGGTTCCCATTCGGTCACCTGAAGATCGAGCCCCTCTCCGCGCATGGCCGCCAGAAGGCCAGTGATCTCAAGTACGCGTACCGGCGACTTTTCCTGGACGACAAACAGCCGCTTCCCCGCCGGATCCCACGCCACGCCTTCGAAGCCCCGATTTCCGTTCAGATTGATTCCCAGACCGAGGCGCGGCGCGTCACTGAGGTCGAGCTCGGCGATCCCGGCGTCGATCCGCGCCAGGACCAGTTGATGGTCGCGCTCTGCGGCGATGATGAAGAGCTCGCCCTCGACGTGGGTGATTCCCTCCGGGTCGCGGACACCGTGCAAGGGGATGATGCGCAGAAGGTTTCCGTCGGTCGACAACTCGGCGACCTGCGGCGGGTTGTTGATGACCGCGAACAGCGTCCCGGTGGCGCTGCTGTAGGTCAGGCCAGAGGCATTTGCAGGAATGCCGTCGATCACCCATGCGTCGATTGTGACAGCGTAGTCAGGCAACCCGAAGCCAGGTGCGCTCGGCTGGGCTTGCTGCATGCGAACCCAGTAGTAGGCCAGGGTCGGAAGTTGCTGATGCCAGACAAATGCGAACAGGGCGACGCAAGCGGCGACCACCACGACCCTGCCACTGCCGGATGGGAGAATGAGGCGTGGAGCCTGGATCGGTGCTGGAAGCGTTCTGGTAACCATGAAGTTCTCGTGACGCCTGCGTCGCTGTGCGTGAAACCCGACCATAAGGGCAGATTCCTACAGGCGTGTTGCAGCGGCCCGCCATCGATGCATGTCCGATCTGCGTGCGATTCGCTTGCCGGTATGCCTGAGAGCAATGTGCCTGAGCTGGACTACCAGGCGCGACGTCAATCCCTCGAGTTGTGGGGGCCTTCACACTGTGCAAGGGTGAAGTTGCCGGGACCGGGATTGTGCGAAACCTCTTCGCCGATCCGCGGGGACGGGCTCAGGGCGACACTTTCGTGCGCGAGTTCCACCTCCGCCAGCGCCAGACCAAGGGGCCGGCCGTCGAACACAATCTCATCGGCAGGCGCCGGCTTGTGGAAATAGTAGCCCTGCACCTCGTCACAGCCGGCCGCGCGCAGGTAGATGACCTGTTCGCGGGTTTCGACACCTTCAGCGATCACCGTGAGCCCGAGGTTATGGCCGAGGGCGATGGTGGAGGCGACGATGGCGGCATCGTTGCTCTGGTTGCGGATGTCGCCGATGAAGCTGCGATCGATCTTTATGATGTCGATTGGCAGGCGCTTGAGGTAACTCAGGCTGGAGAAGCCAGTGCCGTAGTCGTCGAGTGCGATCCGGAGCCCGAGGGCGGACAGCGCTTCGAGGGCGAGGCGGGGGCGCTCGAAATCTTCGACGACGCAGCGCTCGGTGATTTCGACTTCCAGCAGTTCGGCGGGGATGCCATAGTGCGTCGTGGTCTCGCGGATGACCTCGACCAGGCTTTGATCGCGTAACTGCTTCGGCGACACGTTGATTGCGACCGGCACCACATCGATGCCCTGGGCCAGCCAAGCGGCAATCTGGCGGCAGGTTTCGCGCACCACCCAGTTGCCGAGTTCCACCACCAGGCCTTCCTGTTCCGCGTAATCGATGAACTCGCCCGGGAAGACCAGTCCGCGCTCGGGGTGCTGCCAGCGGATCAATGCCTCGAGGCTGGTGATCCGATAGCCGTTGAGCGCGATCCGCGGCTGGTAGTGGAGCACGAACTCATTGCCCATGATGGCGCGACGGAAGCGGCCACTCAGATCGAGCTGCAGTGCCGAACGCGAGTTGAGCGACGGGTCGTAGAAGCGGAAGCAGGCTCGCCCCGCCCCTTTTGCTTCGTACATCGCCGAGTCGGCGTGACGCATCAGCACCTCGAGATCGAGGCCGTCGCGCGGGTGCACGGCGATGCCGATGCTCGGTCGAATATCGATTTCGTGTCCCTCGATCTGCAGGGGACGGCCGATTTCGTCGATCAGCTTACGTGCCACCTTGCCGGCATCGTCGATTGACTCCAGTTCGGTGAGCAACACAACGAACTCGTCGCCACCGATCCGGGCCACGATGTCCGCCTCCCTCACCGTCTTGCCCAGGCGTTGTGCCACTGCCTGCAGCAACAGGTCGCCAATGCGGTGACCGTGCGTGTCGTTGATGAGCTTGAAGCGGTCGAGGTCGAGAAACATCAACACGAATGGCGCATGGCTTCGTCGGGTGCGTGACAGGTGGCTGTTCGCCAGTTCGGCGAAGAGCATCCGGTTTGGCAGTCCGGTGAGATGGTCGTAGGAGGCAAGCTGATAGACCGCACCCTTCTCCTCGCGCAGTTGTGCCACCAGTGCCGTCTGACGGTCAAAGGCCGCAGTGAGCTCGATAAAGGTCTGCCTGCGGCGGCGCACCTGGGCGACGAATACGCCAGTGCCCCCAAGCAGAAATACAGTCAGTAAAAGCGTCAGCGCTACGCGTTCGTCGCCGGACACCATTGAACGCAGGCCCCATATCCCGAAGCTCAAGCCCAGGCCAACGACGACGGGGCCGAAGGTCAATGTCGTCCAGTCGTCGAGCAGGCAGCTGGCTCGGCGCGAGAGCGCGCTGATCATCGTCGCAATGCGATGTGTGTGCAGGGGCACGGGTGCGACCCCCGGTTGTTGCTCGTTCGGATTGGGTCTGGTCACTGGGTCTGAAGAACGTGGCGAATATGCAAGTGGTCGCCAAGCTTGGCGCCAAGGCCACCATCCTCCATTACCAGCATTGCACCTTTGTTAAACGTAACCGCACTGACACACTTTGCGAGATCCATAAGCGGCACAGTGCCTCGTCGGTGGCGACATTGCGCTTGCGCTGCCCTGTTGTGAGCCCTCCGCCTCGAGGCCCAGAGGGGAGCAAATGTCTGCAATCACATGCCCGTGTCCAACGACTGAGGGCTTCCAATGAATTTGAGCGCGTCCATCCGTGGGACTGGAGCGCGGTGGAGAGAAGATCGGCATCATCTGTCTCACGACCGTGATCAAGACCGGGCAATCCTCTCGCCCGGACATCGGAACGCCCCTGCTCGATGAAGTGCTCTCCGCGCAAACCGAGATCGATGCCCTGACGCGCATCGGGATCGATTCGATGGCGAGGGCGAGGTGAAGTCCCGCACCGGACAGCACCACATACTGATCGGCGGGGACTTTGGCAACGGTGCCCCGGAGGCGGTGGCCGCGATCAAGGCCGATATTGATACGCTCCTGCTTCTGCCAGATTGCGGATGGCGTGGCGGGAACGAAACCGCCAATGTCAGTGGGACGTTGTGCTGAGCGACACAGGCAACACAGTTGTCGGTACCGCCGGGAAGTTCGGAAGCGCTGAGCCCGTTACACCGCTTTCGATCATCGCCAGCGTGAAGTTGCTGTAGCGGGTGTCCAGCGTAATCTCTTCGCCGATCCAGACAGGAAGGTTCAGGGTAGTGTGTTCGTGCGGCAGTTCCACTTCCGCCACGATCAGGCCTGTGTGGCGCCCTTCGAAAACATCGACTTCAAACACATGGCTAGCGTGATCGATCAGGTAGCGGGTCTTGCGCACAATTCGTCCGGCACAGTGGTGGTCGATCATCGCCTGTGCGTCGGCGAGTGGGATGGCGTATTCGAACTCGTCACGGCTGAAACCCTGCTTGGATGACTTCAAGGTGAGATAAGCACGTCCGGCACGGATACGTACCCGCGCCGACATCGACCCGGCCTCCTTCGCAATGTAGCCCTGAACGATGCGCTCGCCATTGCGGCCATCGAGGACCCGAAGGTCACGGACCAGGAACCTGCGCTCGATCTCTCGCGCCATGATCTCTAATTCCCTTTTGCAGGAATGCAATTATAGCGAAGACTTCCGTCGCTGTGCCGCAACACAGCAGTGCCGCATCCAGTGCTGTCGGGCGCTGGCGCTACCGCCGGTTCACCCTGCTCCCGAACCCGATACGCTCGCCTGCATCGCAGCGGCTGCGTTTGGCTTGCGGCAGCAGTGGGGGCGTCGGCATGGGTTTAACACTGAGAACGTTCGGACTCACAGTCAGCGCTGCACTCAAGTCAGCCGTCGAGTCAGCTTGAGGACGAGCGCCGGCAGGGAGACATTCAAGCCTCAGACTCTCACCTTGTTGAGTAATCCTTGCTTGATCGCGCATACGGGAGGATTGTCATCGGATGCCCGCCGCTGTCCTCACGGCTCGAAATCACCCCGAAGACAGTTTTGTAGAAGCGCGCCGCGCGCCCGATGTCCACAGCCGGCAGTTCGAACCGGCAGATCGGGTTTTCCATGACCAGCTCCTGTGCAAGATGTCCGTCGCAACATGTTGCGGCGCGAGCGATCGAGGAGCGCATCGCCGGCAGCGAGATGCGATTCTGCGCGCCCGCTCCGAGGCGGTGGAGTCCACCGCGGAGCTTTGCGACGATCGCTACGGCCATCTATGGAAAGCGTATCTCGTCCCAGCCCGCAGCGACGCGGAACTCTAGGCCGGCGCGATCAACTCACGTGCGCCAGTCCAGGCTCCGCGCCGAGGCGGAAGCGCTCGATGATGTGGCCCATGCGCGCCGAGATCTCGCGCAGGGTTTCCGCCGAGCAACGGGTGTGACCGGCCAGGGCGTTGGTCTGGCTCAGCAGTCCGTCGATCTGGCCGACCTGGTCGGCGATGCCGGCGCTGGCCGAGCGGCCCACGTCCGCGCGCGCCGTGATCGCCGCGACGACGGCCACCGTCTCGCGCGCATGCCGTTCGATCGTCATCATCGCCGCCGCTGCAGCGTTGGTCAGCGCCGTGCTCGCGACCATGTCCTCGACCACGCTGCGCATCAGCGCCGCCGACTGAGCCGACGCCGCCTGCACTTCGCCCGCCTGGCCGGAAATCGAGCGCGTCGCCTGCGCCGCCATCTCGGCCAGCCGGCGCACCTCGTCCGCCACCACCGCAAAGCCGCGCCCGGCTTCGCCCGCCCGCGCCGCTTCGATCGCTGCATTGAGCGCCAGCAGGTTCGTCTGATCGGCAATGTTGCGGATCTCGTTCACCACCGCTTCGATGCGCTCACCGGTCGCCGCGAGTGCGACGACCTGTTCCGAAGCGGTTTCCGCACGGGCCGCGAGCGCTTCCAGCCGCTGCGCAGCCGCACGGATGACCTCGCTGTTGCTGACCGCCTGCTCGCCAGAGCGGGTGCTGAGCGTGTGCGCCTGTTCGGTGCCGGTGGTGATCTCCTCGATATGCGAGCGAATGCTGCGCACGGCCGATTGAATCTCTTCGGAGGAGCGGTGGCCGTCTGCCGCGATGGCCGCCAAGACCTGTGCCGACTGCTGCATTTCGATCGATGCCGTCTCGTTGTGCCGCACCACGCCGACCATTTCGCGCAAGCTCGCCTGCAGTGTTTCCAGCAGCGCATTGAAGGCGCCGACGGTCTGGCCGATCTCGTCCCGGTGGAGCACTGGCACGCGGCGGGTGAAGTCGAGCGAGCCGGCGATCTCGACCATCGCCGCTTCCATCATCCGCAGCGGGCGCACGATGCGGCCGTAGATCCGGAAACCGACGCCGCAGAGCACGAGCGCGCTCAGCAGGCCGGTCACCAGGCCGATCCGGCGCGTCGCCACAAACTGCTGCTCGATCGCTTCGACGCTGGCGTCCTTGCTGCGCCGCTTCTCGATCCGGAGCGCGTCGAGCACGCCCTGGAACTCCTGCCGATAGGGGGCGACACTGGCGGCGACGCTGATTTCCGCCAGCTCGCGCTGATCGGCACGAACCAGGGCCATGACCTCGGCGATCGCGTCGTCGTATTGCCGCAGACTGGTCTTGGCCTCGGTCAGCATCGCCTGCTCGCGCTCGGAGCTGGCATAGCGCAACTGCTCGTGAAGCGTCGCGGCGACGGACGCGGCGCGCTTGCGCAGGGCCTCGGCCGCTGCATCCGCGTCGGGCGAGCGCACCAGGCTCAGCAACGCGACTTCGAGGTTGGCGGCTTCGATCGCAAGCTCGGACGCGCCGAGCACGCCCGGAATGTCTTGGTCGGTGAGCGAGCGCACCAGCGCCACATTGCGGTCCATCTGCTGCCAGGCCGCGGCGCCCATTATGCCGAACAGGATGAGGGCAAAGACGAGGATCAGGATAAGGTGGCGCCGGATGCTCATGGTTCACGCAGGGTTGACGCTGCACTGCAGCAAGGGCGTCAGCCTACCCGCCCATATTGGGGTCTGCATGAAGCTTTTGTTAAGGCCATCCCCGTTCGTGCGATTTGTCGCAACTGCGGCGCGCGTCGGCGAGCGCCGCGAGTGCCGGCTCGGTATTGACGGGGCGGTTCACGGGGGCAGGTCGTTCATCGAGTCCTCGTAGAAGCACCGCGGCAGACCGCGCAAAGGGGCGCTCGCCGGCCTCATCTTGCCGGTTGGGCTTTTTCCAAGCGGCCCTTCGGTCCCGCAGACGGGACGGTTAAATCCGCAACCCCTGACCCGCCGTAGAACGTCTGGTGATCGAGCGGCAGTCAAGGCCGAGAGCCGGAGAAGGCTCACGGCGGGCGGATGGCAACTGCCTGGGGTAGAGAGGCCGTCCAATCGACAGGTGCGCGAAATGCATGAAGGGCCGCAGTTGGCCGACTGCCGCCGGTCGAAGACTCCACAAACAGGCCATTCCGACGGCTGCTCCACTCCGGTAGCTGCCGATCAGACTCCCAGCGTCGACACGCCGAGCACAAAACGGTCGGAGCCCGTTCGACGCGATGATCACCTCAAGGAACCGAAACCCAGCCCTCAAGCGCCTGGTGGGCCGCCGCGTCCAGGGTCTTGGGGTGGAAAGGATCACCGTAATTGCGATCTTGTTGGTCCTCCAGCATCTGACCGAGCATGCCGAGTCGGTTGGAATAGTCCCATATGCCGCCGCGCACGGCGCTCATGGCCTTGGCGTCGAGGATTTCGGTGGCGGGAAGGTCGTGGATGGTGAGGTGGGGCATGGCGGTTCTCCTGACGTGGGTATCGCGTTTCCGTTGGTAGTGAGCCGGATGTTGCGCTCGCCACTCCACTGCAGAAAGCGCGCCAGGGGGTCGCCATGAGCACCTCGAGAACGCCTAAGGTTTTGAAGAATAGGCAATGTGAAACTGGGCCGATCGCGGAAAAGGCGATGACGGTACCGCTGGCGGAGGCCAAACGGTGGGTACTGTCCAACAGGTTGACGAGAGGTGTTGGGTTGTCGCAGCCACTGACGTGCTAAAGCCAGGCCCCACCGGCCGCCGGGTGTTTCGGCAGCGCTCGAAAAATTCAAACTATTCAATGTATTAGGATTTTGCAATGGCTGACTGCGGTGCACTGGCATGAGTCCTGCGGAACGATTGTCGAGGGCCCGAACGGGCTCATTTGAAATCAACAAGGCACCCAAGGAGAACCGCCATGAACGCCGTACTGACCAAGAGCCGGGCCGCGATCCTCATGAACTACGCACGCCTGCAATGGATGCGGGTCAACGCGGTGATCGGCGTGAGTTGTGCAGGTTGCGCCGCTGGGCGGGTGCTGCTTCATTTCCTGTGCGCCTGCGGCGATCGCCAGTTCAAATGGCACCTGCACGGCATCGTGCGGGAACTCGCCAGCGCGGCAGGCGGTGCTGGCGATGACCTTGTCCAAGGGCAAAATTGAAATCAAGCAGAGATCGCGAGCGCCGGGGGTCGGTGCGCGGGCCTTTGGCTCGAACTCTCAGCCCTTGATGTGCAGATTGATCTCTTGAGCACCGAACCTGAACGCCTTGCGCTCGACCGGCCGCGATGATGCACGGCAGCGCTGACCTGATAGCAGCTTTGTAGTAGCCTTGCCCCTTTTTCGCCAATCGGGCGTCGGTTTTCGGTATGGCGCAAGGCTTGCCGCGTACAAGTTTGAACAGTTCCGGGCTGGTCCGTGCGCTTGCTGACCTGGCGGTGTCGGACGTTCCGGAATCGAAGCAGTCCTTTGCCGACAGACTCGGCCAGTGGCTGGACTTTCCCGATGCCCTGTCGCTGTTCTCCGCGCTCAACGCGGACGCGGCAGGCACGGCGGAGGGGCCGTCTGCGGCGCGGTCGTTGGCGACCGCCGCGGCACGGGAGGAGTTCGCCCGCGTGCGGGGTGCCCTGGCGGATTCGATAGCCGCGGACGACGTGCTCGATCCCGGCACTGCGCGAATACCGCTGCCCGCGCCGGCGCCGCAGGCATCGGTCGAGGACGCGGCCGATTTCGCTCCCTACCATCGCTACTATCTCGCCCATCAGCGGGACATGGCCGCGAGCATCGGCCCCTTGCGCGCCACGGTGCGGGCCGCGCTGTCGGCGCGTTCCCCCGCCCTCAAGCAGCTCGCCGCGCTGGATGCGGTGCTCGACCAGGCCCTGGCGGCGCGGGAGCGCAACCTGCTGGCGACGGTGCCCGGACTGCTGGCGAAGCGCTTCGAACATTTGTTCAAGGCGCACCAGGCGGCACGCGGTGATGCACAGGCAACGGATGAGCCGGCGCGGTGGATGCAGTCCGGCGGGTGGTTGGCGGTGTTTTGCGCGGAGATGCAGGCCGTGCTGCGGGCAGAGCTGGACGTTCGCCTGCAGCCGATCGCGGGCTTGATCGAGGCACTTGATAACGAGGTAACAGCTGGCAATGAATAGAACCCTCTGCGTGGCGGCCTTTGTCGCGGGTGTGATCGCCGTGTGCTGGGTCGGTGTCGGTTATATCGGCACCAGTCCGCTGGCGCTGACCATGACCGCGCTGATCGGCGCGGTCTATGTGCTGGGCGCGGTGGAACTGCTGCGTTTTCATCGGGCCACGGCCGCGCTGGCACGGGCACTGGCGGCGATTCCCGAAAACTTGGCGCATCCGGGCGAGTGGCTCGGGCGGCTGCCTCCTTCCTTGCACAACGCGGTGCGCCTGCGCATCGATGGCGAGCGCGTCGGACTGCCTGGCCCCGCGCTGACCCCTTATCTGGTGGGGCTGCTGGTGCTGCTGGGGATGCTGGGCACCTTCCTCGGCATGGTGCTCACCCTCAACGGCGCGGTCGTCGCGCTGGAAAGCACCACCGACCTGCACACCATCCGCGCCGCGCTCGCGGCGCCGGTCAAGGGGCTGGGCGTGGCGTTCGGCACCTCGGTCGCCGGCGTGGCCGCTTCCGCGATGCTGGGGCTCGTTTCGGCGCTGTGCCGGCGCGCGCGGCTGCAGACCGCGCAAGTGCTGGACACGAAGATCGCCACCGTGCTGCGCGGCTTCTCCCTCGTCCACCAGCGCCAGGAAACCTTCAAGGCCCTGCAGATGCAGGCCCAGGCGCTGCCCGAACTGGTGGACAAGCTGCAGGTGATGATGGCGCAGATGGAACGCCACAGCAGCCAGTCGAACGAGCGCCTGGTCGCCGAGCAGGAGCGCTTCTATCGCGACGCCAGGGGGATGTACACCGAGCTGGCCGCGTCGGTCGACACCTCCCTGAAGGACAGCCTGATCGCGAGCGCCCGCGTGGCCGGCGAGACCATCCAGCCGGTGGTCGAGGCCACGATGAGCGGCATCGCCCGCGAAACGACCGCGCTGCAGGCGCGTGTGGCCGACACGGTCAAGGCCCAGCTCGACGGGCTCTCCGAGCGCTTCGGCACCACCGTCGCCACGGTGGCGGACACGTGGACGGCGGCGCTCGCCCAGCACCGGGACAGCAGCGAAGGCCTGAGCAAGAACCTGCAGGCCTCGCTCGCGGCCTACACCGACACCTTCGAGCAGCGCTCGGCGTCGCTGCTCGCGTCGGTGGAAGGCGCCCACGCCGGCCTGCGCGCCGATCTGGTGGCAACGACGACGGACATGGCGCACGAGACCGCCGCGCTGCACGAGCGGCTGGCCACGACCGTCGAGATTCAACTCGACGGGCTCGCGGCCCGTTTCGGCACCGCCGTCACCACCGTGACCGACACCTGGACGGCGGCCCTGGCCCGCCACGAGCGCAGCAGCGAAAGCCAGAGCGCGCAGCTGCACGAGGCCCTGCAAGCCTTTGCCGATACCTTCGCCCAACGCTCGACCGCGCTGCTGGCCACGGTCGGCGAGGCGCACGCGGGCTTGCGGGCGGAACTGGCCTCCACGGATCAGACGCGGCTGACGACGATGACCACGGCGCTGGAGGCGATGGCGGCAGCGCTGCAAGTGGAATGGCAGCAGGCCGGGGCGCAGACCCTGGCCCGGCAGGAGCAGATCTGCCAGACCCTGGCCGACACCGCCCGCGACCTCAGCGCCGAAGCGAAAGCCCAGGCCAGCACCACCATCGCCGAAGTCGCCGGGTTGATGCAGACCGCCGCCGAGGCGCCGCGGGTCGCGGCCGAAGTCATCGGCGAGCTGCGCCAGGAGCTTTCCGCCAGCATGGCGCGGGACAACGAACTGCTGGCCGAACGCAGCCGCATCATGGAGACCCTGGGGACGCTGCTGGCCGCAATCAATCATGCGTCCACCGAACAGCGCGCAGCGATCGACACCCTGGTGGCGTCCTCCGCGACCATGCTCGAGCGTGTCGGCACCCGGTTCACCGAGCGCGTCGAGGCGGAGTCCGCGAGGATGGGCGACCTCGCCGGCCAGATCACCGGCGGTGCGGTCGAGGTGGCCAGCCTGAGCGAAGCCTTCGGTCTCGCGGTGCAGCTGTTCAGCGCGTCCAACGACAAGCTGATGACGGCGCTGCAGCGCATCGAAGGCTCGCTCGGCAAATCCGTGGCGCGCAGCGACGAGCAGCTCGCCTATTACGTGGCCCAGGCGCGCGAGATCATCGATCTCTCGATCATGTCGCAGAAGCAGATCGTCGAGGATCTGCAGCAGCTTTCCGGCCGGCAGGCCGCGCTTGCCGGCGAGGCCTGACGATGGACGAGATCGACGCCGGCATCGAACATTCCGCGCCCGCATGGGCGGTCTTCGGCGACCTGATGTCGGGCCTGCTCGGTGCCTTCGTGCTGATCCTGGTCGGCGTCCTCGGCGTTCAGCTCGAACTGACGACCAGCCTGGAGACCGAGGTGCAGAAGCGCCGGATGGAGGAACAACGACGCGAGGCACTGGAAAAGGCCCTGGCGGTGCCGCTGGCCTCCGGCCGGGTGACCCTAAACGACGGCCGCATCGGCATCAGCGGCAGCGTGCTGTTTGCGCTCAATTCCGACGCGCTGCAGCCCGAGGGCCGGCAGCTGCTCAAGAGCCTGGCGCCGCCGCTGGCCGCCTATCTGGGCGCGCGCGACGAGATGCTGATGGTCAGCGGCTTTACCGACGACCGGCCGGTGCGGGAGACCAACCGCCAGTTCGCCGACAACTGGGAGCTGTCGGCCGAGCGCGCGCTGACCGTGACCCGGGCCCTGATCGACGAAGGCATTCCGTCCTCGGCGATCTTTGCCGCGGCCTTCGGCCCCGAGCAGCCGGTGGCTTCCAATGCCGACGCCGACGGCCGCTCGCAGAACCGGCGCGTGGAGATGGCACCGGTGCCGAAGTCGGCCAAGGGCAGCCCGGGGCCCAATGGCTGAGTCCGCGAACGCCGGCGCCGCGGTGGCAAACCCGCCCGAGGGCCTCGACCCGGGGGTGATGATCGACGCGTTGCGGGCGCGGGGCGCGGAGCGCTTCGATCCGGTCGGCTTCCGGTTCATCGAGGCCCTGGCCCGGCGGGCTGCGGCCCAGGGCGATGCCGCCCGGCGCGTTCTGGATCGCCGGCTGGCAAAGGCATTGGCCGAGTATGGCGAGCGTTTCGACCGCGCCGGGGGCGAGGCCGACGCTACGCTCGCCCGCGAGAGCGCACGATTCCCGGAGGCCGTCGAAGCGCTCAAGCAGTGCTACGACGCCGGGGATTTCGGCGGAGTGCACCGCCTTCTTGCCAGGCTGGATGCGCGGGGCGGCAACGGGCCTTTGGTGGAGCTGCTCGCCCATATTCGGCGGCACACGCAGGAAGGCCGGCATGGCGGGCCTGCCCATGCCACCGGGGGCGGAATCGAGCCGCGCGGCGAACTCAGATCCATGCAGTATTTCCGCAGCACCTGGTCGCGGCTCAGCGTCGATCGGCAGCTGACCCGGGCCCTGGCGCACGCGCCCGAGAATGCCGGCCCGCTCAATTCGCATTTTCTGCTGCTGCAGGCGCTCACGCAGATGCGCGACATCGCGCCGGAATACCTCAGGCAGTTCATGGCCTATGCCGATGCCTTGCTGTGGCTGGACCAGGCGGACAGCAGCCGAAGCCCGGCGCAGAAAAGCGCCGGTCGCGGCGAACGCGACCGGAAGCGGAAATCGGGCCGCGGCAACGCCGGCTGAACGCCGTCAGGCGGTGTGCCGGCCACGGCCTGCGAGGGAGCCCCGCCGCGCGTGGAACACGTGGTCAAGCCGCTCGGGACGAAGTTCGTGCGTATCCTGGATGAACTGGAGACGCTGCAGCATGAGATCGACTGCGAAACCTGGCGGCGCGTGGATCCGGGACGGAGTACGGGGTTTCGAGCCGGCGTCGGTCCAGAGCAACCAGCACGGGAGACTTTCATGGCGATGTACAGTAACGCGGCGATGGTTCTTTACTACGATTTCGATGGTGACCCCGCCGAGCACGACGACTGGCATACCTACGAGCATATGCACGAGCGCCTGTCGATCCCCGGCTTCCTGCGCGGCACGCGGTGGGTGGCGCGGTCCGGCGGGCCGCGATACCTGATCGTGTACGAAGTGACCGGCGTCGAGGTCGCGACGTCGCCGGCCTACCTGGCCCGGCTGGACGACCCGACGCCGTGGACGGCATCCACCATGGCCCGCCTGCGCGGCATGATCCGCGGTTTCTCCAAGGTCACCGCCAGCTCGGGCTATGGCCTCGGGAGCACGGCACTGTCGATTCGTTTCTCGCCCCGCGCGGGGACGGAGGCGAAAGTGCGCGCAGTGCTGCAGGGCGAAGTATTGCCGGCCATCGCCTCGCGCCGTGGCCTGGCCGGCGTGCATCTGCTGGAGCCCGCGGCGCGCCCGCCGATGACCCGGGAGCAGTCGATCCGTGGCCCGGATTCGGCGCTCACATGGGTGCTGATCGTCACCGCGTACGACGCCGAGGCGCTGCAACGGGCGCTGGTCGACGATCTCGCCGACGATGCCCTGGCGTGCTGCGGCATCCCCCTTCCGGTCGAGCGGGCGAGTTACGCGCTGCAATATACGGTGACGTCAGCGGAAGTTGCCGCCTCCCCACCCAATCCGGCGCTGGCGCCGCAGGCCCGTGGGGCGGACGGCGTGCGGCGTTGAGCGGGCGCAGTCCGGAGTGAGCGGCCGCGGGCGTCCATCGTCGATGCGGAGAACAGCGCGGCACGGCTCAACGGCGACGGCCCGCTGCCAGGCTACAGGCGCATCCCGCCCATGCCGAGCACCCCCATCAAGCCCACGATGATGAGGTAGAGCGCGACGATGAACCTGAGCAGGCGCGGCATCACCAGGATGAGGATGCCGGCGATCAGGGCGATCAGTGGGCCGATGGACAGCGTGAAATGCATACGGAGTTCCTTGCAAGGGGGCAGTTGTGGTTGAACGGCGGCGGGGCGTCTATCGCCAGCGTCGGCTTCGCGCCCTGACCACCAGGTAGACCTCGCGCAGGAAGAGCGCCAGCGACATGATCATCGACGCCATGGCCAGGACGAACAGCGCGGCCACGCTGGTTCCGGTGTCGAAACTCACCATCGTGCCGAGAAAGGCGGTCGCCACCACCAGGCAGACCAGCAGCGCACCCAGTACCGAGAAGAACATCGCGTGGTAGATCAGCCCGCCGCGGCTGTCGATCAGTGCCAGCTCCTCGACGTCGTCGGCGACCTCTTCGGCGGAGGTCGCCGCCGTGATGCGTCCGTTGAGCACTCGCCGACGGTCGACGACGCGTGACAGGCGTCCGCTCAGCACATTGATCACGGTGGCGATGGCGGTCAGCAGAAAGACCGGGGCCACCGCGAGCTGGATGGCATGGGTGATGTCGGCGATCTGGGGGAACATTGGGCGTGCGCAGCGGTGGGGCGGAGAGGCAGACTCTACCCGATCTGGGCCGGGGCGGGTCGGATTGCCCGGGCGGATGGTGGCGATGCCGTCCGGCTAGCCATGCGTGGTCACCGGCAGGCGAACTTTGTTCGCTACCGATTTACTCCGGATACCCGGTCGAAATCTCCTTCACCTGCTGCCTGAGCCACATGTTCGCCGGATCGTGGTGAAAGCGCGGATGCCAGTGCTGGCGCAGGGCGAAGCGCGGTAGCTGGGTGGGCGGTTCGACCACCCGGACGGCCTGGTAACGGGTGAAGATGGCACCGAGTTCGCGCGGCACGGTGGCCACCAGATTGGGCTGGCGTTCGAGGATCAGTGGTACCACGAGGAAATGCGGCGTGGTCAGGTAGATGCGCCGGCGGATGCCGAGATCGTCGATGACGCGATCGTAGGCGGTGCCGCTGCTGCCGGTGAGCGAGACCACGACGTGATCCATCCCCTCGAACTGCTCCAGCGTCAGCCGGTCGCCGACCGCAGTGTTCGCGGCGGCGACGATGGTGACGAAGGGGTGGGTGAACAACTGCTGCTGGAACAGCCCCTGGGGGATGGCGCGCAGCGAGCCGATGGCAAGGTCGGCCTCGCCCGATTCCAGGGTCTCGGCAACCCGTGCCTGGGGCACCTGCAAGGTCTGCAGGGTGCAGCCGGGGGCCCGTTCGCGCAGGCGTTCGATCAGCAGGGGCAGGAAGACGAGCTCGCCCATGTCGGTCATGCAGAAGCGAAAGCAGCGCTCCGCCCGCGCCGGGTCGAAGCGGGCCTGGCGCTGCAGCTCGTTGCGCACGATCTCCATCATCTGCAGCACGGCCGGCGCCAGCGCCTCGGTGCGCGGGGTGGGCTTGAGGCCGGTCGCGGTCTTGATGAAGAGCGGATCGTCGAGCGCCTTGCGCAGCCGGCCGAGCGCGTGGCTGACCGCGCTTTGCCCCACGCCGAGCTGCTCGGCCGCGCGGGTGGTGCTCTGCTCGCGGATCAGCGCGTCGAGGACGATGACCAGGTTGAGATCGAAGTCTTGATGAACCATGTTCATTACCCTAATCAAGGCCATGAGTTGGACTGATTTTCCGCCCGGGCTATCGTTGAAGCAACCGCCCGCATGAGACGGTACCGACAACGATGGAGACGATAATGAGCATTCGCCTTGCCCCCCGCAGTCTGTTGCTGTTCCTGCTTGCATTCGCCTGTCCCGCGCTGGCCCAGGTCAATGTGGGCGTGACCCTGTCCCTGACCGGCCCCGCTGCCTCGCTCGGCGCGCCGGCGCGCAAGATGGTCGATCTGCTGCCGCGCGAGATCGACGGCACCCGCATCGACTACACCGTGCTCGACGACGGCTCCGACCCCACGCTGGCGGTGAAGAACTTCCGCAAGCTGGTCGAGGAGCACCAGGTCGACGTGGTGATCGGCTCCTCCACCACGCCGTCCACGCTGTCGATGGTGGAACCGGCCGCGCGCGCCGGGGTGCCGCTGATGAGCCTGGGCAGCGGCGCGGCTATCGTGTTGCCGCAGGACGAGACCCGGCGCTGGTCGTTCAAGGCGGTACAGAACGAGGCCCTGATGGTGGAAGCCACGCTGGCCCACATGAAGGCGTCCGGGGTCAAGAGCCTGGGCTTCATCGGCTTCACCAACGCCTTCGGCGAGGGCTGGCTCGACCAGGTGCGCACTCAGGCCGCGACGCATGGCATCCGGCTGACCAGCGTCGAGCGCTACGGCCAATCCGATACCAGCGTGCTGTCCCAGGTGTTGAAGCTCCTGACCGGCAAGCCCGATGCGGTGCTGATCGCCGGTTCCGGCACGCCGGCTGCGCTGCCGCAGAAGACCCTGGTCGAGCGCGGCTACAAGGGCCGTATCTACCAGACCTACGGCATCGCCAACCGCGACTTCCTGCGCATCGCCGGGCGCGATGCCGAGGGCGCGGTGTTCGCGGTCGGGCCGGCGCTGGTGGCGGACCAGCTGGCCCCGTCCAACCCGGTGCGGGCGGTGGCCACTGCCGTGACCGCGCGTTACGAGAAGGTCCACGGCGCGGGCTCGATGTCGATCTTCGCCGCCAACGTGTGGGATACCGGCCTGTTGCTGGGGTCTGGCCTGAAGCAGGCGCTGGCCAGGGAAAAGCCGGGCAGCGCAGCGTTCCGCGCCGCACTGCGCGACGGCCTGGAGGCGACCCGCGAACTGGTCACCAGCCAGGGGGTGATGAATCTGTCGCCCGCCGATCACGTCGGTTACGACCAGCGCGCGGTGGCGCTGGTCGAGATCCGCCAGGGCGCCTGGCACTACCTCGGCGGCGACTGATCCGCCCGGCGGGGGCGCTCCCGCCCCCGCCCGTACGCACCCAATCCCCGATGTGTCCTGCATCGCGGCGCCGTTCTCCGGCGCCGGGCGGGCGGGGTGCGCCTGTCTTCCCCCGAAACTGCTCAAGGAGCCACTCATGTTCGTGAACAATTGCTGGTACGTCGCCGCGTGGAGCGACGAGGTCAAGGACGAACTCTTCGCCCGCACCCTGCTCGACACCCCCATCCTGCTTTACCGCGACACCGCCGGCCGCGTGGTGGCGCTCGACAACCGTTGCTGCCACCGCGCCGCGCCGCTGTCCCTGGGCCGGCGCGAGGGCGACTGTGTGCGCTGCATGTACCACGGCATGAAGTTCGATCCGAGCGGGCGCTGCGTCGACATCCCGATGCAGGAGATGATTCCGCCGCAAGCCAGGGTGCGTGCCTATCCGGTGGTCGAGCGTTCGCGCTGGATCTGGATCTGGATGGGCGATCCGGCGCTGGCCGACGAATCCCTGCTGCCCGACACCCACTGGCTGGACGACCCCGAATGGCGCAGCCTGTCGGGCTATATGCGGCACCAGGCCAACTACCTGCAGGTGGCCGACAATCTGTGCGACTTCTCGCATCTGTCCTTCGTCCATCCGGAGACGGTCGGCGGCTCGGTGGCCTATGCGCGCTCGCAGCCGCGCATCGAGCGCCTCGACAACGGGGTGCGGATCACCCGCGGCCTCGACGACGACGAACCCGCGCCCTTCGTGAAGAAGCTGCGCCCGGACTGGAAGCGGGTGGATCGCTGGAACAACTATGATTTCCTGGTGCCGGGCATCCTGCTGATGGAGTCGGGCAGCGTGCCGGTGGGCCGTGGCGGCGCCAGTGGCAGCCGCGAGGGTGCGCTGCAGTTCCGCAGCTGTCAGGCGATCACCCCGGAGACCGCGGACACCACCCACTACTTCTTTGCCCAGCCGCACAATTTCGGTATCGAGGATCCGGAAGTGACGCGTCAGATCCACCAGATCCTGATCGAGGCTTTCGAGGAGGATCGCCGCATCATCGGCGGGCAGACGCAGATGCTCGCCTTCGATCCCGGCTTCAGGATGATCCCGCTGGGCGTGGATGCGGCGCTGTCGCACTTCCGCTGGGTCATGAACAAGCGCATCGGCGCGGAGCAGGCAGCATGACGGCGGGGCCGCTGCGGGTCCGCATCGCCGAGCGCGTGGCCGAGGCGCGCGACGTGGTCACGCTGGAGCTGCGCAGTCTCGACGAGCGGGCTTTACCCGTCTTCGCCCCCGGCGCCCATCTCGAGATCGCCCTGCCCAACGGCCTGATCCGGCACTACTCGCTGTGCAACGACAGCCGCGAGCGCGACCGCTACGTGATCGGCGTCGGCCGTGCGGTGGACAGCCGTGGCGGTTCGCGCTACCTCCACGAGTCGCTGCGCGTGGGCGACACCCTCGAGATCGGCGCGGTGCGCAACAACTTCCCGATGGTCGAGGGTGCGCGCCGCCACCGCTTCATCGCCGGCGGCATCGGCATCACCCCGCTGCTGGCGATGATCCGGCAGTGCGAGGCCCAGGGCGCGGACTGGTCGCTGTTGTACTGCATCCGCAGCCGCCAGCGCGCCGCCTTTCACGAGGTGCTGGTGCAATGGCCCGACCGCGTGCGCTACCACACCGACGACGAAGCCCCGCCTGGCGGCCCCGACCTGGTCGCCGCCCTGGCCGCGCCGGTGGACGGTGAGCAAGTGTATTGCTGCGGTCCCGACGGGCTGATGCGCGCGGTGAGTGCGGCGGCGGCCGACTGGCCCGCGGGCAGCGTGCATTTCGAGTGGTTCTCGGCGCCAGTGGCGCCGGCGGCCGTATCGTCCGGGGCGAAGCCGTTTCGCGTGCTGCTCCGGCGCCAGGGCATTACGCTGGACGTCGCCGCCGACCGCAGCATCCTCGACACCCTCGAGGACCACGGCATCATGGTGCCGTGCGCCTGCCGCGAGGGCTTGTGCCGCACCTGCGAGACCACCGTCTGCGCCGGCGAAGTGGAGCATCGCGACTTCGTGCTGTCGGGCGCGGAGCGCAGTGCCGGCAGCTCGATGATGATCTGCGTATCGCGTGCCAGGTCGGCGTCGATCGAACTGGATCTCTGAGCCGGCGGTGTCACCGCCAGGCGCAGGCGATCCCCGACGATCCGGTGTAACGCTCGCGTTCGACTGCCGACCAGCCCCTATCGACCTGACGGCAGCGGCCGCTGTCCTGGCAGGCGCTGGCGTGGGGCGCGACCGAGGATCGCTTTCGCCCCGCCCATCCCCGCGAGGACCCCGAGGGCAAGGAGCAGCAGCGCAACAGTGGGCGGTTCCGGCACCTGCATGACCTCCGACACCGTCAGCTGCCAGGAACCCGGATTGAAATAGATCGAGCCGTGGTCGTAGCCCCATCCGCTGAAGCTGTCTCCCCGATCGGTGATGTCCACGTCCTCGTAGCCCGCCACGCCGCTTCTCGAGCTGATGGTCGCACCGCGGAAAGTGCGAAAGTCTTCCTGCTCATGGACGCCGAGATGGATGTACCACGCCGTCGGAAGACCGAAGGCATCCAGTTCATGGATGAAGATTTGCCCTTCGTAGGAGATGGGCGAGCTGATCCGTATGTAAGGGAAATACGGATAAGAGAGGTAGACGTCCTCGGTGGGCGCCGACATCCATTCGTCGATGAACTCCTGCGGCAGCAGCTCGTAGTACGGTTCGAAGGTTGTCTGGTACACCAGGGTATGGTCGCCGTCCCCCATCAGGAAGCCGAGGCCGGGGGTGCCCATCTGGTTGTGATCGCCGGCGACAAGCGGGGTGGGTGTGGTGATCTCGGCGAAGATGAAATCCTCTGCGGTGTACGGGCCGCGATAGAAGCCGGGGTTTCCGCTGCCGAACGGATTCCCGGTATAGGTGTAGTGATACATCGGGGCGGCCCCGGCGAGCGCGGGCAGCAGGAACAGAAGCGCGGCAATGAAGTGCAGCACAAGTACGAATTTGCCGGCCGGGAACTGCCGCCACGACGATCCATTTTCCGGTGGAACGGTGGAGCAACGAGAGGGGAAATACATCGGCGGACTCCTTCCTGCTGCGTTTCAACCGGATTGGATATTCAGCTTAGGACGGATGTCCCGAGTGTGATCCGAGTGTCTTGTAAGCATTCGTTTCGCATGGCCGGCGCGGGTGCATGACCGCGGGCAGTGACCGCGCCGACCGCCCCGTAAGCGCGATGATGATCTGCGCATCGCGGGCGATGTCGGCGTCGATCGAAGCACCTGGTGTAATTTTCGGCTCGCACGCCCGACCAACACGTATCGAGGCAACGGGAGCGCTCCATGTACTGGCAGATCCTGGCGAGGCTTGCGCTGATATCGGCAAGCTGCCTGGCGGGACCGTCTGCGCACGCCGAAATGCCGTGCACGCGCAGCAGCCCCGCACATACGGTAGCGCTGGTGGAGTTGTACACGTCCGAGGGCTGCAGCAGTTGCCCGCCGGCCGATCGCTGGCTGAGTGCGCTCCCGGGCCGCTATTCCACCGACCAGGTGGTGGCGCTCGCCCTGCACGTCGATTACTGGGACTACATCGGCTGGCAGGACCCGTATGCGCAGGCGCAGTTCAGCGGCCGACAACGGCGCCTGGCCAGTCTCGCCCGCACCCGGACGATCTACACCCCGGAAGTGTTCGTCGCCCAGCGCGAGCTGCGGGGCTGGGGGGAACCGGCCACGTTCGCGCGCCGGGTGCAGGAGATCAACCGGCAGCCCGCGCGCGCCGACATCACGGTCAGCGTGCAGCGGCTCGCCGGGCGCGAGGCCACGATCGAGGCCCGCTTCGCGCTGGCGCCGGCGGAAGATTCCGGATCGCAGCTGCAGGGCGTGGTCGTGGTGTACGAGGATCGGCTGGTGTCGGCAGTCCGTCGGGGTGAAAACAGCGGCGTCACGCTGCATCACGATCGTGTGGTGCGGCGCTGGTCGCCGCTGACGCTGGTTTCCGGCAGTGAACCGCAGCGTGTGCGCGAAACCATCGCTCTGGAGCCGGACTGGAACGGCGCAAACCTCGGCGTCGCCACCTTCGTGGAGGACCTGCAAAGCGGTGAGGTGTTGCAGGCGCTTGCGCTGCCGGGATGCATGGCGGCCGTGCGCTGAGCGCCGGGCGGAAGCGTACGGTTACGGCCCGTCCTGACCGGCAGTGTCGCGAGAAACGGCAAGCCGTCGGCATCGCCGGACCCGAGGTCCATGCGGCGTGGCCGCAAAAGACGTGCCGGTCGTCCGCCTTGTTTGGGACTTCCTCATGGTGCCCTGGGCGAGACTCGAACTCGCACGGCTTGCGCCACTACCCCCTCAAGATAGCGTGTCTACCAATTTCACCACCAGGGCTCCTGCTTCCCCCGGATCCCGCCGACATTGCGTCGGGCGGGGCGCGTCAGCGACGTGCCGAGGAGGCGAAGGGCGCGGATTATAGACGCGATGGGGTGGTCGCGGTCAAGCGCGACGGTTCCCGCTGTCGTTGCGGGCGCTTTATGGTGTCGGTTGGCCGGACCGTTCGGCGGCGGTGTCGAGGGTGGCCTCCAGGGGGGCGATGATCGCTTCGACCTCGCGCGCGTAGTCGGCGGCGCCGGCGAGAATGTCGCCGGCCAGCGCGGGCGGGAAGATCACCGTGGCGAGGGCGGTCGGCTCGCCCGCGGCGAGGGCGGCATGCAGCGCGTCGGTGGCCGGGCGCGGATGGCGGACCCAGTAGGGCTGCCAGTAGTCCTGGATGCCTTGGCACAGCGCGCGGCCGCGGTCGGCATCGGCCGCGGCGAGCGCGCCGGCGCGGGTGGCGATGCGGCCGGTGATTTCGCGATAGAAGGCCATGGTGTAACTGTCGGCCGGCTCCGGGATGGCCTGGAAGGCGTAGGCATAGAATGCGGCCCGGCAGTAATACCGGCGCGCCGCGGCCAGCTCGCCGGCGGCCAGGGCGACGTCGCCCAGCAGACGGAAGTTGTTGGCGAGCAGTTCCGGGTCGCGTTCCGCGAGCGGGGCGTGCTCGCCGCCCGCCGCGCTGCCGGCCTCCTGCAGCGCGCGCCGGGCATAATCGCCGGCCGCCGCGGGCTCGCCCTGGTCGAGCAGGAACTGGCCGACGTAGAACCAGATCCACGCCGCCACCCAGAGGTCGCCATCGCGCTGGAACAGGTCGTGGGCGGCGGTGTAGCGGCGGAGCGCGCCGTCGCGGTCGTTGCGGCCGTAACCGTGGGCCTCGGCGAGCAGAAAGTCGGTGAAGCCGCGCACCCGGCGGGTGTCTTCGTCACGGATGTTCGCGGCCTCGCCCTCCAGCCCGAGGCTCTGGCGGATTCTGGAAAGGGTGCGCTCGACCTCCGGCCAGTTCCCCCTGGCCGCCTTCTCGTAGCCTTCGGGATAGGCTTCCTGGAACGCCGCGACCAGCTCGAGACCCTGTTTGACCCGCGGATCGACGCTGCGGCGCTGGCGCCATTCGAGCAGCAGGCGCTCGCAGAAGGGGAAGCGCTGGTAGTAGCCCCACCACCAGAACGCATCGAAATAGACCCGCAGGAAGGCCAGCACGCCGGTGACCGCGTTGCCGGCATGGGCCAGGTGGTAGAGCCAGGCGTCCTTGGTGGCTTGCCAATCGGTCTGCTCGTAGCGGTACCAGCCGAGGTAGGCCACCGGGTTGTCGTCGATGTCCTGCTGCAGTTTGCGCGAATAGTAGTCGAGCGCCTTGTGGTGCAAGGCCTGCGATTCGGTCAGCGGCAGCTTGGTGCGCGCGTACTCGGCGATCACCCGGTGCATGGTGTATTCGCCGTGGCCGTAATGCTCGATCACGCCGATGTCGCTCAGGTCGTAGAGCACCGCGGGTGGAGCGTTGGCGACCTCGAGGGCGATGTCCTTGGAGAAAGTGTTGGGTTTGGGGCGGAAGATGGACAGTGCGAGCAGCGCCCTCCGGGCCTCGTCGGAATGCAGGGCGGTGAAGCTGATGTCGATGATCTCGGCCAGCGAGCGCGAGCCGTCTTCCGCGCTCGGATTGATCTCCAGCCGGTGACCGGCCTCGGCGACGGTCTGGAAGGCGCTGGCAATGCGGTCGGGATCGCCGTCGCCGGATTCGCGGCGCAAATATTTTCCGATCAGGACCAGGGCCAGCGGCAGGCCATAGACCGCGCCCACCAGGTTGCTGGCACCCTCGGGGTCGAAGGCCACCGCTTTGGGGGCGATGTCGGTGAGCAGGCGAAGGCCGGTGGCGGGGTCGAGTTCCGGCACCAGTTCCGGGTCACCGAGCATGTTGCCGATGTCCTTGAGGCGGGTGGTAATGATGAACACGCCGTTGGGGACGAGCTGCATGAACTCCCGCGCGGCCTTCTTCTGCCACACGTCGTCGAGCACCACCAGCATGCGGCGGGTGCCGATCGCATCCTTTACCGTGGTTTTCCAGTCGTCGATGCTGGCCAGGCTGAGCTTGCGTTCGTCGGCGATCTGCAGCGCCGAGGCCCAGCGCCGCAGTTGTTCGCCGACCTGGGGCTGGCGCCCGAGATCGGCCCACAGCACGCCGTCAAAATGCTCCAGGATGGCGCGGCGGTCGAGCAGCAGTTCCTGCGCGACCGCGGTCTTGCCGACCCCGGGCAGGAACACCAGGCTCTGGCTCTTGCCGCCCAGGATACGTTCGCGCAGCTCGCGGACCAGATCCTCGCGGCCGACGATGTCGTGGTCGCGATGATGGTCCGGCACCAGGAAGGGTGGCGGCTTGCCGGCGGTGGGCTGCGCTCTGGCGGGCGCTTCCGGCGCCGCATGCAGTCGGTCGAGGCGGGCGGTGAAGTAGGACTCCAGCAGCTTGCGGAACAGGTCTTCGAATTCCTCCGGGGTGGCGTAGTCGTGGCGGCCGCCGGCGGCAGACCCGTCGGGATTCTGCAGCCGTTCGAGAAAGGCCCCGACGGCCCGGTACTGGGCCTTGCATTCGGCGATCCCGCGGTCGTCGAGATCGACATCGATGCGCGGCTTCTCGGTGCGCCGGAACAGCCACACCTCCTTGCCGGCGGCGAGGGCGTTCTCGTATTCCGACACGGTGCCGGATTCGTAGCGACTGCCGTCGCTGCGCACGATCGCGGCCGACACCGGGGTGCCCAGCCGACTCCACAGCAGCACCACGGTCAGGTCGCACTCCCCCGCGGGGCCCTTGTAGCGATCCACTGCGACCTGCGGGTTGATCCCCGCCGGCATCGGCGATGGCGCATCGGGATCGTCGTAGGCGATCGCTTCGGTGGTGATCTTGCCGCGATAGGCCGGGGTGCGGGGCAGGGCGTCGATGACCGCGCGTGCACGCTGGCGCTCTTCGCCCACGTCACCGGGCGAAGAGATGAAGATCTTCAGATGCAGGGGCTGGTTCGCGCCCATGCCTGATCAGCTCGATTCCTGGCGCACGCCGTCGGCAAAGCGGTAGCTGCGGATCGGTGCGCACACCTGGACCTGGTAGTCGGAGAAGAACACCGCCCGGCCCTGTTCCTGGACCGCGACGTGCTCGGGGTGGTTGCGCCACGCGATCAGCGTTTCCAGGGATTCGAATTCGACGATGGAGACGCTCTCGCCATCGGCCGCGGCGAAATCCTTGTAGGACCTGAATCCGGGCATGCCGGAGGCGACTTCATACATCCGTTCGCCCATCGCGGTCAGCGCCTGCTCGTCGATTCCGGCCTTCAGCCGGGTGCGGAATACCACGACCACCATGATCTTCTCCTTGGCTCGGGAATGTCAGCGGAGGCAGCTACCCTGTGATCATCGTAGACCACATGTAAGGCCTCTGCCGCCGGGGGACGAGTCCGGGCCGATAGCGGGAGGTCGTCGGCGGGCGAAGATGCACGGCCCGGCCCGATACCCCGGGCCGCTGGCCGGGGCCACTGCCGGACGGCGCTACATTGCCGCTACATGACCACTACATTGCTACACATTCCGGGTAGGGTCCGGGCAGTACCATGCCTCTACGAACAAACCCTCACTGCCGGTCCGAGCTCCGCGAGCGCGCCGGGCCTGGCGGGTTGCCAATAACGAGAACGCGTATGAAAGCTGATACCGGGCCGCGGCCCGCCCCTCTCCGTTTGCCTGCCCACAAGCGTCGGGCCCTCGCCCTGGCGCTGGCTGCGGCGCTCACCCTGTCCGGCTGCATGACCGTGGGCCCCGACTATCGCGTACCGCATACCGATGTGCCGGCGCGATGGACCGCTGCGGCCGACACGCGCACGCCGAATGCGGCGGTGCTGGGCGAATGGTGGCGCCAGTTCGACGATTCGGTGCTCGACGCCCTGGTGGCCGATGCGCTGGCGGCCAACCTCGACCTGGCCACGGCGCGGGCGCAGTTGCGCGAGGCGCGGGCGCGGCGCGGGCTGGCCGGTGCGCAGCTGGGGCCGACGGTGAGCGTGTCGGGTTCGGCGGGGCGCAGCCGGTCGAGCGCAGAGAGCGGTACCGCGTCCACGAGCGAGCTGTACAGTGCAGGCTTCGACGCAAGCTGGGAACCGGACATCTTCGGTGGGCTGCGGCGTGGCGTGGAGGCGGCCGAAGCCGATCTGGGCGCGAGCGCAGAGAGCCTGCGCGATACCCAGGTGTCGCTGGTAGCCGAGGTGGTGCTCAACTACGTCGAACTGCGCACCGCCGAGCGGCGTCTGGCGGTGGCCGAGGGCAGCGTGGCGGCGCTCGGCGAAACCCATGATCTGACCCGCTGGCGGGTGCAGGCCGGGCTGGTATCGACGCTCGACGAGGCCCAGGCGCGCACCGAGCTGGAAAGCGCGCAGGCCGCGCTGCCGGCGCTGCGCACCACGATGGTCGAGGCGCACAACCGGCTTGCGGTGTTGCTGGGGCGCGCGCCCGGAGCGTTGCAGGCCCGTCTGGCGGCAAGCGGGGCGGTTCCGCTGGCGGGCCGTGCCGCGGCGGTGGGCATTCCCGCCGACACCTTGCGCCAGCGTCCGGACGTGCGCGGCGCCGAACGCGAGTTGGCGGCGCAGACCGCGCGCGTGGGCGAGGCCGAGGCGGCTCGTTACCCCAGCTTCAGCCTGTCCGGCTCGCTGGGAGTGGAGGCGCTGGCGCTCGATGCGCTGGGCAATGGCGGCGCGGTGGCGCACTCGTTACTGGCCGGCATCACCGCGCCGATCTTCGATTCCGGGCGCATCGGCGCCAATATCGAGATCCAGGATGCGCTGCTCGAACAGGCCCTGCTGGGCTATCGCGGCGCAGTGCTCGGCGCGCTCGAGGAGGTGGAGAACGCCCTGGTCGCCGTTGCCAACGCCGGTGAGCGGCGTACGCAACTGGCGCAGGCGACCACCTCGGCCCGCGAAACCCTGCAGATCGCCGAGCATCGCTACGCCGGCGGCCTGACCGATTTCCTCACCGTGCTCGACAGCCAGCGCACCCTGCTCACGCTCGAAGACGAGCTCGCGAGCAGTACCGGCGCGCTGGCCACCGCCCAGATCCAGCTCTACAAGGCCCTCGGCGGCGGTTGGTCGCCGACGGACCCGATCGAAACTTCCAGGACGGCCTCATGAACGACGTAACGAAACAGGACGCCGCGGGTGTTCCCGCGCCGGCTCTCGACCAGCTCCTCGCCACCCACGGTGGATTCCTGCGCCGGCGGCGCTGGCCGATCGCGCTGGCCGTGGTACTGCTGCTCGTAGCCGGCATTTTCATCGTGCGCGGCAACGGCGAGGCCACGGCCCCGCGCTACGTGACCGAGGCCGCAAGCAGCGGCAGCCTTGTGGTCAAGGTGTCGGCCACCGGCAACCTGGAGCCGACCAATCAGGTCGATGTGGGTAGCGAGCTCTCGGGCACGATCGCCGCGGTGTTCGTCGACGACGACGACCGGGTCACCAAGGGCCAGGAGCTGGCCCGGCTCGATCTGTCCAAGCTCCAAGATGCGGTGGCCAAATCGCGCGGGGCGCTGGCGGTGACTGAGGCCGTCTTGCAGCAGGCGCTGGCCACGGTGGCGGAAACCCGGGCCAAACGCGAACGCTACCGCGAAGTGGCGCGTTTGTCCGGCGGCAAGGTACCGTCCAGGACCGAGATGGACGCCGCCGAAGCCGAACTGAAACGTGCCGAAGCCAACGCCGCGAGCGCCCGTGCGAGCATCATGGAGGCGAAGGCGAGCCTGCAGACCGAAGAAACCAATCTGGCCAAAGCCCACATCCGCTCGCCGATCGACGGCGTGGTGCTGGAACGCTCGGTCGACCCCGGGCAGACCGTGGCCGCTTCCTTGCAGACGGTCACCCTGTTTACGCTGGCCGAGGACCTCTCCAAGATGGAACTCAAGGTGGAGGTGGATGAGGCCGACGTCGGTCAGGTCAAGGCCGGGCTGAAGGCCACCTTCACTGTCGATGCCTGGCCTGGACGACGGTTCGAGGCGGTGATCACTCGCGTGGGCTACAACGCCACCGATGACGACGGCGTGGTGTCCTACCCGGCGGTGCTGCAGGTCGCCAACGACGACCTCAGCCTGCGTCCGGGCATGACCGCCACCGCCGAAATCACCACCATTACCCGCGACGATGCGCTGCTGGTCCCCAACGCTGCACTGCGCTTCACCCCGCCGGCCGAACCTGTCGGGCAGAAGTCGGGCACCAGCGTGATCGCGTCGCTGATGCCGCGCCCGCCTGCTAGTGCCCCCAAGGTGCAGGCGCCGGTCGCCGCCGAGGACGGCACCCAGCCCATCTGGGTGCTGCGCGACGGCGCACCGGTGGCGCTGCAAGTAAAGACCGGCGCGAGCAACGGCCGCGTGACCGAGGTCGTCGGCGGTGAGCTGCGGGCCGGCATGGAGGTCATCACCGAGACGGCGGGCGTCCAGCCATGAACGAAGCACCCCCGCTGATCCGGCTCACCGGCATCACCCGCAGCTATGGCCGCGGCCAGGTCGCGTTTCAGGCCCTGAAAGGCATCGATCTGGAGGTTGCGCAGGGGGAGTTCGTGGCGGTGATGGGGCCGAGCGGATCGGGGAAATCCACTGCAATGAACATCCTCGGCTGTCTCGACACGCCCACCGCCGGCGGCTACGAGTTCCAGGGCGTGCGGGTGGAGCGCATGTCGCGCGACCAGCGCGCACTGCTGCGCCGGCACTTTCTCGGATTCGTGTTCCAGGGCTTCAATCTGCTGTCGCGCACGACCGCGCTGGAAAACGTCGAACTCCCGCTGATCTACCGAGGCGAACCTGCCGCCCGGCGCCACGCCGCGGCGCGTGAGGCGCTGCGCCAGGTGGGCCTCGAAGGCTGGGAGGATCACGCCCCGAACGAGCTTTCCGGCGGCCAGCAGCAGCGCGTTGCGATCGCACGCGCCATCGTCACCAACCCTAAGGTGTTGCTCGCCGACGAACCCACCGGCAACCTTGACACCCATAACAGCCAGGAGATCATGGAACTGATTGCCGGGCTCAACCGCGAGCGCGGCATTACCGTGCTGATGGTCACCCACGAGCCCGAAATGGCCGCCTATGCTCGCCGAGTGGTGCGCTTCGTCGACGGCCGGGTGGATAGCGACCACCGCAACGAGGAGCACGCCTGATGGTGTGGAACACCCTACTCCTGGCAATGCGTGCGATCCGCCGCAACCTGATGCGTTCCTTCCTCACCATCCTGGGGGTGGTGATCGGCGTGGCCGCGGTGATCACCATGGTCACACTGGGCAACGGCGCCACGCGCTCGGTATCCGACCAGATCGCGAGCATGGGCAGCAACCTGCTGATGGTGCGCCCCGGCCAGCGCTTCGGCCCCGGGTCGAACGACGCGCCCGACTTCAAGGTCGCCGACGTCGAAGCGGTGCGCAACCAGATCAGCGGCATCGCCGCGATCGCGCCGGTGGCGAGCAGTTCGGAAACCGCGGTCTACCAGGCACGTAACTGGTCTACCTCGGTCACCGGCACAAGCAACGACTACTTCCTTGCGGGCAACTGGGAGATCGCCGCCGGGCGCGAGTTTACCGATGCCGAGGAGCGCGCCGGCAAGGCCGTGTGCGTGATCGGCGACACCGTGCGCGACAAGCTCTTCGGTCAGCAGAACCCGGTGGGTGCCGAGATCCGCATCAAGCAGTTTGCCTGCGAGGTGATCGGCCAGCTCAAGCCCAAGGGACAATCGGCGATGGGCTCGGACCAGGACGACGTGGTGATCATGCCCTTGCGCACCGTGCAGCGACGGCTCAAGGGTAGCCAGGACGTGGGCATGATCATGCTGTCGGTGAGCCCCGGCGCCTCGATCGACACGGTCAAGAAGCAGCTCGAACTGCTGCTGCGCGAACGGCGCAAGATCGGTGACAGCGACGAAGACGACTTTCGCGTGATGGACACCCGCCAGATCGCCGAAACGCTGACCGGCACCACCCGCATCCTCACCATGCTGCTCGGTGCGGTGGCCGCGGTGAGCCTGCTGGTGGGCGGCATCGGCATCATGAACATCATGCTGGTGTCGGTCACCGAGCGCACACGCGAGATCGGCATCCGGCTGGCGATCGGCGCGCTCGAGCGCGAGGTGCTGCTGCAGTTCCTGATCGAAGCGGTGGTGCTTTCCAGCCTGGGCGGGGTGATCGGCATCGTGCTCGCCGCGGTGGCGTCGGTCCTGCTGTCCGGGGTGATGAACGTGTCCTACCTGTTCGACCCCTCGATCAACCTGCTGTCCTTCCTGTTTTCGGCCGCAATCGGGGTGATCTTCGGTTACTTCCCGGCGCGGCGGGCGGCGCAACTGGATCCGATCGACGCCCTGCGGCACGAGTAGGGGCGTCCCGGCGCGGCGATCGCGCAATGATGCCCCGGCCCCTCGCGGCGGGGCATAATCGGCCCCATCATGTCTTCGCACAGCCTGTCGCTGCGCGACGTCGGCGCCCGCGTCGCCGGCTTTCTCGCCGAAACCACCCGGCAGACGGTGTCGGCGCATCTCAGCGCAATGGCGCGCCAGGGCATCCTCGAACGCCATGGTCGCCACGGCTTGCGGGTGTACCGTCTCGACCTGCTCGAACACTGGCGCAGCGGCGCCGGCGCCCCGGACTGATTGCATTTTTCGTCGTCCACCCGACGGACAAGCCGCGCCCGCGGGCGATGATGTGGCCTTCGTCCGTCTTTCGCCTGCCCGCCATGAACCCAGACAACACCCGCTGCAGCTGTTCGACCCGCCCTGACCGCTACGTGAGCTTCAAGGGCATCGACTGCGACGGTAATGCCCGCCGCAGAATGGAACTGCTCGATGCGCTCCGCACCGACGACCCCGACGAACGGGCCCTGCTCGCGCGGCTACGTGAGCGCCGCAGCGCCGCCCGCAGCGTGCAGTGCGACGACCTGTTGCTGCTGGCGAGCTTCGTGAACCCGATCCGGGACCTGTGCGAGCGCCGGAGCCACGGCGACGCCGTTGCACTGCTGGAGCAACTCGAGCAAGAGTGCTTCTGAACCGCGCCCGGAGCGCGTGCATCTTCTTCGGCACCGCAACATGCCCCGGAGGAAGCGTGGGAATACTGCCCCGGGGCGAAGCATTGGTCTATCCTGAAGGCGGGATCGCATGCCAACGGCTTGGGGGGACACATCGGATGCAGGCAGGACGCAGCTTCAGGCGCATTATTGCGGGGACCTTGTTAATACTGTTGTCGTGCGCTGCGGCATTCGCAGGCACGACCCAATCGTTCAACTTCGAGTCGCGCCAGTACGCGGGATCGCGCGATCGCCAGTACAAGGTCTATGTTCCGGACGGCTTGAGCGCGCCGGCCCCCATGGTGATGGCCCTGCACGGATGCCAGCAGAACCACGACGATGTGCTGCGCGACTGGGGTCTGACGGCCGCGGCGGAGCGCTACGGATTCATCCTCGTTACCCCGTTCATCACCAGCTATGACGGACTTCGCAACACCAACTGCTGGGGCTTCTGGTTCGACGGGCACCGCCACGAAGGAAGCGGCGAACCGGAAGACCTGCATCAGATCGGGCGCGAGGTCGAAACCCGTTTTGCGATCGATCCGGCGCGTCGCTACATCACCGGCCTGTCGTCCGGTGCCGCCATGGCGGTGGTCGCCGCCACCACCCACAACGAATACTGGGCGGCCGCCGCGAGCGCATCCGGCCTGCCCTACGGCGAGGCCGCCGCCTCCGTATCGCTGTCCGGCCGCTGCCCCGGATCCGCGACCTTTCGCAGCGTTGACCAGGTGACGCGCGACATGCTGGGCGAACTCGATGACGGCTACGTGATTCCGCTGCTGATCCTGCACAATGACCGCGACTGCACCGTGGTGCAGCCTGCCGGGCGCAACCAGCGCGACGCCCACCTCAAGGTGTTCGGGCGGCCGCCGCACGACACGCCGGCCGCCGCCCGTGCCGCACAACGCCCGTGCGCACCGGTGCTGGGCGAGGACTATGGCTGCGTGCACGAGCTCTATACCGTCGACGGCACCGCCAACACCCGGTCGGTGGTCGAAACCGTGTTCTACAACGGCCCGATCGCCACCCCGGATCCCACCGATACCGATCACGGTCACTACTGGATCGGTGGCGAGGAGGGCAGCAACGGCAGGTGGTCGATGCGCCGCGGGCCGAGCTATCCGGACATCGCGTGGGACTTCTTCGCCCGTCATGCGCGCGACGGCAGCGTGCCCGCCGGCGCGCCACGCATCGTCCTCAATGGCGTCGATCCGGTGCGCATCGAGGTCGGCCAGGCGTTCACCGATCCCGGAGCGACTGCCACCGACCCCGAGGACGGCAGCGTGCCGGTCGTGGCCGATTGCAGCGAGGTCGACACCGCACGCGTCGGGCAATACACGTGCACCTATCGCGCCACCGACGGCGACGGCAATACCACCACGGCGAGCCGGGGCGTCATCGTGTTCGAACCGGGCCCGCCGCCGGGCTGCGCCGAAGTCAGCGCCCCGCCGGCGGCTCATATCACCGCCGGACGCGCGGCCGTGGGCGGCTGGTTCAACCTGCGCGCACTCGCCACCGGCGACCGCCGGGATATCGGCTTTGCATGGGATTACTGGTGGCCGGTCACCTTGTACGAAGGTGCGCCCGGGCAATGGTTCGCAATCCCGCCGACGGCCTGCCGCAACGTGTAGGCCGTCAGCCCCTGCCGTGGCGGCGGTGCGTGCGGGTGCTCAGCGCCCCCGCCGCCGGCGGTGCTGGGACTTGATGCGCGCGATTTCCTCGTGCTGATACTGGAAGGCCTTGATCGCACGGAGCTCGTCCGGTTTCAGCTCGTCGAGTCGCACATGGGCGAGCAGCACCGCCACCACGTCACCGATCTGCCCCAGCTGCCGCCCGTAAGTGCCGACGTCGTTGAGTATCCGCTCCTCCAGTTCGGGGTCGGACGTCTTGCCCAGGTTGATGTTGATCAGCCCGAACTGGCAACCGACCGCGCGCAGGAACCAGTTCCATGGGTTGATCGTCTGGGTGACGTCGCCCGACAACGGCAATTGCAGATTCGGCATGGAGATCTCCTGAAATGACAGTGGGGGCAGGGGCCCGTGCGGTGGCGGCGAGCATCGCTTCCGATCCAAGAATAGGATATCCCGCCGACATTGGCGACCCTCTCCCGGCGGCCCGATCGCGTCCGCGGGCGGCGCATGCGCGGATGCCGCCGCACGTCCGTTCGGTGCCTGTCAGGCCCGTTCGGGCGCCGCCCAGACCCCGGTGCCGGCGAGATACGGCGACGGTTCCACTGCCGACCCCCAGCGCAGCGGCAGCGACCCGGGCAGCCAGCGCGCAGCAGACACCGTGATCCGCAGCAGCCGCAATGCGCCTTCGAACATGGTCGCCGCCGAGCCGTCGTCGACGATCTCGCCGCGGCCGGCCAGCTGCAGCACGGCAGCGCGGTCGAAGTCGACGAAGAGCAGGCCCAGCTGCGGGTCGAGCACGATGTTGCCGAGCGTGTTGTAGTAGTCGTTGCCGCTGAAGTCCGGCAGCGTCAGCGTGGCAGGCCCGGCGCCGCCCTGGTCCACGCGCACGAAACCGGGTCGTCCGCCGCGGTGGGAAACGTCGGCGCCGGCGATGAGGTTCGGGTCGGTGGCGGCCTCCGGGTGCGCGGTGGCGATGAACAGGGTGTCGGCGCCGGCGATCAGCCGGCATGCGGCCGCATCCAGGAGCGGGCCGGACCGGGCAGGCGTGCTTTCCGCGCTGTCGTCTACCCGGCCGCCGGGCGCCGTGGCGGCCGCGAACTCCACCGTTCGCGCCTGGATGTAACGCGGGCAGTTGCCGAAGCTCTCGCGCACGTGCACGCTAAAGCCGTTCTCATCGGTCGCGATGATGATGCCGTTCGCCCGGTTGCGCCGCCGGGTGGGCGGCTCCAGTCCGAGCAGACCGACCCGCGCGCCGGGGCGGATGGCGCCGGCCAGCGGGTCGTGCGCCGTGGGCAGCGTGTCGATACGCAGCGTGCGGTCGTCGGGCGTGGACATGAACCCCGGCGGGCCGGCGAGGATCGATGCCCACGGCTGCCCGTGCCCGTCGGCCGCGCCGACCACGACGTAAGGCTGGCGGGCGAAGAAGATCCGGTGCTGGTCCGGCATGTGGTCGCGGATCAGACGGGTGCCGAGTTCGTCCATCCGCCCGGCCACGCCGGCGCGCGCCTGCAGCAGGCGTTCGCCGGCATGGAATGCGCCGCCGGTGGCGGGCTGGGTGCCGGACATGGTCAGCCCCGGCTCGGGTCGGTGGCGCGGGGCATGGCGACGAAACCGGGCAGCGCTTCGACGCGTTCCAGCCAGGCGCGGACGTGCGGCCACGGTTCGAGCGCGATCGTCCCCTCCGGCGCGCGCGCGGTGTAGCTGTAGAGCGCGAGGTCGGCAATGGTCGGCGCCTGCCCGGTGAGCCATGGCCGGTGCTGCAGTTCGAGATCCATCACCGGCAGCAGGCGGTTGGACAGTGCCAGCGCGGCGCTATCGTCCTCCGCGGTATTGAACACCCGCTTGCGCCGTGCCGCTGCGGGGCCGAAGGCGAGCATGCCGGCGGCGACCGACAGCCAGCGCTGGACCGCGGCCGCGGCAACCGGTTCGCGCGGCAGCCAGTCGATCGCGCGACCCTGGCCGTAGCGGCTCGCCAGATACACCAGGATGGCGTTGGAATCGGCGATTACCCCCTCGCCATCCTCCAGCACCGGCACCTGGCCGAAAGGGTTCAGGGCGAGGAAGCCCGGCTTGCGATGGGCGCCGCCGGCGAGGTCCACCGGACGGTATTCGAAGGGCAGGCCGAGCAGCGACAGGAACAGCTCTACCCGGTGGCAGTGGCCCGACAGCTTTACGCCATGCAGCACCAGAGGGCGGGCGGGGGTGGAAGTGGATGGTGTCATCGTGGTCTCCGTGGGTGATGGCACCATTGTCTTTAGTGCGAACGAAGCAGTAAATGACAGCGTAGGATTAGACTCTTCCGGTTTTCGCAGCAATCGCACCATGGACAAGCTCAGGGCGATGCAGATCGCCGTTGCCATTGCCGACGGCGGCAGCCTCACCGCGGCCGCCGATCGCCTCGATATCTCGCTGCCGGTGGTGGTGCGCATCCTTGCCGCGCTCGAGTCGCAGCTCGGCGTGCGCCTGTTCAACCGCAGCACGCGCCGGCTCGCACTCACCGGCGAAGGACGGCAGTACGTGGCGCAGTGCCGCCAGATCCTCGCCGACATCCACGACGCCGAGGCCGCGCTGCTCGGCGACGCGGTCGACCCCGCCGGTGCGATCGCGGTCACCGCGCCGGTGCTGTTCGGGCAGAAGCACGTGGCGCCGGTGGTGACCGCCTTTGTCCGCCACCACACCCGCATGCATGTGGACCTGCGGCTCTACGACCGGGTGGTGAACCTGCTCGACGAGCAGATCGATGTCGCGATCCGGATCGGCATGCTCGAAGACCAGTCGCTGGTCGCCCATCCGCTCGGCAGCCTGCGCCGCATCGTGGTCGCCGCGCCGGACTATCTTGCCAGCCGCGGCGTGCCGGCCCACCCGCGCGAACTGGCCGCGCACGACTGCGTGGTGTTCGCCACCGGTGGCGGCAGCGCCTGGCGCTTCGTCGACGGCGGGCGCGAATTCGCCGTCGCAGTGAGCGGGCGGCTCGGCTTCAACCATGTCGCGCCGGCGGTGGATGCCTGCCGCGCAGGCATCGGGCTCGGTACCTTCATCTCCTATCAGGTCGCCGACGACCTGCGCGCCGGCCGCCTGCAGGCGGTGCTCGAAGCCTACGAACTGCCACCACGACCGGTGCACGTGGTGTATCCGCACGCCCGCCTGTTGCCGGTGCGCACGCGGGTGTTCGTGGACTGGATCCGGCGCGAACTCGGCGGGCGGCTCGCCGCGCTGTGAGGCGTGCGTGCCGCAGCGCGGCCGCGCGCTTGTCGGCTTTGTCGGGTTGACGCCACATTCCCCGCTGCGGAGCCATTCAGGATCAATGGCTTGCGCATGGTCCCGGACTTGCTTCCGTGCTGTTTCGGAGGGAGCAATGAAACATCATCTGGACTGGACAGGGTACGAAACGGCCGGGCAGGGCGACGCCTATGCGGGCATACCCGCCACCGGCGGCGACTTCGCCAAGGCGGTGGCGGTGTGCATCAGCGACCGTCTGTGCCAGCGCAGGCCGAAAGGGGTGATGTGCCCCAGCTTTCGCGCCACCGACGACGCGCTGCAGTCACCCGGCGGCCGGGTGCTGGCGCTCAAGGCCGCGCTCAACGGCGAGCTCGGCCCTGCCCCGTTTGCCGACCCGCGCCTGGCCGAGGCGATGGAGCTGTGCGTGGGGTGCAAGGGGTGCAAGCGCGAATGCGCGAACCAGATCGACATGGCGGCGATCAAGATCGAATGGCAGGCCCAGCGCAACGCGATCACCGGTGTGCCGGCGCGAGATCGCCTGTTCGCCAGCCTGCCGCGCTGGCTCGACCGTCATCCCCGTCTGCTGCGGATCGCGGTGCGCCTGCGCAATCGCATTCCGGCGCTGGCGCGGCTGCTCGAGCGCCGCATCGGCATCGCCGCCAGCCGCAGCCTGCCCGAGCCGGTCGCGCGCCCCTACCAGGCACCCGTTCCGGTGTCGGCGAGCCCGGCCCTGGCCGATGGCGGACGCGACGTGTTCCTGTTTGTCGACACCTTCGCCCGTCACTTCGAGCCCGCCATTGCCGCTGCGGCGCACACCGTGCTCGACGCCGCCGGCTATCGGGTGACGGTGCTCGGGCCGGCTGCCGACGACCCCGAGCCGGGCCGCGCGCTGTGCTGTGGCCGCACCTGGCTGTCGCTGGGCCAGGTCGAGGCGGCCCGCCGCGAGGCGCTGCGCATGCAGGCCGCACTGCGCCCGGCGCTCGCCGCCGGGACCCCGGTGATCGGGCTGGAACCCTCGTGCATCCTGTCGCTGCGCGACGACCACCTCAAGCTCGGTCTCGGCCCCGAGGCCGAGGCGCTGGCTAAACAGGTCTTCCTGTTCGAGGAGTTCATCGCCCGCGAATATGACCGCAAGCGCCTGACCATCGCGCTCAGGCCGCTCGGGCGGCCCAAACTGCTGGTGCACGGCCACTGCCACCAGAAGGCCGTGGGGGCGATGAAATCGCTGCGCAAGGTGCTGCGCCTGATCCCCGATCTCGAATTCGAGTTCATCGAAGCCAGCTGCTGCGGCATGGCCGGCAGCTTCGGGCTCGAAGCGGAGCACGCCGCGATCTCGAAGCGGATGGCCGAACTCGACCTGCTGCCCGCGCTGCGCGCCGCACCGGATGCACCACTGCTGGCCAATGGCTTCTCCTGCCGCCACCAGATCGTCGACGGCGTGGCGCGACGGCCGGCGCATGTGGCGGAGCTGATGCGGGATGCGCTGGCGTGACGGCGGACAGCGCGTCGGCGACGCCCGGCCCGGCACCGCTCTGCCCGCGGCGGTGCCCTGCGAACCCCCTTTCCCCACGATCCAGTGAGCGCAATCCATCATGAGCAAAATCGGCATATTCTTTGGCACCGAAACCGGCACCACACGGCTGATCGCAAAGAAGATCCACAAGAAGCTGGGCGACGAGATTGCCGACAAACCGGTCAATGTCAACCGTATCGGCGTGGACGCGATGCTGCAGTACGACGCCCTGATCCTGGGCACGCCGAGCTATGGCATCGGCGAGATTCCGGGGCGCAGTGCGGGCTGCCTCGAACCCAACTGGGAGGAGTTTCTGGCCGGGTTCGACAGCGCGGATTTCTCGGGCAAGCGCATCGCGCTGTTCGGGCTCGGCGCCCAGGAACGCTACGCGGACCGCTTCGCCAGCTCGCTGATCCGGCTGCATGAGGTGTTCTCCGGCTTCGGCGCCGAGATCGTCGGCAGCTGGAGCACCGAGGGCTATACCTTCGAGCACTCCGCCTCGATCGTGGATGGGCGTTTCGTCGGGCTGGTGATCGATGCGCGCACCCAGGGCATGCACACCGACGAGCGCATCGATGTGTGGCTCGAACAGGTCAGACCGTTGTTGCTGGGGAAGATCGGCGTGGAGGCATAGGCCTGCCCCGCCGGGGCAGGGGCGGCGAATAGATGAAGGTGCAGCCCGTTTCGGGATCATGATCAGATAATCCTGATTTCGCCCTTTTTCGGAAGTCGCCGCCATGAACGACCCGGCACTGCTGTGGCCACTGCTTCTGCTGCGCCTGTGCGCCGGTATCCCGGCGCGGGGCGCGGGCCTTGTGCTGGTCGCGGCGCTTGGCGGATGCACGTCGCTCGCGACCCTGCCCCCCGATACCAACTATCAATCCCGCGTCGGACGGGTGGCGGTCGTCGCCGCCGAGCAGACGCCGGAGCTCGACTTCGAGGGCTTCGCGCACGGTACGACGGCGGCGGCGAGCGCCGGCGGCGGGACATTCGTGCAGTGCCTGAGTGCGCTCGGTTCCGGAGGTTGCAGTGGCGACTACTGTGGGGCGGCCTTGCTGTTCGGCGTGGGCGTGTGCGGGATCTTCGGACTGGTCAGCGGCGTTGCCGGCGCGGTCGCCACCCCGCCCGCCGCGACCCTCGCGGCGACCCGGGCGACACTGGCCCGCTCGGTGGAGGCCAGGGCCGTTCAGGAGTCCTTGCGCCGTGCGGTGGAGGCGGTCGTGGTGCTGAAGGGCGCGCCGATGGTGGCGGCGTCCGCCTCGATGCGGGACACCGGCGGCGGCCGGGACTTCACCGCACTGGCCGGGCACGGCATCGATACCGTACTCGAAACCGCCCTGACCGCTGCCGGCACCGAGGGCGGCGAACGCGGTTCCCCGGCCACGGCCTACATGCAGGTCCGGGTCCGGCTGGTGAATACACACGACAATGCCGAGCTGCATGCGTCCGACTTCCGCTATGAGGGCCGGCGCCTCACGCTGGCGGCGTGGTCGGCCGATGGCGGACGGGCGCTGCAGCAGGAGCTGGACCAAGGGTTTCAGGTGCTCGGTGCACATATCTACGACTATGTGTTCGACTGGTATGCCTTCCCCGACCAGAGCGTCACTCCGTTCGCCGGTGTGCTGTCCGCCGCCTTCGGCCTGGCGCCGGTGTCTCCGGCCACGCGCGTATCACTGAGCGGCGACAACCCGATCGCGCGTTACCTGGAGTGGACGGGCGTCGACTCGGTGAATCCGGTGCTGAACTGGCAGTCGTTTCCGCGCAAGGGGGATGTCATGGCGGCCCCTGCCGACATGGACCGGGTGCGCAATGTCACCTATGACTTGGTGATCGCCGAAGAGGACAACCTCGCGCCGGCGAAGATCGTCTACCGCCGCGACCGCCTGCCCGCCCCGAAGCATCGTCTGGAAACTGCGCTGCAGCCGTCGACGCGGTACTTCTGGACGGTGCGCGCACGCTTCGATCTGGATGGACGGAGCCGGGTGACCGAATGGGGTTCGACCCATTTTGCGGTAAGACAGAAGTTCACCGCGCCGTCGGTGTTCTCGTATCGCTTCAGAACGCCGTAGGCCCGGTGGGCGGAATCGCCGCCTTGCCGACCTTGCGTGCGAGCCATACCCAACTACCATGGAAGCGAGCGGCCGCTGCCATCGGTGTCGGCGGGCGACATTCGGTAGGCGACAAGAACCAGGCTGCGCTGCACAGCCTCGAGCCAGGGAGACTCCTCATGAACGATCAGAGCGCAGGGACCGTCGTCCGCATCCCCGGCCGGCTTCAACCCGACGAGCCGCTGTGGCTGGCCAGCCAGATTGCCGCGGGCTCGCCGCTGTTTGCCAACGCGCGCCCGGCGCGTGCGTTCCGGCTGGGCGGGACCGGCGCCCGCGGCAATGCGGCCGAGGGGGTCACCGAGCGCATCCCGGATGACGCGCTGGTCGAGATCGAGTTCGAAAGCGGGCTGCGCTTCTGGACCGCAGGGGCGCAGTTGCGCGAGCGGCTGCAGGCGGCCGGCGGCGATACCACCCGCGGCGCAGGAGATGTCGGGGGGGGCTGGGAGCTGCCGGCCAGCATCACGCCCGCGGTCCAGGGCACCCGCGGGGTGGCCGGCAAGCTGGCGATCAAGGCGCTGCGCTGGGTGGGACTCGATCCGGTGCAGGCCGGGGTGGACAAGCTGGTCGAGTTGGCGGAGACGCGCTCGGTGCCGCGCGAGGGACTGTTTCGGGTCGGCGACGACGGGATCGTCGGCGACCCGCTCGATGCGCCCATCCCGGAGGGCGCCCGCACGCTGATCCTGATCCACGGCACCGCGTCGAATACGCGCGGCAGCTTCTCCCGGCTGTGGCTGAACCAGCCCAGACAGTGGGCTCGCCTGCGGGCCTGGTTTGGCGAGCGCATCTACGCCCTCGATCACTGCACCCTGACCAAGAGTCCGATCGACAACGCCCTCCGGCTCGCCCGCCTGCTGCCGCGGCGGGGCGCGGTGCGCCTGCTGTCGCACTCGCGCGGGGGGCTGGTCGGGGAATTGCTGTGTCTGGACCCGGCGCGGATCGATCGCATCGGGGTGGGCGCCACGCTGGATGCCGCCAAGACCGGCAAGCTCGCCACCGACGCGGCGCTCGACGGGCAGAAGACGCAGTTCTTCGAGCTGATGCAGGAACTCGAAAGCCGCCCCGAGCTGGAGATCGAGCGCTTCGTCCGGGTCGCCTGTCCGGTCATCGGCACCACGCTGCTGGGACGGAAACTCGATCAGTGGTTTTCGCTGCTGGTGCTGGCCGCGATCGCCGACGAGATGCGGCGCAGCAACAGCCGGGGGCTCGTCGCCAGCGCGCTAGGATCGCTGGCGCGCTACGGCCTGGACACGCTCGCCGAGATCACCGCCGGCATCGTCGCCAGCCGCAAGGAGGCCCACCAGCTGCCCGGTCTGGAAGCGCAGATGCCGCAGTCGGCGCTGGTGCGCATCCTCAACGGCAACCAGGGCCGCGGGGAGTTGTTCGTGGTCGCCGGCGATGCCGAGCCCGCGGAACAGCAATGGCTGGCCGAATTGCGCTTCGGCCTGGTCGACCGCTATTTCGAGCACGACCACGATCTGGTGGTGGATACCCGCGCCATGCTCGACGGCCCCGCCCGCGCCGGGCGCAAGCTGCTCTTTCGCAGCGGAACGGACGTCAATCATTTCAGCTATTTCGGTAACGACGACAGCGCCGCCGCGATCGCCGCCGCTCTCACCGATGGCGCCGAAACCCGCACCGTGTTTCGCGACTACAGCGGCGAATGGCCCTTGCCGGACGATACGTCGCGCGGCCTGTTCGCACCCCGCCCGCTGGCCGACCCGCCGCTTGAGAGTGCGCGCGGCATCGTGCTCATCGTGCCCGGGCTGTGCGGGTCGGAATTGCGGGTGGCGGGCCGCGACGTGTGGGCCGACATCCTGTCGCTGGCCTGGGGGGCGTTCGGCAAGACCCTGGGCATCGACAACCCCGCGGTGGAAGCGGGCGAGCCGCTCGCCCGCAGCTACCTCGCGCTGGCGAACGCCCTGCGGCGCGAGGGCTATGTGGTGCGCATGCACGGCTACGACTGGCGCAAGTCGATCGTCGACTCCGCCGACGGCCTGGCCGCGGCGCTGACCCGGGCGCTGGACGATTCGACCCCGCGCAAGCTGCCGGTGCATGCGATCGTCCATTCGATGGGCGGGGTGCTGATCCGTACCACCTTTGCCAAGGACGCGGACCTGTGGCGGCGGTGGAAGGACCAGCCCAGCCGGGATGCGCGGGTGATCATGCTCGGCACCCCCAACCGCGGCTCGCACGCGGTGACCCTGGTATTCACCGCGCGCGACGGGTTTTTCGGCAAGCTTGCGCTGATCGATCTGCACCACACCCAGGCCGAACTGCTGGCAACGGCCAATGTCTTCCCCGGCGTGCTCGAACTGCTGCCGCGGGATCCGGCGGAGAACGGCGACGAGATCCGCCTGCCCGCCACCTGGGCGCATTTTCACAAGGCCGACGATGCGCGCTGGCCGCTGTTGGCCGAGGGCCCGCTGACGGCATCGGCCACGCTGTGGGAAACCCTGCTCAAGGATGATCCGCTCACCACCCACGAACGTCTGATCTACATTGCCGGCACTGCGCCGGAAACGCCGCTGCGCGCGGAGGTCGGTGCCGACGGCAAGTTCCACCTGCTCAAGACGGCGGAGGGCGATGGCCGTGTCACCTGGTCCAGCGGCATTCCGCCGGCATGCAGGGACGGTCAGCGCTGCTATTACATGGGCGCGGTGCACGGCGACATGCCGGAGCACGTCGACGCCTATCCGGCGCTGCTCGATCTGCTGCAGAAGGGCACCACCAGCCATCCCGCCCTGGCGCGCCAGCCCGCACCGCCACAGGCGCGCGGCGCCCTCGAGGCGGCGGGCGAGTATGCCCCGCTCGGCGCTGCCGACCTCAGCCACTTCCCGTCGCGCGAGGATCTGCTGGCGAGCGCCACCGGCGCCACGCTGGAGGCCGCCCGGGTGCGGCCGCGCGCCGACGACCGGGCGGCGGTGCGGGTGATCCACGGCGACCTGATCTATGTCGATTCGCCGGTGCTGGTGGGACACAAGCAGGGGGTCAACAACCTCGAGCAGGCCGAATACATCCTCAATCACGCCTTGAACGGGCGTTTGCAGCGTCGTCTGGACGCCGGCATCTATGCCGGTCCGCTCAAGAGCTTCGCGCTCTTTCCGCGCCAGCCCGACGAGACCTCGGCGTTCGGCGCCATCGTCATCGGCATCGGCCGGATCGGCGAGCTGTCACCCGGCCGGCTGGCAGACGGCGTGGCGCGCGCGCTCGCCGCCTACGCCATCGCGATGCTCGAGGAACGCGACCGTATGCGTGGCCCGCAGGCGGCGGACGACGGTGGTCAGGCGCTCGAACTGCCGGTGAGCGCGCTGCTGATCGGCGCCGGCATCGGCGAAATGAGCCTGCCGGACTCGGTGGCCGCGATCCTGCGCGGTCACCGCAATGCGCGCGAGCGCCTCGTCGACGCCGGCGTCGACGCCCGGGTCCGGCTGTCCGCACTCGATTTCATCGAGCTGCTCGAAGACCGCGCGATCCAGGCGCTGAAGGCGGCGCGCGATGCGGTTGCGCTCGATGGCGAGTTGCGCCGCCGCTTCACCGTAGCCGACACCCTGGCCACCAACGTCGGTGGCCAGCACCGCGCCTACGCCGAAGTGGTCGAAGGCGCGTGGGCGCGCATTGCGATCAGCGCGGTCAGGATCGCCGATGGCAGCGGCACGCAGTTGCTGTTCGACGCCTATGGCGAGCTGGCGCGGACCGAACGGCTGTACAACGGCATTCCGCTCGACAGCATCGAGCGCCTCACCCGCGAGCTGATCGCCCGGGAGAGCGACGACGAAGAAATCGGGCGCACCCTGTTCGAGCTGCTGTTGCCGCACTGGCTGAAGGATCAGGCGCCCGACCGCCGACGCGCGCAACTGGTGCTGGACGCCGCTGCCGCCGCCATCCCGTGGGAGCTGTTGCGCGACCGCATGGCCGACCGCAGCGATCGGGGTGGCGAGCCCTTGTCGGTACGCAGCGGCCTCGTCCGCCAGTTGGCGTCCGGGCGTTTCCGTCAGCGCATCCAGCGTGCGGATGGCTACCATGCGCTGGTGGTGGGCGACCCCGACCTCGGTGGGCTGAGCAAATACTTTCCGCAGCTGGCCGGGGCGCGCAGCGAAGCCGCGCGCGTCGCCGGCCTGCTCGACGAGGGCGGCTACAGCGCGCCCACGGCCTTGCTCGGCAGCTCGGCGCAGCGCATCCAGATCGCGCTCTACCAGCAGGATTGGCGGATCATGCATCTGTCGGGTCATGGGGTATATCGCGAGATTCTGCCCACCGCCGGCGACGGGGACTGCGCCGACGGGGTACCGGTAACCGGCATGCTGATCGGCGAGAACAGTCTGCTGACCACGGCCCACATCGAGCAGATGCGGGTGGTGCCGGACTTCGTGTTCCTCAACTGCTGTTCGCTCGGCCGCATCGAAACCGACGGTGCGACGCTGGACCATAGCCGGCCGGGCAATCCGGCGCTGGCGGCCAACCTCGCCACCCAGTTGATCGAGATGGGGGTGCGCGGCGTGATCGCGGCCGGGTGGCGGGTGCTCGACGATGCGGCGGCGCTGTTCGCCACCACCTTCTATGCGTGCTTCCTCGACGGCGAAACCTTCGGCGAGGCGGTCCTCGCCGCACGCCGGGCGACCTATGACCGCTTCCCGCGCAGCAATACCTGGGGCGCCTACCAGTGTTATGGCGATCCCGGCCTGTTGTTGCCCCGTCCCCCCAGCCGCAGCGGTCGCAGGGTGCGCCCGGTGCGTTACGATTTCGTGGCGCCACGCGAGGTGCTGGTCGAACTCGAGCGCCTGTCGCAGCAAACGCGCTATCGCGCGATGGAATCGGCACATGGCCGCCAGCGCGGAGAAGAGCGCATCGACGCCCTCGCCCGTCTGTGCGAAGGGCGCGGATGGGGTGCGCGCGGCGACATCCAGGAGGCGTTCGGGCGGCTGTGGGGCGAACTCGGCGACCATGACCGGGCCATTGCCAGCTATCGCGCGGCGCAGGCCGCCGGCGACGCCAGCGCGTCGCTCAAGACCACCGATCAGCTCGTCAACATGCTCGCGCGGCGCGGTTCGGAGCTGATCGACGCCGCCGCCGATCGCCCGGAGGACAAGGCGCGCGGCAATGCCCTGCTCACCGAAGCGGAGACCCTGATCGACCAGCTGATCGCGATCGCGCCCAATGCCGAACGCTACTGCCTGAAGGGCAGCCTGTGCCGGCGCCGGCTCAGGACGACGGCCGACGACGAGCTGGACCGCGCCCTGCGCCGCATGGCGGACGCCTACCAGGCCGCCGAACGCTTCGCCACCGAGCCGGGCGGACGGCTGTACTACCCGGCGCTCAGCGTCCTTCATGCCACCCTGCTGCGCCAACTGCTCGGCACCCTCAGCGCGGCGGAGCTCGACGCCGCATGGGCGCGCATCGAGGCGGTCAGGAGCGAACTGGAAAACCCCGGATTCGAAGCGATGAACTTCTGGGATCGGGTCGCCCGCCACGACCTTGCGCTCGTCGAGGCCCTGCTCGATGCCGCCTGCAACGGACCGCGCCAGCTCGACGCGCGGCTCGACAAGGCGCGGCGCGGGTATCAGGAACTGCTGGCCTACACTTCCACACGCGAGCGCGGTTCGGTGGCGAGTACGCTCGATGCGCTCGTGGGCTTCCTACACCGCTTGCCCCAGGGCGGCCGCAAGGGCGGCCATATTGGGCGGGCGCGAACGCTGGTCAGCAGCCTGAAGACCCTGGCCGACGCCCTCCGCAGCTCCTAGGAGGCGGTCGGACTCGAGGCTGATCTACTGCGCCAGTGGGAGCAGCGGTCCAATCCGCCCGTTTTTTCGTTGCACAGAATGACTATGCGCCTCAAGAACGGCCGAATCTGTCCTCGGTTTCCCACTCGGCTCGCGACGATCGCTCGAGTCCGACCCCGTCCCGGGCGGCCGTCCGGAGCGGAAGGGCAGCGAACAGACCGCCGCCCCATCGCGGCGACACCACCCGCGCGGATGACCAGCGGAGCAGGAAGACCGTTACAATGACGCGGGTTTTGGTCCCCGGCACGGCGTTTCTGACCGAGATCACCATTGTGCATCGCTACATCGGGTCCATCATCGCCTGCAACGGGCGATGGCGGTCATGAGGACGTGCGCGCGGGGATACTGACCGCCTGCATTTGTTCGAAATCGATAATGAAGGGAGCAGGATCGGAATGGCCCATGCCGACCACCAGGGAAGGCCCGATGTGCGCCGGATTTTGGCCCGTGGCGCGGGCCGCGGCGGTAGCGAGTGAGCAGTGAAGTGCCGTCCTGAGGGACCGTACCCTCACGCGTCGATGACGATGCGGTGCTCCCCGACGAGCGCCCGGCGCGACCCCGCCGACCGCCTGGCGCGGGCGTACCGGGCGGGGCTCGAGCGCCTCGTGTGCTTCTGGTGCTTCTGGTTTATGGCGCTCGCGATCGCCTGCCTGCCCGCGCTCGGACGCGCCGCGGAAACCGTTCGCCCGCCCCCTGACACGGCGCCGGCCGCAGCCGGGGCAGCGCGCGCGGCGCCGGAACTGGACCTGACCGAGCAGGAAGCGGCCTGGCTCGCCGCGCATCCGGTGATCCGGGTCGGCATCGACCGTGATTTCGCGCCCTATGAATGGATCGACGAAGACGGCAAGTACGTCGGCCTGGCCGCCGACTACATGCGGATACTCGAAGCAAGACTGGGGGTGCGCTTCGAGATCATCGGCAATCAGCCGTGGGCCGTGGTGCTCGACATGGCCAGGCGCGGCGAACTGGAGTTGCTGTCGTGTGCGGTCAGGACGCCGGAACGGGAGCAGTTCCTGACCTTTGCCGAACCCTACAAGTCGACCCGTGCGGTGATCATCGACCAGGGCCGGGGGGATTTCATCGGCAGCCTGGATCACCTGGCCGGCAAGCGCGTGGCGATCGAAAAAGGCTACTTCATGCAGGAACTGCTCGCCACCAACCATCCGCGCATCCAGCTGGTGTTGGCGGGCAACACCAAAGAGGCGCTGAAGCTGGTGTTCGACGGCAGTGCGGATGCCTATGTCGGCGATGCCGGCACCACCAACTATGCAATCAAGCGCGAAGGCCTGCTCACGCTGCGCTTTTCCGGCCTGACCGAGTATTTCAGCCGGCACAGCGTGGCGATCCATCGCGACCACCCGGAACTGGCATCCATCGTCACCAAGGCGATGGCCACCATCCCTGCGCACGAAGCCGATGCCATCTTCAATCGCTGGCTGGGGCTGCGGATCGAACAGGGGGTCAGGATCGAGACCCTGGTCGGCTACGCTGCGGGCGTGGTGGGTTTCTTTCTGTTGTTTGCTTACTGGGTGCTTCGCCTGCGGCGGGAGATCGGCGTCCGCAAGCTGGCCGAACTGCACCAGCAGCACCACAACCGGGTGCTGCAGATGCTGGCCGAAAAGGCCCCGCTGACGCGGGTGCTGAACGCCATTTGCGGCAACGTGGAAGCGCTCAATCCAGACATGTCGTGCCGCATCGGGCTGGTGGATGACGACGGCCGGTCGCCGTGGCCGCCGGCGTTCGACCCCGCCCGCCGCCCGGGAGCCGGCTCCTGCTGGTCGCAGCCGATCCGCTCCGGGCAGGGCGACCTGCTCGGCGCATTCCTCATCGAGCATCGGCATCCACGTCCGCCGTCGGCCGCCGACCTGCAACTGATCGAGGATGAGGCGCGCCTCGCTGCCCTCGCCATCGAGAAGTCCGCGGACGAAGCGCGCCTGCAACTCGCCGCCAGCGTGTTCACCCATGCCCGCGAAGGCATCATGATCACCGACCCCGAAGGCACCATCGTCGAGATCAACGACACCTTCACCCACATCACCGGCTACAGCCGCGAAGAAGCCCTCGGCCAGAATCCGCGGCTGCTGAAATCAGGGCGGCAGGCACCGGAGTTCTACGCCGCGATGTGGGAGCAGCTGAAGACCAGCGGCCACTGGGCCGGGGAAATATGGAACCGGCGCAAGGACGGCGAGGTTTTCGCCGATCTGCGCACCATCAGTGCGGTACGCGACGCCGCCGGAACGACGCAGAATTTCGTCGCCCTGTTCACCGACATCACCCCGATGAAGGAACATCAGCAGCAGCTCGAGCACATCGCCCATTTCGACGCCCTGACCGGCCTCCCCAACCGGGTGCTGCTGGCCGACCGCCTGCAGCAGGCGATGATCAAGAGCAGGTGGCGCGACCAGTCGCTGGCGGTGGCCTATCTCGATCTCGATGGTTTCAAGGCGGTCAATGACCGCTACGGCCATCACGTCGGCGACGAACTGCTGATCATCATCTCGCGACGGATGAAGGCGGTGCTGCGCGATGGCGATACGCTGGCGCGCATCGGCGGCGACGAGTTCGTCGCGGTGCTGTTCGATCTCGAGCAGCCGCAGGACTGGAAGCCGGTGATCGCCCGCCTGCTGCAGGCCGCCGCCGATCCGGCGACGGTGGGCGATGCCGTGGTACAGGTCACGGTCAGCATCGGGGTGACCCTCTACCCCCAGGACGGGGCCGACGCCGACCAGCTGATGCGCCATGCCGACCAGGCCATGTACGGCGCCAAGCAGGAGGGCAAGAACCGCTATCACCTGTTCGACGTCGATCACGACGCCGCGTTGCAAAGCTGGCGCGACAGTCTCGAGCACATCTGCCGCGCCCTGGTGCGGCGCGAGTTCGTGCTGTACTACCAGCCCAAGGTCAACATGAAGACGGGTGCGGTGATCGGCGCCGAAGCCCTGATCCGCTGGCAGCACGCCGAGCGTGGCCTGCTGGCGCCGGCGGCCTTCCTGCCGATCATCGAAAAGCACCCGGTGAGCGTGGAGCTGGGCGAATGGGTCATCGACACTGCACTGACGCAGATGAGCGCATGGCGCGCGGTGGGCTTCGACATCGCGGTCAGCGTGAACGTCGCCGCCCGCCAGCTGCAGATGGCCGACTTCGTGCCTCGTCTGGAGGCGTTGCTGGCCGCCCATCCCGACGTCGAGCCGCGCTGTCTCGAACTGGAAGTGCTGGAAACCAGCGCGATGGACGACATGGCCCATGTGTCGGCGGTGATGCATGCGTGCCACGCGCTCGGCGTCCGCTTCGCGCTGGACGACTTCGGCACGGGCTATTCCTCGCTCACCTATCTCAAGCGCCTGCCGGCCGACATCCTCAAGATCGACCAGAGCTTCGTGCGCGACATGCTCGACGACGCGGACGATCTGGCCATCATCGAGGGCGTGATCGGGCTGGCCACCGCGTTCCGGCGCGAAGTGATCGCCGAAGGCGTGGAAACGGTGACACACGGCGAGCTGTTGCTGACCCTCGGCTGCGAACTGGCGCAGGGCTACGGTATCGCCCCGCCGATGCCGGCCGCGGAACTCCCCGGCTGGACCGCGACCTGGCGTCCGGACGCCGCGTGGACGGCGCGGCGCGAGCACCCGTCGCTGCGCGGAGAGGCGACGCTGGAGCCCGCTTCGGGGTAGTGCACCGGCAGCGGCTAATGCCCGTGACCGTGTTTGTGATGGGGCTTGGCAGGGGCTGGTTCGGGGGCCGGCGGCGGGTGGCGGATCACGACCACGGACTCGTCCGGCTCGAACCAGAACTCGCCGTGGGGAACATCGGGCTTGCCGGTGAGCAACAGGATCAATCCGTCGACGGTATCGACCTGGGTGACGGTTTCCCACGCATGGGTCGGATGCTTGCTGCTGTCGGGACCGTTGTAGATGTGATCGCCGATCCGGACCTCGGCTGCGGTGATGGTGATCCTGTTGGTCATGCCCCGCGTCCTCCTGAACCGCCCGCAGCACCGCCGCGGAGGTCACCCGATCATGCGCTTTCCCGCGAACGGGCGCCACGCGATCGATCGCGGTGTCGCGATCATCCGCCGCGCCGGCTCAAGCAGGCCACGCCCGTGCGAGCAGCGTGTCCGCGATCGACGGGGTGACGAGGAGACCCGCCACCTGTCCGCCCGGATGGGCGAAGCGGCTGGCGATGAAGGTTTCCGCCACTTCCGCGGGGGCATGGCGCATCAGCAGGCTGGCCTGGGCGAGCAGCACCAGTTGCATGGCCATCCGTCGGGCGTGCCAATCGACGTCGGCGGGCGCGCGCAACTGCGTGGTCATGGCCGCCAGCGCGTGGGCCAGGGCGGGTTCGGTGGCGCAGATTGCGGCGAGGTTGTGCAACAGCAGCGCGGTGCTGTCGGACTCGCGGGCAATGGCGCGCAGGACGTCGAGGCACATGATGTTGCCGGCGCCTTCCCAGATCGAGTTGACCGGGGCTTCCCGCACCAGGCGTGCCATCGGGCCGTCTTCGACGTAGCCGTTGCCGCCGCACACTTCCATGCATTCGGCGGTGAATGCGATCGCGCGCTTGCAGATCCAGAACTTGGCGGCAGGGGTGACGATGCGCCGCCAGGCACGGGCGAGCGCGGTGGTTTCGGTGCCGACGGCGGTGTCGAGATCGACCGCCGCGGCCAGGTGCATGGCCAGCATGGTGGCGGCTTCGCTTTCGAGCGCGAGGTCGGCGAGCACGTTGCGCATCAGGTCCTGCTCGATCAGCGGGCGGCCGAAGGCGCTGCGGTGGCGGGCGTGGTGGATGGCCTCGATCAGCGCGCGGCGCATCAGCGCGGCACTGCCGAGCACGCAGTCGAGCCGGGTCTGCACCGCCATGCCGACGAGGGTGGGGATGCCGCGCCCGGGCTCGCCGACCAGGATGCCGGCGGCGTCGTGGAACTCGACCTCGGACGAGGCATTGGAGCGGTTGCCGAGCTTGTCCTTGAGGCGCTGGATGTGCACCCCGTTGAGTCGTCCGTCCGCCCGCCAGCGCGGGACGAAGAAGCACGACAGGCCGTCGTCGCAGCGCGCGAGCACGAGGTGGGCATCGGCGGTGGGCACGGAGTAGAACCACTTGTGGCCGTCCACCGTGTATTCCTGGCCGCGGCCGGCGGTCGCGAGCGGGCGGGCGCGGGTGGTGTTGGTGCGCAGGTCGGAGCCGCCCTGCTTCTCGGTCATGCCCATGCCGATCGTCACCGAGCGCTTGGCGGCGAGCGGGATGTCGCGCGCGTCGTAGTCACGGGTGTTCAGCTTTGCTGCCAGGGTGGCGAACAGTGCCGGTTCGCGGCGCAGCACCGGCACCGCGGCGAAGGTCATCGTCACCGGGCACAGCGAGCCGGCTTCGGCCTGGCCGTGGAGAAAGAACGACGCCGCGCGCGCCACGTGAGCGCCGGCCTGCGGCTCGAACCAGGCCGCGGCGTGGACGCCGTCGGCATGGAGCATCTCCATCAGCCGCGTCCATGCGGGATGAAAATCGACCCGGTCGATGCGGTGGCCGTCGGCGTCGTGGGTGACCAGCTGCGGCGGATGGCGATTGGCGAGGTCGGCGGTTTCCATCGTCGCCGCGCTGCCGAGGCGTTCGCCCTGCTCGGCCAGCGCCGGGGCATGCCAGTCCGCCCCTTCGCGCGCTACCGCTTCCTGCAGCACGGGATCGGCGGTAAACAGGTTGATGTCGCTCAGCGGCGGCACCTGGTTGAGTCCTGCATCGCGGTCCGGCATGGTGATTCACTCCAGCACACGGCGCGCCGGCCAAGGTTCAGCCGAAGCGCACGCAATAGATCGGCGGCAGATGGGCCGAAATGCACTGCCAGCGATCGCCACCATCCTCCGAGATCCACAGCCCGCCGGTGGTGGAGCCCATCGCCAGGCGTTCGCCGGTGTCGTCCACCGTGAGGCCGTGACGGTAGATGAGATCATAGGCGGGCACCGGGGGCAGGCCGTCGGACAGGGTCTCGAAGCTGCGGCCACCGTCGCGGGTGCGGGTCACCACCAGCCGCGCGTCCACCGGGATCCGGCATTCGTCCTTCACCGCGGGCACAAACCATGCGGTGTCGGGCTGCTGCGGGTGGACCGCGACCGCGAAGCCGAAACTCGACGGTCCCGCGTGCACCTCGTGCCAGTGGTGGCCGCCGTCGATGGAACGGAAGATGCCGTTGTGGTGCTGCACCCACAGCGTGTCGGGCTCGCCCGCACACTGCCCCATCCGGTGCGGATCCTGGATCTCGGGGTCGTCGCGGCGCTCGGGCGGCATGTATTCGGCATGCATGCCGGCGCTGGTGCACACCCAGTCGCGGCCGCCGTCGAGGGTTTGCCAGATGCCGCCGCAGGACACCGCGAGGGTGAGGTGGCGACTGCCGCGCGGGTCGACGCAGATCGAATGGATGCCGGGGTAGTCGTAGCCGCCGCCGAACCAGCGGCTGCGCTCCGGACGGTCCCATAGCGCGCGGTTCAGTTCCCAGCTGTCGGCTCCGTCGGCGGAGCGGAACAGACCGCCGGGAAGGGTACCGGCCCACAGCACGGCGGGCTCGTCGGCACCCCCGGCCTCGAGCGCCCAGATCTGCTGTAGCGACCACGGTGCGACCTTGGGCTGGTCCGGCGCGGGCGGCGGCGCGGGCTCCGCCGCCTCCGGCCGGGGCGGATAGACCGGCACGGCACAGGCTTCCCACTCCTGCCCGCCGTCACGGCTGCGCCACAGCTTGACCCCGAAATGACCGAGGTTGAGCGCGGCGTACAGAGTGTCGTCACGCGGATCGGCCAGTACCATGCTGACCGGTTCGCCGAGGAACTGCGTCGGGGTCGGCTGCCACTGCCCATCGCCGAGGCGATGCAGGATGAACAGACCCTTGCGGGTGGCGACGAGAAGTCGGTCTTTCATGTCGTGGATCTCCTGGTCAGCCACCGGAAAGGGCCTGCACGACGTAGATCTCGCTGCTGGCGCCGACCGGATCGCTGAGCCGACGACGGTCGTCGATGGCGACGCCATCGACGAAAATGGCGAGGTGGCGGCGCAACTCGCCCTGGTCGTCGAGGATGTAGCCGCGCAGCGCGGGCAGGGCGGCGAACGCGAACTCAAGCGCGGCGCCGACCGTAGTGGCGTCGACATCGTGCGCCGGGCTGGCGACATGGCGCTGGATGGCGGGGGCGAAAACGATGCGCGGCATGGTGCGGCAGGCTGAAGTTGAATGAACGACGGGCCGTGACGGTGGCTGCGGAATGCATCCGGCGTTTCAGGGGGCCGGATGGACGACTGGATCGCCGGCCGGCTGGCAGATCTTGCTATTCAGTGTAGATGCCCGCTGGCGCATTCGCCACGCGGCGGCGACCGGCCTCGGGGCGCCGGCTCGCCAGCCGGGCAATACGTCTGCTTGCAATGCACTGCCCGCCGGGATGGACGCCGGGGCGCTGGGGCCGGTAGAGTCGAAGCCTCTCGTGTGCCGTGGATGCCGAAGATGATCGTCGATCCATCCCCGCTTCCGGCTGCCGACCAGTGTCCGCCGGGACCCTTCCTCATCCTGCTCAATGCCGGATCCGGCGCACAGGATGCCGATGCTGCGCGGGCGCGGATCGGGGCGATGCTGAGCGCGAACGGATGCCGCCATGCCTTCGTGGATATTGTCGATCCGGAGCGGATCGGCGAACTGGCGACCCGGTGCGTACAGCGCGCGCGGGCACAGGGCGCGACGGTGGTGGCGGCCGGCGGTGACGGCACGATCAATGCGGTGGCCCACGCGGTGCTCGGTTCCGGCTGCACCTTCGGGGTGTTGCCGATGGGCACCTTCAATTACTTCAGTCGCACCCACGGCATTCCCGAAGACCTCGAACAGGCCACCCGGGTGCTGCTCGAGGGGCGGGTGCAGCAGGTGCAGGTCGGGGCGGTCAACGATCGCGTGTTCCTGGTCAATGCCAGCCTGGGGCTGTATCCGCAATTGCTGGAGGACCGCGAAGCGGCCAAGCGGCAATTCGGCCGCAGCCGGGTGGTGGCTTTCGCTTCGGCGTTCAAGACCCTGTTGCGCAGCCATCGGACATGGCGTCTGCAACTGCGCTACGACGATAGGGCGGAGCGCATCACTACGCCGACGCTGTTTGTCGGCAACAACCGCCTGCAGCTCGAACAGATCGGCATCGCCGAGTCCGCCTGCCTCGCGCGCGGGCAACTTGCCGCAGTCGCGCTGCGCCCGGTCAGTGCGCCGGGCCTGCTGGGCCTGGCGCTGCGCGGTTCGCTCGGCGTCCTGGGCGAGGCCGGGAACGTGGTGAGCTTTTCCTTCCTCGATCTGGTGGTGAGCGCGGCGGGTGGCGCTACGCCGCGGATCAAGGTGGCGACCGACGGCGAGGTGGGCTGGATGCGGCTGCCATTGCGCTTCCGGGTCGCGGCCGACACCCTTCCTCTGCTGTGCCCGCCCGCGCCCGCCGACGACGCGGTGGCCGAACCGGACTGAGCGCGGCGATGCCTGCCCTGCTCCATCTGTCCGACCCCCATTTCGGGACCGAGCGCCCGCATGTGGTCGAGGCCCTGTTGCGCTGCGTGGCGGAACAGGCGGTGAGCGTGATGGTGATCTCGGGTGACATCACCCAGCGCGCACGTCGCGGCCAGTTCCGCCGCGCGCGGGTCTTCGTCGACCGGCTGCGGGAAACCGCACCGGATGCCCCGGTGCTGGTACTGCCCGGCAACCATGATATTCCGCTGTTCAATCTGCCTGCCCGACTGCTGCATCCCTTCGCCGGTTTTTGCCGGGCCTTCGGCATGGACCTGGAGCCGAGTTACGAAGATGCGCAGATCCAGATCCAGCTGGTGAACACCGTGAGCCGCTGGCGCCACACCGACGGTGTGGTGGGCGCCGCGCAGGTGGCGCGCGTGGCGCGGCGCCTGGCCCAGGCGCGGGCCGGGCAATTGCGGGTGGTGGTGACGCACCAGCCGGCGGCGGTGGTACGCGAGGCCGACGCGCCGGACCTGCTGCGCGGTCACGCGGCGGCGATCCGGCACTGGTCGCAGGCCGGGGCCGACCTGCTGCTCGGCGGCCACATCCACCTGCCCTACATCCACGCCCCGCGCGCCGACGGCGCGGCGGCACACGGCATGTGGGTGGTGCAGGCGGGCACCGCGGTGTCGAGCCGGATTCGCCACGAAGCCGGAAATTCGTTCAACCTGATCCGCTACGGCGGGCACGGCGCCGGGGTCGGCGACCCGGTCGCCCGCGCGTGCATGGTCGAGCGCTGGGACTATATCGACGATGACGACCGCTTCGCGTGCCGTGCGGTCACGCCGCTCGCGCTCGGCCCGGCGGCGGTGGCGGGCTGATCGCGCGCGCCGTACGGCGTGTGCGCCGCATTCTTGCAGGCGCGCGAGCGTTGCAGCGTCCTCCGGAGACGGTCAGCCGTTCGTCCGGAGGTCGATGTCGGGCAGCGCGCGCACCCGGTGCTTGCGACCCCGGTAGGCGGCAAACAGGGCTTCGTGCCCGGCGCGCGACAGCTCGCCGCTGCGGCTGTCGTACTCGCTGACCCAGGTCAGCAGGAAGGCGAGGGTGGCGTCCTGTTCCGTGCGCGTCGCGTACTTGTGCGGCTCCCACGGCCGCGCGATGCAGTTGGCCATGCACTGCGCCACCCCGGGATCGAGGAACAGCAGTACCGGCCCGAACGCCAGCGCGGCGGCGACGAGGTTGGCGTAGCAGCCTTCGACCACCCACCCGGGGTGGGTGCGGCAGAACCTCTGTACGTCGGCGTTCGCATTGTCGGGCGGGCGCGCGAACGCCTGCTGCTCCGGCCTCCAGGCAATGGTGTCGAGGTCGAGGACCGGCACCTGGCGACGCTCGGCGAGGTGCCGGGCCAGGGTCGATTTGCCCGCGCCGGCGTTGCCGATGATGGCGATTCTGGTCGCAGCCATGACGCCGGTGTCAGCGCCCGTACATCGATGAACGCGTCGCGAACGGGCGTCGGCTCAGCGCTGATCGCTCGCGTTCCCGCTGCGCTGCTCGCGCATCAGGCGCTTGTTCAGCTTGCCGACGCTGGTGCGCGGCAGGGCGTCGACGAACTCGACCCGTTCCGGCACCGCGAAGCGCGAGATCCGTCCCTGGTCGGCAAAACCGCGGACATGCGCCTGGATGTCCGCAATGCCGAGCGTGCCGACGGCATCGGCCTTGAGCACGATCAGCGCGAGCGGACGTTCGCCCCACTCGTGGTCGCTGATGCCGATCACCGCGGCTTCCGCGACCGCGGGATGGCGGCCGATGATGTCTTCCAGTTCCAGTGACGAGATCCACTCGCCGCCGGTCTTGATCACGTCCTTCATGCGGTCGCTGATCTGCAGCGCGCCGTCGCCGTCGATGTAGCCGACATCCTGGGTATGCAGCCAGCCGCCGGCCCACAGCTGTTCCGATGCCTCCGGATTGTCGACATAGCCCTGGGTGAGCCACGGCGCGCGCACGAGCACTTCGCCGGGGGTGCTGCCGTCGCGCGGCAGGGTGTGCATGGCGGCGTCGACGGTGCGCAGCTCGACCAGCGGGATGGGACTGCCGGCGCGGATCCGGGTGCCGAGGCGATCCCCGCCATCGGCGGACCCCGCCGGCGGCAGCTGGGCGAGGGTGAGGACGGGGCCGGTTTCCGACATGCCATAGCCGGCGAACACGTCGATGCCGCGTTCCAGGGCCGCGCATGCCAGCGCACCGGGGAGGGCGGAGCCGCCGACGACCACGGTCCAGCCGGAGAGGTCCACGGCAGCGGCAGCGGGCGCCGCCAGCAGCATCTGCAGGATGGTGGGCACGCAGTGCGAGAAGCTCACCTTTTCGCGCTCGATCAGCCCGAGGAGGGTGTCGGGCACGTAGCGCCCCGGATACACCTGTTTGACTCCGGCCAGGGTGGCGACGTAGGGCAGGCCCCAGGCATGAACATGGAACATCGGGGTCAGCGGCATGTACACGTCGTCGCGATGGAAGCCGCCCTGGTGCGGCGCGAGGGCGAGGGCCGCGGTCAGGGCGAGGGTGTGGAGGACGATCTGGCGGTGGCTGAAATAGACTCCTTTGGGCACGCCGGTGGTGCCGGTGGTGTAGAAGGTGGTGGCGCGGGTGTTCTCGTCGAAGTCGGGGAAATCGAACGCATCCCGGCTGCTCGCGAGCAGGGCCTCGTACTCGCCGGCGAAGCCCGCCGGGGGCACGGGGTCGCCGTCGGCGAGGAGCACGAAGGTTCGCACCCCGCCCAGCTGAGGGCGGATCCGCTCGAGGACCTCGACGAACTCCCGATTCACCAGCACCACATCGGCCCGGGCATGGTTCAGGGTATAGGCGATCTGTTCCGGCGACAGCCGGATATTGACCGTCTGCAACACCGCGCCGAGCATCGGCACGGCGAAGAAGCATTCCAGGTAGCGGTGGCTGTCCCAGTCCAGCACCGCCACCGTGTCACCGGCGCCGACGCCCAGGCCGCTCAGCGCATGCCCCAGGCGGTTGATGCGGCGGAAGAACTCGGCATAGCTGTGGCGGCGCCGGTCCGCATACACGATCTCCTGGCCGGGACAGGTGGCCATGGGCGTGACCAGTAGCTGCTTGATCAGCAGCGGACAGCCGTGGGCGGACGGAGTGACGTGGATCGATCTGGCAGGCATGACCATCGCCTCCTGGGTTGACCGGAGCGGTGCTCGTCACCTTGCCGGATCCGGCCGCAGAGCCCGCCCGGGAATCGCCGCACGCGGCGGAGGCGTGGCTGTCCGCCGTGGCGGCGCGCAACGCCTGTGGGTGATGTTCACGATAGATCGGATGGTCCCGACTCTCAAATCGGCTGACCCGGTGGATGCCGTGGTGCCGCTACGCGGGCCTAGAATCCGGCTCCCGGGTGCTGCAGGAAGGCCGTTTCGTCCGCGGTCGAGCGCCGTCCAAGGGCCCCGTTGCGGTGCGGGAAGCGGCCGAAGCGGTCGATGATCTGCTGGTGGCGGCGGGCGAAATCGACAAAGCCGTCGAACGCGGGCCGCAGTTCGGGCCCGACCTGAGCCGCGAGGGCAGCGAACAGGTGCACGCTGTCGGCCTGGTCGGCGCGATCTTCGGCGTGTTCCAGCGGCAGGTACAGAAAGACGCGCTCGATCGGACGCAGTACGCGGTCGACGCGGTCGCGGATCGCGGCCTTGCTCCAGCCCAGTGCAAGGGTGTCGAAGGCGAAGGCATGCGCATCGCCGCGCCAGATGTTGCGCGGGAACTGGTCGGTCAGCAGCACCAGCGCCAGGCGACCGCGGGCGCTGGCGAGCCAGCCGTCCAGTGCGCCCGACGCGGCGCGGCCGACGAGCGCCTCGAAGCGGTGGCGGATCTCCGCGTCGACCGCTGCGCCCTTGCTCCACCACAGCGTCGACTGCTGCGCGATGACGGTGGCGTCGTCCGCGGCGGTGCCGAACCAGAAGGTGTGGATCGTATCCGGGGTTTCCATGCGTGCCTCCCTTGATCGGCGGCGCCGACACGAGGTGCCTGCCGCTGCGCTGCCGCGGGTCGACAGCTTATTCCGTCCTCAGTGCGTCCGGAACCGCGCGCAGCACGCTGTCCGCCTCGGTCTGCGCGCTGCCGCGCACGGTATGCAGCGGCACCACGCCGGCCCACACCGGCCAGTCCAGATCCTCTTCGTCGTCCTTCACCCCCCCGGCGCGGATCTTGGCCGAGGCCTCGGCGAGCGGGATGCGCAGTACGCTGGTGGCGTTCAGTTCCTTGGCAGTGACCGGGCGCAGGGTGTCCCAGCGTCCCGGCGCGATGCCGTCGATGAAGGCCTGCAGGCTGCGCGTCTTGTGCGCCGGGTCGTCCACGGTTTCGAAGCGGCCGTAGATCACCACCGAGCGGTAGTTCATCGAATGGTGCATGGCCGAGCGCGCCAGCACCAGGCCGTCGACGAGCGCGATGGTGACGCAGGCCTGGCCGGCGGTGAGCGCCTTCTGCATGCGCGAGGCCCTGGCGCCGTGGATATAGAGGTGATCGCCCGCGCGCCAATGCACGGTCGGGATGGCATGCACCGAACCCTCGTGCTGGAAGGCGACGGTACATACCAGCGCGGCGTCGATGATGGCGGCGACGGTTTCGGAGTCGTAGTGGCCGCGGTCGGGCAGGCGGCGGATGCGGGTGCGGGCGGAGGGGGCGGTGGGTGTATTCATGTGCAGGCTCGCAGGGTTGACGTTGATCGTGGAAGCAAGGGTAAGCTTGCGGTGGTGCTAGCAATAGCGCCACCAACTGCACCAACCATGGAGCCACCATGCAACTCGACTGGCTGCTGGCGGCGCCGCTGCCGCCCCGCGTGCCGCGTCAGCGCCTGCTCTACCAGCGCCTGCGCGCGGCCATTCTGGACGGGCGCCTGGCGCCGGGCACCCGCCTGCCCGCCAGTCGCAGCCTCGCCGCGGAGGTGGGGGTGGCGCGCAACACGGTGCTGTTCGCCTACGAGCAGCTGAGCGCGGAGGGTTGCCTCGAGGCGGATCGCCACGGTACCCGGGTGGCGACGCTGGCGCTTGCGCCGGCGGCGTCGGCGTGTGCCGGGCCCGCCATGCCCGGGCTGTCGGCACGCGCCACCGCGGCCCTGAGGCCGGAGCCGGGGCGCGATACCGAGATCCTGCCCTTTGCCCCCGGTGCGCCGGAACTCGGTGCCTTTCCCTTCCGCGCCTGGCGGGCGAGTCTCGAGCGCGCGTGGCGCGACGCCACCTGGCGCCAGCTCGGCTACGCGGCACACGGCGGCGAACCGGCGCTGCGGCAGGCGCTGGCGGGGCACCTGTCGGCGGTGCGCGGGTTTGCGGTAGCGCCCGAACAGGTGGTGATCACCGGCGGTACCCAGTCCGGACTCGATCTGTGCGCCCGTCTGCTCACCGACAGCGGCGATACGGCGTGGGTCGAGAACCCCGGCTATCCGGCGGCGCGCGCCGCGCTCGGGCTCGCCGGCCTGCGATTGCACGCGGTGGCGGTCGACGCCGACGGGATGGCGCCGGACGAGGCCGACTGGCGCGTACACCCGCCGCGCCTGGTGATGGTCACGCCCTCGCACCAGTACCCCACCGGCCACGTCATGTCGCTCTCCCGCCGCCTCGCGCTGATCGAGCGTGCGCGCGCCGGCCGGGCATGGATCATCGAGGACGACTACGACAGCGAATTCCGCCGCGGTCCTGCCCTGCCCGCCCTCTATGGCCTGCAGGCCGGCGCTCCGGTGGTCTATGCCGGCACCTTCAGCAAGACGCTATATCCCGGCCTGCGCATCGGCTACCTGGTGCTGCCGGCGGCGGTGGCCGCGGACTTCGTGCGCGCCGCCGGGCAGGCCACGCGTCCGGGTCAGGGCATCGAGCAGGCTGCGCTGGCCGATTTCATCCGCCGCGGCCACTACACCGCCCACCTGCGGCGCATGCGCAAGCGCTACGCATCGCGCCAGGCTGCGCTACGCGCCGCCCTGGTGCGCGACCCCGGGGTGGAGCTCGCGATCAGCGGCGGCGCGGCCGGTCTGCATCTGGTGCTGTGGCTGCCGGCGGAGCTTCCCGACGTCGAGGTGGTGCAGCGTGCCAACGCGCTCGGGCTGGGCGCACGCGCGCTGTCGCACTACGCGCAGCCACCGGTGGCATGCAACGGCCTGGTGCTGGGCTACGGCAGTGTCGACGAGGCGAGTGTCGCCGGGGCGGTGCGGCGCTTGCGGATGGCGATGGCGCCCTAGGCGTGCGTTATGTACGTTATCGAACTGAAATGCCGCGGCGATGCGAACACCATCTGTGCGCACGGCGGTCGGCAACACGCCGGCGCTTCCAGCCACAACCCTCAGGAGAACACGATGAAACGCTCCGCATCAGCCGCCTGGCACGGTGGACTCAAGGAAGGCAAGGGCAGCATCTCGACCCAGAGCGGCATCCTCAACAATGCGCAATATGGCTTCAACACGCGCTTTGAAGACGGGCCGGGAACCAATCCCGAAGAGCTGATCGCGGCGGCCCATGCGGGTTGCTTCACGATGGCGCTGTCGGCGCAACTGGGCGAGGCCGGCATCACCCCCGAGCGCCTCGAGACCACGGCCACCGTGACGCTGGACAAGACCGGCGACGATTTCACCATCACCGCCGTCCATCTGGTGCTGGCCGCGACGATCTCCGGGACCGATCGTCAGACGTTCGAGGCGATTGCCGAAAAGGCCAAGACGGGTTGTCCGGTATCGAAGCTGCTCAATGCCCGGATCACGCTCGAGTCGACGCTGGACGGCTGAGTCATGGACGCCCGTTCACGCCTGGCCCGTGCCCGCCGGCGCGCGGACGAACTCGGCGGAAGCGTGCGCAGGCCGTGGCTGCTCGCCGGATTGGTCATGCTCGGCATCGCGGGCTGCGGCGAAATGGCGACCCTGCCCGAGGGCGCCGACTTCGGTTCGCAGCCGAAGCTGGCGGCGCCGAACCCGACCCTGATCCCGACCGTAAACGTCGCGCCGGCAACGGGATGGCCCGCCGGGCAGACGCCGGTGGCAGCGGCGGGGCTGGCGGTGCGCGCCCATGCGACCGGCCTCGACCACCCGCGCTGGCTGTATGTGCTACCCAATGGCGACGTGCTGGTCGCCGAGAGCAATGCGCCCGCGAACCGCGAAGCCCCGGGCGGGATCCGGCGCTGGATCATGAAGCGGCTGATGAAGACGGCCGGCGCCGCGGTGCCCAGCGCCGACCGCATCACGCTGTTGCGCGGCATCGATGCCAACGGGGTGGCCAGCACGCGGACGGTGTTTCTCCAGGGGCTGCACTCACCCTTCGGCATGGCCCTGGTCGGCAACGATCTCTATGTCGCCAATACCGATGCGATCGTCCGCTTTCCCTACAACACGGGCGACACGCAGATTACCGCGCCGGGGGAGGAGGTCGTCGCCCTGCCGGCGGGCAAGATCAACCACCACTGGACCAAGAGCCTGATTGCCAGTCGCGACGGCGCGCGTCTCTATGTGACCGTCGGCTCGAACAGCAACGTCGGCGAGAACGGCATGAACAACGAGACTGGCCGCGCCGCCATCCATGAGGTCGACATCGCCACCCGCCGCACCCGGGTGTTCGCCTCCGGCCTGCGCAATCCCAACGGACTTGGCTGGGAGCCGCACAGCGGTGCCCTGTGGACCACGGTCATGGAGCGCGACGAGATCGGCAGCGACCTCGTTCCGGACTACATGACCTCGGTGCGCGACGGCGGCTTCTACGGCTGGCCCTACAGCTACTTCGGCCAGCATGTCGACACCCGGGTCCGCCCGCCGCGACCCGATCTGGTGGCCGGCGCGATCGTCCCCGACTACGCGCTGGGTGCCCACACCGCTTCGATGGGACTGGCCTTCTATGAGGCGAAGTTGCTGCCGCAGCGCTACGCCGGAGGCGCATTCATCGCCCAGCACGGGTCATGGAACCGGAAGCCGCACAGCGGCTACAAGGTGGTCTTCGTTCAGTTTGCCGGGGGACGCCCCGCAGGCCCGCCGCAAGACGTGCTGACCGGTTTCCTCAGCGCAGAGGGCGAAGCGATGGGCCGGCCGGTGGGGGTGGCGGTGGACCGTGCCGGCGCCCTGCTGGTGGCGGACGACGTCGGCAACACGGTGTGGCGGGTCACGCCTGCGCCGCGCTGACGCAGCGGACCGGGTGCACGAGGCCGGTAGCGGACGGGGTGCGGCCTGCTGCCGCCATTTGCGCCTGTCGTCGATCGGCACGATCCGGGCGACCTGGCGTGAGTCGAACCCGGTAGCTGCGTGCCCAAAGCCGCGAGCTCGCGTGCCCGGGGCTTGTGACGCTCACCGTGTCAGGGCGCTGGCGGCGGTCGGTCCCGGAGCGCGTGCCCTGCTTCGGCACTGGTCGCGGGCATCACGTTTACTCTAAGCTCGGGCCTGGCGCGATCCGAATCGCAGTGTGCAACGCCCCCAACCTCGTCAGGACCTCCAGTTCATGATCACCCCCTTCCAGGCGCTGGCCTGCCCCCTGGACGGTGCCCCCTTGCACCGCACGGGGAGCGCATGGTGCTGCACCGCCGGTCACAGTTTCGACGTTGCCAGCCAGGGCTACACCCACTTGCTGCCGGTCCAGCAAAAGCGCTCGCGCGACCCGGGCGACAGCAAGGAGATGGTCGCGGCCCGCAGGCGCTTTCTCGATAGCGGTGCCTACCAGCCGATCGCCGCGGCGCTGAGCCGGGCGGTGCTGGCCGATCTGTCCCCCGGCGCAAGCGCCGCGTGCCTCGATGCCGGTTGCGGCGAGGGCTATTACCTGCGCCAGCTGGCGGCGGCGACCGGTGAGCGGCGAACGCTGGCACTGCTCGGGCTGGACATTTCCAAATGGGCGGTGCTCGCGGCCGCAAAACAGGACAAGCGGCCCAACTGGGTGGTGGGCAGCAACGCCAACCTGCCGGTGCTGGCGGGCACGCTCGATCGGGTGCTGTGCATGTTCGGCTTCCCGGTCTATGCCGAGTTCGCCCGTGTGCTCAGGACCGGTGGCCAGTTGCTGCAGGTCGACGCCGGGCCGGACCATCTGCGGGAATTGCGGGCGATCATCTATCCCGCGCTGAAGCCGGACCGGGTGGCCGACGTCCGGGCCCCGGCGGGATTCACCGAGCGGGTGACCGAGACCGTCCGCTACCGCCTGGAGCTCGCCGGCAGCGCGCAGATTGCCGATCTGCTGGCGATGACCCCGCATCTGTACCGCGCCAGCGCCGAGGGCCGGGCGAAGGCCGCGGCGCTGACCGCGCTGGCGGTCACTGTGGACGTGCGCCTGGCCCGGTTCGAGCGCAACGCCGGTCGCTGAGCATGCGGCCCTTGTCTGCCGACGACGGGGGTCGAGGCCACCGGATCGACACCGTCGACGCGGCGTGGCGCGCCGGCCGCGCTGCGCGCGGGGCCGGCGACGACTTACTTGCCCTTCACTTCCAGCAGTTCGACCTCGAATACCAGGGTCGCACCGGGCGGGATGACGTTGCCGGCGCCGCGCTCGCCGTAGGCGGTCTCGGGCGGGCAGGTCAGGCGCGCCTTGCCACCCACGTTCATCATCGCCACGCCATCGGTCCAGCACTTGATGACGCCGTCGAGCGGGAACTCGGCGGGTTCGTTGCGGCTGTAGGAACTGTCGAATTCGGTGCCGTCGGGCAGGGTGCCGCGGTAATGGACCTTGACCACGTCGCTCGCGACCGGACGCGCGCCGGTGCCTTCGGTGAGCGCACGATAGACGAAGCCGCCGGGAGTCTTGACGGCGCCCTTCTCGGCGGCGGCCGCGGCGAGCACTTCCTTGCCCTTGGCCATGCTCAGCTGGGTGGCGGCGGCCTGGCGCGCCTGGCCGAGTTCATTGACCTTGGGGCCGTACACGTCGAGGTCGACGGCGGTCTTTGCGCCCAGCGTGCCGTCACGCCAGCCTTGCTGGACGGCATCGAGTTCGGCGGGGGTGAGCTGGAAGACGGCGGTCTGGCGGGCTACGAGCTGGCCGAGGGCGTACAGCGTCTTCTGCTCTTCGGTCAGCTCGGCGGCGTGGGCGGCGGCGGTGGCGAGGGTGAGCGCGAGGCTCAGGGCGATCAGGGTCGGTCGGGTCATGTGAGGTGCTTGCGAGGTGAATGTGGGTGGCGGGGGCGCCCGATGGTTGCGGCGGCATCGGCTTGACGGGGCGCGAATGGACGGCAGCCGGGTGACCGCCGGTTCGCAGCGTACTGCTGTCCTCACCCGGTTGGCAATGGAGGCGGCGATGCGGGCCCGTGGTGCGCCCGGTCATGGGCAGGTCCGTGCGCCGGAGCGTAACGCATCTGCGGCTTCGCTTCGCGGTGGGCGGGGGCGTCTGCGGCCAGCCGGGAGCGCCTGCACGGGGGCACGGGATGCGATCGAGGCGCGCAGCTTGGCACGCAGATGAACGATAATTGCGGATGCCTCCCGCCACCCCGCTCCCGGCTCCGAACCCCCGACGCCTTTCCGCGCTGCGCGGCCTGCTACCCTTTGTGCGCCCCTACCGGGCGCGGCTGGCGCTCGCGTTCGCGCTGCTCTGCCTCGGCTCGGCGACCATCCTGGTGGTGCCGCTGGCGTTTCGCGACCTGATCGATTTCGGCTTCGGCTTCGGCGAACCCGCACGGACCCGTGACGGCCTGCTCGGCGCGCTCGGCCTGGACGGGCATTTCATCGCGCTGTTCGGCCTCGCCGCGTTGTGGGCGCTGGCGGTGGCGGCGCGCTATTACACGGTGTCGTGGGTGGGCGAACGGGTGACCGCTGATCTGCGCAGCGCGGTGTATGCGCGCGTCGTGGGGCAGTCGCCGCAGTTCTTCGAGACCCTGCAGACCGGCGAGGTGCTGTCGCGCCTGACCGGCGACACCACGCTGATCCAGACCGTGGTCGGCAGTTCGGTGTCGATGGGCCTGCGCAGCCTGTTCCAGTTCGTCGGCGGCATGGTGATGCTGGCGGTGACCAGCTTCCACCTGTTCGCGCTGAACCTGGGCCTGATGGCGGTGCTCACGCTGCCGATCATCGCCATCGGGCGCAAGGTGCGCAAACTGTCGCGCGAATCGCAGGACCGCATCGCCGACGCCTCGGCGCTCGCCGCCGAAATCCTCAACGCGATGCCCACGGTGCAGGCCTACACCCAGGAGCGACAGGAGGCGCGGCGTTTCGCCGATCGCACCGAGACCAGCTTCGTCACCGCGATCCGGCGCACCCGGGTGCGCGCCGCGCTGACCGCGCTGATCATCACTGCGGTGATGGGCACGATCATCTTCGTGCTGTGGATCGGCGCTCACCAGGTGCATGCCGGCACCCTGACCGGCGGCCAGCTCGCGTCCTTCGTGCTGTACGCGGCGCTGGTGGCGGGCGGGGTCGGGACCATGGCCGAAGTGTGGGGCGACGTGATGCGCGCCGGGGGTGCCACCGAGCGCCTGCTCGAGTTGCTGCATGCCGAGTCCGCGATTCGCGAGGCCGACCGCCCGCAGCCCCCGGTGCGCTCGGCACAGGCCGCGGTGCGCTTTGATCATGTCGGCTTTTCTTACCCTGCACGGCCGCAGACGCGGGCGCTGGACGACATCTGCCTGGAGATCGCGGCGGGCGAGAGCGTGGCCCTGGTGGGCCCGTCGGGCGCGGGCAAGACCAGCCTGTTCCAGGTCCTGCTGCGTTACTACGACGTGCCCGAAGGCTGCATTCGGATCAACGGCCAGGACATCCGCGAACTGAGCCTGCACGACCTGCGCAAGGACATCGCCATCGTGTCGCAGGACCCGGTGATCTTCTCCGCCAACGCGCTCGAGAACATCCGCTACGGCCGCATCGAGGCGAGCGACGAGGAGGTGGTGCAGGCGGCGCGGGCGGCGGTCGCCGATGAGTTCATCGACCGCCTGCCCGACGGCTACCAGACCTTTCTCGGCGAACGCGGCACGCGCTTGTCGGGCGGCCAGCGCCAGCGCATCGCGATCGCGCGTGCCATCCTCAAGGGTGCCCGCCTGCTGCTGCTCGACGAAGCCACCAGCGCGCTCGACGCGGAGTCCGAGATCCTGGTGCAGAAGGGCCTGAGCGCGGCGATGCGGGGGCGTACCACGCTGATCATCGCCCATCGCCTGGCCACGGTGCAGAAGGCCGACCGTATCGTGGTCATGGACCATGGGCGCATTGTCGAAACCGGCACTCCGGCCGACCTGCGCCAGCAAGGCGGACTCTACGCGCGCCTGGCCGCGCTGCAGCTAGACCTTTGAATCCCCGGGGGCGTGCCGATGCGCGTTCCCCCTTATGTGTCACCTACCGGAATCGATCATGAAACCTGTCATCAGAACCTTCTTCAGAACCCTGCGCCTCGTCCTCGGCCCGGTGCTGCTGGCGCGCGAGCGCTTCACCCGGCCGCAGGGCGTGGTGCGCGCGCCGGCCTTGCAGGCGCAGGTGGACAAGCAGTGCCGCGATCTCGTGCTGTACGAGTACCGGACCTGTCCGTTCTGCATCAAGGTCCGCCACGAGATGCATCGCCTGGCGCTGCCGATCGAGGGCCGCGATGCGCAACAGGAGGGCGCCAACCGTGCGGCACTGGTGCGCGGCGGCGGGCGCGCCAAGGTGCCCTGCCTGAAGGTCACCGATCGCTCGGGCAACAGCCGGTGGATGTACGAATCCGACGAGATCGTGGCCTTTCTGCGCGCACGTTTTGCCGGCGCGTGATTCCGTGCGGGCGCTGAGCCGGCGTCGGGCGCGGCCGCGAACGGCGCCGCCCGATCTTCGACTGGAGGGTGCCCGATGAGCGGACCACAGCCCAACAACCCCCTCCACGGCCTCACCCTGGAGGCCGTCGTCAACGCGCTGGTCAGCTACTACGGCTGGGACGAACTGGGGCGGCAGATCGACATCCGCTGCTTCACCCACGACCCGAGCGTGGCCTCGAGCCTGAAGTTTCTGCGCCGCACGCCGTGGGCGCGGGAGCGGGTGGAATCGCTATATCTGTCGACGCCGGCGATCCGCCGCGCCCGGGCTAGCCCTCCGCGCTGAGGCCCTTCGCGCGCAGCCATTCGGGATTGAACAGGCGCTTGAAGTACAGTCCGCCGCGGTCGCACAGCAGGGTGACGACCGTGTGTCCGGGTCCGAGTTGGCGGGCGACCGCGACCGCGGCCGCCACATTGATCCCGCTCGAACTGCCGACGAACAGGCCTTCTTCGCGCAGCAGGCGGTAGACCATGGCGACGCAGGTCTGATCGTCGACCCGTACCGCGTCGTCGATCGGCGTGCCTTCCAGGTTCGCCGTGACCCGGGTGGTGCCGATGCCTTCGGTGATCGAGCTGCCGTCGGCCTTCAATTCGCCGGTTTTCACCCAGTTGTAGAGCGCACTGCCCTGCGGGTCGGCGAGCACGATGCGCACCCCGGGTGCGCGCTCCTTGAGAAAGCGCGCGACCCCGGCCAGCGTACCGCCGGTCCCGGTGGCACAGACGAAGGCGTCGATCCGGCCGTCGGTATCGCGCCAGATTTCCGGCCCGGTGGTCGCAAAGTGCGCCTGGCGGTTGACGATGTTGTCGAACTGATTGGCCCAGATCGCATTGGGCAGGCTGGCGGCCAGCCGCCCCGCGATCTTCTGGTAGTTGTCGGGATCGACGTAGGGCTTGGGCGGCACCGGCCGCACTTCGGCACCGAGCACGCGCAGCAGGTCCATCTTTTCCGGCGACTGGTTGTCGGGAATGACGATGATGCAGCGATAGCCGCGTGCCGCGCAGATGTGGGCCAGCCCGATGCCGGTGTTGCCGGCGGTACCCTCGACCACGGTACCGCCGGCGGCAAGCAGGCCGCGCTGTTCGGCGTCGCGGATGATGAACAGCGCGGCCCTGTCCTTCACCGACCCGCCGGGGTTGAGGAACTCGGCCTTGGCGAGGAGCTCGCAGCCGGTCTCGGCGCTCAGCTTGTCCAGACGAATGAGCGGCGTGTTGCCGATCGTGCCGATGAAGCCCGTGCGAATGTCCATCGTGGTGGCCTCCGCCTCACCCAGGCAGCAATGCCGCGGCGGCCTACTTGGGTTGCGGCACGATGCGCAGATACGGCCGCGGCGCTTGCCAGCCCTGCGGATACTTCGCCCTCGCCTCGTCGTCGGACACCGACGGCACGATGATCACGTCCTCGCCCTGCTTCCAGTTCACCGGCGTCGCCACCTTGTGGCTGGCGGTCAGCTGGATCGAGTCGAGTACGCGCAACACCTCGTCGAAGTTGCGGCCGGTGCTCATCGGATAGGTGAGCATCAGCTTGATCTTCTTGTCCGGTCCGATCACGAACACCGAGCGGATGGTCGCATTGTCCTGCGCGCTGCGGCCCTTCGCCTCGCCGCTCGCGTTGGGATGGATCATGTCGTAGAGCTTGGCGACGGTGAGTTCGGGATCGCCGATCAGCGGGTAGTCGATCTTGCAGTTCTGGGTCTCCTCGATGTCGTTCATCCAGCGCTCGTGATCGCTCACCGGGTCGATCGATAGGCCGATGATCTTGGTGTTGCGTTTGTCGAACTCCGGTTTGAGCCTGGCCATGTACCCGAGCTCGGTGGTGCATACCGGCGTGAAGTCCTTGGGATGCGAAAACAGGATGGCCCAGCCGTCGCCGATCCACTGGTGGAAATTGATCTTTCCCTGAGTCGTCTCGGCCGTGAAGTCGGGCGCCTCGTCGCCTAAGCGTAGAGTCATGGCACACCTCGAACAATGTCTCGTCGATCAAAGTTCCGAGCCGAGACGCCTCCAGAATCATCTCTCTGGAGATGCGCACCGCCCGGGGGAATACTGCGCGGCGCTGCCGCCTGCAGTGTCAGTTAGAACGGTGACCCGGGGCTTGGTTCATGGATCGAAGCAGCTGCCATCCGCATGATGCCGTCGGCGATGCATTCTTCCTATCGCCACGGCCGGCCGGAGCGGCCGCGGGGTGCACACCGCGACATAAAGAAAACAGGGGCGACCGCTTGCGCCGTCGCCCCTGTCTTGTCGTCCGGACGGACGAAGGGAGAATCCGGTCAGAACTTGTAGCCGACACCCACCATGAACACCCACGGATCGACCTCGACGTCCACCTTGACCTTGTTCACGCCGCCGAGGCGCGCGCTGGCGGTGGTGTCGATGTCGATGTACCAGAGGGCGGCGTTGAGCATCAGCCTGTCCGTGATCATAACGTCCGAGCCCAGTTGCAGCGCGACCCCCCAGGAGTCGCTCAGGCTCAGGTCGGAGAAGCCGTTTGCCTTCTGTGCGCTGGTGAGGTCTTCGTCGAAGAAGGTCGTGTAATTGACCCCGACGCCGACGTAGGGCTGCCATTTCGACGTGGGTGCCAGGGGAAAATACTGGACGGTCACGGTGGGCGGCAGCTGCTTGACGTCGGCAAACTTGCCGTCGATGCCCGCGCCGACCCCCTTGATCCCGATCCGGTGCGAGAACGGCGTGGCCGCCAGCAGCTCGATGCCGACGTGGTCGGTCAGCATGTAGCTCAGGGTCAGGCCGAGCTGGGTGTTGTCATTGACTGTGGCTTCGGTGCCAGCCAGCTTGGTGCCATTGAGCTTGATCTCGGCGCTGTCGGTCTGCGCGTTGACGCTTGCGGCGCCGGCGCGGATCACGACGTCACCTGCCTTGTGGGCGAATGCCAGCGGGCTGGCGAGGGCGAGGGCGATTGCGGATGCAAGTATGGTGGTTGCTTTCATTGCTGTTCCCTGAGCGTGTCGTTATTAAAAAGTGCGCGCTCATCCTATGTCATATCAAATGGCCGAATTTGACCGAGATCAAGGACTTGCACCGGTCGGACTTGATCAGGATCAAGTCCGGATCAATATCACCGAAGTGGTATGGCCCGGCGTTCGCCCCGAGGCAGGACCGTGCACGCGGATCCGGGCACGGTGCGCGACCGTCGTCACGCGTCGTGGACGGTGAGCGCCGCATCATCGGCGCACCCGTGCGCAACCCTGGCACGGGTCGCGTTGTCGAAGTTGCGGTCGGCGGACCTGGCGTTCGCCCCCTCGATCGGCTTTTCCGACGCGGAGGAGTGTAATGAAACGCCCTGCCTTACTGCTGTTGAGCGCCGTTCTACCGTGGCTCGCCCACGGTGGCGGATCGAACTACGGCATCACCCCGGGTGCGCTGCCGGATCCGGCCGGTACCGTGCGCGAATGGCCGGTTCCCACCCCGCGCTTCGCGCGCGACCCGGCGATCGGACCGGACGGCAGCGTGTTCGTCGCGGTGATGAACGGCAACAAGGTCGCCCGCTTCGATCCACAGACCGAAACCTTCCGCGAGTGGGACTTGCCGCCGGGCCATCGGCCGCATGGCCTGCTCGTCGATCGCAAGGGCATCGTGTGGACCACCGGCAACGGCAACGGCACCATCGGCCGGCTCGATCCGGCCACCGGCGCGGTCGTCGAGCATCGCACGCCGTCCGGCGGGGGCGGGCCGCACACCCTGGTGATCAGCGACGATCAGCGCACGATCTGGTTCACCATGCAGGCGGGCAACAAGGTCGCCAGCCTCGACACTGGCAGCGGTGCGATCACCGAGTATCCGGTGCCGGGCGGACCCTACGGGCTGGCGCTCGACAAGGATGGCAACGTCTGGATCTGCCGCATGCGCGATCACAAGCTCGGCCGGCTCGATCCGCGCAGCGGCGAACTGAGTGAGGTCGACACCGGTCAGGGTTCACTGCCGCGCCGTATCGCCAGCAGCCCCGACGGCATGTTGTGGGTCACCTATTACGGCACCGGCAAGCTGGCCAAGCTCGACCCGGCGCAGCGCCGGATCGTCGGTGTGTATCCGCTGCCGGGCGGCGATGCCGGCCCTTACGCGGTCACCGTCGATGGCGGCGGCATCGTGTGGGCCAACGAGATCGAGCTGGACACCGTGGTGCGCTTCGATCCGCGCACCGAAGCGATGCGCGTGGTCAAGCTGCCTTCGAGCAATGTCGGGATCCGCAAGATGGTGACCGACCAGCGCGGCCGGCTGTGGTATATGGGCAGCCACAACGGCCGCCTCGGCGTGGTGGAGTGAGGCGCCGCCCGCGTGCGGCGGGGCGCCGGTGCGGTCACGACACTTGCGGCAATGCAGTCGTCAGCGGAAAAAGCGGCTGAACCAGCCGGTTCCCTGCTTCTTTTCCTTTTCCGCGATGATGCCGACCATGTTGGACTTTACCGCGGCGACATAGTCGGCGTCGTCGCGCCTGATGTGGTTGATGAGCCAGGTGCTCAGCAATTTGTGAAGCTCGGCGGTGATGTCCTCGCCCTGCCGGTAGCGCTCGACGTACTCGTTGATGCGGCGGATGAAGAGTTCGTGAACCTTCTTGTGCGGCTTGCAGTACGGGTAGGCCGCTTCCTCCTGCAGACTCTCCTCGAAGGCGAAGTGCGACAGGGTGTAGTCGACCAGTTCGTCTAGCGTGCGGCCCACGGCCGGGAGGTCGCGCCGGATGTTCGCTCCCTTGAGGTCGTTGATATAGTCCACGATGCGCCGGTGTTGCTGGTCGATCACATCGATTCCGGTGTCGAGGTCAGGTGTCCATGCGATGGGCAAGGGCGTGCTCCAGGAGGTGTGCGGAGAATGCGGTGCAGTGCCCGGGACACGGAGGGTTGCCGCGCATCGATCGGGCAGCGTACCTACCGCCGGAGGATGTTCGGCAGCCCGCTGCGAATGCGGGGTGCAGGGTCAGGCGCCGATGCCGCCGGAGACCCGGGCGCGATTCTACTTTTCCGTCATGACCGCCGATTTGCGCAATGTCAACCGGCGGGCACAAACGCGCGGCGGAATGTGGGGTGTCGATCGCATTCGTAGCGCACAAGAGTTGGCCGGGGTGGTCCTGGGAGTCCCCCGGCAACGGATGCAGGAGGCGGCTGGGGCGGTCTCAGGCCGCCTTCCGCACCCCGCCACTCGCGACTGCCGGCAGGCGGTTCACCCCGCTGACGATCGCGCGGATCGAGGCGGTGACGATGTTGCCGTCGATCCCGACCCCATACACGTCGCCGCTACCGCCGTCAGCCGGCATGAGTTCGAGGAAGGCGCAGGCGCGGGCGTTGCCGCCGTCTTCGCTGGGCGCGATCGAGCGCTCCTCGAAACTGCGCACCTGGACGTCGATGCCGGCCGTGCGCAGGGCATGCACCGCGGCGTCGATCGGGCCGTTACCCTCGCCGACGAGCAGGTGGCGGGTGCCGCCGAGCTCGACCACGAGACGGATGCCCTGCGCGGCGCCGTGCTCGAACAGGTGGTGCTCGCAGTAGCGCACCGGTTCGACGGTATCGAGATAGGTGCGGCCGAACAGCGCCCAGATCGCGGCCGCGCTCATCTCGCCGCCGGTGGCGTCGGTGACCTGCTGCACCTCGCGTGAGAACTCCACCTGCAGACGGCGCGGCATCACCACGCCGTACTCGGTCTCGAGCAGGTAGGCGATGCCGCCCTTGCCCGACTGGCTGTTGACCCGGATCACCGAATCGTAGCTGCGGCCGACGTCGGCGGGGTCGATCGGGAGATAGGGTACGTTCCACGGGGCGCCTGCCTCTTGAGCGGCGAATCCCTTCTTGATGGCGTCCTGGTGGGAGCCGGAGAAGGCCGTGAACACGAGATCTCCCACGTAGGGGTGGCGTGGGTGGATGGGGAGCTGGTTGCAGTACTCGACGGTGCGCGCGACCGCGTTGATGTCGGAGAAGTCGAGCCCGGGATTGACGCCCTGGGTGTAGAGGTTGAGCGCGAGGGTGACGATATCGACGTTGCCGGTGCGCTCGCCGTTGCCGAACAGACAGCCCTCGACCCGGTCGGCGCCGGCCATGATGCCGAGCTCTGCGGCGGCCACGCCGGTGCCGCGGTCGTTGTGCGGATGCAGGCTGAGGATCACGCTGTCGCGGCGGGCGACATGGCGGTGCACCCACTCGATCTGGTCGGCATAGATGTTGGGGGTGGCAACTTCCACCGTGGCCGGGAGGTTGAGGATGACCTTGTTGTCCGGCGTCGCTCCCCATTCGGCGGTGACCGCGTCGCACACCTCGACCGCGAACTCGACCTCGGTGGCGGAGAAGGTCTCGGGGCTGTACTGGAGCACGAACTCGGTGTCTGGCTGTTCGGCGGCAAGCTCCTTGATCAGACGCACCGCCGACACCGCGAGCGCGATCACCTCGGGCTTGCTCATGCCGAACACCACTTCGCGAAAGGTCGGCGAGGTCGCGTTATAGACGTGGATGATGGCCCGGCGCGCACCGCGCACCGATTCCATGGTGCGCCGGATCAGGTCCGGGCGCGCCTGGGTGAGTACCTCGATGGTGACGCCCTGCGGCACGTGGCCGCCCTCGACGAGCTGGCGCACGAAGTCGAAATCGGTCTGCGAGGCCGACGGGAATCCGACCTCGATCTCCTTGAAACCGATCTCGCACACGGTGCGGAACATGCGCATCTTGCGCTCGACGTTCATCGGCTCGAACAGTGCCTGGTTGCCGTCGCGCAGGTCGGTGCTCATCCAGATCGGCGCCTTGGCGATGACCCGGTTCGGCCACTGGCGGTCGGCGAGGGCGATCGGGGCGAAGGGTCGGTATTTGGCGGCAGGATTGGGCGACATCATGGTGCGGTCCTCGACAATGGCGTGTTCGGTGTATGGATTGAATCTTACCGAGTGCGATGCCGCAGACGATTGCAAGTTCGGGAGGGTGGAGCGTCGGATTCGGCAGGAGCGTGCATTGATTCATCAATTGATGCAATATTTCGTCAATCCATCGCTATGAAGGCACAGGCCATGCACCTCGACCGCTACGATCGCCAGATTCTCGTCCTGCTGCAGGCGGAGGGCCGGATCAGCAACCAGGATCTGGCCGACCGCATCAGCCTGTCGCCCTCCTCCTGCCTGCGCCGGGTGCGCACGCTGGAGGAGGCCGGCCTGATCACCGGCTACCGGGCCTTGCTCGACGCGAAAAAGCTCGGTCTGGCGCTGATGGCGTTGATCCACATCTCGATGGACCGCCATACGCCCGAGCGCTTCGCCCACTTCGACGCCGAAGTCGCCGGCATCCCCGAGGTGCTGGAGTGCCTGCTGATCACCGGCCAGGATGCCGACTACCAGCTCAAGGTGGTGGTGGCCGACATGGACGCCTACCAGGAGCTGCTGCTCAACCGGGTCACCCGGATCGCGGGCGTCACCGGGGTGCGATCGAGTTTCGTGTTGAGGCGGGTGATCGACAACACCGCGCTGCCGCTCCCGGGCTAGCCGCGGATCATGTGGATCGGAACCCTCTACGCCCTTGCCGCCGGGCTGATGTGGGGCCTGGTTTTCGTCGGCCCGCTGCTGCTGCCGGATTATCCGGCGACCCTGCAGTCGGTCGGACGCTACCTCGCCTTCGGCCTGATCGCACTGCCGCTCGCGTGGGCCGATCGCCGCGGCCTCGCGCGCCTCGCCCGCGCCGACTGGATCGAGGCGCTCAAGCTCGCCGCGATCGGCAACCTGCTGTACTACCTGTTCCTCGCCGGCGCCATCCAGCGCGCCGGGGGGCCGCTGCCGACGATGATCATCGGCACCCTGCCGGTGGTGATCGCGCTCTGCGCCAACGTGCGCGACGGCAATCGCGACGGGCGGCTGCCGTGGCGCCGGCTCGCGCCGTCGCTGGTCCTGATCGTCGCCGGCATCGCTTGTGTCAACCATGTCGAACTCGCCGCCCTGCGCGCCGACGCGGATGCCGACGGTGAACGCTATGCCATCGGCGCAGTGCTCGCGGTCGGGGCGGTGTTGTGCTGGACCTGGTACCCGCTGCGCAATGCCGACTGGCTGCGCGCGCATCCCGGACGCAGCCCGCGCGTGTGGGCGACGGCGCAGGGCGTGGCCACGCTGCCGCTGGCGCTGGCCGGATATGGATTGCTGTGGGGCGGCGTGGCACTCGGCGGCGATGGACCGGCGATGCCGTTCGGACCGCGGCCGGCGTTCTTCATCGGGCTGATGCTTGCCATCGGCCTCCTTGCCTCGTGGCTCGGTACCCTGTGCTGGAACCAGGCTAGCCAGCGCCTGCCGACCGCCGTGGCCGGTCAGCTCATCGTGTTCGAAACCCTGTCGGCGCTGGCCTACGCCTTCATCCTGCGCGGCACGGCGCCGCCTGCGCTGACCCTGGGCGGCATTGCCTTGCTGGTCGTCGGCGTGATCGCCGCCCTCCGGGTGCCGCGTCGGGCTGAGGCCGACACGAACTAGCGCGATCGTGCGCCGAGATCTCTCCGGTCGGCCCGGCCCGAGCGCGCCGTCCACGGGGTAGGGCGATTCCCAGTCCGGTGAGCGATCGCCCTACCGGCGATTCAGGTCTGCCTGATAGTGACCATAATGACAGGAGGGGGATACTTCGCCAGCCTGCCCGGTTTGCATGCGCGTTGGCTGTCGACCGTGGACCGCAGGCTGTCTTCTCGGGGAGGAAGAGCATGCGTAGCAATCAACCGGTGACCACAGTCGAAACCGTAGTGCCGGACGGGCGGTTCATCTACAGCCGGACCGACACCACGGGACGCATCGTTTCGGCCAATGATCTGTTCGTCGAGCTGTCCGGGTTCTCCCGCGACGAACTGATCGGCGAGCCGCACAACATCGTCCGTCATCCGGACATGCCGCCGGAGGCCTTCCACGATATGTGGCGGGCGCTCAAGGGGGAGCGCCCGTGGACCGGATACGTCAAGAACCGGCGCAAGGATGGAGGGTTCTACTGGGTCCATGCGTTCGCCTCGCCGGTGCGTGAGAACGGACGCATCGTCGGCTATGAATCGGTGCGCCGGAAGGCCGATCCGCACACGGTGGCGAAGGTGGCGAAGGCCTATGCCGGGCTGCGCAGCGGGGGCGGACGAACGGTGAAGGACGGCCGGGTGGTCCGCAAGGGGCTGCCAGGGGCGCTGTCGCAGTGGTCGCTCGGCGCGCGTTTCGGGGCCGGGCTGGGGGCCCTGGTCGCGATCATCCTGTTCCTCGGCACCACCCTGCTGGGGCGCGGGCTCGATGCCTCGCCCGCCGTCGTCGCCGCGCTGGCGGGGGCCGCGGGGCTTGCCGGGTGGCTCCAGTTCGGGCTCGTGCGCGCCTTGGTACGCGACCTTGGCCGGCTCGAACAGACGATCTCGGCCACCCAGCAGGATGGCGACCTGCGCCGCATCGCCCGTCTCGACCGCCACGACGAGCTGGGGCAGATCGGTGCGGCGTTCAACTCGATGATGGCCAATCTGCAGGCGATCCTGATCAACGTCGGCGTTGCCGCGCAGGACATCGTCGTCCAGTCCGACGCACTGGCCGGTTCCAGTCATGGGGTCGCGCGCGGGGCAACGGCCTCGAGTGAGGCCGCATCGTCGACCGCGGCCGCGGTTCAGGAGCTAACCGTGGCGATCAACGAAGTTGCCGAGAACGCCGGCGCTGCAGCCGGTGCCGCGCGCAAGACCCGGACCGATGCGGAGCAGGGGATGGTGACGGCAGACCGCGCGGTGCGCGAGATTGCCGAACTCGCGCGCGCGGTGAGCGCGACCACCGGAAACATGGAGCGGCTGGCGCGTTCCTCCAACGAGATCGGACGGATTGCAACGGTGATCAAGGAGATCGCCGACCAGACCAATCTGCTGGCGCTCAATGCCGCCATCGAAGCCGCCCGCGCCGGCGAGTCCGGACGGGGCTTCGCGGTCGTGGCCGACGAGGTCAGGAAGCTGGCGGAGCGGACGACCACCGCCACCGGCGAGATCTCGACGATCATCGGCGCGCTGTCCGAGGAAACCCGTCAGGCGGTGGCCAGCGTGGCCGCGGGCGACGTCCAGGCCCGTGCCAGCGTCGGTCTGATCGAGGATGCACAGGCGGCGCTCGGCGCCATCCAGGTTTCCGCCGAACACAACCTGCAACTGGTCGATGGCATCGAGATCGCAACCAGCGAGCAATCGGCCGCAGCCAATGCGATCGCCTCCAATGTCGAGCATATCGCTCAACAGGCCGAGAACGCGTCGACGGAAGTCGGGAGCATCGCCAGTGCGTCGAAGGGACTGGCCGGCGTTTCGGCGGCGCTCGGGGCGGCATTGGCCCGCGTGCAGGTCTAGGCCCACAGGGCACGCAATAGCAGTCGTTGCCCGCCCTTAGCCGGCCTCGCCTTCGAAAAGGCACAGGTCGGACGCGGGGGCGTGGAGGAGATCGTCAAAGTCGGCGTGCGGCATCGGACGCCCGAAGAGGTAACCCTGAACCAGACGGCAGCCGATGTCCCGCAGGAAGTCGGCCTGTTCCGGCTCTTCGACGCCCTCTGCGACCACGGTCATGCGCAGGCTCTGGGCCATCGACGCGATCGCCTTGACCAGCGCGGCACTCTCGGTCCTGGTCACCACGCCGGAGATGAACGAGCGGTCGATCTTCAGCGTGCGGATGGGGAAGCGGGTGAGGTAGGAGAGGGCCGAATAGCCGGTGCCGAAGTCGTCGATGGCAAGCGAGATGCCGAGCTTGTCCAGGGTGTCGAGGGTCGCGTGGATCTCCGGGTGGTCGTCGAGCAGCAGGCTTTCGGTGATCTCGAGTTCGATCCATTCCGGTCGGCAACCCGTCTCGGCAAGCACCGTGCGCACCTCGTCGGCGAGGCGGCCGCCGACGAACTGGCGGGCCGACAGGTTCACCGCGATTGGACAGGGGTGGGCGGAATACTCGTTCCAGCGCCGCGCCGCGCGACAGGCGGTGCGCAGTACCCACTCCCCGATCTCGGAGATCAGCCCGCTTTCCTCGGCGAGACGCATGAAGCTGCCCGGCGCGAGCATGCCGCGCTTCGGATGGCGCCAGCGCAACAAGGCCTCGGCACCCACCACCGTACCGGTGGCGAGGTCGACCTTGGGCTGATAATGGAGCGTGAAGGCGTCTTCGCTCAGCGCCTTGCGCAGATCGGCTTCCAGTCCCAGGCGTTGCAGCGCGGCATGGGTGAGGTCGGGGGTATAGCGACGGGCCTGGTTGCGGCCCTCGAGCTTGGCATGATGGAGCGCCATGGCGGCGCAGCGCAGGAGCTCCTCGGCGTCCACGCCATGTTCCGGGGCGCACGCGATGCCCAGGCTGGCGGTGAGGCGGATCTCCATGTTGCCGACCTGGAACGGCGCGGCCAGGGTTTCGAGAATCCGCGGGCCCGCATCATTGTCGGGGTGGGTGTCGCTGGTCCGCACCAGAACGGCAAACTCGTCGCCTTCGAGGCGGGCGAGGACGCACGAGTCGCCCAGCGATCGGTGCAGGCGCTCGCCGGTCGCCCGCAGCAGGGCGTCGCCGCAGAGCCGGCCGAAGGTGTCATTGACCGCCTTGAAACGGTCCAGGCCGAGCATGATCAGGGTCGCGGCCGGCCCCTTGCGGGCCTGCGCGAATGCCTCCTCGACGTGGTTCTTGAGCAATGCGCGATTGGGCAGACCGGTCAGGGCGTCGCTGTAGGCAAGGTCATGGAGCTTCTGCCGGTAGCCGACGACCCGGGTCATGTCGCGTCCGACCGCCAGCACCCGAAAGGGCCGGCCATGGCAGTCGTGTTCGGGCTCCATCCGCACATGGGTGTGGCGCGCCGCGCCCACGGCGTCGATCCACTCCAGTTCGAGTTCCTCGGTGCGGCCGCTGGCGAGGACCCTGAGCAGGGCGGCGTGGTAGCGTCGGGCCGCTTCGTCGCCCGGGAATTCGGTCGGGGTGAAGCCGAGCAGGCCGGCCTGGGCGATTCCGGCCGTGTGCGCGGCCTGAGGATTGGCGTAGATCAGCCGGCAGGCGGCGTCGTAGCGCGAGATCGCATCCGGCGACTGCTCCACCAGTGTGCGATATTCCCGCTCTCTTGCCTGCAGCAGCTCGGCCGCATGACGATGCTCGATCGCGACCGCGGCGAGGTGGCTCGCCTCCCGAATCAGGACCCGGTGAGCACGATCCGGCAGACCGGGCGTATCGCCGTAGCAGATGAAGCTGCCGCGCATTTTGCCGGTGGCGTCGCAGATCGGCACCGACCAGCAGCTGCGCAGGCCGTCGGCACGCGCCAGCGGACGGAACGCCACCCACTCCGGGTCGGCGAGCATGTCGGCGATCATGACCATTTCGCCACAACGGGCCGTGGACCCCAGGCAGGCGAGTCTGTCGCCCATCTCGAGGCCATCGATTGCGGCATGGTAGGCGGGCGGCAGGCTGGGCGCTGCGCCGATATGCAGATGGTGGCCGTCGGTATCGAGGAGCAGCACGCTGCAGCGCAGGGAGGGCGCGGTGGTCTCGACGTATTCGACCACCAGTTCAAGCAATTCACGCAGTGGCGACTCGCCCAGCAGCTGCTCGAACACGCACAGCCTGATGTCCTCGCGCTGCTCACGCGCGGCCCGTGCCCCGATGATGAAGCGATGAATGTAACGGCTTGCGACCAGCATGACGATCAGGTAAAGCCCGATCGCCGCCGCGAGCAGCACACTGAAGCGGTCGCCGAACTGCAGCAGCCGGATACAGTACGGCAGCAGCGCGGTCGCCAGGAAGGCCGCCGATGCACGCGGCACCGTCGCCTGCAGTGCGAAGGCGGCAGCGGTGACGCCGCCGACGATGGCGCACAGGAACAGCAGCGCCGGCTGATCGGGCGAGGAAATGAACAGGAAGGCGGTCGCCCCCCACAGTGCGCCGCTGGCCGCGCTGCCGATCGCGAAGCGGTTGCCATGACGGCCCTCACGGGCGAGGTTCGGAGCGGCGCGGAAGTAGCTCCATACGGCCCATCCACGCAGGGCGAGGACGGCCCAGACCGCGGCGATCCAGACCAGCAGCGTCGATCTGTCCACGTCGTTCCAGACGGCCACCGCGGCAAGCACCGACGCGACGACAGAGCCCAGGCCGGCAGTGCGGTAGCCGCGATGGAGCAGGTCGACCGGCGATGCCGTGACCAGCACCTCGTCCATCCCGGTGTCCCCGCGCCGCGTCGTGATGCCCGACGGGCGAGGCATGGCATCAGGTTTGCGCTCTGGCGTCATGGTGTTCTCGGTGAAGTGTGCATGCGATGTCGATCGGCCTTGCGGGTGTGGGGTGGATTGCGTGCTGCCTGATCCCCGACTCAAGCATGCCGCGGCGGCGCCACGCGAACCATCGGCTCATCCCGATTTGGCGGTAGGGAACGGGGGCGGTCCGGGTAGGAATGTTCCGATCCGCATGGGTGCTGGCGGAAGGGGGCCGGGGAGGCCGGCCGCCCCGGGTCGGGCTCGCGCCGCGCGGGCGCGGCGTGGGCGCCGCCGATCGTGCCGCGTGCAGCGCAAGTCTGCGTCCGCGGGCGCCTGGCAGGTATCGTGGAACGCGGCCCGCTGCGGGGTTCGGGCCGACTGCAGCCATCGGGACGGGCTGGCGCGGTTCAGTCGAGCATCGCGTGGCCGATGGCGTAGCGGACGATGTCGGCACTGGAGGTGAAGCCCATCTTTTCCATCATGTTCGCCTTGTGCGTACTGACCGTCTTGTTGCTGATCGCCAGTTCGGCAGCGATATGATTGCCGCTCAACCCGCGTGCGATCAGGCGCAGCACCTGCAGTTCGCGGTCGGTGAGGCAGTCATGGTGGGTCCGGTGGCCGAGGCCGCTGGCCTCGAGCGCCATCTGCTGGGCAAGGCGGGGATCGAGGAAGCGCTCGCCGGCGGCGACGCTGCGGATTGCGGCGAGCAGGCTCTCCGGGTCGCCGTCCTTGGTGAGATAGCCGCGGGCGCCGGCGCGCAGCGCACGCTGAACGACCTGCGTTTCGTTGTGCATGCTCAGCACGAGGACGGGAAGCCCGGGATACTCGCCGTGGATGCGGGCAATCAGGTCCTCGCCGCTGAGGCCGGGCATGCTCATGTCGAGCAGCAACAGGTCGATGTCGGCGGTGCGCAGGCGCTCGAGCACCTGGACGCCGTTTTCGGCTTCGCCGGCGACCCTGATATCCGGTGCCAGCGCGAACAGTTGCTTGAGCCCCTCGCGCATGATGGCGTGATCGTCGGCGACGAGCAGGTGGATGAGGCCGGACATGGGTTACCGTTCCAGAGAGAAAAGACACATTCCGCATCGCGCCACTTTGGTGGCCCGCGGCGGCCGGGCGATCTGCGCCCCGTCCCGCGGGGGCGGCCGGGCGGGGGACGAACCAATCTTGCGCCCTGCCTTTCGCGCAAGGCCATCGGCATGCGCTGATTCTGGGGTAGGGAGATCTTGATCCGGGGTAGGGCGAATCCGGCCCGCGGCGCCGCGACCCGCACCGCAGACGCGACCCGGATCAGTCGATGAGGGCGTGGTCCACGGCGTAACGGACGATGTCGGCATTGGACGCGAAGCCCAGCTTTTCCATCATGCGCGCCTTGTGGGTGCTGACCGTCTTGTTGCTGATCGCGAGCTCGGCGGCGATGTGATTGACGCTCATGCCGTGCGCAATCATGCGCAGCACCTGGAGTTCGCGGTCGGAGAGGCAGTCGTGGTGAGTGTGCGCGCCGAGGCCGCTCGCCTCGAGCGCCATCTGCTGGGCCAGGCTGGGGTCGATGAAGCGCTCGCCGGCGGCGACGCTGCGGATTGCGCCGAGCAGCGTCTCCGGATCGCGGTCCTTGGTGAGGTAGCCGCGGGCTCCGGCGCGCAGCGCGCGCTGGGCGATCTGCGTTTCGTTGTGCATGCTCAGCACGAGAATGGGCAGGGCGGCGTAATGGGCATGGATGCGGGTGATCAGGTCTTCGCCACTGATGCCGGGCATGCTCATGTCGAGCAACAGCAGATCGACGCCGCCGTGGCGCAGGCGTTCGAGCAACTGGGCGCCGTTTTCAGCCTCGCCGACCACGTCGAGGTCGGCGGTCAGGGCGAACAGCTGCTTGAGCCCTTCGCGCATGATGGTGTGGTCGTCGGCGATCAGCAGGCGGATCATTCGGCCTCCTCGGTATGGTGGGCGGGGATGCTCACGTTTATACACGTTCCCTTGCCCGGCGCGCTGGTGATGGCCACATCGCCACCGAGCATCAGGCCGCGCTCGTGGATGCCGAGCAGGCCGTAGGCGTTTTTCCGGCGCACCGCGGGATCGAAGCCCTTGCCGTTGTCACAGACTTCGAGCCGGTAGCCGTCGTCGCATCGCTCCAGCCGGATGTCGACCTGACTCGCTTCGGCATGACGGGCGGCGTTGGTCAGCGACTCCTGGACGATCCGGAACAGGGCCGTCGCGCGCTTGTCGTCGAGGACGATCTTTTCGTCCGGGAGTTCGAGGTGACAGATCAGTCCGGCATGTCGGCAAAATTCGTCCGCCAGCCACTCCAGTGCAGACGGCAGGCCCATGTTGAGAACGCCCGGGCGCAGGCTCGATGCCACATCGCGGACCACCTGGATGGCACGGTCGGCGAGCGCCATCAACGCCCCGACCCGCTCCACCAGCAGCGGATTGTCGGCCCCGAACTCCAGGCGGAGCACCGAGACTCCCATGCGCAGGGCGGTAAGGTGCTGGCCCAGTTCGTCGTGGATTTCGCGGGCGATGCGCTTGCGTTCCTCCTCGCGGGCACTCTCGCGCCGCCGCGTGAGGTCGCGCAACTGGGCGTTGGATTCTTCCAGACGGCGTTCGGCTTCCTTGAGCGCCGAGATGTCGCGTCCCACCGCGAGCACGCTCACGATTCGCCCGTCCGGGCCACGCTCCGGCACCAGACGGACCTGGTGCCATGCCGGGTCGGGGTGATGCGCCGGGTCGGACATGCAGTGATCGACTTCGGTGTCGGAAGGGGTGCCCGATTCGATCACTTCGCGGAGCTTCGGCTCGAGGTGCACGGCGCCGCCGGCGCGCGGCCCGAGTTCGGCGATGCTCTTGCCCATGAATGCCGCCAAGGGCATGTCGAGCATGCGCTCGAGCGCCGGGTTCGCGTACAGGAAGCGGCACTCGGTGTCGAAACGTCCGATCAGGTCGGGCGCGTTCTCCGCCAGCGCGCGGAATTCCTGCTCGCGCCGGTACAACAAGGTCTGCGCGCGCCTGCGCTCCGCGAACAGTGCGAGGTGGGTGGTGACGCGCGCGGCCAGTTCGTCGATCTGGAGCGGCTTGCTCACGTAGTCCACGGCGCCGGCCCTGAATCCGGCCACCTTCGCCTCGGGTTCGGCGAGGGAGGTCATGAAGATCACCGGGATGTCCCAGGTGGCGGCGTTTTCCTTCAGCCGCCGGCAGGTTTCGAGCCCGTCGATTCCGGGCATCATGACATCGAGCAGGATCAGGTCGGGCCTGACCAGGGCGGCACGCTGCAGGCCTTCCGGTCCGTCCTGGGCGATGAGGACGCGAAAGCCGAGTGCCTCCATGTATTCGACCGCCACCCGCAGACTGGTCGGCGTGTCATCGATGATCAGGATGGTCTGGCCACCGGTGGATACCGCCGAAGTCGTACTCATGTCAGTGATTCCCCGGCAATATGACGTTCGATGAACTGCAGCACGGCTTGCGACTGGAAGTCCTCGGCCAGGCGCCGAAGTTGTTCGGCAAACGACCGGTAGCGCGGGTCGAGCGCCGCGATGCGTCCGGCCTCACGGGCAATGTCGCGCATGTTGCCTTGCAAGGCAAGGCGATGCAGGTTCTCCATTTCGGTTCCCGGCGGCGCCACTGCCGGCACCATCATGTCGCTTGTGCCCGCATTGTCGCTCCGCGGCCCGGCGCGCAGCCAGACGATATCGAGAAGCTCGGACATTCGTGCGAGCAGCGCGCCGAGATCGATCGGCTTGGGCAGAAACCCATTCATGCTGCTCTCCAGGCACCGCGCGGCGTCGTCGTCCGAGGTACTGGCGGAGACCGCAATGACGGGAACGGTGCCGAGCCCCGGCAGACAACGCAGCCGGCGGGTGACTTCAAGCCCGTCCATTTCCTTCATGACGATGTCCATCAGGATCAGGTCCGGCCGCGTCGCCTGCACGCGCTCGAGCGCTTCGTGACCGCCTGCCGCTTCCTGGACGTCGAAGCCGAGCGGCGCCAGCATGTCGATCAGCACCCTGCGGTTCTCGGCGATGTCGTCGACCACCAGGATCGTCTTGCGCGGCCCCGCGTAGCCGGATACGACGAGCTCGTCGGGTGACGTCTCCGCATGGGCCGCCACCACCGGCAGTTCCAGTTCGAACGAGAACAGGCTGCCCGCTCCGGGACGACTCGTGACTGCGATGTCGCCGCCCATCATGCGGACGTACTGGCGGCTGATCGCCAGCCCGAGCCCGGCGCCGCCGCTCTGCTGCGACCGTTCGCCAGCCTGTTCGAAGGGCTGGAAGATGGCTTCGCAGCGGGCCGGGTCGATGCCGACGCCGGTGTCCTCGACCTCGAACCGGATGCGGCCCGGCGTGGTCGGCGTGATTCGCAGGCTGATCCGGCCGTGTTCAGTGAACTTGACCGCGTTGGCCAGCAGATTGAGCAATACCTGGCGAAGCCGCTTCTCGTCGGCGCGGATCCAGGCCGGGAGCTCGGGGGCCGGGTCGCAGACGAACGCGAGGAGTTTGCGCTCCGCCTTGACCCGGATGATGTCCACGATCATGCGCAGGAAAGTGTTCAGACGGATATCGGCGGGGTAGAGCTCGACCTTGCCGGCTTCGATCTTGGCGAGGTCCAGGATGTCGTTGATGAGGGTCAGCAAGTGTTCGCCGCTCTGGCGGATCACGTCGAGCCCGGCCAGTTGCTTCTCGTTCAGCGCGCTGTCCCGTTGCAGGATCTGGGCATAGCCGAGGATGCCGTTCAGTGGCGTGCGCAGTTCATGACTCATCTGGGCGATGAAGTCGCTGCGCAGCCGGGCCAGCCGCTGCGCTTCCGCGAGCGCGGCCTCGCGCGCACGCTCGACCGCCTTGCGGTCGCTGATGTCGCGGGCAAACCCCACCGTGCCCAGCACCGTGCCGTCGTCGTCCAGTACGGGCGCCTTGTAGGTTTCCATCCAGATGGTCTTGCCCTCGGCGACGAGTTGGGGCTCCTCCGTCGTCTTGCCGGAGCGCGTGTGCATGACCTCGAGGTCGTCGGCGCGGAACACCGCGGCGAGTTCGGCCGGCTGGATGTCGAAGTCCGACTTGCCCACCAGGTCGTCGGCGCGCAGGCCGCAGGTGATCGCGGCGGTCTGATTCACGGCCAGGTAGCGGCTCTCGGTGTCCTTGAGCCATACCCACCATGGCAGGGCATCGATGAGCGTGCGCAGGTAGTGGGTCTGCTGGCGCAGATCGGCCGTACGGGCGAGTACCCGCTGTTCGAGGCCGGCGTTGAGGCTGCGGATCTCGTCCTGGGTGCGCCGCAGCTGCGTGTTGGCGGTTTCGAGCCGGCGGTGGGACTGGCGCAGGCGCAGCTGGAACAGGGCGGTGCCGGCGAGGGCGATGATGCTGCCACCGAGGACGGTCCACAGCCAGCGCCGTTCGAGTGCGCGCCGCGCCAGTTCGGCGGTCTGCAGTTCGTTGCGGCGGGTCAGTTCGTCGATCTGGCGGCGTTTGGCCTCGGATTCGAAGCGCCGCGCAAGTTCGAGCATGCGCGCGCTGGTCTTGTCGCGCTCGGCCGCGGCGCGCAGTTCGGCCGCCTCGACCGCAAGCTGGTAGGCCCGCGCATGATCGCCGCCGGCGGCCGCGACCGCCGCAATGCGTTGCGCGCTGTCACTGCGGTAGAGCGGCAGGCCGATGTCCTGGGCGAGGGTGTAGCCGCGCTCGGCATCGGCCCGCGCCGCGGCCAGGTTGCCGACCGTCTGATGCGTCGTGCTGCGGGCATTGAGGGTGTACCACAGACCGATCCGGTTCGGATGACGGTCGTAGGTCGCGACCACTTCGTCGAACAGTGGCAGCGCTTCGCGCGGGCGGCCTTCCTTGTTGAGGTGAGTGGCCAGCGCGAACAGGCCATGATTGACATTGAACGGCGCGCCCACTTCGCGATAGAGCGCGATCGCTTCGCGGATGACGGCTTCGGCCCGCTTCGTGTTGCCCAGGCTGGCGAGTGTGGCGCCCAGGCCGCCGAGCGCATCGGCCTCGAGCAGTTTGAAGCCCGCCGCGCGGGCATGGATGCGCATCTGCTCGAAGTGATCGTGGGCCTCCGCGAAGCGGTGGCTCAGGTCGAACGAGATGCCCAGGCCCTGATGCGCATAGGCCAGAACGAGCGCGTTTTCGCTGCGCCGGGCGATCTCCATGGCCTGCACGCAGAGCGCGATCGACTGGTCGATCTGGCCCATGCGCCGGTACATCATGGCGGTTCTGAGCAGCGCTTCACCGAGCAGATCGGGCCGGTCCACGCCATCGAGGATCTCCAGGCTGTGGGTGGTGGCGTCGATCAGCGCATCGATGTCCCCTTCGTTGACCGAGGTCAGGGCGAGATTGAGATCCGCCTCCGCCTGGCCCACCCGATCGTCGTGGCGGGCGGCGAGATTGCGCGCGAGGCGGGCATGCTCGGCCGCCTCCGCGGTGCGCGCGAGGTAGAGCTCGACGCGGGCGAGCACGTTGAGCGCCCGCGCCCGGTCGGTGTCGTGTGCGTCGGCGGGGAGCATGGCCTGCAGGCGCAGCACTTCGTCGAGCGCGCGCCGGGTGTCGTTTTCGGCCAGTACACGGGTGCGGGCGATCGCGGCGCGCCAGGCATCGAGGGGGTCGGCGGCGTGTGCCGCGGCAGTGAGCCCGAGCGTGAACAGGACGACGAACAGCATCAGCCAGGCCGCGTGCGGGGCGGCCTTCGCCCGCCACTCGCCGGTTGCCGGGACGCCGGCAGATTCAGGACGCAAGAGCACGATCATCACTGCCGCTGCTGACTCCATGCACGGGATGGACCACGATGAACGATGAAACATATATCAGAAACGCACACTCGCGGAGACACTCAGCTGGGTGTCGTTGACCCAGGCGCTCTGGGGTCTGGTTCTGGTGTCGTAATAGGAGCGGCGTACGGTCCCGAGCAGGTTGCTGCCTTCGATCGCGACCGTGAGCTTGTCGCTGACGCGATAGATCACCGACGCGTCGAGCCAGCCATAGGCCTCGGTGTAGATCGGCAGGGCACCGACGCCGACGATGTTGGCGATGCCGGAGAGGTATTTGTCGCGCCAGTTGTAGGCGACGCGCGCCGACAGCTTGCCGAGTTCGTACATGGCGACCAGGTTGTAGCTGTGCGGCGAAAGATTCTGCAAGGGGACGCTCGCGCCCAGCAGGCTGCTCGGGGTCTTGCTGTCCACATACGTGTAGTTGGCCTGGATGCCGACGCCGCGCAGCCAGCCGGGCAGGAAGTCGAAGAACTGCTGATAGCCGAACTCGACGCCCTTGATGTCGGCGTCGTCGCTGTTGTGCGGCCGGCTCACCTGGTACAGGACGCCGTCGTGCAGTTCCGGGCTGCTCACCGTGGTGACGAAGCCATCGACCTTCTTGAGGAAGGCGGTGAGGTGGACCGAGGTGTTGCGGCTGAAGTAGCGCTCCAGCGCCAGATCCAGATTGCGGGAGCGCACCGGCTCGAGCGCCGGGTTGCCTGCGCTGCCCTGGTTCTGCGCCGGATTGATGGAGTTCACGGTGAGGATCAGCGACGGCGAGAGCTGGTCGAAGTTCGGCCGGGTGATGGACTTCGAGGCTGCCGCGCGCAGGTACAGGCCGTCGCTCAGTTCATAGCGCAGGTTCACGCTCGGCAGGTAGTCGGTATAGGCGCTGTCGATCGCAATGGGCAGCACGGGGCCGGCAACGGCCAGCCCGGTGCCCGGGTCGATGCTGTCGATGCGGCTCGACCCCGATACCGCGCTACGGGTGTGGACGATGCGCAGGCCGATGTTGCCGTCCACCGGCAGCCGGGTGGCGGCGAAGCCTGCCATCAGGTAGCCGGCCCGGGTGTCTTCGTCGATCTTCCAGATGCCGAGCGGACTCCCTGCGCGCGGAATCGGGGTGGTGATGCCGAAGGCCGCGCGCAATGCCTCCGGGTCACGCGCCAGATCGAGGTTGCCGACGAGAAAATGGTCGATGCTGGTCGAGCCTGCGCCTGTCAGGAAATCGCGGTCGGGACGGGGCATGACGAATTGCGGCAGGTCGGCCGCGCTCAGTCCGCTCACCCCGACATCGGCGACCACCAGCCCGGGAGCGTTGGTGGCGCCGCGCCGGGCATAGCGCCCGCCGGCCGTGATGGTGTGGACGAAGCTGCCCGCCAGGCGGTAATCGCCGTCCACCCGGGCCGCGGAGAGATCGCCCTCGAACGGGCGCGAGCGGTAGGCGATACCGCTGTAGCGCAGCCTGGCCGGATCGAGCAGATCGTTGCCGCTCACCGCCGTGTCGGGCACGCGCGACGACAGGTCGTGGGTGAAGCGCGCCGCGGTGCCGGCAAGAAACGGTCCCGAGAAGAAGAGATCGTTGTAGCTCTCGGTATAGCTCAGGTCTGCCTTCAGGGTGAGGGCGTCGGAAATCCATTTTCCGCCGATGGCCGCCTGTTTGGTCCGGTCCACGGTGTCGCGGGCGAAACTCAGGATCGACACCGGGGCATCGGTCCAGGTGATGCTTTTCAGGTCGTTGGTGCCGGCGAACAGCGTCTGGCTGCCGGCGACGAAGGTGGGCGAGGCGGAGACATTGATCTGATGCGAGTCCTGGATGGTGCGGAACTCGGCATAGCTGCCTTCGGCGTAGAGCTCGAGGGTCTCGTTCGGGCGCCATTGCAGCACCAGGCTGCCGGCGGAACGCTCGCGGTGACCCGTGCTGGTCGTCTCCGACGTGCTGCCGGGGGCGAACACGGTGCGACCGGGGATCAGATCGGTGCGCGCGACCGGATTGCCGGTACCCTTTTGATCTTCGCGCCAGGCGCGCTCCTGGTGGGCGACATTGAGCAGCACGCCGAATTCGCCGTTATCGGCCGTCGTCCATCGATTGCTGAGCAGGGTGGAGAACTGGGCCTTGGTCTTGTCCGCCAGGTCGCCATGGGCCAGCCGCGCCGAAGCGGTGACTTCGCTGCCGATGAAATCGAACGGCCGGCGGGTGCGCAGGTCGATCAGCCCGCCGATGCCGCCCTCGAGATGATGGGCCGATGAGCTCTTGTAGACGTCGATGCCGGCAATCAGCTCTGACGGGATGTCGGCGAAGTCGAGCGTGCGTCCGCTGCCCGCGGTGAAGATCTCGCGGCCGTTCAGCGTCGTCTCCACCTGGGTGAGGCCACGGATGGCGACCGCCGCCGCTTCCCCGCGGTCGCGGCCGATCTGGATGCCGGTGACGCGCTGCAGCGCCTCGCCGACGCTGAGGTCGGGAAGTTTGTCGATGTCGATGGCGACGATCGAATCGACGATCTCGATCTTGTCCTGTTTGATTTCCTGGCCGCTGGCAAGGCTGGCGCGCACGCCGGTGACGATGACCGGCGCGAGTTCGACGTCGGCATCGGCCGCATTCGGCAAGCTCGCCGCCTCGTCGTTCGCGAGGCCGGCCTGGGCGTGCGCCGCGCCGATAACGAACAGGGCCACGAGCGCGGACGGTGATCGGCGCCGGCGCGCGGAACGCGCATGGCCGACCGTGGCCTCCGTGTCCGGTCCGCACACGGCGTACACTTCCGCATTGGCGCTGCGGTTGCGCGGGCGAACGACTGGGGAGACGCGGGAGCGGTTCATCGGCGGTAAGCCTTGCGGAGTATCAGCATAGTATCGCCATCGCGCTCCGGGGGGATGTTTGCGCCCGACGCCGTGCACCCGGTCACGGCGCGGCGCGGCAAGCGCCGGAGGACGGCGTCCGGCCGGGTCGCCTGCGCGCGGGGATGCTCCGACGCGACCGGTTCGGTCTCATTGACTGCAGCCTCCACGAGTGTAGCCCGCACCCGGTGTTTACAGATAAACACATGTTTAATCGTGACTATTTCGTGGAACATCGATGCTATGCCCTAGGCGGGTGCGTTGCAAGGGCGTAGAATCCGGTCCCTTCCCCAAAGGTTTGCCGCGCGGAGCGCACCATGCTCTATCCCACCCGTTTCGATGTCATCGTAGTTGGCGGCGGTCATGCCGGAACCGAAGCCGCGCTTGCGGCCGCGCGCATGGGCGCGCAGACGCTGCTGCTCAGCCACAACATCGAGACCCTGGGGGCGATGAGTTGCAACCCGTCGATCGGCGGCATCGGCAAGGGCCATCTGGTCAAGGAAGTCGATGCGCTCGGCGGTGCGATGGCCGCCGCCACCGACGAGGGCGGCATCCAGTTCCGTATCCTCAACGCGTCCAAGGGCCCGGCGGTGCGCGCCACCCGCGCCCAGGCCGACCGCGTGCTGTACAAGGCGGCGATCCGCAGGCGGCTGGAGAACCAGCCCAATCTGTGGCTGTTCCAGCAGGCGGTGGACGACCTCACCGTGGTCGGCGACCGGGTCACCGGCGTCGTGACCCAGATCGGGTTGCGTTTCGAGGCGCCCGCGGTGGTGCTGACCGCCGGCACCTTCCTCAATGGCCTGATCCACGTCGGCATGCAGCACTATTCTGCCGGACGTGCGGGCGACCCGCCGGCGATCTCGCTCGGCCAGCGTCTGAAGGAACTCACGCTGCCGCAGGGCCGGCTCAAGACTGGTACCCCGCCGCGGCTCGATGCGCGCACCATCGACTTCTCGGTGATGACCGTGCAGCCCGGCGACGATCCGGTGCCGGTGTTCAGTTTCCTCGGTTCGGCCAGCCAGCACCCGGCGCAACTGCCGTGCTGGATGACCAGCACCAATACCCGCACCCACGACGTGATCCGTGCCAATCTCGATCGCTCACCGATGTATTCCGGCGTGATCGAGGGCGTGGGGCCGCGCTATTGCCCGTCGATCGAGGACAAGATCCACCGCTTCGCCGACAAGGACAGCCACAACATCTTCCTCGAGCCGGAAGGGCTGACCACCCACGAGATCTATCCGAACGGAATTTCCACCTCGCTGCCTTTCGACGTGCAGCTGCAGATCGTGCACAGCATTCGCGGCCTGGAGAACGCCCACATCCTGCGCCCCGGCTACGCCATCGAATACGACTACTTCGACCCGCGCAACCTGAAGTCCTCGCTGGAAACGAAGTCGATCGGCGGGCTGTTCTTCGCCGGCCAGATCAACGGCACCACCGGCTACGAGGAAGCCGCCGCGCAGGGCCTGCTCGCCGGCGCCAACGCCGCGCTGCAGGTGCAGGGGCGCGAGCCCTGGTGTCCGCGCCGCGACGAGGCCTACCTCGGTGTGCTGGTCGACGACCTGATCACCCGTGGCGTGTCCGAGCCCTACCGCATGTTCACCTCGCGTGCCGAATACCGCCTGCAGCTGCGCGAGGACAACGCCGACCTGCGCCTGACCGCGAAGGGACGCGAGCTCGGGCTGGTGGACGACCAGCGCTGGGCGGCGTTCTGTGCCAAGCGCGAGGCGATCGAGCGCGAGACCGGGCGCTTGAAGGCCGCGTGGGCGCGGCCGGAAGCGATCCCGGTCGAAGATCAGGAGCGCGTGCTCGGCAAGCCGCTGGAGCGCGAATACCGCTATTTCGAGCTGCTCCGTCGGCCCGAGGCGAGCTACGCAGCGCTGATGAGCCTGCCGGGCGCACCGGACATGCCGGAAGCCGATCCGCAGGTGGTCGAGCAACTCGAGATCGCGGCCAAGTACCAGGGCTATATCGATCGCCAGCAGGATGAAGTGGCGCGCCAGTTGCTGGCCGAATCCACCGCACTGCCGCCCGATCTCGACTATACCGAGGTGCGCGGCCTGTCCAAGGAAGTGCAGCAGCGCCTAAACCAGCACAAACCCGAAACCATCGGCCAGGCCGGGCGCATCCAGGGCATCACCCCGGCGGCGATCTCGCTGCTGCTGGTGTGGCTCAAGCGCCGTGACCTGGCGGCGCGGGCGGGCGCGGAGCGGCGGACGGCATGAGTGGTGCGCTGGCTTCCCATGCCGGTCGGCTCGCGGACGGCATCGCCGCGCTCGGCCTCGCGCTGCCGCAGGAAACGGTCGACCGCCTGCTCGCCTTCGGCGAGTTGCTGCTGAAGTGGAACCGGGTCTACAACCTGACCGCGATCCGCAATCCGCAGGAAGTCATCACCCATCACCTGCTCGATTCGCTGGCGGTGCTGCCGTGGGTGGACGAGCTGGACACGCTCGCCGACATCGGTTCGGGCGGCGGCCTGCCGGGGATTCCGCTGGCGATCGTGCGCAGCGGGCTGGTGGTGACGTCGGTGGAAACGGTCAACAAGAAGGCGAGCTTTCAGCAGCAGGCCAAGATCGAGCTCGGCCTGGGCAATTTCAGCGTGATCAATGCGCGGGTCGAACAGGTCCAGCCCGAGCGCCTGCCTGGCGGCGCGGCCGACGGCGTGATCTCGCGCGCTTTCTCCAGTCTCGCCGATTTCACCCGCCTGGCGGGCCATCTGGTGGCCGAGGGTGGCGCGTTGTATGCGATGAAGGGCGTACACCCGGCCGACGAGCTGGCTGCACTGCCGCCGGGCTGGGTACTGAGCGCAGTCCATCTGCTCGCGGTACCGGGGCTGGATGCCGAACGCCATCTGCTGGTGATCCGGCGCGGATAGGCCGGGCATGCGAATGAAATTGATCGCGGCCCGCGTGCTGCGCCGCCGCATTGAACTACACTTCCGGACGTGCGCGCCCCGCGTGCGTCCCGCAACCGGAATCCTCTGACCACGACCATGGCTCGTATCTTCTGTGTGGCCAACCAGAAAGGCGGGGTGGGCAAGACCACCACCTGCGTCAATCTCGCCGCTGCCCTGCACCAGGCCGGCCAGCGCACCCTGCTCGTCGACCTCGATCCGCAGGGCAATGCAACCATGGGCAGCGGGGTCGAAAAGCGCGGTCTCACGCAGTCGGTGTATCACCTGCTGGTGGGCCTGGCCGGGCTGGCCGAGGTGCGGCTCACGTCGTCCACTGGCGGCTATGACATCCTGCCGGCGAACCGCGATCTGGCCGGGGCCGAGATCGAGCTGGTCAACCTCGACAACCGCGAGAAGCGCCTGCGCACGGCGCTCAAGGCCTTCGACGCGGACTACGACTTCGTCCTGATCGATTGCCCGCCGTCGCTGTCGCTGCTCACCCTCAACGGCCTGTGCGCCTCGCACGGCGTGATCATCCCGATGCAGTGCGAGTACTACGCGCTGGAGGGGCTGTCCGACCTGGTCAGTTCGATCAAGAAGGTGCACGCCAACCTCAATCGCGAGCTCAAGATCATCGGCCTGCTGCGGGTGATGTTCGATCCGCGGGTCACCTTGCAGCAGCAGGTTTCGGCCCAGCTCGAGAGCCATTTCGGCGACAAGGTGTTCCGCGCCATCGTGCCGCGCAACGTGCGCCTCGCCGAGGCCCCCAGCCACGGCATGCCCGGCGTGGTGTTCGACAAGTCGGCCAAGGGCGCGCAGGCTTACATGGCCTTCGCCGCCGAGATGATCGAGCGGGTCAAGACCCTGTGATGTCCGTCATGACCCGGAGTGCCCCCTTGTTCCTCCTGCCGGAATCCCGTTCCGGTGCCACCGAACCGAAGACGGACGCATGAGCCCACCCAAACTCAAAGGACTCGGCCGCGGCCTGGACGCGCTGCTGGCTGCCAACCGCGACGACGATGCCGACAAGGGCGCGTTGCAGATGCTGTCTGCCGAGGCGCTGCAGCCCGGAAAATACCAGCCGCGCACGCGCATGGACCCGGGCTCGCTCGAGGAGCTGGCGGCCTCGATCAAGGCCCAGGGCGTGATGCAGCCCATCCTGGTGCGCCTGGTCGGCGACGACGAGTACGAGATCATCGCCGGCGAGCGGCGCTGGCGCGCGGCGCAGATCGCCGGGCTCGACGAGGTGCCGTGCCTGGTGCGCGAGATCCCCGACGAAGCTGCGCTGGCGATGTCGCTGATCGAGAACATCCAGCGCGAAGACCTCAATCCGCTCGAGGAGGCGGGCGGCATCCAGCGTCTGATCGACGAGTTCGCGATGACCCACCAGCAGGCCGCCGATGCGGTCGGCCGTTCGCGCCCGGCAGCCTCCAACCTGCTGCGCCTGCTCAACCTTGCGCGTCCGGTGCAGGAGTTGCTGATGGCCGGCGACATCGACATGGGCCATGCCCGCGCGCTGCTGCCGCTCGACGGCGCGAGCCAGATCCAGCTCGCCAACCTGGTGGCGGCGAAGCAGTTGTCGGTGCGCGACACCGAGCGCCTGGTGCAGCACACCCTGAATCCGCGGCAGAAAAAGGCGGCGCTCCCGCCCGACCGCGACATCGTCCGGCTCGAAGAGGAAATCGCCGATGCGATCGGCGCCACGGTGAAGATCAAGGCCAACAAGAAGGGCGCCGGCGAGGTCACGATCCGCTTCGGCAGCCTCGACCAGCTCGACGGTCTGCTCGGTCGTCTGCGCTGAAGGTGGCGGGCCGGCGCCTTTGGACGCCGGCCGTTGCCGATCCGGCAGCGCGCAGTGCTCGCTGAAACCCCGGCTACGCCCCCCGTGAAGGGGGAGGGACGAGGCGCCGACTGACTTCATGCCTTTAATTTCCAGGTCAATAACTCGCTTTGCCGGCCGGAACCGGCCCGTCGTCGATGCGCTTTGGCGGTAGCGGCGAAAAATAGCCCACGGTCAGCAACAGCAGGCCGGCGCCGATGAACGACACGATGCGCGCGAGCGCCCCGCTTGCCGCCATATCCACCACGAACAGCTTGAGCACCACCGCGCCCATCAGGCCGGCACCGGCGAGCCACATCATGCGGCTGGCGCGGCGGCCGGCGAGCAGCATCAGGCCGAGGCCGAGCACCGCCCAGCACAGTGACAAGGTCGCCTGGGTGGTGTCGGCGGCGAGCAGGTCGGACAGCGCCCAGGGGATGCCGGTCGCATGATGGACGGCGCGCAGCAACGCACCGTTGAAGGCGATGAAGGCCACCATGGCGAGCGCCGCCTGCAGGCGGACGAGGGGCCCGGTCGCCCGTTCCAGCGCGTCGCCAGCGCGTTGCAGCCACCACGTGATCGCGCCCAGCGCCAGCACCAGGGCGAGGTCGAGCGGGTTGAGCAGGGGCAGGTAGCGGAACGGGGCCGGATCGCCATTGCCCGCCGCCTGCACCCCGACCGACCATAAGGCCAATGCGCCGGCCACCGGGGCCGCGGCCCACAGCAGGTATGCAGCGCGCCACTGCGCGAGCGGCCACGAATCGCTGCGCGCAAGTCGTGCCAGTGCCGCGAGCAGCAGCGCCGGCGGCAGCGCGAACGCGGCCAGCTGCCAGCCGTCGCCGACCGCCAGGCTTGCCACCCGCTGGCCGACCTCCTGTGACAGCGCGAATGCCACCACCCACATCCCGGCAGCATGGGCGAGGGTGAGTGCGGCGCGATCGAACCGGCTGTGGTCGAGCGCCCGCAGGCAGCCGAAGTGCAGCGCCACCCCGAGCGGCCACGCCAGCCCGCCGCCGTGACCCGACGGGGGTACCCCGTAGGCGAAGGTCTGCGCCGCGGCCAGCGCCATGCCGGCCAACGGCAGCAGCCCCGCGCTGTACAGGGCCGGCCATTGCAGGCGCGGTGCCAGCCCGGTTGCCAGCGCTCCGCTCAGCGCGAACAGCAGCAGCACGGCCGCGGGCTGATAGCCGGTGGCGAGGTGGGCGTCGATCTCGGCCCAGGCGCCGCCCAGCCACCACAGCCAGGCCCAGCCGAGCAGCACATGACCGAGCATGGGAAGGCGGGCGCCGCCTTCGGTCTGACGAGGCGCGCACCAGGCGCTGAAGAAGGCCGCGCCGGCAATCAGCACGGTGCCGAGCAGCGCGCTGTTCATCAGCGCCGGGCTGCGCAGGCCCGGATGTTGTGCCAGATCGGCGGCGAACAGCACGGCCGCTCCGGCCTGCAGCAACAGCCCCGCGGCGGCGGCGAGGCGGCGCTGCTGGCGCAGTCCCACCCACCACAGCGCCGCGCCTTCCAGTGCCCATGCGGCGGCGCTCCAGCGGCCGTCGAAGGCGAGCGGCAGGGCCAGGGTGACGAAAGTGATGCCAAGGGCGATGAAGCTCGTCACGAGCAGCGCGAGTGCCGGCTTGCGCAGGCGGTGCAGGATGGCGGCGAGCGCAAGGTAGAACAGCCCGACCGCGGCGGCACTCCACGCCAGCGCATAGGGCATGCCGAACACCAGCGCCGCCTGCAGCCCGAAACCGACCACCGGGACGCCGAACACCAGGGTGCCGTCCACCGGATCGCGCAGTGCCGGCGCCCGTTTCCACGCATAGGCCACCGCGGCGGCGACGTACATCAGGAAGAACAGGATGAGGAAGGGCTCGGTGGTGGCGAAGTGCCATGGATCATAGAACCGCGCCCCCCAGGCCAGACCGATGGCGAAGGTAAACGCGAAGCCGGTGAGGTTGAGGCCGCGCCAGGCCTTGCGCCACGCCAGCACCAGTACCCCTGCATTGAGCACGGCGTAGTAGCCGAACAGCTGGACATGGCTGCCCGCCCCGGTCGACGCGAGGATCGGGGCCGCGAACCCGCCGGCGGTACCGATGATGGCCAGCGCCGGTGCGTTCTGGCGGATGGCGAGCAAGGCGGCGATGCCGACCAGCGCGAGCATCAGCGCGAAGGTGGTGCCCACCGGCAGGATGGCATACAGGCGCAGGGCGGCGAACGCGCTCAGGTACAGCACCGCGATGCCGCCGCCCTGCAGGGTCAGGCCGTAGCCACGCCGGCGCTTGCGCAGGCGCCAGCCGAGCGCGCCGAGCGCCACCCCGAACAGGGCAATGCCCGCCAGCCGGAGTTCGGGTGGCAGCATGGCGTGTTCGACCGCGTAGCGGGCCAGGAAGGCGAGACCGAAGAACAGCACCAGGATCCCGGCGCGGACCAGCGTGTTGCCCCCGAACAGCCAGTCCCGCGCGCGGGTGTAGAAGGCGTCGAGGTCGAAGCTGGCAGCCGTGGCGACGGTCCGGGCAGGACGCGCTCGCGGCGGCGATGCCTCGTTGCGCGCCGGCGCCGCGGTCCGGGCGGGTGCATCGAGATCGCGGATCGCGGCCGGATCCGTCGGCATGGCGGGAAAATCCAGATCGAGCACGAGTTCGGGCTCGGCGCGTCCGGCATCGGTGGCTGCGCGCTGCGCGAACGGTGCGGTCGCGCCGGTCGCGTCGCCTTCGGCCAGGCGTATGGTGAGGGCGGCAAGCTCGCGTTCGAGCGTGGCAATCCGGTTTTCGTGGTGGCTCAGGGTCCGCGTGCGCTCCGTGCGCAGGCTGGCGATCATGCCGCCGAGCACCGCACCGACGACCGCACCGCCCGCCCCCTCCATCAACCCGAGCACCGCGCCGGCCGCGATCCACAAGAACATGCTCACGATGTGTCGTCCTCTGTCATGCGCTCAGCGCCGGTCGCCGCGCAGTGCGGCAACCTGCTGCTGCAGGCGCTCGGGGGTGGCGTCGCTCGCCGCCAGCGGTGCCGCGACGGCGAGCTCGATGTGGCTGAACAGGCCGCGGCGCCACGGACGCGACATCGCCGGCCCGTCCTTGCGCGAGAAGAAACTGCCCCACAGGCCGCGCAGCGCGATCGGCACCACCGGCACCGGCGTACGGTCGACGATGCGGCGGATGCCGGGGCGGAAGGGGTAGAGCTCACCGCTGTCGGTGATCCGGCCTTCGGGAAAGATCGCCACCAGTTCGCCGGCGGCGAGTGCACGGGCGACCTCGTCGAAGGCGCGTTCCATCATCTGCGGGTTCGCCTTCGCCGACGCGATCGGGATCGCGCGCCCCTCGCGGAACACGAACGAGAGCAGCGGGGTCGCGAAGATGCGGTGATCCATCACGAAGCGCACCGGGCGACGGCACGCCGCCATGATCACCAGGGCATCGACGAAGCTGACGTGGTTGCATACCAGCACCGCAGGACCGCTGGCGGGGATGTGTTCGAGGCCGGTCACCCTCAGTCGATACACGCTGTGCACCAGCAGCCAGACCAGAAAGCGCAGCAGGAACTCGGGCACCAGCGTGTAGATGTACGCCGCCACCACCGCATTGAGCACCGCGGTGACGAGGAACAGCTGCGGTACGCTGAAGCCGGCCGCCAGCAGCGCGGCGCCCATGCCGGCGGCAACCACCATGAAGAAGGCGTTGAGGATGTTGTTGCCGGCGATGACGCGCGAGCGGTGGCCGGGTTCGCTGCGGCTCTGGATCAGCGCATACAGCGGTACGATGAAAAAGCCGCCGAAGACACCGATCGCCACCAGATCGGCCAAGACCCGCCAGGTGCCCGGCCGGACCAGCACCTCGCCGAGCGGCAGCGGGGTGCCCGCCACTGCCGGGGTCATCGGACTGCCCCACCACAGGTCGAGGGCGAACAGCGACAGGCCGATCGAACCGAAGGGCACCAGACCCAGCTCCACATGGCCCGCCGACAGCCGCTCGCACAGCAGCGAGCCGATCCCGATGCCGATCGAGAACACCGCCAGCAGCAGGACCACCGCATGCTCGTTGCCGCCGAGCACGTCCTTGGCATAGGCCGGGAACTGCGACAGGAACACCGCGCCGTAAAACCAGAACCACGACACGCCGAGGATGGACAGGAACACCGTGCGGTTGCGGCGGGTGAAGCTGAAGTTGCGCCAGGTTTCGGTGACCGGGTTCCAGTTGATCCGCAGCGTCGGCGAGGCCGCGGGTGCGACCGGAATGCCCCTGCTGGCAAGGTAGCCGAGGGCGGCAAGGAGCGCGACGACCACCGAGACCCAGGTCATGCCGGCGGGCAGGCTGATCAGCACGCCGCCGACCAGGGTGCCGATCAGGATGGCGACAAAGGTACCGGACTCGACCAGCGCATTGCCGCCGACGAGTTCATCCTGGTGCAGCTGTTGCGGCAGGATGGCGTACTTGACCGGGCCGAACAGCGAGGACTGGGCGCCCATCAGGAACAGACAGGTCAGCATCAGCGCGAGCGACTCGACGGCGAACGCAACCCCGGCGAGCAGCATGATGCCGATCTCGAGCAGCTTGGTGAAGCGGATCAGGCGGCTCTTCTCGTACTTGTCGGCGATCTGCCCCGCGGTGGCCGAGAACAGGAAAAAGGGCAGGATGAAGAGACCCGCGCACAGATTCACCAGCACACCGGGCGACATCGCAGTGTAGCGCATGGCCTGGAAGGCAAGCAGCACCACCAGGGCATTCTTGTACACGTTGTCGTTGAAGGCGCCGAGAAACTGGGTCAGGAAGAAGGGCAGGAAGCGGCGTTGCCGCATCAGGGCGAACTGGTGGCTCAAGCAGTCCTCCGCGGATCGGGGCATGGGGTGACAATGCGGGTATCCTACCTGTCGCCACCCGTGCGTGCGAGCACAGATGCATGACCACCCCGGCCGCGGTCGGGACGCCGCCGGCCGGGGTGGTCATCGTTCTTTTCAATGTCTTGATCAGCGTGTCTTATATAAGTCAGAGGACACCGGTTTTTCGAGCTTTTCCGGGCATGACCGTGCCCTGTTGCAATGCATCCATGGTTTGACTTTACTGCGGTTAACCCCTAGTATTGCCGGGATTTTGGCGGTCGCGGGTGTCTGTGATCTGCCAGTGAGGAAAGGATGCACAAGGCCGTTCTGCTGCAATTCGGCGCAACCCTTCTGGCAACGGCCATCGCGGCCGTTTTTTTCGGGCTGCGCGGGGCGGTGTCGGCGGCATCCGGCGGGCTGGCCTGCGTGCTGCCGAGCTGGTTCTTCGCTTGGCGGCTGATGCTGACGACGCGTCGTGAAGGCACCGCAACTGTTACCGCTTTTGTCGCAGGTGAGCTCATCAAGCTCGCCTCGATCGTGGGATTACTGGGGTTGGTAGTGGCCTTGTATCCGGACGTCCATTGGGGCGCCCTGTTGATCGGGCTGATACTGGCGCTGAAAGCGAATTTATTTGCACTTTTGGTAAAGACCTGACCATGGCTGGAAACGCTCCCACTGCATCCGAGTACGTCGTTCATCACCTGACGCACCTCAATAACACCGGTCACGCGCAAGAGAACATCGTCGACTGGAGTGTCATCAACCTCGATTCTATGTTCTATTCGATCTCGATCGGCCTGCTCACCATCTTCATATTGTGGTTAGCCGCGCGCAAGGCCACTTCGGGCGTACCCGGGCGGTTCCAGGGTTTCGTCGAAATGATGGTCGAGATGGTTGCCGATCAGGCGAAGGGCATCATTCATAGCGCCGAGTCGCGCAAGTTCGTCGCCCCGATGGCGCTGACCGTATTCGTCTGGATCTTCCTGATGAACGCGATGGACCTGCTGCCGGTCGATCTGCTTCCGCGCATTTGGGAGGGCGTCTATGCTTCCGGTGGCGGCGATCCGGCGCATGCCTACATGCGGGTGGTGGCGACCGCCGACCTGTCCGCGGCGCTCGGCATGTCCTGCGGCGTGCTGCTGCTGTGCCTTTGGTACAACGTCAAGATCAAGGGCCTGTCGGGCTGGGTGCACGAGCTCTTCACCGCGCCGTTCGGCAGCCATCCACTGCTCTATCCGGTGAACTTCCTGATGCAGGTCATCGAATTCGTCGCCAAGACCGTCTCGCACGGCATGCGACTGTTCGGCAACATGTATGCCGGCGAACTGATCTTCATCCTGATCGCCCTGCTCGGCGGTACCGCCACCATGTTCGGCTTTGTCGGCCATGTCGTGGCCGGCACGATCTGGGCGATCTTCCACATCCTGATCATCACGCTGCAGGCCTTCATCTTCATGATGCTGACCCTGGTGTACATCGGTCAGGCGCACGAAAGTCATTAACGGTTTTTGTCGTACCCACTTTTAAACTCACCGCTATTTTTAACTAAGGAGTCGTCATGGAAAACGTTCTGGGTTTTGTCGCGCTGGCCGCCGGTCTGATCATCGGTCTGGGTGCTATCGGTGCATGTATCGGTATCGGCATCATGGGTTCCAAGTACCTTGAAGCTTCGGCCCGTCAGCCCGAGCTGATGAACGCGCTGCAAACCAAGATGTTCCTGCTGGCCGGTCTGATCGACGCCGCGTTCCTGATCGGTGTCGGTATCGCGATGATGTTCGCTTTCGCCAACCCGTTCCAGCTCTGATCGGTTCGACTTCCTCTCAACATACCTGAGGGCCAAGAACTGTGAATTTGAACGCAACCCTGATAGCCCAGCTCGTTGTGTTCTTCATTCTGGGATGGTTCACGATGAAATTCGTGTGGCCGCCCATCATGAAGGCACTGGACGACCGCGCGCGGAAGATCGCCGACGGGCTGACAGCTGCGGATAAGGCCAAGTCCGATCTGGCGCTTGCCGAGAAGAAGGTCGTCGAGGAACTGCGCAAGGCTCGCGAATCCGCGGGTGATGTGCGCACCTCTGCTGAAAAGCAGGCGAGCCAACTGATCGACGAAGCCCGTACCGAAGCCAACCGCATCGTCGCCCAGGCCCGTGAAGCCGCAGAAGCCGAAGCCGGCGTTGCCGCCCAGCGCGCCAAGGAAGCCTTGCGCGACCAGGTCGCCCATCTGGCTGTTGCCGGTGCAGAGAAGATCCTGCGTCGCGAGATCAACACCCAGGTACACGCCGAATTGCTTGCCAACCTGAAACAGGAACTGCAATAAGTCATGGCCGAGAACGTCACCATCGCGCGTCCCTATGCCGATGCCGCCTTCGAGCTGGCTCGCGGGGCAGGTGCGCTGGGGCCTTGGTCGGTAGCACTGGACCGGCTTGCCTCCGTGGCCGCCGATCCCGACATGCTTGCCTGCATCACCAGCCCGAAACTTTCCGATGACCAGCTTGCGAAGCTGGCGCTGGAGGTGAGCGGTGATCTGTCTGTCGAGCAGCAGAACTTTGTCCGCGTTCTCGTGGATAACGAACGTCTGCAAGTGCTTCCGGAGATCCGTGACCTGTTCGTTGCACTGAAGAACGAACATGAGGGTGTCGTGGAGGCGCAAATCGCCTCTGCCTTCCCGCTCGACGATGCCACCCTGGCCTCGCTGAAAGCCGACCTCGAAGCTCGCTTCAAGACCGTGCTGAACGTGAGCGTCAGTATCGACCCCGAGCTCATCGGGGGGGTCCGCATCGCCATCGGCGACGAAGTCATCGACGCCTCGGTCCGCGGCAAGCTCGCGAACATGGCCGCTGCGCTTAAGAACTAGGAGCATAAATATATGCAACTCAACCCCTCTGAAATCAGTGACCTGATTAAGAGCCGGATCCAGAACCTGCAGCTCGCCGCGACGTCGCGCAACGAGGGTACGGTGGTCTCCGTCACTGACGGCATCACCCGTATTCACGGTCTCACCGACGTCATGCAAGGCGAAATGCTGGAATTCCCCGGCAATACCTTCGGCCTCGCGCTCAACCTCGAGCGTGATTCCGTCGGTGCCGTCGTGCTCGGCGAATACGAGCACATCACCGAAGGCGACACCGTCAAGGCCACCGGCCGCATTCTCGAAGTACCCGTCGGCCCCGAGCTGATCGGTCGCGTCGTGAACGCGCTGGGTCAGCCGATCGACGGCAAGGGCCCGATCAACGCCAAGCTCACCGACAAGATCGAAAAGGTCGCGCCGGGCGTCATCGCCCGTCAGTCCGTTTCGCAGCCGGTGCAGACCGGTCTGAAGTCGGTCGACTCCATGGTGCCGATCGGCCGTGGCCAGCGCGAGCTGATCATCGGCGACCGCCAGACCGGCAAGACCGCCGTTGCGGTTGATGCGATCATCAACCAGAAAGGCCAGAACATGTTCTGCGTCTACGTGGCGATCGGTCAGAAGGCTTCGACCGTGGCCAACGTGGTGCGCGCGCTCGAAGCGCGCGGCGCGATGGAATACACCATCGTGGTCGCCGCCACCGCATCCGAATCCGCCGCCATGCAGTACCTGTCGGCCTACTCCGGTTGCACCATGGGCGAGTATTTCCGTGACCGTGGCATGGACGCGATGATCGTTTATGACGATCTGACCAAGCAGGCATGGGCCTACCGTCAGGTCTCCCTGCTGCTGCGCCGTCCGCCGGGCCGTGAAGCCTATCCGGGCGACGTGTTCTACCTGCACTCCCGCCTGCTCGAGCGTGCCGCGCGTGTCAACGCCGACTACATCGAAAAGCTCACCAACGGTGAAGTCACGGGCAAGACCGGTTCGCTGACCGCGTTGCCGATCATCGAAACCCAGGCGGGCGACGTTTCCGCCTTCGTTCCGACCAACGTGATTTCGATCACCGACGGCCAGATCTTCCTCGAAACCGACCTGTTCAACGCCGGTATCCGTCCCGCGATCAACGCCGGTATCTCGGTGTCCCGCGTCGGTGGTGCAGCGCAGACCAAGGTCATCAAGAAGCTGTCCGGCGGCATCCGTACCGACCTCGCGCAGTACCGCGAGCTCGCCGCCTTCGCCCAGTTCGCGTCCGACCTGGACGATGCCACCCGCAAGCAGCTCGAGCGCGGCCGCCGCGTGACCGAACTGATGAAGCAGCCGCAGTACGCGCCGCTGTCGATTTCCGATCTGGCCATCACCCTGTATGCGGTGAACAACGGCTATTTCGACACCATCGACGTGCCGCGCCTGCTGGCCTTCGAATCCGGTCTGCAGCAGTACGTGAAGAGCACGCATCCTGAGCTCGTGAGCAAGATTGCCGACACCAAGGAACTCGACGCCGAAGGCGAGAAGACCCTTGTTGCCGCAATCACCGAGTTCAAGAAGAGCTGGGCTTAACACCGCGGACGGAGACGGAATATGGCTAGCGGTAAGGAAATCCGAACCAAGATCAAGAGCGTGCAAAACACGCGCAAGATCACCAAGGCCATGGAAATGGTGGCCGCATCCAAAATGCGCAAGGCGCAGGAAAGGATGCGTGGCGCCCGGCCCTACGCCGAAAAGATCCGCCGACTCGCCGCGAACCTGTCTCAGGCCACCGTTTCTGATTACAAGCATCCCTTCCTCGTCCGCAAGGGCGAGGTCAAGCGGGTGGGCTTGATTCTGGTCACGACCGACAAAGGTCTTTGCGGTGGCATGAACACCAACGTCCAGCGCGTAGCGGTGACGGCAATGAAGGAATGGGAAGCTGCCGGCGTGACCGACATCCGTTCCTGCTGCATCGGCAACAAGGGCTTCGGTTTCATGCAACGCATCGGTGGCAAGGTCTTGTCGCACGTTGTTCAGCTGGGTGACACGCCGCATCTCGAAAAACTCATCGGCCCGGTAAAAGTCGTGCTCGATGCGTTCCAGAATGGCGAACTCGACGCGGTTTATCTGGGCTATACCCGCTTCATCAACACGATGAAACAGGAGCCGGTGCTCGAGCAACTGCTGCCGCTGACCGGCGAAAAGCTGGGCACGCCCGACAGTTCGTGGGATTACCTCTACGAGCCCGATCCGCAGGTCGTGATTGACGAGATGCTGGTTCGATACGTCGAAGCACTGGTGTATCAGGCAGTGGCCGAGAACATGGCTTCCGAGCAGAGCGCGCGTATGGTGGCAATGAAGGCTGCTTCCGACAACGCGAAGACCGTGATCGGCGACCTGCAACTGGTCTACAACAAGACCCGCCAGGCCGCGATCACGAAGGAATTGTCGGAAATCGTCGCTGGTGCCGCCGCGGTCTAACGGATTATTGATTTAAGGAAAAACGATGAGTACTGGTACGATCGTTCAGTGCATCGGCGCGGTGGTGGACATTCAGTTCCCCCGCGAGGCGATGCCCAAGATTTACGAGGCCCTCAAGCTCGAAGACGTTGCCAACTCCTTTGCCGAAGCCAATCTGACCTTCGAGGTTCAGCAGCAGCTCGGTGACGGCGTGGTGCGTACGATTGCGATGGGTTCTTCCGATGGCCTGCGCCGCGGCATGAAAGTGGCCGCCACCGGCGCCGGCATTTCGGTGCCGGTCGGTCATGGCACCCTGGGCCGGATCATGGATGTGCTCGGTCGCCCGATCGACGACGCCGGCCCGATCGAGAGCGACGAACTGCGCCCGATCCACGCCAAGGCCCCGAAGTTCGACGAACTGTCGCCTTCGACCGACCTGCTCGAGACCGGGATCAAGGTTATCGATCTGGTATGCCCGTTCGCCAAGGGCGGCAAGGTCGGCCTGTTCGGCGGCGCCGGCGTGGGCAAGACGGTCAACATGATGGAACTCATCAACAACATCGCCAAGCAGCACTCGGGCCTGTCGGTGTTTGCCGGGGTGGGTGAGCGTACTCGCGAGGGTAACGACTTCTACCACGAGATGAAGGATTCCAACGTGCTGGACAAGGTTGCGATGGTGTTCGGTCAGATGAACGAACCCCCGGGCAACCGTCTCCGTGTGGCGCTGTCCGGTCTGACCATGGCCGAGCGTTTCCGTGATGAAGGCCGTGACATCCTGTTCTTCGTCGATAACATCTACCGCTACACCCTGGCCGGTACCGAAGTGTCCGCACTGCTCGGTCGTATGCCTTCCGCGGTGGGTTACCAGCCGACGCTGGCCGAGGAAATGGGTCGCCTGCAGGAGCGCATCACCTCCACCAAGGTCGGTTCGATCACCTCCATCCAGGCCGTGTATGTGCCTGCGGATGACTTGACCGACCCGTCTCCGGCAACGACCTTCCTCCACCTCGACTCCACCGTCGTGCTGTCGCGTGACATCGCCGCCCTGGGTATCTACCCGGCCGTCGATCCGCTCGACTCCACCAGCCGCCAGCTCGATCCGCTGGTCGTTGGCGAAGAGCACTACAACGTGGCCCGTCAGGTGCAGCAGACCCTGCAGAAGTACAAGGAACTGCGCGACATCATCGCGATTCTGGGTATGGACGAACTGTCGCCCGACGACAAGCTCGCCGTCGCCCGTGCGCGCAAGATCCAGCGTTTCCTGTCGCAGCCCTTCCACGTTGCCGAAGTGTTTACCGGTTCGCCGGGCAAGTACGTGACGCTCAAGGACACCATCGCCGGCTTCAAGGCGATCGTCACCGGCGAATACGATCACCTGCCGGAACAGGCTTTCTACATGGTCGGCAACATCGAAGAGGCCGTGGAAAAGGCGAAGAAGCTGCAGTAATACGCTCCACCCGCGCGGCGGCTTGCCGTTGCGCGGTTTTGAAGAGGACATACCATGGCTATGACGGTTCACGTGGACATCGTCAGTGCGGAAGAACAGATCTTCTCCGGGCTGGCGGAGTTCGTCGCGCTGCCTGGCGAGGCGGGTGAACTCGGCATCCTGCCCGGACACATGCCGCTGATGACCCGGATCAAACCGGGTGCGGTGCGGGTGAAGGTTCCGAATCAGGCGGAAGAAGAGCTGATTTTCGTGGCTGGCGGGATTCTGGAAGTGCAGCCCGGGCTGGTGACGGTGCTGGCCGATACCGCGATTCGCGGCCGGGATCTCGACGAAGCGAAGGCGCTGGATGCAAAGAGGAAGGCAGAAGAAGCGCTGTCCAATCAGAGCGGCCAACTCGACTACGCCAAGGCCCAGGCCGAACTGGCCGAGGCGATCGCCCAGATCGCCGCGATCCAGAAGCTGCGCAGACGTTCGTAAGGTTCATCGTGCCGCGGCTCATGCGGCGCGGGTGAAAAGGAAAAGGCAGCCGCGAGGCTGCCTTTTTCAATTCGGTTGGCGGGCCTTGGCGGCGCTCAGTTCGGCGTTGACCGCCCGAGCCGGTCGACGCGCTTCTCCAGGCGGGCGACCGCGTCGCGCAATGCGCTGACGTCGTCGCTGAAGCCCGTCACCATCGGATGGGTGGTCAGTACCGCCTGTTCCTCGGTCAGATATTCGACCACGTTGCCGGTGACGCTGGACACCATACGCTGACGCGCCTGCTCGAGGGCCGCGCCGGTACTCACCAGCCGGTGGGCGGCGATGTCGCCTACCACCCGCGACAGATCCTCCTCCAGATCCCAGCGCAGATGGCGGAACACGAATCCGAGTGCGTCGGCGAACTCGGCATTGCCGGCTATCCTGACGCGAGACATCAGGGCTTCGATGCCGCCGCCGAGCGCCCGTGGCGTTTCACTCAAGGGCAGCGTCAGGCTCACGTCGGGCTCATCCGTGCTGCTGCATGCCGCCAGGCGGCCGTCGGACGAGATCGAGAAGTCGATCGATAGCGGTGCGAGCTCAAGCCGCGCCCGCTTGCCGGCGTGGGGAAGCAGACGCGTCCGTGCCCACCCGGCCTGGGCGAGAAGATGATTGGTCGCGGAAAGGAACAAGCTGTCGATCATGTAAAAGCGGGGGCCGCAGCCCCCGTCAAGTTCCAGTGTCAGTTCTGCTGGATGCCGGCGATACGCCAGCCGGCGTCGCCGGTGAGCGGCTTGGTCAGATGCCAGATTTCATCGAAGGGTGCCGGCGCGGCACCCTCTTCCTCGCGCAACAGACCGTTGAAGTGCACGCTGACGATGTAGCGGTCCGCCTCTTCGACGACGTCGAACACCTCGGCGTTGAGCTCGATCACGTCGGTGCGTTGCGCGGCAGCGCCGCGTTCGCTGATCTGCATGCTGATCTCGGCATAGACCTCGGGTGTGGTGAACTCGCGGATGTCATCGAGGTTGGCCGTGTCGTTGGCCGCCTGCAGGCGGATGAAGTTGAGCTTGGCCTGGCGGGCAAAGCCGGCGGCATCGAAGCCGTCGGCAATTGCCGCGGCGACCGACGCGCTGGTTCCCGCACTGGAACCGGCGGCAGCGGGCGTGAACCCCGGATTGCCAGCCGCCACGCTGCCCGTATCCGCACCGGCGCCGGCGTATTGCATGGCGCGCGGGGCCGTCTGCGCATTGCCCCGGCGGAACAGGAGCTTGAACAGGATGACGGCACCGACCACCAGGAGCGCAAGCATCATGAAGGACGCGAGTTCCTCGCCCATGCCCAGGTGGGAGAACAGCGCGGCAAGACCCAGACCTGCGGCAAGGCCGGCGAGCGGTCCCATCCACGAGCGCTTGGGTTGCGCCGCCGTCCCGGCCGCGGGGGTCGTGTTCTGCGGGCGCGACAGGTTCTGCTGCGGTGCGGTGGCCGGCGGGGTGACGTTGCGCTTCATGCCGAAGCTGCTGCCACCGCCCAGGCGCTTGGCCTCGACTTCGGGCACGGCTACGCCGAAGGCGAAGAGGGTGACGATCAGGGTGAGAAAAAGCTGCTTCATTGTTCTTGAGTCTCCAGTGATCAAAGCTTGTAGCCACGGTGCAGTGCAACAACGCCCGCACTCAGGTTGAAGTAATCGACACGGCCGAGGCCGGATTGTTCCATCAGGGCCTTCAGTTCTTCCTGGCCGGGGTGCATCCGGATCGATTCGGCAAGATATCGGTAGCTCTCGGCATCGTTCGCAACCTTGCCTCCCATCCACGGCAGGAGCTTGAACGAGTAGAGATCATAGACCGGCGCCAGCGGCTTCCACACCTTGGAGAACTCCAGCACCAGCAGCCGACCGCCGGGACGCAGCACGCGCCGCATCTCGGCCAGGGCAGCGTCCTTGTGCGTCATGTTGCGCAGTCCGAAGGCCACCGTCACGCAGTCGAACCAGTCGTCGGGGAAGGGCAGCTTCTCGGCGTTGCACTGCGCGACCGGCAGGGTGAAGCCCTTGTCGATCACGCGGTCGCGGCCGCGCGACAGCATCGCATGGTTGATGTCGGTCAGCCAGACCTGGCCGCGCGCGCCGACCTTGCGTGCGAAGGCGAGCGAGAGATCGGCGGTGCCCCCGGCAACGTCGAGCACGCGGTCGCCCTCGCGTACACCGGAGATCTGGATGGTGAATGCCTTCCATAGCCGGTGCAGGCCGAAGGACATCAGGTCGTTCATTACGTCGTATTTCTGCGCCACCGAGGAGAACACCTCGGCGACCTTCTTCTGTTTGAGCTCTTCGGCAACGGTCTGGAAGCCGAAGTGAGTGGTCTTGTCGTTCATGGCAATGTCAGTGATGGTGACCGCAACCGCCCTTGGGTGCCGGCGGCGGGACGAGGGCGGGGTCGCGGGTCCCGCCTTGTTGCTCGATGCGCTCGAGATAGTCCTGCCACATCTCGACCTGGTTGCGGCCGAGCAGGTAGAGGTAATCCCACGAGTAGAGCCCGCTGTCGTGGCCGTCGGAGAAGGTCGGCTTGATCGCATAATTGCCGACCGGCTCCAGATTCACGATCTCCACGCCGCGCTTGCCCTGCTGCAGGGTTTCCTGCCCGGCGCCGTGGCCGCGGACCTCGGCCGAGGGCGAGTATACGCGCAGGAACTCGAAGGGCAGCTCGAAGCGGCTGTCGTCGTCGAACGCGATCTCCAGCATCCGCGACTTGCGGTGCAGGGTGATGCCGGTGGGCAGCGGGGTGTCCTTGTCGAGTCCGGCCATGGCTGGTGCCTCAATGTAGGGGATTTCAATCATACCCGATTCGTCGCCGGCCCAAGGCGCGGGCCGTGCGAGGGGCGAGGCCGGCGGCGCGCGAGTCGGCCCGGCCCGAGCGCAGGGCGGTGGCAGACGTGGATCGGAAGGGGGAGGGGTGCGCGGCGCAGCGGAACAGGGATTCGATCGGGCGCCGGCGGGGTGAAAAAGGGCGGGGACGCTTCCAGGGAAGGGCGGGCAAGAGGAGAGGGTGAGGATTTGCCGTCCCGGACGTTGCGCGCGTCCCCGCGAAAAGCTTGGCGCAGGCTCAGCCCGGGAGCGCGGCCATCAGGGCCGGGGCGACGCCGAACGCCGCTGCGGTCCGCGCCCGGACATCGTCGATCGAGGTGTCCGGCGCGAGGTCCACCAAGGTCAGACCGTCGGCGCCGACCTCGAATACACACAGGTCGGTGATGATCAGGTCGACCACCTTTGTGCCGGTCAGCGGCAAGGTGCATTCGGTGACGATTTTCGGTTCGTTGCGCGCGGTGTGTTCCATGATCACCACCACGCGCGGGACGCCCGCAACCAGGTCCATCGCACCGCCGATGCCCTTGACCATCCTGCCGGGCACGGCCCAGTTCGCCAGGTCGCCCTTCTCCGACACCTGCAGGGCGCCGAGCATCGACAGCTGGATGTGACCGCCGCGTATCATCGCGAACGAGGTCGCGCTGTCGAAGAAGCTCGTGGTCGGCAAGGTCGTGATGGTCTGCTTGCCGGCATTGATCAGGTCGGCGTCCTCCGCGCCGTCGACCGGGAACGGCCCCATGCCGAGCATGCCGTTCTCGCTCTGCAGCTGGATCGACATGCCCTTGGGGACGTAGTTCGCCACCAGCGTGGGGATACCGATCCCGAGGTTTACGTAATAGCCGTCACGCAGCTCGGCGGCGGCACGGGCGGCCATCTGTTCTCGACTCCAGGGCATGGTCTACTCCTCGAAAGCGGGGGTGCGCGGGCGCACGGTACGTTGCTCGATGTGTTTCACGACGCGTTCCGGCACCACCAGCCGATGGACGAAGATCCCCGGGGTCACGATATGGTCGGGATCGAACTCGCCCTGGCCCACAAGTTCCTCCACCTCGGCGACGGTGACGGTCGCGGCGGTGGCCATCAACGGGTTGAAGTTGCGCGCCGTCATCCGGTACTGCAGGTTGCCCTCGGGGTCGCTGCGCCAGGCGTGCACCAGGGCAAGGTCGGCGCGCAGGCCCCGTTCCAGCAGATAGCGTTCGCCGTCGAACTCGGCGACCGGCTTGCCCTCGGCGACCACGGTACCGACCCCGGTACGGGTGTAGAAGGCCGCGATGCCGGCGCCGCCGGCGCGGATGCGTTCGGCCAGGGTGCCCTGCGGATTGAACTCCACCTCCACTTCGCCTGCGAGGTACTGGCGCGCGAACGAGGCGTTCTCGCCGGCATAGGAACAGATCAGCTTGCGGACCTGGCCGGCCTCGAACAGCTTGCCCAGCCCATGGCCATCGGCCCCGGGGTTGTTGGAGATGATCGTGAGCTCGCGCACGCCCGAGTCCATGACGGTATCGATCAGCGCGGCCGGGATGCCGCACAGGCCGAAGCCGCCGGACATGATCGTCATCCCGTCATGCAGCAGATCCGCGAGTGCAGCGTGGGGTTTCTGGTAGAGCTTGTTCAGGGACACCCGTCTTTCTCCTGTTGATCGTGAGCCGGACCGCCGGGCCTGCGCCGAGGGCAGCCCGGCGATCCGGCGGCAAGGGGTTGGCGTTGTATTGCCCTCGGCATTTCAGCAAGAGCAGTGCCAGCCTCCCCCCGATGGGTCGCAAACCCTTACCGAACGGCGTGTCGGCGGGATCCGGGGATATGCCGGACGTGTCCGCGGCGTCCCAAGAGCGGACGGCGGCGGACGGCGGGCGTCCGAATATCGGGCAAGCGGGTCGGATGCGCCGGTCGCGGTCGATGCGACAACGGCGCCCGGTCGTCGCGCCCGGCCGCTGCGGCCGCGGTCCGGTGCGCGCGGGCGGTCCGGATGCGTCGATCGGCATGATCCTTGCCACCCGGATCCGCTCGGGCACGGCGGCCATTGCGGTCGTCGTGCGGGACTGGATCCTTGCAAGGAGATGCGAATGTGGATTGGCCGACGGCGCCTGGCGAACTGCCTGGCGGATTTTGCCGAATCGATGCGGCGGGGCGAGCCGGCGAAGCTGAAGCTCGGCCCCGGCGGGCTTGCGACCGCTTGTGGCCGCGTCAATGACGCGGTGGACGAAATCGTCGAACGCGTGCACCACGCCCAACGGGAAGCCGGCGCGGCACGCCAGTCCGCCGCTGCGCTGGGCGAGCGGTTGCGGTGCGTGGAGGCCGAGGTCGACAGCTTGCGGACCCGTTTCGAACTGGTCCGCCAGGCAACGAGCGACGGCTTGTGGGACATGGTCGTGGGCGACCGTCCCCCGACCATGGACCACGAGATCTGGTGGTCCGACCAGTTCCGCCGCCTGCTCGGCTTCGATCGCGCGGCGGAGTTTCCCGACGTCCTCGAGAGCTGGGCGAGCCGGCTGCATCCGCACGATCGTGAGCGCGCGTTGGCTGCCTTTGCGGCCCATCTCGACGACCGCTCGGGCTCCACGCCGTATGACGTCCGCTATCGGCTGGCGTGCCGGGATGGCAGCTACCGCTGGTTCCGGGCGCGCGGTGAGACGATCCGCGATGCCGACGGCAAACCCTTGCGGGTGGCGGGGTCGATGTCCGACATCACCGACGAGCTGGTCCGCGGCAAGGCGCTCGACACCGCCGTGGTGCGCTTCGAACTGGCGCTCGAGATGTTGAGCGACGGGCTGTGGGACATGGAGGTCGTGGCCGGCGACCCGGTGAATGCCCATAACGCGATCTGGTGGTCGCAGCAGCTGCGCCGCCTGCTCGGTTTCGAGGACGCCGAGGACTTTCCCGACCTGCTCGAGAGCTGGGCCAACTGCCTCCACCCCGAGGACAAGGGGCGCGTGGTCGAGGCCTTCACCCGTCATCTCACCGACCGCAGCGGGGCGACGCGCTACGACGTCGAGTCGCGCCTGCGCTGCAAGAACGGCGAGTATCGCTGGTTCCGTGCCAAGGGGCAGACCCGCCGTGGCGCGGACGGCACGCCGCTGCGGGTGGTCGGGGCGCTGACCGACATCCACGCGAGCAAGCTCGAGGAAGCGCTGCGGCACCAGGAAATGCGCTATCGCCGCCAGCTCGAGGAGCACCTCGACAAGGTCGCCGAGATCATGCAGACGATCAAGGACATCGCCAACCAGACCAATCTCCTCGCCCTCAATGCGGCGATCGAAGCCGCGCGCGCAGGCGAGACCGGACGCGGTTTCGCGGTGGTCGCCGACGAGGTGCGCCGACTCGCCGAGCGCACCCGCGAGGCCACCGAGTACGTCGCGAGGATGGCGCCGGCCGACGCCTGAACCCGGACCGCGCAGGCGCTGCCATGGCCGCGTCGGTGTGGTCCGGCGCGCGCAGTCCGGGTGTCCGATAGCGGGACGGTTGTCCGAAGGATATCCGGACGCGGAGGTTCTCCTTGCTGCTACGCAGCATTCGGTTCGTGTCAGGAAAACCACTATTAAACAATCGCTTGAATGCGTTCTTCGGGTTGGCATCCAAGTTGCTGACGGCTTGTATCGTCCCCTGTGCCGTACGGCCTGGCCGGGGGCGAATCGAACGGCGGGTTCATCCGCCGCAATCAGGGGCAGAGGCTGGAGACGGGAGTGGGAGTCGCAATGGTGAATGGAGCGAACAAGCCGGCAGGTCGGATACGGGCGGACGGTGCGCCGACGACGGTGACCGGGCGCGTCGGGCAGGACTGCGGAACAGCGGGTGGCCGTCATGCTTAGGGCGATCAATCGACTCGGCAGGGGCGTCCGCGCGCTGGTCGCGGTGGTGACCTCGGTGGCACCGATGCTGATCATCGGCGGCCTTTTGTATGCGGCCTTCTTCGTCAAGGCGGAGCCGATGGTCGGCAATCTTCGCGAGCGCCCGATCGAGCGCCGCGACGCCTTCTACGGGATCGCGGTGCCACGGCCGGACGTGGTGTGGGGCGCCGGCTCCTACGGCAAGGTCGTACGCAGCGAGGACCGCGGCCGCTCGTGGGCGGTCCAGCCCACGCCGGGAGACGCGCACCTGCAGGCGATCTCGGCCTGGGATGCGGAGCGTGCGGTGGCGGTGGGCAACCACGGGATCGTGATCGTGACCGCCGATGGCGGCGCGACCTGGCGCGAGGTCGAGGTGCCGCGTTCCGAAGTGGCGAACAAGCTGGTGCAGGTCAGGACCTACCCCGATGGTGTGGCCTGGGCGGTCGGCGAAGTGGGCGCAGTGTTGCGCACCCGCGACTACGGGGCGACCTGGCAGCGCGTACTGGCGGAGAAGGACCAGGCCTGGAACGACATCTTCTTCGTCGGCGCCGACGGATGGATGGTCGGCGAGTTCGGCCAGATGATGCGGACCCGCGATGGCGGCGACACCTGGCAGCAGATCGACAGTCCGCTCGAATCCAGCCTGATGTCGGTGCACTTTCGCGATGCGGCCAACGGGGTGGCGGTCGGCCTGGCCGGCGGCGTGCTGACGACGGCCGATGGCGGTGCCAGCTGGACGGAGGCGGCCCGCGTCACCCGCGAGCATCTCAATTGCGTGATCTGGGATGGCGGCCGCTGGGTCGCCGTGGGCGACAAGGGGGTCCGCGTCACCGGTGGCGCGGACGGCCGCGGCTGGAAGGGCGAGCGCATCTCGGAGCAGGACCTTTCGTGGCGGACCCAGATCGCACGCGCCGGTGACGGCTTCGTGCTGGCGGGCGCCAATCTCGCCCTGCTCGACAACGACCAGCTCCACATCATCGGACGCGACTGAACGGCAACCCGCCTGCGCGCAAACATCGGGAAAAGGAATTCGCAATGAAGAACGCAACATTCAGGACGCTCGGCCGCGTCATTGACTTGCTGTTGCGACATCGGGCGATCGTGGTCGCCGCGATCGCGGCGGCGACCTGCGCCATGGGCTATCTGGCGGCGCAGATCGAGATCAAGACCGTATTCAGCGATCTGTTGCCCAGGGACCATCCCTATGTCGAGGTGAACAACAAGTTCAAGCAGACCTTCGGCGGCTCCAACATGGTCAGCATCATGCTCGAGGTGGAGCAGGGCGACGTCTTCGACATGGCCGTGCTCGGGAAGGTCAGGAAGATCACCCAGGACCTGCAGAAGGTCGAAGGGGTCGATACCTACCAGATCGCCTCGCTCGCCTCCAAGAAGATGAAGGAGGTGCGCGCCTCGACCGAGGGCATCGAGTCGCGGCCGCTGATGTGGCCCAACCTGCCGCGCGACCAGGGCGAGATCACCGTGCTGCGCGAGGCGGTGCTCAACAATCCGCTGGTGTATGGCCCCTATGTGTCGATCGACATGAAGGCCACCCTGATCACCGCGGATTTCACCGACGGGACGGTCAACTATCTCAAGGCCTATCGCCAGATCGAAGCGATCGCCGACCAGGCCAGGGGCGACGGCGTGCTGGTGCGGGTGGTCGGCGAGCCGATCCTGTACGGCCTGGTGAACCACTACCTGACCGAAACCCTGTACATCTTCCTCGTCACCGTCGGTGCGCTGGTCCTGCTGCTGCTGCTGATCACCCGCACCTGGCACGGTACCCTGCTGCCGCTGACGACCGGCGCGGTGAGCGCGGTGTGGGCGCTCGGTGCGGCCAAGCTGATGGGCTTCCACCTCGATCCGCTGGTCATCGTGGTCGCCTTCCTGATCACCGCGCAGGCCATTTCCAACTCGGTGCAGCTGGTCTCGCGCTTCGACGACGAGATCGCCGCCGGCGCACCGAGCGCCCAGGCCGCCGCCAAGGCGAGCCTCTCCAACCTGTTCAAGCCGGGCATGCTGGCGATCGTCGCCGACGCCGGCTGCGTGCTGGTGGTGGCGCTGACGCCGATCCCGATGCTGGAGAAGATCTCCTACATCGGCACGGTGTGGATCCTGTCGATCATGTTCAGCGCCATGGTGCTCACCCCGGTGCTGCTGTCGTGGTGCGGGCTGAAGAAGCGCTACGCCCATCCGGTGGACATCATGCCGGCGCTGCGCTGGATCCTCAGCCTGTGCGCGGCCCTGGTGACCTCGCGCTTCCGCTACGCGCTGATCGGCGGTGCTGCGGTGCTGTTCGTGGTGTCCGGCCTGTATGCGTTCAACCTCAAGGTCGGCGATGCCAACCCGGGGTCGCCGATCCTGTGGCCGGATTCGACTTACAACCAGGATGCGGCCGCGATCAACGACAAGTTCCAGGGCTCCGACCGCATGTTCGTCGTCGTCGGCGGCAAGCACGAGGGCGCGCTCAAGGAGCCGGCGGTGCTGGAGAGCATGGAGCGCTTCCAGAAGTATATGGAGGCCCAGCCCGAGGTCGGCGGCAGCATCTCGCTCGCCGACATCCTGCCGGCGGTCAAGCGCGTGGTGCGCGAAGGCAATGCGCGCTACCAGGAGCTCGGCAACAGCGCCAACGAGAACGGCGAGCTGGTCTATATGTTCGTGTCCGGCGCCGATCCGGGCGACATGGACCGCTTCGCCGATCCGCAGGCGCTCAACGGTGCGGTGACCCTGTTCTTCCGCGACCACCAGGGCGAGACCATCCGCACCGCGATCGCGCGGGTCAAGGAATACGTCGCCAACAATCCGATGGCCGACGCCGAGTTCCTGCTCGCCGGCGGCCTGGTCGGGGTGCTCGCGGCGGTCAATGAGGTGATCTTCGCCGGCCAGATCGAGGCCATCGCCTTCGCGCTGCTGGTGCTGGTGGTGTGCTGCATGTTCACCTACCGCTCGTCGGTTGCCGGCATCTTCTTCATGGTGCCGGTGCTGCTGTCGAACACCCTGACCTTCAGCTACATGGCATGGAAGGGGATCGGCATGAACATCAACACCCTGCCGGTGGTCGCGCTCGGCATCGGACTCGGGGTCGATTACTCGTTCTACATCATCGACGGCATACGCGAGGAACTGCACCACCACCGCGACGTCGGGCGCGCCATCGCACGCTCGATCGCCACCGCCGGCAAGGGGGTGCTGATCACCGCGCTGACCCTGGTCACCAGCGTGGTGTTGTGGAGCTTCTCGTCGCTGCGTCTGCAGGCCGACATGGGCGTGCTGATCGCAATCTGGCTGTTCATCTCGGCGTGTTCGGCGCTGTTCCTGATGCCGGCCATGGTCTATGTGTTCCGTCCTGAATTCATCATCGGATCCAAACGTCATCCGGTCGAGCGGGCCCTCGCGGCCGAACCCGTTCCCGCCTCTTGACCCGTGCGCCACGGATGGCGGCCCCGGCGGCGATCCGTGGCGGGAGGGAAGTTGTGTCCACACCAAATGGAAATGAAGGGAGACTCATGAAAAACTCGAAACTCACGAAGGTCGCCGCATCCCTGGCCGTGCTGTTGGCCGCTTGCGGCACCGCGTACGGCGAGGATGGCGATTCGTCGAACTATTTCCGCATCGGCGGGTACGTGCGCGGTTGGGCGGCGTTCAACCTGCAGGACATCCCGGAGACCGAGGACAACGACCGCGGCAGGCTGTCGATGCTGCGCGGCTCGCTGCTGCTCGACGCGGATGCCGGGACCGGCCCGATCAAGTGGAAGGCGGTCGGGCGTCTCGATCGCGAATACAAGACCGAATACCTTCGCGACCTGGAACGCCTGCGTGCGACCAACGGCACCACCGGCGGCGATTCCTCGAGCATACTCGACAACTACAACGAGGCCGAGATCCGCGAGTTCTGGGGGGAATTCAAGGTCGGCGAGCGCACCGCCGTCCGCCTCGGCAAGCAGCAGATCGTATGGGGCGAGTCCGACTTCTTCCATGCGATGGACGTGGTGCACGGCTACGACCTGAGCTGGCGCCTGTTCCTCGAGGGCGAGAACGAGGAGTGGCGCAAGCCGCTGTGGCTGGCCAGCATCAAGATCGACGTGCCCGAGGCCGACGGCCAGTTGCACGCCTACGTCCGCCCCGGCCTGGATCGCTGCGAGGACATCGGCAACACCTACGATATCCAGGGCGGGCGCTGGTTCTTCCAGCCCTACCGCGGATTCGACCTGACCGCGCTGACCGAAAAGGACTGCGACCATCCGTCCGGCGACAAGGACGACGTGACCGGCGGCATCCGCTGGGCGGGGACGGCCGGTCCGGTCGACTATTCGCTGGCTTATATCAATACCTTCTCCGCCGATCCGGTCGCCAACTCGGTGTTCGCGCCGTACCGGAAGGCGCCCGAAGGTCCCTTGTTCGACCTCATTCACCCCCGGATCGATGTCCTCGGCGCCACCGTCAGCGGCTATTCGTCCGCCCTCGATGCGGTGATCAGCGCCGAGATCTCCTACACCTTCAACCAGCCCTACAACGTCGGTACCGGCGCGCTGACGGCGCCTTCGCGCGGGGCCGCGGCCGGCCTCGGGCTGGGCGGCATCCGCACCAAGGACGTCGTCACCACCATGCTGCGGGTCGACAAGAATCTGCGCTTCGAACGCCTGCTCGGTACCAACCGGCCGTCGTTCTCGTCGGTCCAGCTGTTCGACACCTGGGTGCAGAACTACCGCAAGTCCGACGACCTGGCACGCCTGTTCGCCTATGGCTCGCCGCTGTCCGAGCACAACACGATCCTCACCGCATTCTCGGTGTTGAACTACCGCGGCGACACGATCAACCCGGGCCTGGCCGTCGGTGTCGACCTGACCCACGGCGGGGGCTTCCTGATCCCCAGCATCGATCTGGCGCTGGGCGACGACTGGCGGGCCAAGATCGAAGCCGACCTGTTCTGGACCTCGGGCACGTCGCGGACCCTGTTCGATCCCGACCGCTCGGTCCAACTGTTCGGCTATTTCGCCAACAACAACCAGCTGACCTTCCGGCTGACCCGTCAGTTCTAATCAAAGGAGACAACCCATGAATCGAGCATTCACCTCGCGACGCCACCCGCTGCGTCTGGCTGGTCTGTGCGCACTGGCGCTGGGCCTCGGCCTGGGCCACGCCCACGCCGAGGAGCTGCAGGCCGGCTTCGTCATCACCAAGGACAACTACGATTCAATCAAGAGCAAGACCTTCGAAGGCAAGACCATCGCCAGCATGGTCCCCGAGCGGATGGAGCAGATGATCAAGAACGCCGGGTTGACGATGAAGATCGCCAATTCGAAGAAGATCGAGATGGACCCGAAGTATGTTGCGGCCAGCCGCGACAATGTCGGGACGGTAAGTTTCGATCCCGCGACCCGCACCATGAGCGGGTGGAAGGCGGGCATGCCCTTCCCGCCCGACACGATCAAGCTGGACGATCCCACTGCCGGCGACAAGGTGATCTGGAACCTCCGCGCGGCGACCTATGGCGCCACCATGGACCTGCGCGACATCTCCTTCGTGTTCATCAGCGGTGCCACCGGGGTCGAGCGTGTGCAGCGCTGGCAGTCGCGCCGTTACTATATGGAAGGTCGTCTCGACGGCGGCCCGGTCAGCGAAGGTGACGGCAGCATCTCGCAGAAGACCTTCCTGTTCGCCACCAGCCCGCAGGACATCCGCGGACTCGGTACCTTCTCGATCCGCTACAACGACCCGACCTCGGCCAAGCCGGACGACACCTGGGCCTACCTGAAGTCGGTGCGCCGCACCCGCCGCCTGTCGGGCGGGGCGTGGATGGATCCGATCGGCGGTACCGACCAGCTCTACGACGACTGGGACATCTGGGACGCTTTCCCGACCAAGTACCAGGCCAACAAGCTGGTCGGCAAGCGCTGGGTGTTCGCGATCGCCCACAGCCCGCTGGTCAGCGTGGACAACGACAAGCGCGACACCCCGGCCGAGTTTCCCTCGGTCGGGCTGACCGAGGCGCCCCATTACTTCCCCGCCAAGCACATCGAATGGGAGCCGCGCGAAGTGTATGTGGTCGAGGGCACGCCGCCGCCGGAGCACCCGTACAGCAAGAAGGTGGTGTACATGGAGGTCGATTTTCCGCGCCCCTACCTCGGCGAGATGTACGACCAGAAAGGCGAGTTCTGGAAATACATGATCTTCCAGAACCGGCCCGATATCGGCGATGACGGCTACAAGGCGGTGATGCCGGTGGTCGGCCACGTGATCGACGTCAAGCGCAATCACTCCACGACCTGGTCGTCCAACATGAAGGCCAATCCGAAGGGCGTCAAGGAGAGCGACGTGTCGCTGAGCAAGCTGGAGGAAGTGGCAACCGGCGGCCGCTGAGCGCGCTTGCCGGGTCCGCCCCGGGGCCTGCGGGTGGCGCGCTGCCGCCCGCAGGCCCCGTTTCGCGTGATCCTGGCGGGAGATGGCGACGCCCGCGCGCTGCGGCCGGGCCGCCCGTGGCCGAGCGCGGCCTGTCCGGATATCGGACGCCAGAACTGTCCGAAAATCGGTCGAACGAAAGTCGGTCGCTGCCGGCCCGTCCGCACCTTCCCCGGTGCGTCCGCCAACGGGCACCGCCCCGATCGGGCGCCATCCGGGGCCTGCAGCCGGATCGGCGTGGTCCGCCTGCCATCGGCGCCGGGGACCGGCGGGGTCGTGCGTTGCTGGTACGTTAGTTGCGAGATGCAGCACACCCCCGGAGCCCGGGGCCGGCTGCGCCGAGACACGCAGCCGGCCCGCGGCCGGGCCGCTGGGATGTCTGGGTGACAGGGAGCAAGTCGCCCACTCGCCGACCGGATCCGGACCGATGCGGACGGTGGCGGGGGGCGTATTCGTACACCACGGCGCACGACCGCGATCCCTTCCGATCGGCCGGCGTAGCGCGTGGGGAAAAAGGAGGAGTGAGATGGAAGTTGCCCATCCGAGCCAGATGTTCTCGCGGCCGGAAAACGACCGCCGGATCATGGCGACCTGGGAACGCTTTCTCAGCGGTGAAGAGAGCAGTTCCGACGCATTGCGGCGGCTGATCGACGATTCCTGGCGGCGCTGCTTCGATGCGAGCGTCGACCCCGGTCGCAGCCAGGCGCCCCCGCCCTTGCCCGAGCAATCCCTGCATTCGCTGCGCAACGAGCGCGGCGAACTGCTCAGCGCGAGCACGCCGGTGATGGCCCTGGCGCGCGAGTTCCTGTCCGAGACCGGGACGGTGATGGTGCTGGCCGACCAGGGCGGGACCATCCTCAACCTTGAAGGCGATCCGGCGACCCGCGGCGCGGCCGAGGACTTGCACCTGCTGGCGGGCGCGAACTGGAGCGAGATGGCCTGCGGCACCAACGCGATCGGTACCGCGCTCACCATCGGACAGCCGGTCCAGATCCACTCCGCCGAGCACTACTGCGCCGGCATCAAACTGTGGACCTGCTCGGCGACCGTGATCCGCGACCCGTACGACGGCGCGATCCTCGGCGTCATCGACGTCTCCGGCCTGAGCACCACCTACAACCGCCAGAGCCTGGCGCTGGTCGTGACCACCGCCGGGCGGATCGAGAACCGTCTCGCCAAGTTCGAGATGGACGTGCGCTATCGTCTGCTGGAGTACTGCATGCGGCGGCTGACCAGTTCCACCACGGACGGCATCATCGTGCTCGACCGCCGCGGCAATCCGATCAAGGCCAACGAACGGGCGGCCGCCGCACTGGCCGAACTGGGCGACAGTCGCTGGGACGGCAAGCGTGTCGATCTGGCCTCGCTGGCGCTCGGTGCCGCCGATGGCGACCAACTTCCCGACGGCCTGCCGGCCTCGATCCGTGCCGACTGGCTGGAGCCGATCATCCACGACGGCCAGCGCATCGGCACCCTGCTGACCGTGCCCCGGCGCCGGGCCGGGGTGACGATGGGGGCGGCGCTGGGGACGGCGGACGCTGCCGACCCGATGGGCGCCGCCGGCTTCGAGCGCATCATCGGCCGCGATCCGGGGCTTGCCCAGGCGGTGGTCCGCGCCCGGCAGCTGGCACGCTCCAGCGTGCCAGTGCTGCTGCTCGGCGAGACCGGGGTCGGCAAGGACGTGTTCGCGCGCTCCATCCACGATGCGGGCTCGGCCACAGGGGCGCCGTTCGTCGCCCTGAATTGCGGCGGGTTCTCGCGTGAGCTGCTGACCAGCGAGCTCTTCGGCTACACCGAGGGCTCGTTCACCGGGGCGCGCCGCGGCGGGATGATGGGCAAGGTCGAGGCCGCCGACGGCGGTACCCTGTTCCTCGACGAGATCGGCGAGATGCCGCTCGACCTGCAGCCCCATTTCCTGCGCGTGCTCGAGGAGGGTGAGGTGTACCGGCTGGGCGAGAACAAGCCGCGCAAGGTCAGGTTCCGCCTGATCGCGGCGACCAATCGGGACCTGCGCAAGGAGGTCGAGGAGGGACGCTTCCGGATGGATCTGTTCTATCGGGTCGCGGTCACCAGCATCCGGATTCCGGCCTTGCGCGACCGTGCCGACGACATCCCCTTGCTCGCCGACCACTACCTGGACAAGCTCGCTGACCAGCACGGCATCGAGCACGGGGTGCTGCTGCCGTGCGCGATCGAACGCCTCAAACGCTACCACTGGCCGGGCAATATCCGCGAGTTCCGCAACGTGATCGAAAGCATGTTGCTCACCGCGTCCGATCCGGTCCTGTCGGAAGATTGCCTGCCGGCCGAGGTCCGTGCCGCTCGGGTGCCCTCCGGCCCGCCACCGCTGCAGCCCGAGCCACGGAGCGCGGTCACCAGCCTCGAACATGCCGAACGCGAGACCATCCTGCGCGCGATCCGCAGCTGTCACGGCAACATGACCGCAGTGGCGCGCGAGCTGGGGATCGCGAAGAGCACCCTGTACCTGAAGCTCAAGCGTTTCGAACTCGATCCGCTGGTCGATAGCGTCCGCACCCGACGCCAATAACGGTGGGTGATTCAATTGGACGGCCCGGGCACTTCGCCCGGGCTTTTTTATTTTCAGAATTGATTTCGTCCACGTTTCGGAGTTCGCTCATCCGACATCCGGACGGTCATCCATTAATCGGACGGTAATGGATCGACTAATTCCGTTAAATTAGAAAAACTAGAATTAAAACAATAAGATAGTTAATGTTTTTGGTTGGCATGGCGATTGCTATAAGAGCTCACGGATGCCGTTCTCGATAACGGAGTGATTCGAGAGTTCATTCCGCACCGAGGAACCGCGAATGGCCCGGATAGTTCCGGTGCCATCCCCGGCCGCCCGATCAGGATTCAAACAGCAAATCGTCCGCAACCCGTCGGTAGGAGGAAACGCAGTATGTCGCTGCAAATAAACATCGATAACGGTGGAACGCTCACCGATATCTGCATCAACCAGGACGGCGTCGTCAGCAAGACCAAGGTGCTGACCACGCCGTACGACCTCAGCAAGTGTTTCTTCGAGGGCCTGCAGAAGGCATCGGGGGTGATCTACGGCGAACAGAACGTCGCCCGCCTGCTGGAAGAGGTCGATCTGATCCGCTACTCGACCACCCAGGGCACCAATGCCATCTGCGAGCGCAAGGGCCCTCGTCTGGGCCTGATCATCGACGCCGCCGCACGCGACCTGCCGGTGCGCCTGGCCGAGCACGACCCCGAGGTGTACGAGGCGCTGGTCGGCGACCGCGTGGTGTTCCTCGATACCACGGGCCTGGCCGCCAACGATGCCGACGTCGAGGTGGTGCGGGCGATCAACAGGCTGACCGCCGCCGGTGCCAACCGCCTGGTGGTCAGCTTCGATGGCGCGGGCTTCCTCGGGGTCGAGAGCCGGTTCAAGCAGGTGGTGCTGCGCAAGTACCCACGCCACCTGCTGGGCGCGGTTCCGGTCCTGTACGGCAGCGATCTGTCGACCGATCGCGACGTGGTCCGCCGCACCTGGACCGCGCTGATCAATTCCTTCCTTCATCCGGCGATGGAGGCCTTCCTGTTCAATGCCGAAAACCGGCTGCGCGCCTACCGTACCAAGAACCCGCTGCTGATCTTCCGCAACGACGGCGACGCCTCGCGGGTGGCGAAGACGGTGGCGATCAAGACCTACAGCTCCGGGCCGCGCGGCGGCATGGAGGGGATGAAATCGTTCGCCCGCCTGTACGGCCTCGCGGACGTGGTGGCGATCGACGTCGGCGGCACCACGACCGATATCGGCCAGTGCGTGAACGGCAAGGTCGCGGAGGTTCGCCGCGGCCATGTCGAAGGCATCAGCGTGTCCTTCCCGCTGTGCGAGATCATGAGTGCGGGGGCGGGCGGCAGCTCGATCTTCAAGGTCGTGAACAAGCGCATCGTGATCGGCCCCGAAAGCGTGGGCGCGGTGCCGGGGCCGGCCTGCTTCGGCCGTGGCGGCAAGGAAGCGACGATTACCGACGCCAGCCTGCTGTGCGGCCTGTTCGATCCGAAGTCCTTCTTCGGCGGCGGCATGGGACTCGATGCCGACCGGGCCGCCACCGCCGTCACCCTCGCCATCGCCCAGCCGCTCGGGTTGGGGCTCGATGACGCCCTGCTGCAGATGGAGCATGCCTACGAAGACAAGATCGCGGTCGAGCTGCATCGCTTCACCCGCATCTCCAAGGACACGGTGATGCTCGCGTTCGGCGGCGCCGGCCCCCTCAACGCCTGCGGCGTGGCCGAAAAGGCCGGCGTCGACCAGGTCGTGGTGCCGCAGCTGGCAGCGGTGTTCAGTGCCTACGGGATCGGCTCGTGCGACATCTCACAACGCTACGCGGTCGCCCTCGAGGCGCGCAGCGACAGCGGGCTGAATGCCGCGCTCGCGGCCCTGAAGCTCAAGGCGATGCGCGACATGTTCGCCGAAGGGGTCGCCGAGGGCGGATACACGGTCGAGGCCACGCTGGTCGCGGAGCGTGCCGGAGGCGAGGAAGTGGTGTGCCCGCTCGGCGCCGAGCCGTCCTTCCCCGCCGAGTTCGCCGATGCGGTGGCGGTCGAGCTGGAACTGCGCGCGGTCAAGCCGTTACGCCAGCAGGCCGCCACCACCGCCCGCTTCGTCGAAGGCGCGGCGGCCGTCGCCGACGGCACCCGCAACGTGCTGTCGCGCGGCGAGGGCCGGATCGACGTGCCGGTGTACCGGCTCGCCGCGCTCAAGGCCGGCGACCACGCGGCCGGGCCGGCGATTCTGGAAGAGGACTACTTTACCTGCCGGGTGCTCGATGGCTGGAGTTTCGTCATCAGCGACGCGGGCGACATCTTGCTGAAGAGGAAGGCTTGAAGACCATGAAAGTACTGATGACCGAATACCTCCGCATCGACCTCGACACGGAGCACTGGGAATGCCGGGTGTGCAACCACGACATCGGCCCCGCCAGCCACAGCTACAAGGAAGGGATGCTGGTGTACGACCGCGACCCGCGCGAGATCCATCCGCCGATCATCGATCCGGAGAAGTACCGCTTCACCTTCAGCCCCGATCCGGAGTGGGTGCGCATCCTGGAGTACTACTGCCCGCATTGCGGCACCCAGGTGGAGACCGAGTACGCCATTCCCGGCCACCCGCCGCTGCATGACATGGAGCCCGATCTGCCCGCGCTGAAGGCCCAGTGGGCGGCACGCGCGGAGGTTCCGGAGCCGGTGGTCGGACCGGCGGTGCTTGGCGGCCAGGGCCATAAGCACTGAGCCCACGGTTTTGCCGGTGGCTGCGCCCGTCGCAGGGTCGCGGCACGCCGCAACGAACGAATTGAGGAGATAGCATGAGGCGCGTTTCAGTCGATATCGGTGGCACGTTCACCGATTGTTTCGTGGTTTGGGATGGCAAGTACATCGAGGCCAAGGCCCTGACCACACATCACAACCTGGCCCTGGGCTTCAACGAAGCGCTCGGCAAGGCCTGCCACGTTCTCGAGCTGGAGCTCGAGGAGATCCTGTCCCAGGTCGATTCGGTGCGCTACGCGACCACCCTGGGGACCAACGCGCTGATCGAGCACAAGGGGCCGAAGATCGGCATGCTGGTCACCGCCGGGTTCGAGGCCACGGTGCCGCTGAGCCGGGCCCGCGGCTACGGCGAGGGCCTGGACAACCTCGGCCAGCAGGACATGCCCAACGCCCAGCGCCCCGATCCGCTGGTCCTGCCGCACATGATCTGCGGCGTGCGCGAGCGGGTGGACTTCCAGGGCAAGCTGGTGATGCCGCTGGACGAGGACGACGTCCGCACCCAGATCCGCACGCTGGTGGACAAGGGCGCCGAGATCATCGTGGTGGCGCTGGTGAACGCGGTGGTCAACCCGACCCACGAGCAGCGCATCGAGGAGATCCTGCTCGAGGAGTATCCGTCCCACCTGCTCGGCGCGATCCCGGTGATCCTGTCGCACCAGGTGGCCGGACGCAAGGGCGAGTACGTGCGCGCCACCTCGGCGATCGTCGACGGCTACCTGCACTCGACCATGTATTACGCGCTGTCCGCGCTCGAGCAGAACCTGCGCGCCCACCGCTACGAAAAACCGATGCTGGTGATCCACAACTCGGGCGGGATGGCGCAGCTCAACTCGACCGACGCGCTGCAGACCATCCACTCGGGCCCGGTATCGGGGATCGCCGCCTCCGAGCATCTGGCCATGCAGGCCGGCCTCGGCAACGTGGTGGCGACCGACATGGGCGGCACCAGCTACGACATCGGCATCGTGGTGGACGGCGGCATCAAGCACTACGACTTCAACCCGGTGATCGACCGCTGGCTGGTCTCGGTGCCGATGGTGCACCTGGTCACGCTGGGCGCGGGAGGGGGCTCGATCGCGAGCTTCGACCGCATGTACAACACGGTGAAGTGCGGGCCCGAATCGGCCGGTTCCGACCCCGGTCCGGCCTGCTACGACCGTGGCGGCATGCGCCCGACGGTGACCGATGCCGACCTGCTGCTGGGCTACCTCGACCCCAAGAACTACGCCGGCGGGTCGATCCCGCTCAACCCGCGGCGCGCTTCGGCCGCGATCGAGGACGCGCTGTGCGACGACCTCGATTGCTCGGTGATCGAAGCGGCGCTGCTGGTGCGCGCCAAGGTCGACGACAACATGGCCAACGGCCTGTTCACCGAACTGCGGGCGCGCGGCTACGACCCCAAGGAGTTCACCATGCTGGCGTACGGCGGCAACGGCCCGCTGCACTGCTGCGGGATCGCGCAGAACCTGAACATCGACAAGATCCTGGCACCCCCGCTCAGCTCGGTGTTCTCCGCGGTCGGCGCCGGCAACATGCACCAGCTCCACATCCACGAGCAGTCGCTGTACATGGTGCTGTACGACTCCAACAGCCGCCACATCTTCGACGACTACGACCGCTTCAACAGCATCGTCGCCGAGCTGAAGGAACAGGGGACGCAGGATCTGCTGCGCCAGGGCATCGCCAAGGAAGACATCTGCCACAACCTCGAGCTGGACATGCGTTACGGCAACCAGCTGGTACAGACCACGGCGGTCATTCCGAAGCACGAGGTCAGTGGCCCCGGCGATGTGCTGGCGCTGATCTCGCAGTTCTCCAACGACTACGGCAAGCGCTTCGGCGAAGGCTCGCAGGCACCGGAAGCGGGCATCCGCATCAACACCATCCGGGTGGCGGCCTTCGTCCGTCACGAAACCGTCCAGTTCGAGGACATCAAGCCGGTCGCGCCCGAACGGCGCACCGCCCCGCCGAAGCCGGCCAGCACCCGCAAGTGCCACTTCGTCGGCCACGAAGGCGCGTTCGAGACCCCGGTGTGGAGCCGGGCATCGATCGAGCCGGGGGTGCAGATCGCCGGACCCGCGATCATCGCCTCCGAAGTCACCACCTTCCTGGTCGACCCGGGCTGGAACTTCGTCGCCGCCAGGCAGGGCGCCTCGTGGTTCCTGCGTGCCTGAGCACGGCCCGAACCTCATCGACCTTTCACCAAATACAGGACCGAACATGAGCGATATGAATGTGCCGGCTGCGGCCAAGGTGCCCAGCCCCGAGGAAGTGGCGCTGATCAAGAAGTTCCTCAACGACACCACGCTGTTCCTGGGCCCCGATCCGGAGATCATGCAGAACCATGACCTGATGCCGCGGACCGGATTCGAGGACGAGTGCATCCACCAGGTCAGCGATGCCCACACCATCGCCAAGATCCGCGACCGCATCCAGGCCGGCTGCGACGAGGGCTACGAGATGGTCGAGCAGATGGGCGCGGCGCCGGGAGCCAAGTGGGGCGACGTCATCACCGGGGTGTATTCGGCCTCGGGCGACCTCGCCATCGCCAGCGCCGGCGGCGTGCTGATCTTCTCGGCGCTGGTGCACCATCCGATCAAATTCATCATCAAGAACTGGATCAACGACCCCACGGTGGGCGTGCGCGACGGTGACGGCTTCATCCACAACGACTCGCGCTACGGCAACGTGCACAATACCGACCAGAGCATGATCCTGCCGATCTTCCACGAAGGGAAGCTGGTGTGCTGGGTGGCGTCCACGGTGCACGAGGGCGAGAACGGCGCGATCGAGCCCGGCGGCATGCCGTCGATGGCCGAGAGTCCGAGCGACGAGGGGCTGAAGATGTCGCCGTTCAAGGTGGTCGAGAACTACCAGATCAAGCGCGACATCCTGACCTTCCTGCAGAACTCGGTGCGCGAACCCAAGCTCCAGTACGAGGACATGAAGGTCAAGCTGTTCGCCTGCCTGCGGATCAAGCAGCGGATCGAGGAGTCGCTCAAATCCGACGGTCCCGCGGCGCTGGTGTCCACGCTTCGTCTGACCATGGAGAACGTGCGCGCCGAGGTCAAGCGGCGGATCAGCCAGTGGCCGGACATGACGGTGCGCACCTACATCATCCAGGACTCGACCCTGCGCGAGAACTGCGTGGTGAAGATCAACTGCCGGCTGACCAAGACCGGCGACCGGCTGATCTTCGACTTCCGCGGCTCCAGCCCGGAATTCACCAACCGCGCGACCAACACCATCGTTGCCGGCCTCAAGGGCATGCTCGCCCAGGTCTTCCTGTGCTACGTGTGGCCCGACCTGCCGCGCGGCCAGGCGGCGTTCGCGCCGATCGAGGTGATCACCGATCCGCACTCGATCGTGAACTGCTCGTACGACGCGCCCAACTCGCAGAGCCTGATGTCGATCTTCACCGGCTTCACCGCCGGCCAGCACGCGGTGGCGAAGTTCCTCTACAGCTGCCCGGAGAAGTACACCAAGGTCCATGCGCCGACCTTCAACATGATCAACACCTTCATCTGGGGGGGCGTGAGCCAGCACGGCGAGACCCTCGGCAACCTGTGTGCCGACCTCAACGGCATGGGCGCGGGGGCGACCGTCGATCGCGACGGCGAGCACGCGCTCGCGCCGATCTTCGCCACCATGGCGGACATCGGCGAACAGGAGCTGAACGAGGAGGAAGTGCCCTTCCTGCAGCTGGTCTCCAAGAAGATGACACGCGACGCCGTCGCCCCCGGCAAGTACCGCGGCGGCCAGGGCTACACCATGATGGTGGCGACCAAGGACAGCGAGCAGTGGGGCTTCATGACCGTGTGCCAGGGCGCCAAGATCCCGCCCCTGCAGGGCCTGTTCGGCGGCTACGCCTGCGGCTGCTACCCGCTGAGCAAGGTCAAGGGGGTGGATGTCTACGACGTGCTGATGAACGAGCCGCACAAGTTCAAGCACTCGATCGAGGAGATCATGAACGAGCAGCCGTTCGAGGACGCGAGCTACACCACCCACCACATGGGCATGGGCTTCGAGATCTCCAAGCGCGGCGAACTGTTCATGATCTCGCAGGGCGCCGGCGCCGGTTACGGCGATCTGCTCGAGCGCGATCCCGCCGCGGTGATCCAGGACATCGAGGAAGGCCTGATGTCGGCGCCGGTGGCGGAGCGTCTGTACAAGGTCAAGTTCGACCCGGCGACCCTCGCCATCAACCATGAGGCGACCGCTGCCGCGCGCGACCAGGAGCGCCAGGCCCGGCTGGCGCGCGGGGTGCCGTTCAAGGACTTCGTGAAGACCTGGAGCAAGCCCCGGCCGCCCGCCTACCTGCAGTACTTCGGCTGCTGGGGCGACGACGTCGGCACCCTGTACGCGGGGAGTCCCGACCTCACCCGCGATGCCGACAAGCCGAGGCCCAACTACATGCGCCATCCCAAGGATGTCCGCATCGAGGAACTGGAAGCGCGGCTCGCGGCCCTGGGCGCACTGGCCGAGGAAAAGCAATGAGCCAGGGTCTCGCCGACCTGCTGCCCGGCAGCCAGGGCAGCGGGCGCATCCGGCTGTGGCTGAAATCCTCGGCCTACACCACCCGGCTGCTGCTCGGCGAGGCCGGTGACCCGTGGGGGAGCGCGGCGCAGTACCTCGCCTGCTTCTCCCAGGCTCACGGCCTGCTGCGCCCGGACGTCGCGGTGGTCGAGGTCGGCGAGCTCTACGATTCGTGGCTCGCCCGCCACCCCGAACTGCGCGCCGAACTGGGGGCCAAGCGCCGCCTTTCCTTCCCCTTGCGCAAGCTGCTCGAGCCGGTTGGAGCGCGCGAACTGCTGGCCGAGGTGCTGGAGGCGGTGGCCGCGCACCTGCGCGGGCAGGTGCCGCTGGTGCTGGCGATGCCGTCACCGCGTGCCTGGCTGTACCGCGCCAACCTGCTGGCGGGACGCGAAGGCTTCGAGCTGGAGCCGGAAGCGATCGAGGATGCGGCGATGTACGTGGCCGACGTGCTGCGCGCGGTGTCGCAGCAGCCGGTCGCCGGCCTGCTGTTCGAGGAGGACGGCGCTGCGGCGGTGCCCGAGCCGGTGGATGTCGAACGTTACCGGCCGCTGCTCAACGTCGCCCAGCACTACCGCTGGTCGCTCGCCCTGCGCCTGGGGCGCGAGCCCGTGCTGGCGTGGCCGGATGCGGGCGAGGTGCAGGCGGTCATCGGCGCCCCGGCGCTGATTGCCGGGGCCGCCTGCGCCACCGGGGTGGATGTCGGCGCCGGGCTGTGGGCGGGACAGACCATCCCGGCGCTCGGCGCCGGCCAGTTCTATTTTGCCGAGGTGCCGCGCGGTCATCAGCCGGAGCAGGTGCTCGAACAAGTCGCGCGCCTGCGTGCCCTCGGCGGCTGCCGGGCGTGAGCGACGATCGCCGGGCGCGCGGGTGCGCGGCCGGCGGCGCGGCGGGGCGGAGCCAGGGAGCGGAACAATGAACGACAGTGCAAGGGCGGAGCCGGTCCGGCCATCCGCAGCAATTGAGCGGATTCCGGTGACCCTGCTCACCGGTTTTCTCGGTGCGGGCAAGACCACGCTCCTGAACCATTTGCTGCAGCACCCCGGCATGGCCGGCGCGGCGGTGCTGATCAACGAGTTCGGCGAGGTCGGCATCGACCACCACCTGGTCGACCGGGTCGACGAGACGCTGGTGATCCTCGACTCGGGTTGCCTGTGCTGCAGCGTCCAGGGCGACCTGGTCAAGGCCCTCCGGCAACTCTCCGAGCGCAGTTCGCGGCGCGAGATCCCGCCGGTGTCGCGGGTGCTGATCGAGACCACCGGGCTCGCCGATCCGGTGCCGGTGATCTACACGCTGATGGAAGAGCGCTACATCTCCGCGCGCTATGTGTGCGACGGCGTGGTCACCGTGGTCGATGCCACCCACGCGGCGCGCCAGCTGGACGCCCACCGCGAGGCCGTGCGCCAGGTGGCGATGGCCGACCGGCTGGTGCTGACCAAATGCGACCTGGCCGAGCGCGACCGCCGTGCCGCGCTCGATGCGCGCCTGGCCGTCCTCAATCCGGGGGCGGCGCGGCTCGAGGCCCGCCATGGCCGGATCGAACCGGCGGTGCTGTTCGGCTCGGGCATCTACACCACCGACGGTAAGCTGGCCGACGTGGCCGCCTGGATGGGCGAAGAGCAACTGCGCAGCGCGATTGCGCACTCGTCCGCGGCGACCGTCGGCTGGCGGCGCAAGGCGGCGCCGGTGTTCGCCGCCCGCCACGACGACGGCGTCGGCAGCTTCGTGGTCGACTTCGCCCACCCCGTGCCCTGGCTCGGCTTCTGCGTGGCGATGGGGCGCGTCCTGCAGCGGCGCGGGGCGAACCTCCTGCGCGTCAAGGGACTGATCAACGTGGCCGGCGACCCGCTGCCCCGGGTGGTCCATTGCGTGCAGGACGTGGCCTATCCGCCGCTGCGGCTCCCCCGCTGGCCCACGCAGGGCGCGTTCGAGGACCGTTGCGGACGCCTGGTGTTCATCGTCCGCGACCTGGCGCCGGACGGCGAGGACGAGATCCGCGCGCTGCTCTCGTCCCTGCCCGGTGACGCCGCTGCGGCACGGGTGAGCGCAGGCGAGCCGTTCCTGCCGACGCGCTGCTGGCTGACCCAGCACCTGCCGGCCGCCGGACCGGGGGCGATCGAGGTCGATGGCTGGGTGGTGCAGGCCAGGCGCTTCGGGAGCCGGGTGGCGCGAGCCGGGTAAGCCGGGCCAGGACTGCCGGTGCAGCGCACGGAGGCCCGCCGTGCGAGCGGGCGACTCGTGGCCGGCGCGTGATGGCGCAGAACCGGCCCGGCGGCCGGCCCCCGGGGCGCGCCCGCGTCAGTCGAGCAGCTTGCGCAGCTCGGTCTTGAGCACCTTGCCGTAGTTGTTCTTGGGCAGGCTGTCGATGAAGCGGTATTGCTTGGGACGCTTGAAGCGGGCAATGCGGTCGAGGCAGAGCGCATCGAGTTCGGCGGCCTCGACCCCGTCGGCGACCACGAAGGCGATCACCACCTCGCCCCATTCGGGATCCTTGCGCCCGACCACCGACACCTCGCGCACCGCGGGATGCAGCAGCAGCACCTCCTCGATCTCGCGCGGATAGATGTTCGAGCCACCGGAGATGATCACGTCCTTGGAGCGGTCCTTCAGGGTCAGGAAGCCGGTGTCGTCCATGCTGCCCATGTCGCCGGTCCACAGCCAGCCGTCGCGCAGCGTCCTCGCGGTGGCGTCGGGATTGCGCCAGTAGCCCGCCATCACCGCGTCGCCGCGGACCAGGATCTCGCCGGTCTGGCCCGCCGGGAGGGCGAAACCGTCGCTGCCGGCCACCTTGATCTCGACCAGCGCCTGGGCGGTGCCGACCGAGCCGATCCGCGCCAGCCACTCTGGATGATCACGGTCGGCGAGCACCTCGCGCGCCAGCGCGGTGATGCTCATCGGGCATTCGCCCTGGCCGTAGATCTGCACGAAGCGGTTGCCCATGGTGTCGAGTGCGCGCCGGATGTCTTCCACGTACATCGGCCCGCCGCCGTAGACCACGGTCTTGAACCCCGCCGGGTCGGCGTCGCTGGCATCGACGTGGTCGACCACCCGCCGGACCATGGTCGGCGCGGCGAACAGCGACAGCCGGCCGAGGCGGCTGGCCAGCGTGCACAGTTCGGCGGCGTCGAAGCCGCCCGACTCCGGGATCACATGGCGTGCCGCCTTCAGCACATGGGCGAAGTTGTACATGCCCGCGCCGTGCGACATCGGCGCCGCGTAGGCGATGCAGTCCGCGGCCTCGACCGCGTCCACGTCGCTGAAGTAGCACGCCGTCATCGTCAGCAGGTTGCGGTGGGTCTGCATCACGCCCTTGGGGTGGCCGGTCGTGCCCGAGGTGTAGAAGATCCACGCGAGTTCGTTGCCGTCGCGGTGGGCGAGGGCGATCGGCGGCGCGGCGAGCAGGGCGGCATAGTCCGCCGAGCCGGTGACCACGGTCCGTTTCAGCGCGCTACCCCCGGCGGCCTCGGGCAGCGCGCCCGCAGCCAGGTCGGGGCTGATGAACAGGCAGGCCGCAGCGGCGTCCTCCACCGCGTAGGCGAGCTCGCGGGGATGCAGTTTGGCGTTCACCGGCACCACCACCAGCCCGGCCCACCAGGCGCCGTACAGGACCTCGAGGTACTCCGGGCAGTTGCTCATGAACAGGGCGATCCGCTCGCCCGCAACGAGCCCGAGGGTGTTCCGCAGGTAGCCGCCGATGCGGGCAGCGCGCCCGGCGAAGGTGGCGTAGTCGGCGACGAGGCGGGTGCCGTGCACGATCGCCGGACGGGTCGGGAAGGCGGTGGCGGTGCGCAGCAGCAGGCGGGCGATGTTCATCGTGCCGCCTCCAGGATGCTGACGTAGTTGGCGACCGCCGAGCCGCCCATGTTGAACACCCCGGCCAGGGTGGCGCCGGGCACCTGCATGGCGGCCGCTTCGCCGCATAGCTGCATGGCCGCGAGCACATGCATCGACACCCCGGTGGCACCGATCGGGTGGCCCTTGGCCTTGAGGCCGCCGGAACGGTTCACCGGCAGGCGCCCGCCGGCGTGGACGGTGCCGTCGTCGACGACGCGGGCGCCGGCGCCCGCCGGGGCCAGGCCCATGGCCTCGTAGCTGAGGAGTTCGGCGATGGTGAAGCAGTCGTGGACCTCGGCCAGCGACAGGTCGTCGACCGTGCACCGGGCCTTGGTGAGGGCGTCCTGCCAGGCCCGGCGCGGGCCTTCGAAGGCGAGCGGGTCGCGCCGCGACATCGGCAGGAAGTCGTTGACCTGGCTGCGCGCCCGGAAGCGCACGCCGCGGCGAAAGCGGGGCAGCAGGGCGTCGTCCGCGATGACCAGCGCGGCTGCGCCGTCGGAGACCAGCGAGCAGTCGGTCTTGCGCAGCGGCGGGGCGATCAGCGGGTTCTTGTCCGACACCGTGTTGCAGAACTCGAAGCCGAGGTCGCGCCGGATCTGCGCCCACGGGTTGTCGACGCCATTGGCGTGGTTCTTGGCGGCGATGCGCGCGAGCGTGGCCGAGTGGTCGCCGTGGCGGTCGAAGTAGGCTTGCGCGATGTGGCCGAAAATGCCGGGAAAGCTCAGTCCGCGCGCAGCCTCTTCGCTGACGTAGGAGGCCGAGCCGAGGATCCGGGTGACTTCCGCGCCGGTGACCGCGGTCATCTTCTCGGCGCCGACCACGAGGGCGATCCGGCACTGACCCGCCTCCACCGCGTTGACCGCCGAGAATACCGCCGCGGCGCCGGATGCGCAGGCGTTCTCGACCCGCGTCGCCGGTTTCCAGCGCAGACCGTCGTCGGCCTGCAGCGCCATCGACGAGCAGAATATTTCGGGGACGAAGCCGCCGTTCAGATGCCCGAGCCAGATCCCGTCGATGTCGTCGGCGCCGATGCCGGCGTCGGCGATGGCCGCGCGCGTAACGTTGCCGATCAGCGATTCGAGGTCGAGATTGTCCAGTTTGCCGAAGGGCGAATGCCCCCAGCCGACGATGCATGCCGCCATGTGATCTCCTTGTTGGGGACGGGTCTGGTTGTCCGTATGGCCGGTGCGGCGTTTCAGGCCGCGGGCTGGCCGATGCTGCCCGGGTGCGTGCGCCACAGCGGCAGGGACTTGTCGAGCGAGTATTTCTTCAGCTTCAGGTACAGCGTGCTCTTGGCGATCCCCAGCTCGCGCGCGGCAATGGTGGCATTGCCCGAGGCCTGGCGGAGCACGGTGCAGATCTGCTCGAACTCGCCGCGCTGCAGGCCGCGCAGCATGATCGGGCTGAACTCCGGCTCCGCCTCCGGCGCGGGCGTGCGGGCTGCGGGTGCGCCGATCTCGGGGGGAAGGTCGTCGGCGCCGATGATGCCCGCCGGGCTCGTCAGCACCAGGCTCTCGACCACGTTGCGCAGCTCGCGCACGTTGCCTGGCCAGGCGTGGCTTTCGAGCCGGGACAGGGCGCGCGGATCGAGGGCCTTGTGCGCCACGCCATGGCGCTCGCAGAACTGGCGCAGGAACCGCTGCACCAGGCCGGCGATATCGCCGCGGCGCTCGCGCAGTGCCGGGATCGCGATGCTGGTGACCGAGATCCGGTAGAACAGATCGGCGCGAAAGCGTCCCTCGTCTGCCTCCCGGCGCAGATCGCGGTTGGTGGCCGCGATCAGGCGGAAGCGCACCTGGCGCGGCGTGTGCTCGCCGATCCGGCACACCTGGCCGTCCTCGAGCACGCGCAGGAAGTGGGGCTGCAGCTCGAGCGGCATTTCGCCCAGCTCGTCGAGCAGCAGGGTGCCGCCGTGGGCAGCTTCGATCTTGCCGGGGCTTCCGCCGCGCTTGGCGCCGGTGAACGCGCCGTCCACATGGCCGAAGAGTTCGCTGGCCAGCAGCTCGCGGTTCAGTCCGCCGCAGTTGAGGGCGATGAACGGGCCGTCGCGGTGCGGACTGGCGGCGTGGATGCCGCGGGCAAAGACTTCCTTGCCGACCCCGGTCTCGCCCAGCAGCAGGACCGGGACCCGGGACGAGGCGAGCCGGGTGGCCTTGTCGACCGCCTGGCGAAGCGCCGGGCTCGATCCGGCGACCCCGGGAAAGGCGGTCGCTTCGTCTGCCGCCAAGCGGGTGTCGCGTCCGCCGTCGCTGCTGTCGAGCGGCGCGCCGTATCGGTTCGGATAGGCGCGCGCCACGGCTTCGATGCTCCTGTTCATCTCTTGTCTCCTCGGGCCTGTGGTGGCTTTTTTTGTCGCCGGCCCGGATCCAGCATACGGGTCGGCTCCTCGCCGGGTAAGCCTGCTTGCGGAACAAGCAGCCCTTGACGAGCCTGAGGCCTAAAGTAAGGAAATGCGGCCCGGGATGCACCCCCCAATCGGGTAGCCGGCGGCCCCGGATCGGGTAGCGTCTTGCTGCGCGGGGGTCGGGCGCGGGCGGCCAGCGCGGCGCGCGGCGGTCGCTGCCGGCTCAGTCGATCAGATGGAGGCGGCGCGCTTCGCAGATGGCCTGAGTGCGGCGGCCGACCCCCATCTTTCCGTAGATCGACTTCAGATACCACTTGACGGTATCCACCCCGATGCCGAGGCGGCGGGCGATTTCCTTGTTGGACATGCCTTCGCCCACCAGCCGCAGCACGTCGATCTCGCGGTCCTTCAGCGGTTCGGCCAGGTTGGCGACCGCAGGGGGCGGGGCTCGTCCTGCGCTCTCGGCGCCAGCCGGCGGCCGCTGCGCCAGCGGCTGGCGGCCGGCGTCCAGGATGCGCGCGATCTGGGCCTGCAGCGGGCGGGTCGGGGCTCCGGGCAGCCTGGCCCGGGCGTGGTCCTGGAGACGTTCGAGGATGGCGACGACGCGCAGGCCTTCGTCGAGGAAGGGGCGGACCGCCCGCGGTGCCTCGCAACAGTCGAGCGCGCCCAGCATGGCGTCCTCGGCGCCGCGCAGGTCGCCACCCTGCTCGCGTGCGAGCGCGCGCAGCACGAGGGCGCTGCGCATCACGCTGCGTTGCCCCTTGCGGGTCGTGTAGTCGAGCAGGGGCTCGAGCAGGGTATCGGCATCGCGGGCGCGGCCCTCGGCCAGCGTCCGCCGGATCCGGGCGATGCGCCCGGCCTCCCAGGCCTGCGCGGCGATGCCGTCGGAAAAGTCCGGAAAAGTGGGGCCTTCGCCCTGGTTCGCGGTGCCGCCGGGGGCAGGGGACAACACCTCACCGGGGGCCAGCAGGCGCATGCGCTCGGCGGCGACCGAGGCGGTCAGGCGTTGCTGCGCGAGCTGGTGGGCGGTGTTCCGGCCTTCGTCGAGAATGACGATCGCCCGCTCCTCGACCCCGCGCAGGGCGAGGAGGCGGCTGTAGTTGATGTAGCTGGCCAGCGAGAAGTCCGCGACCCCGCCTTCCACGCCCAGCGCGATGCTGTCCTCGAGCAGGGTCTCGGCGTCGGCGAGCTGGTTGCACTCGTAACACATCTTGCCGAGCATGGCGCCTGCCAGCCGTGCGGCATGGGAGTGGGCGCCGGCCTGTTCGCGGGCGACCGTCAGCGCTTCGCGGAAGTTCGCTTCCGCCATCGCATGCTGGCCCATCTCGTAGGCGGCCATGCCGGCGAAACAGATGCCGTAGATCTGGCTGAAAGGGCCCTGGGTACGGGCGTGGAAGGGCCTCATGATGCGCTGCAGCTCGATCGCTTCGCCATACTGGTGACTGTGCAGCAGCACGTAGGTCAGCACGTTGGCAGCCACGACGGCGACCCACGGATGCACCGCTTCGGGCCGCGCCATGACCGGACGCACCAGCGCTTCGACGCCGTCGATGCGGTCGGCGTAGATCTCGATGCAGGCCCGGATCACGCGCGCCTCGAGCGCGATCTCGTGCTCACCGGAAATGCCGTTGGCGAGCACGTGGTCCTCGATATGGGCGACTGCGGCCAGCGCCTGCGCGGAGCGGTGCACGAGGCAGTTGCTCCACGCGATCGCCGCCTGCAGCGCCGGCCGGTTGGCCAGGCGGGCGGGAGGAAGCCGGCTCACCAGGCCCAGCAGGGTGGCCATGTAGCTGCGCTCGACGAACCACATGGCGGTGGCCTCGACGATCCTGACCGCATACTCCTCGTCGCCCGCCGCGAGGGCATGGGACACCGCCTCCTCGGCAAACCCGTGCTGCTCGAACCACTCGGCGGCAGTGAAATGCAGCGCCCGGATGCGTTCGGGATGGTCGCGTTCGAGACGGCGCTGGAGGTGGCTGGCGAACAGGTGGTGGTAGCGGAACCATTCGCGCTCGTCGTCGAGCGGAATGATGAAGAGCTGGAGCTGTTCGACCCGCTCGAGGATCGAGAACCCGTTGCCCTGCCCGGTCATCGCGGTGCACAGTGCGCCGCAGAAACGGCCGAGGATGGAAGTCTGCAGCAGGAATTCGAGCAGTTCCGGCGGCAGGCTGTTGAGCACGCTCTCGGCGAGGTAATCGCCGATCGCGTGATGCTTGCCCGCAATCCAGCGCAACAGGCTGTCGCGGTCGCCGGTCGCGCGCAGCGAGATCAGGGCCAGTTGCAGGGCCGCGATCCAGCCTTCGGTGGTGTCGAGCAGCGCGCGCAGGTCGTCCGCGTCGATCTCGAGGTCGCTGAAAAAGTGTTCCGATTCGGTCAGGTCGAAACGGAGGTCGGCGGCCTGGATCTCGGTGACCTCGTTGCGCAGCGCCAGCTTGAAGATCGGCAGATTCGGCCGGCTCCGGCTGGTGATCACCAGATGGAGGTTGGCCGGCGCGTGCTCGAGGAGGAAGATGATGGCCTCTTCGCTGCGCCGGTCACGCACCAGATGCCAGTCGTCGAGGAACAGGTAGAAATCTTCGCCGTAGTCATGGAACTGGTTCACCAGCTCGGTGAGCAGGAAGTCGGCAATATGCGCGCTCTGCGACTCGAGCAGCGACAGCAGATCCGCGCACAGGCTGGGCTCCGCATGGCGGATGGCCTCGATCAGATAGGCGAGAAAGCGCAGCGACTCGGTGTCGTCCTTGTCCATGCTGAGCCACGCGACCGGCTTGCCTTCTTCCCGCAGGCGGGTGCGCCACTGCACCGCGAGGGTGGTCTTGCCGAACCCGGCGGGACCGTGGATCACGGTGAGCCGGCTTGCGCTCCCTTCCAGCAAGCGCTCCATCAGGCGCGGACGGGCGATGGTCCGCCCCGCCGCCGACGGCGCATTGAGCCGTGTCGCGATCAGCGGGCTGCGCCCCGTCGGCTGCACGGCAGCTTGCATCAGGTCTCCTTTGTGTGCCCCGGCTTGCTCCGGTCGGGCTCGTTTCCGGGCGGTGCGATGTTCTGGCGTGGCAGCCTATCGTTCATGCTGAGCGATCGGCCGAATCGCGTTGTCTGTTCTGCGAGCGACTGGATCTGACTTCCGGGATATCGGATGTGGAGGCTGTCCCGCCGCTGTTTCCATGAAGACCGTCCATCAGTCCTGCTGATGGACGGATTACATAATATCGAATCGACCCGGCCGATGCATCCGTCCATAGCCATATGGTCGTAGCCGTCGATGGTATTTGCCTCGTCGCCGGCGGCCATGCCTGGCGGCGCACGGGTGTTTCACCGCGATGACGTGTCATCAAATGTTCAAATTGGTGAAATACACTGCGCAGGGTCAAAGGGAGCGAACACTATGTCTGCAAATATTCTGCTGGTGGAAGACGAGCCGGCAATCCAGGAACTGATTGCAGCCAACCTCGCCCGCGCTGGCCACCACGTAGTGCGGGCGTCCGACGCGGAGACGGCGCAGCGCATCGTGCGTGAGGCCTTGCCGGATCTGGTGCTGCTCGACTGGATGCTGCCCGGGGCCTCGGGCATCGAGTTTGCCCGCCGCCTGCGGGCCGACGAGCGGACCCGCGCCATTCCGATCATCATGCTCACTGCGCGCGGTGAAGAGCAGGACAAGGTGACCGGACTCGAGACCGGTGCCGACGACTACATCACCAAGCCGTTCAGTCCGCGCGAGCTGGTGGCCCGGATCAAGGCGGTGCTGCGCCGGCGTGCGCCACAGACCACCGAGGATCCGGTCGAGCTGGGCGGCCTGCGGCTGGATCCGGAGACGCATCGGGTCAGCACCGGCGCGCTGGCATTGTCGCTCGGCCCCACCGAGTTCCGGCTGCTCCACTTCTTGATGACTCATCCCGAGCGGGTGCACTCGCGCGCCCAGCTGCTCGACCAGGTCTGGGGCGATCACGTGTTCGTCGAAGAGCGCACCGTCGATGTGCATATCCGCCGCCTGCGCTGTGCGCTGGAAGCGTCCGGGCACGACGCGCTGGTGCAGACCGTGAGGGGCAGTGGCTATCGCTTCTCGGCGCAGGCGGAGCTTCCGCCGGCCGTGCGATAATCCGCCGGCATCTGGCGGACAGGGGACTCCCATCATTCGATCCGTGCGTTATCTATGGACGAGTGCGCTCGTCGCGCTGGCGGTCCTGGCACTGCTCGCGGCTGCGGTGGGCGCGGTCGGGGGTTTGTCCGCGGCCTTGCTGGCCTACATTGCGGGGCTGCTGCTGCTGGGTGTCCATCACCTGCGCAAGCTCAGTCGCCTGGTGCTATGGACCCGTGAGCCGATCGGCACCCCGGTACCGCGTGCCGCGGGCAGCTGGGGCCTGGTGTTTGCCGAGCTGAACAGTCGCTCCAGGGTCGCCTACGATATGCGCGAGCGCCTGTCCTCGGCGCTCGAACGCTTTCACGACGCCAGTCAGGCCATGCCCGACGGGGTGGTCTATCTGTCCGACAGCGACACCATCGAATGGATCAACATCAAGGCCGAGCACCATTTCGGCCTCGACCGCAACCATGACCTCGGGGCGCCGGTGACCAATCTGATCCGCCAGCCCGAGTTCGTGCACTACCTCGCTTCGGACCACTACGACGAACCGCTGATCATGCATTCGGCGCGGCATGCCGGACTCACCCTGCAGGTGCAGGTCATTCCCTTCGGCGACGACCAGAAGATGGTGCTGTCGCGCGATATCTCGCAGATCGAGCGGCTCGAGACCATGCGGCGCGATTTCGTGGCCAACGTGTCTCACGAACTGCGCACGCCGCTGACCGTGGTGGGCGGTTTCCTCGAAACCCTGGTCGACGGTCTGGACGACTTCGAGCGCGACGACACGATCCGCTTTCTGCGCCTTGCGCTCGAGCAATCCACCCGCATGCGCCGCCTGATCGACGACCTATTGACGCTGTCGGCCCTCGAAACCGGCGCCCCGGCGCCGGCCGAGGAACGGATCGATGTCGATGCCTTGCTGCACGGGATACGCGACGATACCGAGTTGATCTCGGCAGGACGGCACACGGTCACGCTGGAGATGCACGGCAACGGCGTGTTGCTCGGCAGCGCCAAGGAGATCCACAGTGCCTTTGCCAATCTGGCCAGCAACGCGGTGCGCTACACCCCGGCCGGGGGCAGGATCGATCTGGTATGGCGCGCCGGCGATCAGGGCGCGGAGTTTTCGGTCCGGGATACCGGTATCGGCATCGACGCCGAGCATATTCCCAGGCTGACCGAACGCTTCTATCGGGTCGATCGCGGTCGCTCCCGGGAAACTGGCGGCACCGGCCTGGGCCTGGCGATTGTCAAGCACATTCTCACCCGTCACCAGGCGGACCTGAGGATCAGCAGCAAGCTCGGTGAAGGCAGCGTGTTTTCCGTTCGCCTGCCCAGGGCGCGCCTCATGGCCCTTCCGGGGCAAGCGTCTCGAAGCTGACCAGTTCGAAGTTGGCGCCCTTGGTCATCAGCTTGACCAGACGCAGTTGTGAGATCCGACCATTGTCGAACACCTCGATCACCCGGTTCGGCAGATGCCAGCCTGGCGGCAGCACCAGCGAGGCGTCGGTCTTGAGTGCACGGTTTGCCGGCATCAGGAAGGCCTGCTGGTAGGGCTCGCGCTGACCCGGGTGGGGCGCAAGCGGCCGCACCGCCACCACTTGGGGAACGCCCGCCAGGACATGGATGCCGGTTTCCAGCATGCCGTCGTCGCGATACATCAGCCAGCTGACCTGCCCGAGCAGAAAGTATTCGCCGTCGCGCGGCCTGAGGCCGACCAGTTGATGATGTTCGAGCCGCTCCGCATGAGGACGCTGTTCGAGGCGGAAGCCGCCCACCGACTGATCCAGCACGGTCCAGCGTTCGCACACCAGGCCCAGGCGATCGGCGTCCATCTGTCGATGCGCCACCGCTCGCAGTTTGCCGTTGCCTGCCGCGGGCGCACGCTCGCCGAAAGTGAGCAGGGAAATATCGCCGTTCAGGGTTCCGGCCATCGCGTAGCTGCGCGGTTGCTCGAACAGCCGCCCCTGGATGTGGAAGCCGATGGCCAGCCAGTCGCCGCACAGATCGACCGCCCCGTCGCTGCCCCGGCGCGGGAACTTCCGCCCGGCAGAGGCCAGTCCCCACGGACGGTAGAGCGAGACCAGCAGGCGCGCGCTGGCATCGAGCGGGCAGTCGTCACCCAGGCCGAGCGAGGCTGGGCCGACCCCCTGCTTGAACTGGGCGAACACCGCCTGGATCTGGCTTGCCAGCTTGCCGCCGTCGAAGCCGCGCAGCCCGGTGCTCTGGCGCAGCAAGCCGAGCGGGCGAAGGCCATGATCGGCGCCCAGGTCCAGGCCGTAGATGGTCGGCTTGCGTCCCGCGGGATCGGGTTCGAGGCTGCAGTAGGGCGCGAATCGTTGCGCCCAGCGACAGATCCACAGCAACTCCCGACCCGAGCGGCCGTAGGGATTGGCGAGGTCGACGAGCAGGATGGCGATATAGGCTTCCATCGCGCTCTGCGCTTTCCACAGCGGATTGAGCGGGTCGGCGACGCGGGTACGGACCAGGCCGGTGTTTTCCGCGGCGCCGAAGCTTTCGTGAATCTCGGTCCACAGCCCCGCCGGAAACGCACGATGCGCCCGGAAATACTCGAACAATATCTGCCCGTTGTAGTGAATCCGTCGTTGTGCGAGCAGGGCGCGCTGATCGTCGAGCGTGCCGGTCTGGGCATCGTGACGGGCAATCTGGGCATAGGAGCGTGCCAGGTTGTGCCACAGGGTCGTCACCCGGACCAGGGTGGCGTTTTCGTCGCTGTCGGGCGGCAGCGGATGGTCGGCATAGCGGCGTGCCAGCTCGGCCTGAAGCCGGGCGATCGTCGTGCGGGCCGCCTCGAGAACTTCCAGATGCTGATTCGGCGCCGGCAGGGCATCGAGCAGGGTGCCGACGATCGTCGACATCAGTGCATGGGTTTCGTCGACGTTCGCGGGCTTCAGGGTCTGCAGCAGGCTCAGACATTCGGCAGGATTGCGGTAGTCCATGAAGGCTCCGGATGCAGGTGTCGGCGAAACTCAGCAGTGGGAACGGGCGATCAGCGCACGTTCGATTTCGGCGGCCAGGGTCCTTGCGTCCGGTGCCGCGTGCACCACTCCCGGACGTTGTTCCCGGCCCCACACCGACTCCGGGAAATGGCGGTCGTCGGCAAAGCGCGGAATCACATGCCAGTGCAGATGCGGCACCATGTTGCCGAAACTGGCGAGATTGATCTTGTCGGGGTTCATCAGTGCCCGGAGCGCCGCTTCGGTCGCCATCACCACCTGCAGCAAATGGTGGCTGTCAGCGGCGGGCAGATCGGTCATTTCGGCGACGTGTTCGGTCCATACCACCCTGCAGAATCCGGCGTAGTCGGGATCGGCTACGCGGATGACGCGACAGCGGGCGTCGGACCAGACGAGCTCATCCCGATCGGTGCGACATAGCGGGCAATCCATGGAATCCTCGACCTGACGACGATATGTACAGCTGCGTACTCTAGCGCGTCCGCATGATGCCGGTAAGGAACATTTACGCAGTCTGCGTCAGCCCCCGGCCCACTGCGGCCGCAATCGTTGCGCTCTCGCCCAGGTCCTCGGGCGCACCGAGGTGGAAGGCCTGCAGCGTGCCGGGGGCGATCGCGTCCCAACGTTCGTTGTCGGTCAGCGGCGTCGTCGCGATCACGGCCACTCGGTCGTCGGGAGTGGCGAGGCGGTTGAAGTCGAGGGTGAGGTCCTCGTCCGCGAGGTGTGCCACCGGAAACGGCGACTGCCGGAGCACGTAGCACAGGCGCGACGAGCAGTGCGCGAACAGCCGTTCGCCGTCCGACAGCAGGAAATTAAACTCGCCCTTGCCGCCGATTTCGGTGGCCAGCGCGCGCACCGCGGCATGCAGGGTGCGCGGCGGCGGGGCGGCATCCGGAAAGTGGCGGGCGAGTTGGTCGAGGATGTGACAGAAGGCGAGTTCCGAGTCGGTCGACCCGACCGGCAGGAAGCGGCCCGACAGCGCGGGTTGGTAGTCGCGCAGATTGCCGTTGTGGGCAAAGATCCAGTAACGCCCCCACAGCTCGCGCTGGAACGGATGGGTATTCTCCAGCCGGACTTCGCCCTGGGTGGCCTTGCGGATGTGGGCGATGACATTGAGCGAGCGGATCGGATAGCGGTGCACCAGCTCGGCCACCGGAGAGTCGACACTGGCGCACGGGTCGAGGAACACGCGGGCGCCACGCCCCTCGAAAAAGGCGATTCCCCAGCCGTCGCGGTGATGATCGGTCAGTCCGCCGCGGGCGCGAAAACCGGCGAACGAAAAGCAGATGTCGGTCGGCACATTGCAGTTCATGCCGAGCAGCTGGCACATCGGAGTCTCTCCTGCCGTTGCGTGCGGAATGCCTGATTATAGCCAGACCCCCGCCCCGCAAGTCGACTCAGGGGCTGATCCCGGCGGCGGGCGCAGGGTGGGGGGCCAGCTTGCGGTCGATCAGCCAGTCGGTCAGGCTGGCGCCGGCCCACATCCCCGACAGCGTCACCCAGGCAGTGACTGCGAACACCGCCGCGCCCGATACGCCTGCCCCGACCGCACAGCCTCCGGCCAGCATCCCGCCGAAACCCATCAGCACCGCTCCCACAATGTAGCGGCGCATTGCGTGGCCGCCCTGGAAACCTTCCAGTTTCAGCTCGCGCGCGGCCAGGGCGGCGAGAAAGGAACCGAGAAACACCCCCGGCACCATGCCGAGGTCGAAGTTGAGCAGCTGTCCCGGCGGTGACAGCACCAGCATCAGCATGTCGGCCGAAGGGCCGGTGAAGGACAGGCTCTTGACCGGGGTCGGATCGAAAGTGCGCGCCGACATCTCGAAGGTGAACCACCATGCCAGCGCCACCATCACCCCGGTGCCGAGCCCGCCGATCCAGCCCCAGCCGCCGATGCGGTGACGTCCTGCAAACCAGGCCCCGGCCACCAGCCAGACCAGGCCGAAGACGAGGCCGCCGCCGTGCCCGATGCCGATCAGTGCCAGCAGATCCCGTGCGGTGCCGCCATCGATCGTCCACCAGGCGCCGATCGCCTCCCGCGCCGGCGACAGCACGCCGTTCATCGATGCCTGTGCTGCGACCGCGAAGATCAGCCCGGACAACAGTGCCCGCAGGTTGCCATTGGCCGCCAGCACCAGCAGCCGGCTGGAGCAACCGCGCGCCAGGATCATGCCGGCACCGAACATCAGGCCGCCCACCAGCGCCCCCGACAGGCTGCCCTGGCTGGACAGTTGGCGCACGTTGGCGGTGTCGAACTTCCCGCTCAGGTGCAGCAGCTGGGTAACGATGATCGCGGCCGAGAACGCCAGCAGCCAGATCGCAAGCTTGCTGCCCCAATGGCCGCGGGCCACTTCGATCACCGCGGCGCGCAGGCAGAACCGCGATCGTTGCGCGAACGCACCGAACAGGGCGCCGATCAGCAGTCCGCCGAGGGCGAGGCTGCGGTCCTCGCCCAGCCATTCGATGAGTGCGATCAGATCCGGCATCGGTGTCTCCGTCCCGCAAGGTCCGGCCGTAGTCGCCGGTTTCGTCAGTATTGAAGAATATAAGAATGTGACGAAAAACAGATTTGCGCGTTGACGCGGCTCAAGCGGGCGTCGGGTACAAGGGAAAGGCCGAAGCGGTGAGTCGTGTCGCGACCGGCACCGGGGATGTCGCAAGTGCCGCTATGGGAGCCGGGCACCGGTAGCTGTGTAGATACTGTTATCCGAATCAAGCACCCTTCCCGGGCGCAGCCGCAAGGGCGGACTTCAGTCCGCCGCAGGATGTGGTTCGGGCGCCGACGGCAGGCCCGGGCAGCAGTGGCCGACTGATTTCGGCCCTACGAAGATCGGCAACTTGCTACGCCGATTGGTCAGCCGCCGTAGATACTGTTATCCGGGTCAAGAGGCATGTAGGGCGGGATGCGCATCTTCAGGCGCCGAGCTTCCTGCGCAGCAGCTCGTTCACCTGAGCCGGGCTGGCCTTGCCCTTGCTGGCCTTCATCACCTGGCCGACGAGCGCGTTGAAGGCCTTGTCCTTGCCGGCGCGGAATTCGTCGACCGACTTCTGGTTGGCGGCGAGCACCTCGTCGATCAGCGCCTCGATCGCGCCGCTGTCGGTGACTTGCCGCAGGCCCTGGCGGTCGATGATCTCGTCCGCGCTCGCGCCTTCGCCGGTCCACAGCGCCTCGAACACCTTCTTCGCGATCGCGTTGGAGATGGTGTTGTCGGCGATGCGTGCGACCAGGCCGGCGAGCTGCACCGGCGTTACCGGCGCCGCGGCGATATCGAGTTCGGCCTTGTTGAGCCGTGCGGCGAGGTCGCCCATCACCCAGTTGGCGCAGACTTTCGCCACCTGGGGCGGGCTCGCCGCACCGACCGCATCGACCGTGGCCTGGTAATAGGCGGCCATTTCCTTGGAGGCGGTCAGCGTGGTGGCATCATAGGCCGAGAGCCCGAGCTCGGCGATGAAGCGGGCCTTCATCGCCACCGGCAGTTCGGGCATCTCGCTGCGCACGCGGTTGATCCAGTCTTCCGCGATCACCAGCGGCAGCAGGTCGGGGTCGGGGAAGTAGCGGTAGTCGTGGGCGTCTTCCTTGGAGCGCATCATCCGCGTCTCGCCGGTATCCGGATCGAACAGCACGGTCGCCTGATGGATGCTGCCGCCGTCCTCGAGGGTGTCGATCTGCCACTGCACCTCGTAGTCGATCGCCTGCTGCAGGAAGCGGAAGGAGTTCAGGTTCTTGATCTCGCGCCGGGTGCCGAACTGCTCGGCACCCCAGCGCCGCACCGACACGTTGGCGTCGCAGCGGAACGAGCCCTCCTGCATGTTGCCGTCGCAGATGTCGATCCAGCGCACCAGCGCGTGCAGTGCGCGGGCATAGGCCACGGCCTCGGCCGAAGAGCGCATGTCGGGCTCGGACACGATCTCCAGCAGCGGGGTGCCGGCGCGGTTGAGATCGATCCCGGTCATGCCGTGGAAGTCCTCGTGCAGGCTCTTGCCGGCGTCTTCCTCGAGGTGGGCGCGGGTCAGGCGGACGGTCTTCTCGTAGGCCTTGTCGCCGTCGCCGACCAGGATGGTCAGCGTCCCGCCCTGCACCACGGGGATCTCGAACTGGCTGATCTGGTAGCCCTTGGGAAGATCCGGGTAGAAGTAGTTCTTGCGCGCGAACACGCTCTTGGGCGCGATGTGGGCGCCGAGCGCGAGGCCCAGGCGGATGGCGCGCTCGACCACGCCGCGGTTGAGCACCGGCAACACGCCGGGCAGGGCGATATCGACCGCGCTCGCCTGCACGTTGGGCTCGGCGCCGAACGCGGTGCTGCTGCCCGAGAATATCTTCGAGGCGGTGTTGAGCTGCGCATGCACTTCCAGCCCGATGACGACTTCCCAATCCGATCTGCTCATGTTCGTATCCGTTGTTGCGTGCGGTCAGTTGCAGCGACCGCTCGGCCGGTCCACCAGGATCGGCCAGACATAATCGAAAGTGCCGCGATCGCAGTTGCCGGCGCACTGGGCGAAGGCGACGGTGACCTGATCGCCCTGCTCCCACAGCCGCACCACGCAGCCGTCACGGGCACGCAGTTCGACGTGGGGCTCGCGGCGTACCTGCTTGAAGTCGGCGAGGTCGAAGCGGCAACTGCCGCGTCGCGGCACATCCACGGTGGCGGCAAAGCTGCGCACCTCGGAATAGCTGACGTCGAGCCGGGCGCTGGCACTGTAGCCGACCTCATCCTTGAACCGGCAGTCGGCCTGCACGTTGAGCGGGCGCACCGGCATCGGCTTGAGCCGGCCCCGCGCCTGCGACGGCCGTTCGGTGACCGCCGGCGGCGGCATCGGGGCCGCCTCGGGTGGCGGTGGCGGCGGCGTTGCGCAGGCGGCGATCAACACCGCCACGACCGCACAGCCCAGGCCGTGATGGCGGGTGCGACGGGTGCGCGTCATTGCCCGCTCATGCCCCGGCCGGCCGGCGCTGATGCCAGTCGGTGGCTTGCTGGTAGCGGTGCGCGGTGGCCAGCAGCCGGCCTTCGGCGAAGTAATTGCCGATCAGCTGCAGGCCGATCGGCAGGTTGCCGGCACCGAAGCCGCAGGGGTGCGACAGACCGGGCAGGCCGGCCAGGTTGACCGCGATCGTGTAGATGTCGGCGAGATACATCTGCACCGGGTCGTCGCCCATCGCCCCGAGCGCCCAGGCCGTGGTCGGGGTGGTGGGGCCGGCGATCACGTCGCACTCGCCGAGCGCACGGCGGAAGTCCTCGGCGATCAGGCGGCGCAGCTTCTGCGCCTGCAGGTAGTAGGCATCGTAGTAGCCGTGCGACAGCACGTAGGTGCCGACCAGGATGCGGCGCTTGACCTCGGCGCCGAAGCCTTCGGCGCGGCTCTTGCAGTACATGTCGTTGAGGTCGCCGTAGTCGGCCGCGCGATGGCCGTAGCGCACGCCGTCGAAGCGGGACAGGTTGCTCGATGCTTCGGCGGGGGCGATCACGTAGTAGGCCGGGATCGCCAGTTTCGCGTTGGGCAGGCTGACCTCGACCGTGGTCGCACCGAGTGCGCGGTACTGGTCGAGCGCGGCCTCCACCGCCGCACGGATTTCGTCGCTCATGCCCTCGGCGAAGAACTCGCGCGGCAGGCCGATGCGCAGGCCGGCCAGCGGTTTCGTGCCGGGAGCGGACGAAGACGAGGGGGCGAGGGCGGCGGCGTAATTCTCGACCGGGCGCTCGAGGCTGGTCGAGTCGCGCGGATCGAAACCGGTCATCGCGCCCAGCAGCAGCGCGCAATCCTCGGCCGAAGCGCCAAAGGCGCCGCCCTGGTCGAGCGAGGACGCGTAGGCGATCATGCCGTAGCGGCTGACCACGCCGTAGGTCGGCTTGATGCCGGTGACGCCGGTGAAGGCGGCAGGCTGACGGACCGAGCCGCCGGTGTCGGTGCCGGTGGCGACCGGCACCAGACGCGCGGCCACCGCGGCGGCCGAGCCGCCGGACGAGCCACCGGGCACATGGTCGATGTTCCACGGATTGCGTGCCGGGCCGAAATGGGAGTTCTCGTTCGACGAGCCCATCGCGAACTCGTCCATGTTGGTCTTGCCCAGGCTGACCGCGCCCGCCGCCTTGAGCAGGGCCACCACGTGGGCGTCGTAGGGGCTGACGAAGTTGGCGAGGATCTTCGAGCCACAGGTGGTAAGTACACCTTCGGTGCAGAACACGTCCTTGTGTGCGAGCGGAATGCCGGTCAGCGGGCCGGCGTCGCCGCGGGCGATGCGCGCATCGGCGTCGTGTGCGGCCGCCAGCGCGCCGTCGCGGTCGATGGTGATGAAGGCATTGAGCGCCGGGTTGCGGGCCTCGATGCGGTCGAGAAAGAGCGCGGCGAGTTCGACGCTGGAAATCTGCCGGTCGTCGAGCGCGCGGCGCAGGGCGGTGAGGGACGCATTGATCATGTGGTGACTGCTTGAGATAGGGAAAGCAGGGCCGCGCGCCGCCAGGGCACGCCGGGCGCCGGGCGCGATCGGTGAAAGTTCATTCGATGACCTTGGGGACGAGGTACAGTCCGCCCTCGGTCTGGGGCGCGACCGCCTGGAACGCGGCGCGGCGGTCGGTTTCGGTGACGACGTCCGCGCGCAGCCGGGTGGCCAGCTCCTGCGGATGGCTCATCGGCTCGATGCCGCCGGTGTCGACTGCCTGCATCTGTTCGATCAGGGCGAAAATGCCGTCGAGCTTGGTTCGGGTGGCATCGATCTCGGATTCCGAAATCGCCAGGCGGGCGAGGCGGGCGATACGCCCGACTTGTTCATTGGAAAGCGACATGGCGAAACAAAACCTGCTGAATCCACAAAGGTTTGTAGGTTATCATAATCGTCTTTGGCCCTGCTCAGGGCCGGCCCCCTGCGGCGCATCTTCTCACCGGTTTCGGAATCCCTCATGTTCGGTTTTCTGCGTTCCTATTTTTCCAGCGATCTCGCGATCGACCTTGGCACCGCCAACACGCTGATCTACGTCCGCGGCAAGGGCATCGTCCTCGATGAACCCTCCGTGGTGGCGATCCGCACCGAAGGCGGGCCCAATGCCAAGCGCACCATCCAGGCCGTGGGCCATGCGGCCAAGCAGATGCTCGGCAAGACGCCGGGCAACATCACTGCCATCCGGCCGATGAAGGACGGCGTGATCGCCGACTTCGTCGTCACCGAGCAGATGATCAAGCAGTTCATCAAGAAGGTGCACGACTCGCGGCTGCTGTCGCCCAGTCCGCGCATCATCATCTGCGTGCCCTGCGGGTCGACCCAGGTCGAGCGCCGCGCGATCCGCGACGCCGCCCTGGCCGCGGGCGCCTCGCAGGTGTATCTGATCGAGGAGCCGATGGCGGCTGCGATCGGCGCCGGTCTCCCGGTTTCGGATGCACTCGGTTCGATGGTGGTCGACATCGGCGGCGGCACCACCGAAGTCGGCGTGATCTCGCTCGGCGGCATGGTCTATGCCGGCAGCGTGCGGGTCGGGGGCGACAAGTTCGACGATTCGATCGTCAACTACATCCGCCGCAACTACGGCATGCTGATCGGCGATACCACGGCGGAGAACATCAAGAAGAACATCGGCTCGGCCTTCCCCGGATCCGAAGTGCGCGAGATGGAAGTCAAGGGCCGCAACCTGGCCGAGGGCATTCCGCGCAGCTTCACCATCTCCTCCAACGAAATCCTCGAGGCGCTCACCGAGCCGCTCAACCAGATCGTGTCCGCGGTCAAGATCGCGCTCGAACAGACCCCGCCCGAACTCGGCGCCGACATCGCCGACCGCGGCATGGTGCTGACCGGCGGCGGCGCCCTGTTGCGCGACCTCGACCGTCTGCTGATGGAGGAGACCGGCCTGCCGGTGATCGTTGCCGAGGAGCCGCTCACCTGCGTCGCCCGCGGTTGCGGGATGGCGCTCGACAAGATGGACAAGCTCGGCTCCATCTTCACGTCGGACTGAGCGGGCGGTCCGGATGGCGATGCCGCCTGTCCGTTGCTGACGCTGGATACGCTGGATGTCCCCGGTCGGTCACCAAACGCCCCCGATCTTCAATCGCGGACCGGCGCCGCTGGTCCGTTTGCTGCTGTTCGTCTCGCTCTGCCTGGTGATGCTGGTGGCCGACCTGCGGTTCCGCTATCTCGAGGTCCTGCGCCAGGGCTTGTCGGTGGCGACCTATCCGCTGCAGATGGCGGCGGCGACCCCGGCCGATTTCGTGCGCAATGCGTCGGTCTACTTCGCCACCCTGGTCCAGGTGCAGCTCGAGAACGCCGATCTTCGGCGCCGGCAGCTCGGTGCCGGCGATCGGCTGCTGCGTTTCGAGCAGCTCGAGCAGGAGAACGCGCAGTTGCGCGGCCTGCTCGAAATGTCGCAACGCACCGGCGTGCGTAGCGTGGCCGCAGACATCCTCTACGATGCACCCGATCCGTTCGCGCGCAAGGTCATCCTCGATCGGGGGGCGCAGCAGGGACTGGAAACCGGGCTTGCCGTGGTCGATGCCAACGGCGTCCTCGGGCAGGTGACCCGGGTGTATCCGATCCAGTCCGAAGTCACCCTGCTGACCGACCGCAACCAGGCCGTTCCCGTCCAGGTGCTGCGCAACGGCCTGCGCGGCGTGCTGTTCGGCGCCGGCCAGGGGCGGCTCGAGGTGCGCTTCGTGCTTGCCAATGCCGACATCCTGCCCGGCGACCGGCTGGTGACGTCGGGGCTGGACGGGGTGTTTCTGCCCGGCCTGCCGGTTGCCGAGGTGGAGTCGGTCGACCGCGAGACGGACGCGTTTGCCCACATCGTGTGCACGCCGCTGGCTGGCGTGGAGCGCAGCACCCAGGTGCTGGTGCTCGGGCGCGAGACCCTGCCGCCGCCACCGCCCGAGCCGGAGCCCGAACCGGCCGTGACCAAGTCCCGGGCGAGGCGCTGATCATGCAGCCAAGCAATCGCTCGAGTCGTATCCTGCTGCCGGTCCGGTCGTGGTTCATCCACTTCAGCCTGCTCGTCGCCCTCGGCCTCGCCTATGTGCCGACCGGCCGTTTTCCCGGGGTGCCGGACTGGGTGGCGTTGGTGCTGGCGTTCTGGTGCATCCGCGAGCCCTTGCGGATCGGCCTCGGCGTCGGTTTCCTGTTCGGCTTGCTGGTCGATATCGGCCAGGGTGCGGCGATGGGTCAGCATGCCCTGGCCTACGTGGTGCTCGCCTATCTCGCCAACGGCCTGGCGCGACGGCTGATGTGGTTTCCGGTTCTGCAGCAGGCCCTGCATGTGCTGCCGATTCTGCTGGTCGCGCAGGTGCTGATGGTGGTGATCCGCCTGCTCGCGGGCGCGGAGTTTCCCGGCTGGTGGTATTTCCTGTCCAGCTTCACCGGCGTGCTGCTGTGGCTGCCGCTGACCTACCTGCTTCTGCTGCCTCAGTATCAGCCGGTCGAGCGTGACGACAACCGGCCCATATGATGCTCCGGTGACATGATCTCGTTCCACGCACCCGGGCAGGAGTCCTCGCGCTTTCGCGGCCGCGTGCTGGTGGCAGGCGGCTTCGCGCTGGTCTGTTTCCTGCTGCTGGGGGCGCGGTTCTACTTTCTGCAGGTGGTGAAGCACGACTACTTTCACACCCGCGCCGAGGACAACCGGATTGCCCTGCTGCCGATCGTGCCCAACCGCGGCACCATCGTCGATCGCAACGGCATCGTGCTGGCGCGCAACTATGCGGCCTACACGCTGGAGATCACCCCCTCGCGGACCAAGGGGCTGGAGGAAACGATCGACGCGCTGGCCGAGTTCATCACCATCGACGTGCGCGACCGCCGGCGCTTCCGCAAGATACTCGAGGAAAGCCGCAGTTTCGAGAGTGTCGCGATCCGTACCCGGCTGAGTGACGAAGAGGTCGCCCGCTTCATTGCCCAGCGTTACCGCTTTCCCGGGGTCGAGGTCCAGGCACGCCTGTTCCGCGACTATCCTCAAGGCGCGAGCGCCACTCATGTGGTGGGCTACATCGGCCGGATCAACGATCGCGACATCGAGCGCATCGAGGAGCGCGGTGTCACCGCCAACTACCGCGGCTCGGACTATATCGGCAAGAGCGGGCTGGAGATGTCCTACGAGGCCGAGCTGCACGGAACGACCGGTTTCGAGCAGGTCGAGGTCAATGCCGGCGGACGCGCGGTGCGACGCCTGTCGAGTACGCCGGCGGTGGCCGGCAGCGATCTGGAGTTGACCCTCGACATGGAGTTGCAGCGGATTGCCGAGACCGCCTTCGGTGAACGGCGCGGCGCCCTGGTGGCGATCGAGCCGAGCACAGGCGGCATCCTGGCGCTGGTGTCGGCGCCCACCTTCGACCCCAATCTGTTCGTCGACGGCATTTCGACCCAGGACTGGAAGGCGCTCAACGACTCGCCCGACCATCCGCTGCTCCACCGTGCGATCTACAGCGCCTATCCGCCAGGCTCCACGTTCAAGCCCTTCATGGCGCTGGCCGGCCTGAGCAGTGGCAAGCGCACGCCCGGGCAGGCCATCTCCGATCTGGGCTATTTCAGTTTTGGTGGCCATCGCTTCATGGATGACAAGGTCGGCGGCCACGGCATGGTCGACCTGCACAAGTCCATCGTGGTCTCATGCAACACCTATTACTACCAGCTCGCCAACGATCTCGGCATCGAAGGCATCGCCACTGCAATGGCGCCCTTCGGACTCGGTGCCCGCACCGGCATCGACTTGCCCGGCGAGGCCGAGGGGGTGTTGCCGTCACCGGCGTGGAAGAGAAAGCGCTTTCGCAAGCCCGAGCAGCAGCGCTGGTACGGCGGCGAAACGATTTCGGTGGGCATCGGCCAGGGTTACAACGCCTACACCCCCCTGCAGATGGCCAATGCGGTGGCGGCGATGGTCAATGACGGCAAGGTGTTCCGCCCGCATGTCGTGCGCCACGTCATCGACAGCCGCAGCGGCGAGAAGCGGGTGATCGAGCCCGAGCCGATTCGCCGCGTCGCGGTCAAGCCGGAGCACCTCGCCGCCGTGCGCCAGGCCATGGTGGAGGTGAACAAATCCGGGACCGGCAGACGTGCCTTTGCCGGCGCGCCGTACGAGTCCGGTGGCAAGACCGGTACCGCGCAGGTCTATTCGCTCAAGGGCGGCCGCTACGTCGAGGGCCAGGTACGCGAGCGCTTGCGCGACCACTCCTGGTTCATCGCCTATGCGCCTGCCGACAAGCCCAGGATCGCACTCGCGGTGCTGGTGGAGAACGGCGGTTTCGGCGCCCAGTCGGCGGCTCCGATCGCACGCCAGGTGATCGATTATCACCTGCTCGGCAAGCGCCCCAACCAACCGGCGCCGGAAGACGTCGAAGCCGTGGAGAGCGCCGAATGAGTGAAAACCGCTTTCATCCGCTGCGCCTGCTACGGGCCCTCGTTCGTCCGGTCGATCCGGTGCTCGCCGTGATCATGGCCGGCCTGTTCGGCTACGCCTTCGTACTGATGTCGAGTGCCTCGCCCGAGCGGCTCGACTCCCAGCTCACCCACATGGCGGTTGCGGTCGGGGTGATGTGGTGCGCGGCCTGGCTGCCGGGCCAGCGTCTGCTGTCGTTTGCCTTCCCGCTATATTTGCTTGGGGTCGTGCTGTTGGTCGGTGTGGCGCTGTTCGGCGAGGTCTCCAAGGGCGCGCAGCGCTGGCTCGATATCGGCGTGACCCGGATCCAGCCTTCCGAACTGATGAAAATCGCCATGCCGCTGATGCTGGCCTGGTTCTTCCAGCAGCGCGAAGGCCACATCGGCTGGCGTGAATTCGTGATTGCCGCCCTATTGCTGGCCGTGCCGGTCGGCCTCATCGTCAGGCAGCCCGATCTCGGGACCAGCCTGCTGGTCGCTGCCGCCGGCTTCTACGTGATCTACTTTGCCGGCCTGAGCTGGAAGCTGATCGTCCCGGTGGCGGTGGTCGGCATCGTCGGCATCGGCTCCATCGTGGCCTTCGGCGACACCCTGTGCCAGCCTGGTGTCGAATGGGTCGGCATGCGCGAATACCAGAAGCACCGGGTATGCACCCTGCTCGATCCCACCCAGGATCCGCTCGGCAAGGGCTTTCACATCATCCAGTCCACGATCGCGATCGGCTCCGGCGGCCTGACCGGCAAGGGCTGGATGGACGGCACCCAGACCCATCTGTCCTTCCTGCCCGAGCGCCACACCGATTTCATCTTTGCGGTGCTCGCCGAGGAGTTCGGACTGGCTGGCGCGCTGGTTTTGCTGGCACTTTACCTGGCATTGTTCGCGCGCGGTTTCGTGATCGCCGCGAGGGCGTCGACACTGGGCACGCGCCTGCTCGCCGGTGCGGTGACCATGATCTTTTTCACCTACGCTTTCGTAAACATGGGGATGGTGACCGGCATCCTGCCGGTGGTGGGTGTACCCTTGCCTTTCATCAGCTATGGGGGAACCGCACTGGTCACCCTGTGTCTGGGGGTGGGTATCCTGATGAGCGTCCAGCGTAGCAAACTGGCGAACAAGCACTGAGGTCAAGGTTTGATGACTCCGATCCGCGCGACCGTCCGTCCCGCACTGCCGCATTACCTGGCCACCAGGACGCTGGTGATTGCCGCCGCCGCGCTGGTGCTGTCGGCGTGTGGCACCGCGCCGGTACGGACTCCCGACGGCGGGGCGCAGGCGCCCGACGCAGGCTCGCCGACGGCGGGACAAGGCGTGCGCCGTGGCGGCGGCTACTACAAGGACGACGGCCCGGACGACACGCCGCCGGACAATCTCGATGCAATTCCCGATGCCGAGCCGCGGCTCGAGCCCCTGCATCGCTTTGCCAACCGGCCCTACAACGTCTTCGGCCAGGCCTACGTGCCGGTGACCCGGCTCGCCCCGCACCGCGAGCGTGGGCTGGCGAGCTGGTATGGCCGCCGCTTTCACGGCAAGCCCACATCGAGCGGCGAACCCTACGACATGTATGCGATGACGGCGGCACATCCGACCCTGCCGATCCCGAGCTATGCGCGGGTGACGCATGTCGGCAACGGGCGTACGGTGGTGGTACGGATCAACGACCGTGGCCCCTTCCACAAGGGTCGCATCATGGATCTGTCTTACACCGCGGCCTACAAGCTCGGCTATGTGAACGCGGGTCGCGCCGAGGTCGAGGTCGAACAGATTCTGCCCGACGAGTTGCCGATGGTGACTGGCACCGACCCGGTTCCGCCCTTGCGCGGGCGCACGGTGGCGCCGCCGGTGCTCGAACCGGCGGTTGCGGTGGCGCCACCACCGGCAGCACCGGTGCCGCCACTGGCAGCGGCCAGCCGGGGCGTGTTCCTGCAACTGGGCGCGTTCGGCTCGCTCGACAACGCGGAAGGCTTCCGCACCACGGTCGCGCACCAGATCGCCGCATTCGCCGAGCGTCTCGAACTGTTTGCCGACGGCAGCCAGTTTCGCCTCCACGCCGGCCCCTACGCCTCGGTGGACGACGCGCGTGACGCGGCCGAGCGGATCGCGACCGTATTGAAAACCCAGCCCTTTGTCGTCGTGCGCTGAATTTGCACCCAGGTTGAAACAATCCCTGTCGGTTTTGGTCAGTCCTTCGGCGGCGGCCTATAATTTTGCCCCGCCTGTCTTTCACTTTTCCGGGTCCCTCCTGATGCGTTTTATTGTTGCCGTCCTGTTTTCGCTGTTTTCCCTCACTGCGCTCGCCCAGGCGATTCCCGCCCCGGCGCTGGCCGCCAAGGCCTGGGTACTGGTCGACCATGGCACAGGTCACGTGCTGGCGGCCAGCGATGCGGACGCCCGGATCGAGCCCGCGTCCCTGACCAAGCTGATGACCGCCTACCTGACCTTCGCTGCATTGAAGGCCGGCACCATTACGCCTGAGCAGGCGGTACCGGTGTCGGAGAAAGCCTGGCGGATGGAAGGCTCGCGCATGTTCATCGAGCCGCTCAAGCCGGTTACCGTGCAGGAGTTGATCCAGGGCGTGATCGTGCAGTCCGGCAACGACGCCTGCGTCGCACTGGCCGAACTCATCGCCGGCAGCGAAGAAGCCTTTGCCGCGCTGATGAACCGTGAGGCCAAGCGCCTCGGCATGACCAACACCAGCTTCACCAACTCCACCGGCCTGCCCGATCCGCAGCTGTACACCACTGCACGCGATCTCGCGTTGCTGGCATCGGCGATCATCCGCGACTTTCCCGAGTACTACACCCTGTACTCGATGAAGGATTACACCTACAACGGCATCAAGCAGCCCAACCGCAACCGCCTGCTGTGGCTCGACAGCACCGTCGACGGCATGAAGACCGGTCACACCAACGCCGCGGGCTATTGCCTGGTGTCGACCGCCGAGCGTGGCCCGCGCCGGCTGATTTCGGTGGTGCTCGGCACCGCCTCGGACAACGTGCGCGCGCAGGAGTCGCTCAAGCTGCTCAACTTCGGCTTCCAGTTCTTCGACACGGTCAAACTCTATTCCGCCGATCAGGCCCTGTCGCAGTTCCGGGTGTGGAAGGGCGAGGTCAATGAAGTGTCCGCCGGTTTCACCCGCGACTTCGTGATGTCCCTGCCCAAGGGCCAGGCAGACAAGGTCGAGGCCACGCTGGAGAGTCTGCAACCGGTGCTCGCGCCGCTGCAGAAGGGACAGCAGATCGGCACCCTCAAGCTCAACCTCGACGGCAAGCTGCTCGGCGAATATCCTGTGGTGGCGCTGCAGGACGTCCCGGTGGCCGGCTTCTTCGGCCGCCTGTGGGACGCCCTGATGTTGTGGATCAAGAGCCTCTGAGCGGAGTGGAGTCGAGCATGAGCCTGTGTTACCTCAACGGACGCTACCTGCCGCTCGGCGAAGCGAGCATCTCGCCGATGGACCGTGGCTTCCTGTTTGGCGACGGCGCCTACGAGGTGATTCCGGTCTATTCGCGCCGCCCTTTCCGCCTGCACGAGCATATCGCCCGCCTGGGCAACACCCTGGAAGCCCTGCGCCTGCCCGATCCGCACAGCGCGGACGAATGGGCGGCGATCATCCGCGAGGTGGTCGACCGCAACCCGTGGCAGGACCAGTCGGTGTATTTGCAGGTCACCCGCGGTGCCGATGAGAAGCGCAACCACGCCTTCCCGAAGGTGACCCGGCCCACCGTGTTCCTGATGAGCGAGGCGCTGGTGACGCCGCCCGACGAGCAGCGCGAGGCCGGCGTGGCCTGCGTCAGCGCGGCCGATTTCCGCTGGTTGCGCTGCGACCTCAAAACCGTGGCGCTGCTCGCCAACTGCCTGCTGCGCCAGCATGCGGCGGACCAGGGTTGCATGGAAACCATCCTGTTCCGCGACGGGTTCCTGACCGAAGGCTCGGCGTCGAACATCTTCGTGGTCAAGGACGGGGTGATGCTGACCCCGCCCAAGAGCCATCTGATGCTGCCCGGCATCACCTATGACGTGGTGCTCGAAGTGGCGGCGCAGCACGGTCTGCCGCACGAGGTGCGGGAAATCCTCGAGGACGAGGTGCGCCTCGCCGACGAGCTGTGGATGACCTCGTCAACCAAGGAAGTGCTGCCGATCACCACGCTCGATGGCCGCCCGGTGGGTGGCGGTCGACCCGGCCCGGTGGCGCGGCAGATGCATGCCTGGTATCAGGAATTCAAGACTACGGTGATGCGCGGTGGCTGATCAGACCAACGAATCCCGGCAGACCCTGCTCGAATTTCCGTGCGAGTTCCCGATCAAGATCATGGGCGCACGGGTGGATGGCTTCGCCCAGGCGGTGCTCGAGGTGGTGCTGCGCCACGCCCCGGACTACGATCCCGCGTCGACGCAGATGCGGCCGTCGAGCAAGGGCAACTACCTGGCAATCACCTGTACCTTCCGCGCGGTATCGCAGGAGCAGGTCGATTCGATGTACCGCGAGCTGACCGCGCACCCGATGGTCAAGGTGGTGCTGTGATCGTGAGTCGCACCGGCTTCGCGGCCGATGCGTCCTCGCCGCCGCCGGGAAGCGCGTGCGCGCACGATGCCGGGGGCGCCGATACGCGGCTCATGGTCAAGCGTCTCGGCCGGGTGGACTACGAGCCGGCACTCGAGGCCATGCGCCTGTTTACCGCCGAACGCACCCGGGACACACCGGACGAGATCTGGTTGCTCGAGCATCCGCCGGTCTACACCCTCGGCCAGGCCGGTCGCCCCGAGCACCTGCTGAACAACGACGCCGGCATCCCGCTGGTCAGGATCGACCGCGGCGGCCAGATCACTTACCACGGCCCCGGCCAGCTGGTGGTCTATCTGCTGCTCGACCTGCCACGACGCCGGCTCAAGGTGCGCGAACTGGTCCATCTGATGGAGCAGGCGATCATCGACACGCTCGCCGAGTACGGCCTCGCAGCGCAACGCAAGGACGGTGCGCCCGGCGTGTACATCGACGGGGCCAAGATCGCCGCGCTCGGCCTGCGGGTCAGGAACGGCTGCAGCTACCATGGCCTGTGCCTCAACGTGGATGCGGACCTGACCCCCTTCCTGTCGATCAATCCGTGCGGCTATGAAGGGCTCAAGACCATCCGCATGTGCGACTTCGGCATCACCGAAACCGTGCCCGGCGCGGGCGAGCGCCTGCTGTCGCACCTGCAGCGCCTGCTGCCCCCGATCGTGCCCCCGCTTGCGGATGCCCCCACTACCGGTGCCGCGCTCTGACAGGCACAATCACGCTCTACTCCCCGACAATCAACCCCCTATAACAGAGACAGCCCCCATGGAAACCCCCGTTCGCAAGCAGCGCGGTGCCGACAAGACCGCACGTATCCCGATCAAGATCGTGCCCGCCGAGCGCCTCAAGAAGCCCGACTGGATCCGGATCAAGCTCGGCGCCGGGGTCGAGGCCGAGCGTTTCAACGAGATCAAGGACACGCTGCGCGAACACAAGCTGCACACCGTGTGCGAAGAGGCCTCCTGCCCCAACATCCACGAGTGTTTCGGCAAGGGCACCGCCACCTTCATGATCATGGGCGACATCTGCACCCGGCGCTGCCCGTTCTGCGACGTCGGCCACGGCCGTCCGGACCCGCTCAATGTCAATGAGCCGGTCGACCTGGCCAAGACCATTGCCGCGATGCGCCTGAACTATGTGGTGATCACCTCGGTGGACCGCGACGACCTGCGTGACGGCGGCGCCCAGCATTTCGTCGAGTGCATCCGCGAAACCCGCGGTGCCGCGCCCAAGACCACCATCGAAGTGCTGGTGCCCGACTTCCGCGGCCGCATGGACATCGCGCTCGACATCTTCGATCAGGCCCCGCCCGACGTCATGAACCACAACCTCGAAACCGTGCCGCGTCTGTACAAGCAGGCCCGTCCCGGTTCCGACTACGCCTACTCGCTCGAGCTGCTCAAGCAGTTCAAGGCGCGCCACCCCGATGTCCTGACCAAGTCCGGGCTGATGGTCGGCCTCGGCGAGACCGACGACGAGATCCTCGAGGTCCTGCGCGACCTGCGCGCCCACGACGTCGACATGCTCACCATCGGCCAGTACCTGCAACCGTCCGGCGGCCACCTGCCGGTGCTGCGCTACGTGCATCCGGACGTCTTCAAAATGTACGAGACCGAGGCGCTCAAGATGGGTTTCAAGAACGCCGCCTGCGGCCCGATGGTGCGCTCGAGCTACTGGGCCGACCAGCAGGCCCATGGCGCCGGGGTGGCCTGAACGCGGTCGCATGTCGGGGATCCGAATCGGTGGGTTCCCGGCCTTGCTGCTCGCGGGCGCCACCCTCGGTCCGCTCAAGAACCCCAATCAGGGCGTGATCCGTGTGCTCGACGGCGACGGCAGCGACATGGACAGCGCCGGCACCATCCGCAAGCGTCTGCGGGTGGTCAGTACCTTCGAGTTCGCGCTGAACTAGCGCTGCCGACCGATCTCAGTCGGGGCAGCCGATGCAGCCCGCGGTCTGGGTGTTCAGAAAGATGGCCTGATCCAGATTGGCCCCGGTCAGGTCGGCATTCACCAGCGAAGCGCGGTTGAAGTTCACGCCCTGCAGGTCGGCGCCGGTGAGCGAGGCCCCGGTCAGGTTGGCTGCACGCAGGTTGGCACGCTGCATGTCCACATTCTGCAGTTTTGCGCCGCCAAGCCGGGCGTTGGTCAGGTCGGCTCCCGCAAGCACGGCGTCGGTCAGATCGGCCTCGCTCAGATCGGCATTCTGCAAGATCGCATTGCGCAGGTTGGTACCGACGAGCTTCGCCGCGTTCAGGCGTGCGCCGCGCAGATTTGTCCGGACCATCGAGGCCTTGCCCAGCTCGGCGCCACGCAGATCGGTACTGGAAAGATTGGCTTCGTCCAGGATCGCCTCGCCCAGATTGGCGCCCGACAGGTTGGAGCGGGTGAACTGGGAGTTGCTCAGATTGACGCCGGCCAGGTCGGCGCCGTTCAGATTCTTGTTGGTGCACAGCGTGCCGCGCCGGATATCGCAGCCACCGACGTTGCGCGTGCCTTGCGCGTGGGCCGCGTTGACGAACACGAGCGCGAGGAGCAGCGGACTGATTGCTTTCAGCATGGATGGGAGCCAGGGAGGGAGTCGGTTCGAGAGGTGGAGGCGGGCGGCCGCAACGGGCCATGCTCCGGTGCCATGGGTCAGACGGATTCGGCCAGCAGACGTTCCAGCGCGGCGTGCAGCGCGTCGACGTCGGGCTCGCCCAGGTATTTGTGGATGATCCGTCCGCGCCGGTCGATCAGGAAGGTGGTGGGGGTCAGGCGTACGCCATCGAAGCCGCGGGCGAGCTCGCCACTGACATCGAGCGCTACCTTGAACGGCAATCCCTTACCTTCGACGTAGGCCTTCACCCGTGTCGGTTGATCGTAGGCCATCGCCACCGCAATGGTTTCCAGCCCACGGCCGGTGAACCTGGCGTGGGTCCGCGCCAGCATCGGCATCTCCTTGATGCAGCTGACGCAGGTCGTGGCCCAGAAATTCACCAGCACCACCTTGCCGCGCAGATCCGCGGTGCGGAACCGTTCGCCCTGCAGCGTGGAGAATGCGACATCGGGTGCCGGCGTCTGCCGGGAGTGGACAAAGAACCCGGCAATGCCGAGGATGACGACTGCAAGCGCGGCGAAGAGGCGGGCTTTCATGCTGCGTTGATCAACCATCTGGAGAATGTCATGCGTTCCATTCTGCGAGCTTTCGCCTTCCTTGTCATCAGCGCATCGGTATGCGCGGCAGGCGGACTGGCCGGCCTCAGCGACCGCGAGGCCTCTGGCGGCCTGAAGGAGGCCCTGACCCAGGGCGCGGGGCGCGCGGTCGAGCTGCTCGGACGCGATGGCGGTTTTCTGAACAACCCGAAGGTGAAGATTCCGCTGCCCGACGCGCTTGCCCGGGCCGAACCGCTGATCCGCATGGCTGGCCGCGGCGACGATCTGGACGCGCTGGTGACGACGATGAACCGGGCCGCCGAGGCGGCCGTTCCGGCGGCCAGGAGCCTGCTCGTCACCGCGGTGCAGAGGATGAGCGTGACCGATGCCAAGAACATCCTCACCGGTGGCGACGACTCGGTCACCCAGTACTTCCGCGACAAGACCCAGGCCCAGCTCAGCAAACTGTTTCTGCCCGCGGTCAAGAAAAGCACCGACAAGCTGGCGCTCGCCGGCCAGTACAACAAGCTCGCCGGCCAGGCTGCAGGCCTCGGCCTGGTCAAGGGCGACGACGCGCAGATCGAGAACTACGTGACGCGCAAGGCGCTCGATGGCCTCTACCTGATGATCGCCGAGGAAGAGCGCGCGATCCGCAAGAATCCGGTGGAGGCCGTGGGCAGCCTGGCCAAGAAGGTGTTCGGCGCGCTGTAGGCCGCGCCGGTGCCCGTCGCCGCCCGGTGCGACCGGCGGCGGCGACATGGCGCCGAGGGATCGGGTACACTCCTGCCATGCCGCCTGTCCGGGCGGCTTTGCTTTTCTCGGTAGCCCAGCCCCATGTCCGCCCTGCTCAACGCCCCGCAACGCGAAGCGATCCGCTATCTGGATGGCCCCTGCCTGGTGCTGGCCGGTGCCGGTAGCGGCAAGACCCGGGTGATCACGCAGAAAATCGCCTACCTGATCAACGAATGCGGGATCAGCGCCAACAACATCGCGGCCATCACCTTCACCAACAAGGCGGCGAAGGAGATGCAGGAGCGCGTGGCCCACATCATGGGCGGGCGGGCACCGGGCGGGCTCACGGTGTGTACCTTCCATGCGCTCGGGGTGCGCATCATCCGCCAGGAGGCGAAGCATTGCGGGCTGAAGCCGCAGTTTTCCATCCTCGATGCGTCCGATACGGTGCAGATCGTCACCGACGTGGCCGGCGACAACGACAAGGGCATCGCCAAGCAGATGCAGTGGCAGATCTCGTCGTGGAAGAACGCGATGATCACCCCCGAAGAGGCCGCACAACTGGCCGACAACGAGATCGCCTCGGCCGCCGCGGTGCTGTACAAGGAATACGAGCGCACCCTGCGCGCCTACCAGGCGGTGGATTTCGACGACCTGATCTCGCTCCCGGTGCGTCTGTTCGAGGAGAACCCGGAGGTGTGCGAGCGCTGGCAGAACAAGCTGCGCTACCTGCTGGTCGATGAATACCAGGACACCAACCGCGCCCAGTACCGGCTGCTGCGCCAGCTCTCGGGCGTGCGCGGCGCGTTCACCGCGGTGGGCGACGACGACCAGGCGATCTACGCCTGGCGCGGGGCCGACGTCGAGAACCTGAAGCTGCTGCAGGTCGACTACCCCAGGCTGAAGGTGATCAAGCTCGAGCAGAACTACCGCTCCTCGCGCCGCATCCTGGAAGCGGCCAACACCGTGATCGCCAACAACGAGAAGCTGTTCGACAAACGCCTGTGGTCCGAGCACGGCATCGGCGACCAGATCGTGGTCACCAATTGCGCGGATGCCGATGCCGAGGCGGAAACGGTAGCGATGAAGATCACCGCGCACAAGTTCGAGAACCGCACCCGGTTCAAGGACTACGCGGTGCTGTATCGCGGCAACCACCAGGCCCGAATCATCGAGAAGCAGCTGCGCAACCAGCGCATTCCCTACGTCCTGTCGGGCGGGCAGAGCTTTTTCGACAAGGCCGAGATCCGCGACCTGATCTCCTATCTTCGGCTGCTGATGAACGAGGACGACGACCTCGCCTTCATCCGCGCCATCACCATCCCGCGTCGCGGAATCGGGCCGAGCACCATCGAGGCGCTCGGGCGCTACGCCGGCCACCGCCACATCAGCCTGTTTGCCGCGGTGTTCGAGGAAGGGGTGAGCCAGCACCTGACGCCCAAGCAGCTCGAAGGGGTGCAACAGTTCGCCGGCTTCATCAACCGCATGCAGTACCGTGCCCCGCGCGAACCGGCGGCGCAGCTGCTCGAAGACCTGCTCACCGCGATCCGCTACGAGGCCTGGCTGTTCGAACACTTCGACACCCGCGAGGCGGAGTCCAAGTGGAGCAATGTGCGCGATTTTGTGGACTGGCTCGGGCGCAAGGGTACGGAGGATGGCAAGAATCTGATCGAACTGACCCAGACCATCGCGCTGATCTCCATGCTGGACAAGGAAGACCCGGACTTCGACGGGGTCCAGCTCGCTACCCTGCACGCCTCCAAGGGGCTTGAGTTTCCCCATGTATTCCTGATCGGAGTCGAGGAGGGCGTGTTGCCGCACCAGAGCAGCATCGACGAGGACAAGGTCGACGAAGAGCGCCGGCTGATGTACGTCGGTATCACCCGTGCCCAGCGCAGCCTCAACATCACCTGGTGCGAGCGCCGCAAGTCGGGCAAGGAGTCGCGCGTGTGCGAGCCGTCGCGCTTCATCGCCGAGATGGGCGGCGACATCCGCATCAACGACCGCAAGAACAGCGCCCCGGTGTCGAAGGAAGACGGCCGCGCGCGCGCGGCCAGCCTGATGGCCATGCTCGAGGGGCGTAAGACCCCGGGCATCTGAGCCGGCGCCGACTGGCCGGGAATCGGCGTGGTCAACGAAAAAGGGCAGCGCGGGGCTGCCCTTGCGAAGCGAATTCTTGCCGGCTTACTGTTCGATCGGCGGCTCGGTGAAGTCGGCACCGGCCTTGTTGGCCAGGAAGGCAACGGCACGCTTGACTTCGGTATCGGTCAGGTCGCTGCCGCCACCGCGCGGCGGCATCGAGCCCTTGCCGGCGACGGCCGACTTGGTCAGGCCGTCGAAGCCCAGCGCCAGGCGCGGACCCCAGGCGGCGGCATCGCCCGTCTTCGGCGCGGCCAGTGCACCGGAATCGTGACAGCTGGCGCAGATGGCCTTGTAGATCTGCTCGCCGGTGCGGCTGCCCGGTGCAACCTTGGAAACCTTGAGTTCGATCCTGGCCACCGGCTGAATCAGCGAGGCGGACAGCTCCTCATCAAGCGTGCTCTGCTTGCCACAGCCCGACAGCAGCACGGCGGCTGCAGCCGCGGCGAGGACCGGGAAGGCGAGGCGGGAGGGCCGCTGGGCGGCGTTGTGGGCGCGATGTTCCGACATGCTGGATCCTTTGACTGGCGCGAGGCAAAGCAAAAAGGGTGGAAATGATTTCCTGATCATAAAAAAACCGCCTGGCAAGCGGTTCTGCTCGAGTGGGCCACCGTGCGGTGTCGAGACCGCAGCGCCGTCCGCTCATCCGACAAAAGCCGCCCAAAGCGGGGTTCGGTCGGGTATCAGGGCAGCAATGCCCTTGAAGTGGCAGGCATTTTATCACCCCGGGGCAGGCGAGGCCATAGCGTTGGGCGACGGGGTCGGCGGCGGGACGAAGATGCGCGTGTGCCGTCGACGACGAACCCGGTCCGTTGCGCCGGGCGACGCGTCACTCGTCGGGTTCGCAGTGCATCGCGACCACGCGGTTGCGACCGCGGCGCTTCGCCTCGTAGATGCCCTCGTCCGCCCGGCGCATCAGGCTCCGGGCTGGTTCCGGAGCCCGGTACTGCGCTACGCCGACGCTGATCGTGCAGCGGATGGTGATGTTCGACGACAGACGCAAAGGGGTGCCGGAAAACGCCGCACACAGACGTTCGGCGAGCAGAGCGGCGGCATCGAGCGCGGTTCCGGGCAGCAGTACGGCAAACTCCTCGCCGCCGTAGCGGAATGCGGCATCCGAACTGCGGATGCAGCTCTGCATGACGTGGGCCAGCGCCTGCAACACGTTGTCGCCTTCGAGGTGGCCGTGGGTGTCGTTGAGCTGCTTGAAATTGTCGGCATCGAGCAGCATCAGCGACAGGGGCTGGTCGTAACGTGCCGCACGGTCACATTCGGCCTCGAGGCGAGCGAAGAAATGACGGGAGTTGAACAGTCCGGTCAGGCCATCGGTGATGCTCATCAGCCGGTAGCGTTCTTCGCTTTCGCGCAGCGCCTGATCCGCCCGCTTCTGCTCGGTGACGTCCTGCAGGGTTTCGATGGCGCCGACCATCTGGCCGGTGGCATCGCGCAGCGGCGCTGCGGTAAAGAACAGCCAGCGTCCGCCGTCACCGATCTCGGGAAAGTAGTCCTCGGCCTCGAAGGCACCGTCGATGAGCTGCGAACGTCTGAACTTGCCGTGATAAAAGCGATCGACATCGCCCTCCAGCGCCCCGTCCAGAATGAGATCGGCCAGGGTTGGACGAGGGCTCGGGTAAAACGCTTGCCACTGCAGCCGGCTGCCGATCATGTGTCCCGCGGTCTGGCCCGACAGTGCCGCCAGGGCGCGATTCCAGTGCGCAATCACATGCTGGCGATCGAGAACGAAGATGGGGATCGGGCAGCAGTCCACGCCTTCTGCCAGCATGAAACCCGCAGCAAGCCCCGCTCCCCCCTCGGAGCGAAAGAGCGGGGGTGCACTTTCGCCCGGATTGTTCTGCCCGCGATCACTGAACATCGATTTTTGTTTTCGCCCAAAGTGGGCCTTACTATCCTCTGCCGCCCAGGTGATTGCAAGGGTCTGGTCGGACGCTCCGAACGCGCGCCATGCGGCGCAAATTCACCGCGACAGGCCGCGCTTCAGCTCTTGCCGGCGAGGCCGTCCGCAGCGCTGTGCGCAAGCGGTGGCTGATGGCGCGAGGTGCGATAGAAGGCCATGATGCGACGTACATATTCCTGGGTTTCGGCATACGGCGGCACGCCGCTGAAGCGCGCGACGGCACCCTCGCCGGCGTTGTATGCCGCCGCTGCGAGCACGACGTCGCCGTCGAAGCGCTCGAGCAGCCAGTGCAGGTAGGCGAGGCCGCCGCGCACATTCTGTTCGGGGTCCATGGCATCGCGCACGCCGAAGCGGGCGGCGGTCTCCGGAATGAGCTGCATCAGTCCCTGCGCGTTCTTCGGCGAGCGTGCGGCGGCGTTGAAGTTCGATTCGGTGCGCGCGATCGCCAGCGCCAGGCGCGGGTCAACGCGGAAGCGCGGGGCCAGGCGCTGGATCAGCCGGGCGTGGCTGCGCCGGTCGCCGGCAAGCGATTCGACGAAGCGGTCCACCACGTCGTGCGGCACCACCGATTCGGCATCGGCGAGCGCGGTTTCGTCGTCGGACAGCAGGCAGTCGGGCAGGGTGTCGGTCATGCCGCCGCCGTGTTGGGCGAGCAGGGCGCCTGCCCGTTCGTGGCCCTGGCGTGCGGCGAGCGCCAGCACGGAATGTGCACTGGCGCGGCGGTGGGCCATGCCGGGGTTCTGCAGTAGCAAACGGCCCAGCCGGTATTGGCCCTCGACGCTGCCGCTGCGCGCCGCCGTACAGTAGCGCGCGGCGGCCTGTTGCGGCTGGCGCCGGCTTTCTGCCCGATAGCCTTCCTCGAGCAGGCGCGCGAGCACAGGCGCTTCATCCGACCACGTCGGTGCGTTGCCGTCTGCCGGCGTGCCGGCACCGGCAGAAGCGTGTACCGTGCATGCCAGCATCACACTCGCGAGGAAGAGGCGGATGAGGCGATGGCATGCGGTGAAGGGCATCGGGATGGCCAAAGGCGAAAAGGTCGTGCGCCGACTGTAGCCCGAAGCCGGTTTCGCGACCGTGACGGTTTTCCGTACGGGTGCGGTCCGGACCCGGCGCAGCGGCCGGCGAGTATCGCCCACCGTGTCCGCGGTCACGGAACGAAGCAAACGCCGATGCAGTCCACCCAGTGCCGTTCCACTACCGGACCGCCATCATGAGCACCTCACCCGAAGCGCGGAAGTTCAAGATCTACGTGGACGAGCTCAAGCTTGCCCACACCCGCCACTGGGACCTCGATTACCTCAGCCGGGCCGACCTCGATGCGTTGATGACGCAAAAGGACCCGCTGGGGCGGACGCCGGACACGGCTCGCGAAAAACCGGAGCCGAAACCATGAGCGCGGCCAATCCGGCGCATCACCACTTGACGCATTACCACTCCGACGGAGCGATCGCATGAACATGACCAGGATCCTGGCACCGCTGCTGGTGCTCTGCGTGTACGGCAGTCTGTCTACGGCGGCGCGGTCGCAGGAAACGACCGCCGCCCCACCGCCGGCGACGACTGCCATTGCCACCGCGATCTTCGCCGGGGGCTGCTTCTGGTGCACCGAGGCCGATTTCGAGAAACTGCCCGGCGTGCTCGCGGCCGAGTCGGGCTACACCGCAGGCAAGACGCCCAAGCCCACCTACGAGCAGGTCAGCGCCGGCAATACCGGCCATACCGAAGCGGTTCGGGTGAGCTACGACCCGGCCCGGGTCAGCTATGCCCAGCTGGTCGAGTATTTCTGGAAGACCATCGACCCCACGGTCGAGAACCGCCAGTTCTGCGACATCGGCTCGCAATACCGTTCCGGCATCTACTGGCAGAGCGAAGACGAGCGCAAGGTGGCCGAAGCCAGCCGCGACGCCCTGCTCAAGAGCGGCAAGGTCGAGCGCATCCACACCGAAATCGTCCCGGCGTCGGTGTTCTACCCCGCCGAGGAGTATCACCAGGACTACTACAAGAAGAACCCGCTGCGCTACGCCTACTACCGCCGCGGTTGCGGGCGCGATGCGCGCCTGGAGAGCATCTGGGGCAGCCGCTGAGCGCGTGCCCGACGGCATGGTCCGCAACTGAAGGTCATGCCGTCCATTGCTGCTGTCATCAGACGGACAGCCTTCCGGCGGATGCGCTACCCTTGCCCCTGCAGCGCATAACCACACTCACGGAGGACACATCATGTTCAAGGGCATCCTGATCGAGAAGGACGACGCCGGCTACCGCGCCGGCCTTGAAGAGCTCGACGACGAGCAATTGCCGGAAGGCGACGTCACGGTGAAGGTGCAGTACAGCACCCTCAACTACAAGGATGGCCTCGCCATCACCGGCAAGGGCCCGGTGGTGCGCCGCTTTCCGATGGTGCCGGGCATCGACCTTGCCGGCACCGTGGAGGCGAGCACCCACGAGGGCGTCGCAGTCGGTGCCAGCGTGGTGCTCAACGGCTGGGGCGTGGGCGAGAACCACTGGGGCGGGCTGGCCCAGAAGGCGCGGCTCAACGGCGAATGGCTGGTGCCGCTGCCGGACGCGTTCACGCCGCGCCAGGCGATGTCCATCGGCACCGCCGGGTACACCGCCATGTTGTGCGTAATGGCGCTCGAACGCCATGGCGTCACCCCGGATCACGGCGAGGTGCTGGTGACCGGTGCCAACGGCGGAGTGGGCAGCGTGGCCATCGCGCTGCTGGCCAGGCTCGGCTTCACCGTGGTCGCCTCCACCGGCCGCGCGGCGGAGGCCGGCTACCTGAAGACGCTCGGGGCCGCGGAGATCATCGACCGCGCACAGTTCACCGAGCCTGGCCGCGTGCTGGCGAAGGAGCGCTGGGCGGGCGCGATCGACACGGTCGGCAGCCACACCCTGGCCAATGTCTGCGCCAGCACCCGCTATCGTGGCACCGTGGCCGCCTGCGGTCTGGCCCAGGGCATGGATTTTCCGTCCTCGGTGGCGCCCTTCATCCTGCGCGGCGTGACCCTGGTCGGGGTGGATAGCGTGATGTGCCCGCGTGCCGAGCGCCTCGAAGCGTGGACCAGGCTGGGCCGCGACCTCGACATCGCCAAGCTCGACCTCATCACCCACGAGATTACGCTCGCAGAAGCGATACCGGCAGCGGCCGACCTGCTCGCCGGTCGCATCCGGGGCCGCGTGGTGGTCGATGTAAACCGCTGAAAAAAACAAGACCGTCAAAGAGGGAGGAGACCCATCATGTCCGACAGCATCATCAGCCGCTTTCCCGTACCCGAGCTCGTCGACCTGCCCGAGGACATTCGCGAACGCATCCTCGCCGTGCAGGAAAAGGCCGGCTTCATTCCCAACGTGTTCCTGATGCTGGCCCACCGGCCGGCGGAGTTCCGTGCCTTCTTCGACTATCACGATGCGCTGATGGAAAAGGATGTCGGCCTCAGCAAGGCCGAGCGCGAGATGATCGTGGTTGCCACCTCGGCCGCCGCCGACTGCCTGTACTGCGTGATCGCGCACGGCGCGGTACTGCGCATCCGGGCCAGGAACCCGCGGGTCGCCGACCAGCTCGCCGGCAACTACCGCAAGGCCGAGATCACCCCGCGCCAGCGTGCGATGCTCGACTTTGCGCTCAAGCTGTCCACCCGCGGCGGCACGATCGAGGACGCCGACCTCGAACCCCTCCTTGCCCACGGTTTCGACCAGGAGGCGATCTGGGACATCGGTGCGATCACCGCCTTCTTCAGCATGAGCAACCGCCTGGTGCACCTGGCCGCCACGCCGCCCAACGAGGAGTTCTACCTGATGGGGCGGGTGCCGAAGGGCTGAATGAAGGGCCGGACTACGCGCGCCGAAACACCAGGCTGAGGTTGTTCGCCGGCATCTCGATCACCTCGTCGAGACGCAGCCCGCACGCGGTCGCCTCGGCTTCCACCGCCTCCATATCGCGCACCCCGAAGTGCGGGTTGCGGCGCTTGAGCCAGGCGTCGAATTCCTCGTTGCTCGGTGCGGTGTGGCAGCCGCCGCGGCGGTAGGGACCATAGCAATACAGCACGCCGCCCGGGGGCAACACCCGCGCCGCGCCGGCGAGCAGGGCCGGGGTGTTTGGCCATGGCGAGTAGTGGATCACGTTGATGCATACCAGCGCATCGGCCCGCATCAGCGGCCAGTGCGGTGCGCTCGCGTCGAGCACCAGCGGCGGGGCCACGTTGGGCACCCCGGCATGGTCGATCCAGGCCTGGATGGAGGCCAGCGCCGCCTCGTCGGCCTCGCTCGGCTGCCAGGTCAGCGTACGCAGCGCACCGGCGAAGAACACCGCATGCTCGCCGGTGCCGCTGCCGATCTCCAGCACGGTGCCGGCCGGCGGCAGCACGCGCTGCAGGATGGGCAGAATGACGTGACGATTGCGTTCGGTGGCGGGGGCAAACTGGCGCAGGTCGGGATTCATGGCGCCATTATCGATCGGACCGGCGAATGTTTGAATACGTCCGCGCGGTCGCATCGGCGCAGCGCTCACCGGCCATGCCGGTGCTGCGCCGCGCGCCCTACTCGGTCCAGCGCATCGTCGCCTTTGCGCCGCCGCCCGGCTTGAGGTCGAACCACTGCGTCCGCTTTTCGCCGCCGAATTCCGTGCTGACCCGGTAGCGCCCCGCCGTTTCCACGTCGACCTGTCCGATCGGCCCGCATTCGGCTTCTGCGGCACGGTCGTTCAGGGGGTCGTCGACCCGGGTCCGCACGCCGGCCAGATAGGCCCCGTCGGCGGTGGTGAACAGGAGCGTCAGCGCGTGTTTGCCGGCATCGGCGCGCAGCTGTGCCGACTCATCGACGCCGATCCCGCCACAGGTCAGGCGAATGCCGTCCGCTGCGGCCGCGGTGGCGGGCAAGGCGAATGCGCCTGCGCAACACAGGGCAGCGAGGGTTGTTCTTAGTCTGGTTGCCATCGGTCTCTCCATGGTCGGGTTGTGACTGTGGGCGGTGCCTGTCATGCCGGTTGGCATCACGCCGCCATCGTGAACACCGTCAGCACGCCGGTGTAGCCGTACAGCCGGTCGCGGGCAATCTCGCCGCCGGCAAAAAAACCCGCCAGCGGCATCTCGCCCAGTACATCGCGGATCGCCTCCAGTTCGGCGTTGGGGCTGCCGAAGTGAGGGCCGCCGCGGCCGACGCAGCTCACGTAGATGGCCCCGGCCACGCGCTGGCCGTGAATTGCGAGGTCGTCCCGGATCTCGGTGGCGATCCGCTTCACATCGGCCAGCGCAGCGTCCGGGTCGCGACGACAGAAGGCGAGCCTCGTGCCGGCTTCGACCTCCTCGGCGACCGCGAGCACCCGGCTGCGGGGGTCGAGTCCCACGATGTGACGCACCAGGGTGTCGGAACCGAAGCGGCCCGGGGTGTTCTCCTCGTAGCCGGTGCTGCGGCGCAGCCCGACCAGGGTCGAGGCCAGCGCGTGTGCCATCTCGTCGGTCGGCAGGTCGTTGCTCAGGCCGAGGTCCTGCAGCGCACAGGCCAGCGCCGGTTGCCCGTCGAGGGTAATCACCACGTTGTTCTCGGCCCGGGTCACCGCACGCTGCGGCCCCAAGGGCTGGCAGCCCTGGGTTACCCGCGAGATGATCCCCACCTCGTCGCTGAAGGCCACGCCCGAGAGCCCGCCGGTCAGCACCGCATCGGCTATCTGCAGCGTGCGGGTGCGGGACGAGGACAGGCCGCCAAACAGATAACCGGTTGCGGTGCGTTCGGCCAGTTCCGGCAACAAGTCCTGCAGGTCGGGCGCGCTGCCATCGGCATGCACCAGCGCGGTGTGCGCCGCAAAGTCGTCCGGCCGCAGTGGCTGGCGCCCGGAGAACAGCCGGAACGCGGTGCGCGGCAAGGGGGCGAGCATCAACACCAGCGCCGGTTCGTCGATATATTCGGCTCCGTTCGCGGCCACCCCCAGCCCCACCGTGCCGGTCCAGCTCACGCCCGGCAGACGGTGCTGCAGTTCGGCCAGCATGTCCTCCGCATCGGCGGCGAAATGGTCGGTCAGATAGCACCAGCCCAGGTTGAACTCCACCGGATCGTCGCGGGTCACCACGGCTTTCAGTTCGTGCTCCAGCCGAACGAGGCAGCGCCCGAGCGCGGTGTGCCAGTCCGGGTCGGTCGCATCGGCAGCGATAAAGGGCGATCGGAACATGGTCGGCTACTCCGCATGGGCAAGGTGAAGTTTCGACACCGATCGTCGCGCTGCGTTTGCGGTGACGTGTCGATGATTACCAGCCGTTACCGCTGCATGGCCAAACCGGGGGCGTCATCGCTTGCGGATCAGGCCCACCACGACGAGCAGCACGATCGCACCAAGGATCGAGCCGATGAAGCCCGCGCCCTGGCCCGCGTGATACAGCCCCATCGCCTGGCCGCCATAGGTTGCGAGCAGCGAGCCGCCGATACCGAGCAGGATGGTCAGGATCCACCCCATCTGGTCGTTGCCCGGCTTGAGCAGACGCGCGATGAGGCCGACGATCAGGCCGATGAAAATGGTCGAGATGATGCCCATATGCATACTCCGGGAACGGTTTGAAGGGGGCGTTCAGATGCTGAAGCAATTCGGGAGCGGGCCGGCGACTGCATATGCATTGTAGGCGTCATTCAGCAATGTGCGGCCGAGCCGGCGGGCGAAGAAGCGCAGAGAAGCGTTGCCAGATGCAACAGGCTATTCCGTTCGACTCCGGCAATGGTCGCCGACAGGCAATTCATCCTTGATTCGAACGAATCCGATTGTCATAATTCGAATCTCTTGTCATCAGGCATCGAGGTGCAGACATGGCTCCGAATGACGTGGCAGCGGCCGAGCCCCATGCAGCGCCCAAGCCGACCCCCACCCCCGTCCACCGCCACGCCACCCGCCGCATCGCCCTGCAGTTCGACGACGACGGCAACCCCATGTTCGCCTCGGTGTGCAGCCCGGAGAGCTTCAAGGTGCGGGCACTGGCGGTGGCGCCCCGACGCCACGTAATCCCGGTGATCTTCGTGCCCGGCATCATGGGCACCAACCTGCGTGCGACCAGGGCGCTTGACGACGACCAGGCGCCGGCGTGGCGACCGCCCAACGGCCTGTGGGCCGGCCTCGATGAGTGGAAAGCACGGCGTCGCCAGGAGAACAAAGACCGCCAGAAGCAACTGACCCCGGCGCACTGCGAAGTGGACTCGAGGGGCCCGATTTCTCTCCCCCGCAGCACCTACACGCTGACCGAAGACGAAGCCCGCCGCCGGGGCTGGGGCGAAATCCATTGGGACAGCTACGGCACCGTGCTCACCGAACTCGAACGTCTGCTCAACGACCAGTACGCCGACTGCGGCCAGCGCAGCGCCCGGATCATGGACGAATGGAAAGTCGCGATGACCCTGAAGAAGGCCGGCTCGGGCCCCGGCGGCGGCACCGTGGACGACCGCTGGCCGCAACCCGAGCCGGTCGACTCCGACATCCTCGCCGACTGGCGGCCGGTGAAAGGGGTGTGCGAGAAGCTCGACGAGGCCGAGTTCGCCCGTCTGGACGACTACTACTATCCGGTGTGGGCCTGTGGCTACAACTGGCTCGAGAGCAACGAGCGCGGAGCCGAGCGGCTGGTGGCCCGCATCCGCGACATCCTGGCGTGGTACGCCCGCCCGGCGTGCAAGTTCATCCCCGAGGGGCGGGTGATCCTGGTCACCCACTCGATGGGCGGTCTGGTCGCGCGGCGCGCGGCGCAACTCGCCGGCGAGCTCGTGCTCGGCGTCGTGCACGGCGTGCAGCCGGTGGGCGGCGCGCCGGTGGTGTATCGGCGCTTTCGTGCCGGCACCGAAACCGGGGGCTTCTGGGACATCGAGGGCGGGATCGTGGCGCGCATCATTGGCGCCGACGCGGCGGCGATCACCTGCGTGATGGCCAACGCCCCGGGGCCGCTCGAACTGCTGCCGACCAAGCACTA
>NZ_JBDGKX010000010.1:144990-222964 GCF_057656155.1 Azoarcus sp. Soil_N_20 | reverse complement strand
GGCTGGAAGCGCGAACCTGCGAGTGCTACACGGTGGTCAGGCAAGAGTCCGATCGCCTGCTAAATGGATCGCCCGCTACGGAGATCGCCTCCCGCCCGCCATCGAGTTGCCCCCTTTCCGAACAGCCAGGACTTCAAGTGTGTTCATGCAGGTCGCCCTTGAACAATGTGCTCGACGTAAGCGACTACGGTAGGCGCCTGGTGGTTGAAGCTTCAGTGCGAGTTGATGGGTAGGTCCAGATTACTGATTCGATTCGAGTCGTCCCGGAAAAGTCACATGATGCGGCTCTAACCATCGCGCTTGGCGCCGTCCCAAGCCGAACGCGAAGAGATCTCGCGGGGACTGGTTGCGGGCTGTTCGGTCCGTTCGATCGCAGCACACTTGGAACTTGCCCCTTCCACCATCGGCCGCGAAATCAACCGAAACGGCGGTCAGGGACGCTATCGGGCTAACCAGGCAGCCTGGGATCGGACACGTCGCCCCAAGATCTGTAGACTGGCTGAAAACCGCACGTTGGCACGCATCGTGGCAGCGAAACTCCAATGGCTATGGTCACCTGAGCAGATTGCTGGGTGGTTGAAACGAACTTACCCGCACGATGCGACTTTCCAAGTGTCACACGAGACCATCTACCGCAGCCTGTGTATTTGAGCCTGAGGCGTCTTGAAGAAGAAGTTGTTGCAACATCTGCGGCGCACACGAGCAATGCGCCGTTCACGTCATCACACTCAAAATTCAGATGATCGCCGCAGAATCCTAGACGCGGTATCGATCAGCGAGCGCCCTGCCATAGCGGAAGATCGGGCCGTGCCAGGGCACTGGGAAGGTGATCTACTGTGCGGGAATCGCAGTAGCCAGATTGCAACTCTCGTCGAACGTCAAACACGCTACTTGATGCTGGTAAAGGCGCACGCAAGCCGCCCGGATGCACTTTCCCGGCAACGACGCCTGCGCCTCGATGAAGCCCACCGTTGAAGCCGGGTTGCGTGGGCCGCCGCACAGACGTCGGCGACCGATGAGCCTAGTGTGAAAATGTCGGTACAGATTCCGAATCAGTATTGTTCCAAAAGGTAGCTGCGCCCGGTGAGGGAGCGTGTGAAGTCTGGCTCTCGTGGTACAGATTCGCTCGGCGGCGTGACGACCTTTCAGTCTCAGGCTTCATTCGCCGATGCGGTCTGCCGGTTTCATCGTTTCGCTTGGGAAAATTCATGAAGACCTTGCTTGGTTTTGTTGTTGGTGCGGCGTCTCAGCTGGCCGCCGGCGTCGCATTTGCACAGAACGGAAACATGATGAATGGTGGCGCGTCGGGCATGGGCTGGATGGGTGGATACGGCGGGGTATGGGGGCCCCTCGTGCTTGTCGCCGTGCTTGTCGGTGTCGTGGTCCTGGTCATGAAGGGAAGGGGAAAGTGAGCTCGGGTCGCGGCCGATTTCTGCGACGAATCGCCGATTGGTACGGAATGGACATCCGCCACCGGCTCAGATCTTCTCCCTGCGCTTCGTCTGCCTCACGTTGTAAGCCGGCGTAGCGGCCGAGCGCGTCACCGACGCTCCGCCGGCGCACCCGCCAGTTCCATGGGACGCTGCTTCCCTCAGGGCTCGCGCGCCATCCGCGTGCGTTGCCCGCTTGTCAATCGGTTCATCTGGAGATTCACATGAAGAAATCACTTGCAGCTATTGCCGGTGCCTTGGTTCTGCTTTCCGCAAGCGCGGGGGTGTCCTTGGCTCAGGACGCGAAGACCCCGGCACAGAATCCCGCTGCCGTGGCCACACAATCCGACCCATCCATGAACATGAGCGGCAATATGGGTCAGATGGACGAGCACATGAAAAGAATGTAGGCGCTGCACGACAAGATGACCAGCGCCACCACACCCGAGGACCGCCAGAAGGTGATGGACGCGCAGCGACAAGAAATGCAGCGAGGCATGGTCACGATGAAGCCGATGATGCAAGGGGGCGCGATGATGGGCGGCATGGGCGGCGGCATGATGGGTCAGAAGGGGCAACCGGCGGACGCCAACGTGCAGATGCAGATGATGCAGAAGCGCGTGGACATGATGCAGATGATGATGGACCAGCAGGGAATGACGGCCGACCCCCGGAACCCCGACGCCCGCCCCGCGAAGTAGCAGGACCGACTACCGGGTTCCGAACTGTGACCCTGGTGATCATCAGATGAAATTTCGACTCCGACCCAAATGTTCCATCACCTGAAAGGAACCGATCCATGTACGCATTCAGCACTCAGTTGAGGCTCCCGTTCGATGCTGCCGTCGCGACAGTCATCGAGGCCCTGAAAAAGGAAGGATTCGGCGTGCTCACCGATATCGATGTGAAGGCGACGCTGAAAACCAAGCTCAATATCGAACGCCGGCCGTATCGCATCCTCGGTGCATGCAACCCTCCGCTTGCACACCGCGCGATCGAGGCCGACCCCGACGTCGGTTTGTTACTACCGTGCAACGTAGTCGTCCGCGAGGAAGCAGATGGAACCATAACGGTTGCGTTCATGGATCCCGAGGCTGTATTGCAGTTGGTCGACAAACCGGAAGTGCATGCGCTTGGCAAGGAAGTGCGGGCACTGCTGCAACGCGTCTGCGCGAGCCTCGAGGCGTGAGCTGGACAGATTCCTGGCTGAATGTCGGGTCCGCGTCAAGTTGGTGGTTCGCCGGGGATGTCCGCTCCTAGCCGGTTGCACGTACAGGGTGACATCGCCGAAAGCTGTCGCCCAAGCTTCTCCGCGCAAGCTGACGGTCGGCTCTGTGGTATCACCACTGAATGGAGGCGACCGGCCAACTGCTGCCGGTCATCACCCCAACTGACCGGTCTGTCGGGCGTCAGCTCGACCCAGACACCTGCCGGTCAGAACACGGCCACACTTTCCTGCTCCTGGCCTGTGCAGGTATTTGTCCGTCCATCTGCAAAGCGTCCATGGCAATTCCGAGCGTGGTTAGATCAGGTCTGAGCATGCGGGGGTATGGTGGTGGCTGTATCAGGACAGCCCTTGGCCTGAGTGCTCATCTTGATGCTGGTGCGCTTCACTTCGTCTGCTGCAATCAACTTATTGCGGGATTCTTACGCGCATTAGCAGGCTCATACTGGCGGCATCACACCAACAACCCGCCACGTGGGCGGGTTCGCTCAAGAAGCCGTTCAACTAAGTCCTGTTGCGGCGTGTGAAGGCCAAGCCGGCCAGTGCTAGTGCGGCCAGCGCAACGCTATGGGGCTCGGGCACCCCGGTTGGCCCGTCATCAAGCGAAGTGATGACGACGTTGTCCAATAGTGCGCCAACGTTGTCGCCACCGGCGTTCGCAAACGAAATTGAATAGACGCCATCACTGCCCGGCGTGAAACCAAGCGAGTACCCCGTGTAGGGGGAACTGGAGAGTAGGTCATCGAAGAAGAGTGTCGAGGTCCCGAACGTAATGAGGACGTCATCGGTACCACCCCGCTTGTTGCCGGACAAATCGAAGCTCAGCAAATAGTCTACCCCGCCAAGCAGCCCGAAACTACGCGACAGAATACCGGCGTCTCCGGTCGAACCGTCAAGATCGACACACTGACCGGCCACGCAGAACCCACCCGACACGACGTCCACCGTACCGTCGCTCACAGTCCAGCCTGTCGGCACAACATTTAGCCCCGCCACCGAGGCATCGAAGTTGTCGCTGAACACTACTGCCGCTTGTGACGCGGCAGAGCAGACCATTAGACTGGCCGCCGCCAGATGCTTAAGCAGATATCTCGGTTTCATTGATCCCCCCATTTTCACGTTTTGACCACGGCGGAGCGGACCTCACCGAAGCAAGCGCTCAAAGCCGACGAAGCGAAATACATGCCAAAAAAAAATTTCTTTTGTATCAGAAATCTAGATCCTGCTGATTTGCTCTTCAATATTCAACTGTAAAGCTCTCCGACAGGGAGCTAGCAGCTTCGACTGCACGAACGGGTAGATCCAGGGTAATCGCCAACGCGGCTGGTGCTGTGTGACCGTTAAAGCGCGGAACCTGCCGTAGAGCCTACGCGCGCTTGACCGCCTGCAGTGGGTCGGGTGCCGTCTGCCGCAGCTTCGACGACCGGCCCTTCCTCCCGACCCACACGTCCGCATCCGCCAACTGCCCCAACGTGATCCTGGCCCCGCGTGCGGCCCGGGCCTCGGACCAAGACAGCAGACCCTCGCGGATCTGTTGATTGCCAACATCGAAGCCTTCGTCGCCGGCCAGCCGCGTACTCCGGGGCCGGCAGGCTGAGGCGACATTACAGCGCCGCGCCGACCTCGATCGTGATCGTGCCGATGCCGTCCACACCGCCGTGCAGGCGGTCGCCCACCTTCACCGCCCCCACCCCCGCCGGCGTGCCGGTAAAGATCAGGTCGCCCGCCTCGAGCACAAAGTAGCGCGACAGGTGGGCGATTAGCTCGGGCACGCGCCAGATCTGGTCGCCGATATCGCCGCGCTGGCGCGGCTCGCCGTTGACGTCGAGCCAGATCGCACCGCTCGATGGATGCCCGATGCGCGCCGCCGGCACGATCGCCGAGCACGGTGCCGCACCATCGAAGGCCTTGCCGATCTCCCACGGCCGGCCCATGCGCTTGGCCTCGGTCTGCAGGTCGCGACGGGTCATGTCGAGGCCCACCGCATAGCCGAACACATGCTCCTGCGCCGACTCGACCGGGATGTCGGCTCCGCCGCGGCCGATCGCCACCACCATCTCCACCTCGTGGTGCACCTCGGCGCTTGCCTGCGGATAGGCAAACACGCTGCCATTGGGCAACAGGCTGTCGGGCTGCTTGGTAAAGAAGAAGGGCGGCTCGCGATCGGGGTCGTGGCCCATCTCACGGGCGTGGTCGGCGTAGTTGCGGCCAATGCAATACACCCGCCGCACCGGAAAACGCACCGCGCTGTCGCTAATTGTGAGGCTGTGCACCGTGGGGGGAAACAGGAACGAATCGGGGGGTTGAACAGTCACGGCGAGAGCCTCCAAAAAAAGGATTGCTTCATTTTCCAGTAACGGCCTTCTGGACCGGGCGCCGCCTCGCCATCACGATATGCAGCGCAACGTAGATCAGGCTCGTGAGCATGGACACGGACCAGATGAGGCTCCCCGTTGGGGTAATCATCGCTGCCGCGCCGCACAGTAGCAGAAGCCCACGCTCTGCCAGATTCATGTCCCGTGAAATGAAGCCGGTGAGTCCCATCGCCCAGACCACGGTCGATACGAGCAGACCCGAACCGGCAACGGCGATCTCCGCATACGACCCCTGGAACAGCAAGGCCTTGTCCGCAATGAACGCGAAGGGAATGAGGAAGGCGACAGCACACATCCCGAACGCCACCATGCTCGTCTTCATCGCATCGGTCTTGGCGACACCCGCAGCCGCAAACGAAGCCAGCGAGACCGGCGGCGTGACCATCGACAGAATGCAAAAGTACATCACGAAGAAGTGCGCCTGGAGCGGTGCCACACCCAGGGTTTCGAGCGCAGGAACGTACAGGATGGCGCCGATGATGTAGGCCGCCACGGTGGGCAGGCCCATTCCCATCACGATGCAGCCGAGGATCACCAGGATCAGTGACACGGCATATGAACCGCCACCGACGGAGATCAGACCGGAAGCAAACTTGAGTGCGAGGTTCGACTGGATCGCCACGGCGATCACGATCCCGATGGCCGCGATTGGCACCGCAATGATCGCCGCCTGCTTGCCCGTTTCCATCACCATTGCGGGCAGATCGCGCAGCGAATAGTGCGTCTCGCGACGCAGAAAGGGGGCCACCAGGCAGGTCACTGTCGCGAGGGTCACCGCGATCTGGGCCGAGTAACCCATCATCAGCCCCGCCACCAGCACGATCACCGGCGCGATCATGTGAATGCGCGGCAGCACCGGCGCAATACCCGCAAAATCCTTGTCAGTGAGCGTGCCAACGCCGTGCTTGCGGGCGTGGAGATCGGCGGAGACGAACAGCGCAAAGTAAAAGGCAAGCGCCGGGAAGACACCGGCAAGGGCTATCTGTGCATAGGGAATGACGAGCAGTTCCGCCATCACGAATGCGGCGATGCCCATGATCGGCGGCATGAGTTGGCCGCCGGTCGAGGCAATGGCCTCGGTCGCCGCGGCGCGCTCACCCGACATGCCGGTCCGTCTCATGAGCGGGATTGTAAACACCCCGGTGGCGGTGACGTTGGCCACGGCGCTGCCCGAAATCGTGCCCATCAGGCTGGAGCCGACGATGGCAACCTTGGCGCCGCCGCCGCGCGATTTGCCGACCATCCGCATGGCGATGTCGATGAAGAGCTGCCCGCCCCCGACGGCGCTATAAACCACGCCGAAAACGATAAAGTAAAAAATAAAGCTCACCGAGGTCTCGGTGGTGACGCCGAGGATCCCGCTGGTGGTCATGGCAAGAATTTCCGACCACTCTTCGAAGGTGATCTCGGCAAAGGAGATTGCGCCGGGAAGCAGGTAACCGAACGCGCCATAAAGCATGAAGCAAAGAATCACCACGAGCAGGATCATGCCAACCGTGCGCCGAACGGCCTCGAGCAGTAGCAACACCAGGGTGCAGGCAAGCACTACGTCGTACCATTCGATGGGTGATACGTTCTCGATACGCGTCGTAAGCCGCGGCATTTCAAGCCAGTAGTAGGCCCCCACTGCAACCGTGGCGAGAAGAATCAGTCCGTCCAGGCTGCGCTCGACGAGTTTGGGCAGTCTTGTACCGGAAAGCGGCAAGGCCAGGAAAGTCAGGAGGAGCGCGATGACGAGATGCGCAGGTCTTTCGAGGTGAGGCTGCTGCGGGTTGAACAGAATCCAGAACTGGAATGTAATGAACCCGAGCGCGAGCCACGTCTTCGGATCGCGCATCGTTGAGTTGAAGTTGGTGACCATTTCTCTTTTCCCGGTACGTTACGGATGGATTTCGGGAACCGGCGCGAACGCCGGTCCGTGAAATCAAAGGAGGCCGATTTCTTTGTAGTAACGGATGGCGCCGGGATGGAGCGGAATGCCGTTCTTCTCGGGGCTCGCGGCCTTTTCGCGAACGAAGGCCTTCCAGGCCGGAAAGTCGGCGGCCAGTTTGTCCATGTGCTCAACCACCGCCTTGGTGATCTTGTAGGCCACCTCGTCGGACACATCCTTATGCGCGATAAGGTGCGTGCCGTAGTCTCCGCCGATCGTGCTTTCCTTCTGGATATCGAACCACTTGGGTATCTCGTCCTTGACGATGCCGATCTCGGCCAACGCAGCGGTCGCTTCCGGAGACAGGTCGATGAAGCTCACATCCCCGGTCAGGCTGATCTCCTGAATGGTGGGGTGACCGCGCAGGATGGTATCGAAGTAAAGGTCCGCACGTCCGCTGCGGATCATGCTCGCCATCTGGGATGAATCGATCTGCAGGATGCTCCCGCCGTCAGCCTTGATTTTCTCCACGCTGGTTCCATGCGCCTTGAGGATCGCATCCACCGCAGGCGGAATGTTCGAGCCCGGCGGCTTCATCATGATGGTCACCGGCTTGCCGGATTCGAGGATGTCCTTCAGCGTCTTGAAGCCGTTCTCCTTCAGGTACTCGTTGCGAACGATCGCGCCGATGAAGACCGGGTTGAGTCCACCCACGAGCGAGCGGATATCGGGCGCCTTCTGCCCGGCGTAGAGAAGCTCTCCCTTCATGGCCCATTGCGAGGTTGCCACGTTCGAGAGGGCGATCTGCGCCTTGCCCTGTTGAACCACCATCGGGTTTGCCACTCCGCCCCCTCGGGCAACAACTTCTGCGGAGAGGCCGGTTCCCGTTTCCTCGAGCGTCTTCTTTACTGCAGCTGCAGCGACGTACCAGCCAGATCCGACAGGCATGGCGCCGATACGGATGGTCTCGGCGTGTGCCGAGAACGTGACCGCGCCACCCAGCAGGAATGCTGTTGACCAGCGGGCAAGCGTTCTTGAAATGTCTCGCATTTCTTGTCTCCTCAATGGATTGCGGTGATTCCTGGAAACAGTACGTCGCGAGGTCTAGCCGCCTCGGTGCGCGTGTTGTCCGTTGTGAGGGAAGTGGATCCCGAAGCTTGCGGGATCCACTTCGACCGAGTTAGAGCACGCGGCCCAGACCGGCCGCACGCATCGCGTCGGCGATTTCCTTTTCGGCGCCCGGATCGAGCGGGAGCAGCGGCGAGCGAACCTCGGCGTGCTCAAGGATGCCGCGGGCGACAAGCGCCCACTTGAGTGCGACGGAGCCTTCCATATGCGAGCCGCGATGATAGACATTCTTCGTCACCGGCAGCAGGCGGTCGTGCAGCGCACGCGCCTTGGCGTAGTCCTTTGCCTTACCGGCGGCGATCATCTCGATCAGGGGCTCGGGCGCGATGCAGCCGTAACCGACCAGCGCACCATCGACATCGAACATCGTGTGCAGAAGGTACTCATCATGGCAGGTCATGATCTGCAGGTTCGGACGCTCCTTGCGGATAACAGGGATCTCGGTGTCCCAGCGACGCATGTTGCGCACCCCGTTCTTCATCGCGAACACGCCGGGCAGGGCAGCGATTTCGAGCATGGTTTCCAGGCTGTAGGTGGCCTTGGTGACATCCGGATACTGGAACAGAATCAGCGGCAGGCCACTTGCTTCGTAGATGGCCTTGTAGCGATCCTGCGGCGCGCCCTTCTGGTAACCGAAGCGCAACCAGCCGTGGGACGGATACACCAGACCGGCGCTAGCGCCCGCGCTGACGGCGCGCTTGGCTTCTTCGGCTGCTACGGCGGTGCCTTCGAGCGTGATACCGGCGATGATCGGCAGCTGATCACCCACCGAGTCGCGGAAGACTTCGATGACCTTCAGTTGCTCATCGCGTTCGAGGAAGGTGCCCTCGCCGGCGTGACCAAGCACGGTCAGGCCCTTCACGCCTTCGATACCGCCCAGCCACTTGCCGATGCGCTTGATCGCGTCGTAATCGACGGCGCCATCGCGGGTGAAGGGCGTTACTGGAGCGGGGACGAGGCCACGGAGATCGATCTCTTTCATGTCAGTTCCTTGAGTCAAGAAATATTACTTACGATGCGAGGGACACGCGACCGATGGTGCTTGCCGCCCGCATCAACGGGTTGCGTGCTATTGCACGCGGATTCGCTCGAAAACGTCGTCGGAGTGCGGAGAATGGGAGGTATATCGTTTCCAGTTCCGGCTCGGTTTCTTGAGCAAAAATGGGCGGGGCGCGCCAGAGAAACGCAAGCTTGAAGAACACACTCGTCGCCAATGTTCCCTGGGTGCGCGCCACTTTCAGAACAGGTGGCGAATGCCGACTGCGACCGAGTTCGCCGACGACGCTCCGGTTTTCCGGTCAAGCGAGTAGACCGCGTACACATCGGTACGCTTGGACAGGCGGTGGTCATAGCCAAACGAGGTGGTGGTACGGCGCGCATCGGCCACGTTCGGAACGTCGATCCGCGAATGGGCGGTCTCGAGCAACAGCTTGCCGGGCGCCGAGACCGGCACCGACAGCCCCAGATCGTAGAGACGGGTGGAAGCGCCGTCATCGATGCGCGTGCGGACAGTACTGCCGTGAAGCTTGACCGGACCGAAATCGTAGGTTGCGCCCGCCAGCCAGGCGCGTTGGGGCTCCGCGAGCGCGGTCGTGACGTTCATGCGCACCCGTTGTACCGAGACCGCGCCCATGAACTTGCCCGAACGGTAAGTCGCGTGTGCCCCGGTATTCGCGTAGCCGCTTTTGCCCGCGACCTCGCCCAATCCATAGAGCAAGGAGCCCTGGAAGCCCTGCAGGTTTGGCGTCGCATACTTGACGACGTTGTTCCAGACCGAGTCGCCGAGGATGTTGCGCCCATAGGGCAATACAAAGGACTGAACGGTAAGGGGTGAGAAGACCACCGAGGCGCCAAATGGGCTCAACTGCGACATCACCGCATAGGTGGGGTTGGTCTGGCGGCCGAGGCTGACACGTCCAAACCCGCCTTCGATCCCCACCCAGGCATTGCGAGAGAAGAACGGGTCCGTCGCGCTGCGACCAGACTCACCGGTATCCGGTCGGAAAAAAGCCTCCAGCGCGAAGAGCGCCTTCAGTCCATTGCCAAGGTCTTCCTGCCCCTTGAAACCCAGGAAAGAAGTCTGCAGTCCACCACCGTTGATGACCCGCGACGATTCAGCCTCGCCACTTCGCTTGATGCTGCCAGCATGGATGCCAATAACGCCGTAGATATCCACGGATTCTGCGGCCAGCGCACCACCGACCGGCACGCTACTGATCAGGCCTGCAAGCAGCGCGCAAGACGTCTTTTGACTATTTTTCATCACTTGTCTCCACCTTTGTATTTATTCAAGGCATTTCAGTCGTCAATCAGCTTTCCGACTTCGGCTTGATTTGCAGCTCATCGGGCAGATATCTCTGTTCCGGTAAGCTTGAAGGCAAGTCTAGAGATGGATTTGCTATGCCAGAAGAGGAATTTCCGGCATTTCAGGTATACTTTTCAGACATATCAAGGTGCGGTCGTGTATGAACTACAACACTTGGAAACTCTTCATTGACGCCGCTGAACTCGGTAGCCTCAGCAAGGTGGCCGTTGCCTACGGAACAAGTCAGCCTCACGTCAGTCGGCAGATCAGCGACCTTGAACGGGAGTGCGGAGGTAGATTGTTTCAGCGCACGGGGCGGGGGGTCGTCCTGACCGAGCTGGGCGAGCGTATCGCCCCCAAGGTACGGACCTGGTTGGCGAGCACCGATCAGCTATCCAATGACATTCGAGAAACAGCTGGAACCCCGATTGGCACCGTACGGCTCGGCATCCTGCCTTCGACCGCGCACCCCCTGATCAGCAAACTGTATTTCCGACTCAAGTCGCTGTTTCCCATGATCCAGCTCGTTGTTCGGGAAGGACAGGGAGCACAACTCGAAACGTGGCTCGAGAACGGGTATCTGGATCTGGCGATTCTGTTTCGACACAGTTCCACCGCTCGCAATGGCGACATCTACCTGGTCGAAACGGAAACGTATGTCGTTGGACCCGCCGGCAATCCGCTCACGGCGGAGGCGACGGTTCCGTTTGCCGCCTTGCACGAACTGCCACTTGTCCTCTTCTGTCGGCCGAATAGCTGGCGTGACCGCCTCGACCAACTCAGTTCTCAGCACGGCATCTCACTCAATGTGGTGTTGGAGGCGGACTGCCTCACACTTCAGACCCACGTAGTCGCTGACGGCGGCGGGTACGCGTTGCTGGGGCCCTATGCCCTATCCGCCGCAGCCAAGGAATGTCGGCTTGCAGCTGCGCGATTGGTCGAGCCGTCGGTGCCACGGCATATCGCCCTTTCCATGTCGCCCCATGGAGAACTCACCCTGGCGTGCCGGACAGTCATGAAGGCGATCCAGGAAATCGTACGTACTGAGAACGACGGACTCGCACAATCGCTACCTTGAGACCTCCTGTTCGATGGCGTCCCCCGCAGGTGACAGCGTTGCGCGGTCGTTCTTGCTTAGATGGGTCACGTCACGAACGTGCAGACTGACGAGGTCGCATCCGCGAAGCGTAGTGTCGATGACCAGGTTGAACAGAGCCAGGACCCTCCTCTCGAGTTCAGTCTGCGGGTGGATGCGGGTGGCCCCGATGCCTTCAGGCTTGAGCGGGTCCTTCCGCCCATCCAGTTTTCCCTTGTTCCAGGGTTCCCGATGCTCGTAGGATTCCATGACAGGCTCCTTGGCTGTTGATCGGAACCTGATTGTTCATCGGTTGTTGAGCAATGCGCGCCACCCCATGGTAGGCAAGTTGCCGAAGAAGCCCGGCTGCCGGAGCGGCTTGAATGCGCGTATCTCGCCCAATCCAGGAGAACCAAGATGATCAGCAAGAACACGATTTGTCTGTGGTACGACGGCACTGCGTTGGACGCCGCGACGTTCTATGCCGGGACATTCCCAGACAGCGCGGTGGGAGCGGTCCATCGCGCGCCGGGCGACTATCCGGCAGGCAAGCAGGGCGATGTCTTGACGGTCGAGTTCACGGTGATGGGCATCCCTTGTCTCGGCCTGAACGGGGGCCCGGCGTTCAAACACAACGAGGCTTTCTCGTTCCAGGTTGCGACCGACAGCCAGGCCGAAACGGACCGCTTGTGGAACGCGATTGTCGAAAACGACGGTCAGGAAAGCGCATGCGGCTGGTGCAAGGACAAATGGGGACTGTCGTGGCAGATCACGCCACGCGTCCTGATGGCCGCGATCGCCGATCCTGATCCGGCGGCGGCCAAGCGCGCGTTCGAAGCCATGATGGAAATGGGAAAGATCGACATCGCTGCGATCGAAGCGGCTCGGCGCGGTTGACACTCCCGAAGCCGGCCCAGCTCCCGTCGCGAGCAGGGGATGTTGGCGCGCCTGCCAATTTGGATATGGTGGGCGAGAAGCGCTTGCAGGTGCGCCCTGATCGGCGGGAGGCACCACGCCACCCGCCCTTCCGGGCCGCTACCCGTTTATTTCCACGCGCTGCGGTCGATGTCGAGGTCGGGGAACTTCGCTGCGTCGAACACCGGCCGTTCCTTGCCTTCCTTCAGCTGCTGGCGATAGTCGTTGAGCACCCGCATCGCCACCGGGAAGAGCATCAGGACGGCCAGCAGGTTGACCAGCGCAAGCACGCCCATCAGCGGGTCGGAGAAGAAGAACACCGAGGTTGCACCCGGCGCACTTGCACCGAGCAGCACGATACCGATCACCGCCCAGCGCAGGATGTGCACCGCGGTCGGATTGTCGATCAGTTCGACCAGCGCAGTCTCACCCAGATAGTAGTTGTACATGATCGAGCTGAAGGCGAAGAGGAAGACCGCGAAGGTGAGGTAGTACTTGGTCCACTCGCCCAGGTGCGACACCAGCGACTGCTGCGTCAGGATCACGCCGCTGACGCCTTCGGCACCCGGCACATAGACGTCACCCAGCAGGATCACGAACGCGGTGGCCGAGCACACCAGGATGGTGTCGATGAACACCGACAGCGATTGGGTGATGCCCTGGCTGATCGGGTGATGCACGTCCGCGGTCGCCGCCACGTTGGGTGCGGAGCCGAGGCCGGCCTCGTTGGAGAACAGGCCGCGACGCAGGCCCTGGGAGATGGCCGCACCCATGCCGCCGCCGACCGCTTCTTCCAGACCGAAGGCGTTGGCGAAGATCGACGACAGCACGCGCGGCAGCTCCGAGATGTTCATCACGATGATGAGCAGCGCGATGCCGATGTAGCTCAGCGCCATGACCGGCACCACCACGTCCGCCGCCTTGGCGATACGCTTGATGCCGCCGTAGACGATGAAGCCGGTGATCGCCGCCAGCAGGCCGCCGGTCCACAGGCGGTCAATGCCCAGGCTCTCGTTGACCGCACCGGCGATGGTGTTGCCCTGGAAGGCGTTGAAGCCGAAGGCGAAGGATCCGATCAGGCACACCGCATAGACCACGCCGAGCCAGCCGTACTGGGTGCCGAGGCCGTGGCGGATGTAGGTAGCAGGGCCGCCACGATAGGTTCCTTCACTGCTGGTTCGTTTATAGACCTGCGCCAGGGTGCATTCGACCAGACTGGTCGCCATGCCGACCAGCGCGATCGCCCACATCCAGAACACCGCACCGGGGCCGCCCAGCGTGATCGCGACCGCCACGCCGGCGATGTTGCCCCCGCCCACACGCCCGCCGACCGAGATCAGCAGTGCCTGCCGGGCGCTGATCTGGTTGGGGTCGGCATGCTGGTATTTGGGCATCAGCACGCGGAACATTCGCCCGAAAAACCGGAACTGGACGAAGCCGGTCACAATCGTCATGAACACCCCGAAGATGACCAGGATGGGGATCAGCGACCAGCCCCAGGTCAGGTCTTCGAGTACGGTAAATACCTTCGTGATGTATTCCATCTCTGCGACTCCATGATTTGATGTTTTGTCTTACGGTCGAGACAGGCTCACGCCAGCCAGATCCCTTGTGACCGGGCTGTACATGACGCGAACTGGCGACCCAGACGAGTCATGGCATGCGCCACGATCCGCCACCGGGGTTGAGAAAGACACTGTGCGATCCGCACCGACCGGACCGCATCGGTGCGGGGGCACTGCACTTCAATGAGACACATACCCGGCCCTGCTGCCGAACAGCAAGACCATTCACTGCCCGTGATTTTCGGGTCCGGGCGACCCGGCGTTTCAGGCACCACCGGCGCCCGGTTGGGTGAGTTCTCCGCACACCGCATCCTGCATGCGGCGCCGAACCGCCTCGGGAGCGAGACCGAGGGAAAGGAGATGATGGAGTTTGGTCAGTGCGGCCTCGACAGTCATGTCGTAGCCGCCCACCACGCCGGCAGCGGCAAGCGCCGAGCCGGTGGCGTATTTGCCTTGATCGACGGAGCCACGCGTGCACTGGGTCAGGTTCACGATGACCACGCCGCTTTCGCAGGCTTCGTTCAGGCCGTCGAGGAAACCCGGCAAGCCCACCGGGCCGTTGCCGGCACCATAGGTCTGCAGTACCAGGCCGCCGAGCGGGGGTTCGAGCATGCGCCGCAGGCGCGCCACCGACAGCCCCGGGTAGAGACGCAGCACCGCCACCTCATGCGCGCCCGGTGCGACCACTTCGAAGGCTTCGGCCGTCGGCATGTCCAGCACCTGTTTGGTGTCGATCGAGATATCGATGCCGACACGCCCCAGCGGCGGATGATTGGGCGAGTCGAAAGCGTCGAAATCCGCTCCGGCCAGCTTGGTCGCGCGGTTGCCGCGCAGCAGTCTGGCGTTGAAATACAGGCAAACCTCCGGCACCGGATGATGCGCGGCGATCAGGATGGTGCCCAGCAGGTTGCCGAGCGCATCGCTGCGCGGCGCAGTCAGCGGAATCTGCGAACCGGTGAGGATCACCGGCTTGCGCAGGCCGACCAGCGCAAACGACAGCGCCGCGGCGGTGTAGGCCATGGTATCGGTGCCATGGATGACGACGAAGCCGTCGAATGCGTCGTAGCGCGCCGCGATGTCGGCGGCGATCGTGTGCCAGTCATGCGGCTGCGCGTCGGCGCTGTCGATCAGTTGCGCATACTCGAACACTTCCCACAGCGGCATGTTCGCCTCGCCCGACGCCGGCAGGCAGGTGGCCAGCGTCTGCGTCAGGCCGCGGTCGGGTCTATAGCCTGCGGCCGAAGCCTTCATGCCGAGCGTACCGCCGGTGTAGAGAATGCAGATCCGCCGCTTCATCGCCGCACCTCGGCCTGCACGCAGGTTCCGCGCGCCCCGAGCAACTGGCGATTGGCGCGCAGCACCTTGGTCCACAGGTCCACCCCTGCCTCCGGGCCCGAACCGGTGATGATGCCGATGCGACTGCGCGCGGGTTGATGCGAACGATCGTTCATTGCCGGTCCATCTCCTTGTTGCGGCCCGTGGTCCGCACTGCGCGGCCTGCGTCCGGCGGTGGCCTGCTTGTAATGTATTGTAAATATTAAAGACTTCAATACGCGATCGGGCAATTACGCATCCCGGACCAGAATGGCGCGAGTTGATGCCATAGATGCGCCAACTAGCGCCATCCGATGTGTTGCCCGAAATATGCCCGACATCTTGTACACCGCACGCGGCGCCCCTCTTTGCGCCGCACGGCCTTCGAATCCGCTTACGGCGTCATCGTGCTGAGTCTGCGAGCAAGAAATAGCTGCCCGCACACGGGCAGCCCCTTGCATTGGCCGCCCATCGCGTCATCTACGGCGACCCGCGGGTCATTGCGTAGCGACGCTGCGTACGTCCTCAGGAGGCAAAAAACCTCCGGCGTGCGTTCCGCAACCACGGTCTCGAACCGCCCATCTCGCCCGCCCCCTGGCCGATCGTGACGAAGTCCATTTCCTTGCGCCGCGGATGGGGTTATCTTTGCAGGCCACCATCGGCAGGCCGGGATCATGCGAGCTCGCGCACCTCTCACCCACCGCCTTCTCACGGCAGCGACGATCCTGATCGGTGGGTTGGCCCACGCGGTGGACCCGGCGGCGGACGTGCCCGCCGGCGACGCGGGGCACGGGGAAGAAGCGGCGGCGGCAACTGGCAGCGGCGACGACCCGCTCGACGCGGTGGTGGTCACCGCCACCTCCAATCCGCTCACCCGCATCCGTTCGAGCGCATCGGGCAGCGTTCTCTATCCCGAGGATATCCGCCAGTCGGCACCGGGCAACGCCGCCGACATCCTGCGCAACGTTCCCGGCATCCTCGCCCAGGCCTCGGGCGGCGAAGGCAATGCCAACGTCTCGGCGCGTGGCCTGCCGCAAAGCGGTGGCGCCAAACTCATGCAGTTCCAGGAAGACGGGTTGCCGGTGCTCGATTTCGGCGACATCAACTTCGCCACCGCCGACACCTTCGTCCGCGTCGACTACACCCTCGACCGACTGGAAGTGATCCGCGGCGGCGCGGCCGCCACCTTCGCCAGCAACGCGCCCGGCGGCGTCATCAACTTCATCAGCCGGACCGGGGAGGTCGCCGGCGGGAGCGTGGGGCTCTCGCGCGGCGCAGACTTCGACCAGACGCGGGTCGATTTCGCCTACGGCGGACCGCTGAGCGCGGACTGGCGCTTCCACCTCGGCGGTTTCCATCGCAATGGCGAAGGCCCGCGCACCGTAGGCTATACCGCCGAGTCGGGCGGCCAGCTCAAGGGCAACATGACACGCGCGTTCGGCAACGGCTACATCCGCTTCAACTTCAAGGTGCTGGAGGACAATGCCCCGGTCTATCTGCCGGTGCCCGTCTCCATTACCGCGACCAACTCGGATCCGCGGGTGAAGTCGCTGCCCGGCTTCGACGTACGGGACGGCGCCATGCAGTCGCGCCATTGGCGCCGCGATCTCGCGGTGGGCACCGACGGCAAGCGCATCTCCACCGATATCGCCGACGGCTACGATTCCCGCAGCCAGGCCTTCGGCGGCGAGGCTTCGTTCGATCTGGGCGCGGGCTGGAAGATCGACAACAAGTTCCGCATCGCCGCCACCTCGGGCGGCTTCATCGGCCCCTACCCGGCACAGGTGGCGCGCGCCACCACGCTGGCGAGCGACATCGGCGGCGCCGGTGCGACGCTGCGCTACGCCACCGGCCCGCGGGCGGGGCAGACCATTGCCGATCCGGATAGCCTGAACGGCAATGGTCTCGCGGTGCGGACCCATCTGTTCAACACCACCCTCGAGGATATGGGCAACGTCGCCAATGATCTCCAGCTCACCAGGACCTTCGGCAGCGCCGCCGCGGGCACCACCGCGGTGACCGCCGGCTGGTTCAAGTCGCGCCAGGACATCGTCCAGGACTGGCACTGGAACACCTATCTGCTCGAGGTCCGCGGCAAGGATGCCGCGCTGCTCGACGTGGTCGACGCGCAGGGCCGGGTCGTCACCCAGAACGGCCTCGTCGCTTACGGCGAGCCTTTCTGGGGCAATTGCTGCGTGCGCAGCCTCGATGTGCGCTATCAGACCGACGCCCCCTATCTCGCGGTGAACTGGGAACGCGGCCCCTACAACGTCGATGCCAGCCTGCGCTACGACATCGCCCGCGCCTCCGGGCGCTACACCAGCGCGAGCGGCACCAGGACGATGGATGTCGACGGCGACGGCTCGATCCAGATACCCGAGGAGGACGTGCCGGTCGCCGAGCGCCGCAATTCCCTGCCGGTGGACTACACCCATCGCTACACCTCCTATTCCCTCGGCATCAACTACCTGCTGCGCCCGGGCCTCGCCGTCTTCGGGCGGGCCAGCGAGGGCGGCCGGGCGAACGCCGACCGGCTGCTGTTCGGCGGCGGCGTGCAGGCGGACGGCAGCGTCGACGCGCGGGTGGCGATCAACCGCGTCCGCCAGATCGAGGGCGGATTGAAGTGGCAGGGCCAGGGGGCACGCATCTTCGCCACGCTGTTCCAGGCCACGACCACGGTCACCGACCAGGACGTGACCTCGGTGACGACGCGCTTTACCGACCGCAGCTTCGTCGCCCGCGGCGTCGAACTCGAGGCCGCCTGGTACCGCGGCCGCTTCGGCGCGAGCGGCGGCCTCACCTATACGCGCGGGCGGGTCACGCGCGACGAGATCAACCCCGCCAACGAGGGCCAGCAGATCAATCCGCGCCTCATCTACCAGCTCAGCCTCACCTACGACGCCGCGCGCTTCGGCGCCGGGGTGAACGCCATCGGTCAGACCCGTTCACCGATGGGCGACGGTTTCGTCCTCCCCGGCTTCACCCAGGTCAATGCCTACGTGTCCTACGAGTTGGCCAGGGGCCTGCGGCTCTCGGTCCACGGCCACAATCTGTTCGACACCATCGGCCTGACCGAGGCGCCCAACGCCGCCGCCGGGGTCACCGCGGACGGCGTGAACACCGCACGCTCGATCAACGGCCGCAGCGTCCTCGTCACCCTCCGCCATGATTTCTAGCAGACGGCCGGCCTCGCTCGCCGTCGCGGCCGCCCTCGCTATCACCCTGCTCACGTCGGGCCATGGCCCGGCCGCGGCCAAGGGCCGGACCGGGGCGCCCGTCACGATCAGCGTGTGGACGCACAGCGCGGCATTCACCGCCGAGTTCGAGGCACTGCACGACGCGGCCGAAACCTTCAACCGCAGCCAGCGCGGTTTCCGCGCCGAGGTCTTTCCCTCCATCTACCGGAACTACGAGGATCGCGTGCAGACCGCCGCGATGACCGGCACGCTGCCCTGCGTGCTCGAAGTCGACGGACCTTTCGTCTACACCTTCGCGTGGCCGGGCTACCTGCAACCGCTCGATGATTTCGTCCCGCGGGAGCTGCTCGACGACCTGCTGCCCTCGATCGTGGCGCAGGGCCGCTACGGTGGGCACCTGTACAGTCTGGCGCAGTTCGACTCGGGCCTGGCGCTGTGGGGCAGCCGCCACCACCTGCAGGCCGCCGGGGTGCGCATCGCCACCGTCGACGAACCCTGGACCCTGGCCGAGTTCGAGGAGGCCCTGGAGCGGCTCGCCACACTCGAGGACGTCGACTACCCCCTCAGCTTCAACACCCAAGTGCGCAGCAGCGAGTTCTACAGCTATGCCTATGCCCCCATCCTGCAAGGCTTCGGCGGCGATCTCGTCGACCGTGCCGACCACCGATCGCCGCGCGGCATTCTCAACGGATCGAACTCGGTCGCGGCAATGAAACGCTTCCAGCAGTGGTTCGCGCGCGGATGGGCGCGCGCCGTGCACGACCGACCCGACGACTTCGAGACCGGGCGTGCCGCGCTGTCGTGGATCGGGCACTGGAAGTACCCGGTCTATCGCCGTGCGCTCGGCGACGATCTGGTCCTGATCCCCCTGCCGGACTTCGGCCACGGCATCAAGACCGGCATGGGCTCGTGGAACTGGACCATTTCCAGCACCTGCCCGCATCCCGCCGGGGCATGGAAGTTTATCGAGCATCTGCTGTCCCGCGCCGAAATCGTGCGCATGACCGGCATCAACGGCGCCGTGCCGGGCCGACGCTCCGTCCTGGCACATTCGCCGCTCTACGGGCCGCGCGGCCCCTTGCGCGTCTTTGCGCAGCAACTCTCCGCCGGTGCCGGCGTACCGCGGCCGTCGACGCCGGGCTACGGCGCGATCCGCAACGCATTCTCGGAGGCAGTCGAAGCGATCATCGCCGGCGCGGACGTGCAGGCCGAGCTCGACCGGGCTACCCTGCGCATAGAGGAGGATATTGCCCGGCACCGCGGGTACCCCTGGCCATGACCCATCCGGCAACCCGATACGCCGCGCTCGCGGGCAAGGCCCCGCCATGAGGCTCGGCATCAAGCGGAAGATCCTGCTCGTGCTGGTGGGCAGCCTCGTGCTGACCACGACGCTGCACGCGCTGCTCGCCTCCTACTTCACCGACCGTCAGAACGAGGACTCGGCCTTCGCCGTCCTCAGGCTCGAGCTGCTCGCCTGGCAGAACGACTTGCAGGAGCTCACGCTGCATCTCAGGGAGAGCGCGCTCGCAGCGGTCAGTGACGGCGCCCTGCTCAATCAGCTGGCGGAGCTCGTCGTCCTCGAGCTCGACCACGACGACGCATTGACGACCGAGGCCTGGCGCCAGTCCGAAAGGACCCTGGGCTACCTCAAATCGGTATCCATCAATCGCCTTCACCTCGTGCTGCGTACCAGCGGCTTCTCCAGCATCTCGGTGTTCACCCAGGGCGCGCTCAGCCACCACGTCTCGGCGAGCGGGGCCGGGATGACGCTGCGCCGCGGCAACGGCGCCAACGTGTGGCTCGCCACCGCCTCCGACGCGAACGGCAGCCTGCCCATCGGGGCCTGGCCGGCCTGGCAGGAAAGCCGCCAGCCACCGGCCTACGCACGGCCTGCGACCGATCACCCCCGCATCTCCTTCGACTACTCCGACCCGCGGCACATCGTGGTCGAGGTCGCGGTGCCCGTGCAAGGCATCATCGAGGAGGTGCTCACCGACTCGGACGTCCAGCCCAAGAGGCGCTTCGTTTCCGACATGGCGGTCGCGGGCACCGGCGAAAAGGCGCGGGCGGTCGCCCCGCGCCCGGCCGCGGCCACCTTTGCGGTGGTGGTATTCCGCAAGCTGATCGGCCCGACCGAGCTGCAAAAGGTTTCGGCCCGGACCGGGAAGCTCCCCGCGCTGTTCTCGCCGAGCGGCACCCACCGGCAGCAGATCGCCCACCTGAGTCTGCCGATCGAGGCCATGGTGGGTTCCCTCGGCGCCCTTCCCGCCGACACCGCGCCGCCCGCCTGGCAGGGGATCGTCACCGACGAGCGGGGATCCTATTACGCCGCGCTCGAGACCTGGATGTTCGAGAACCGTCCCGCGTTGGTCCTCGGCCTCGCCACCTCGCGGGACGCGACCCTGCAGCACATCCGCCAGACCGTCGCCGCCATCCTCTCGGCGACCGCGCTGATCCTCCTGCTCAGCCTCATCGCCGGGATCCTCCTGATCGGACGCCTGATCAACCCGGTCGTCGCGCTGACCACCGCGGTGAAGGCGATCGGGCTCCAGGGACGCGGCGGCGCCACGCGGGAAAGCGGCGGCCGACCCGCGCCCGAGTGGTTGCGGCCGGTCGAAATCGATGCGCCCGACGAGGTCGGCGAGCTCACGCGCGCCTTCAACACCATGATCGGCGAGCTCCGCGCGGTACTCGAGACGCTCGAGCACCGCGTCCAGGGACGCACTGCCGAGTTGCGCCAGCAAACCCGCTACCTGCGCACGCTCATCGACACCCTGCCGGTGCTGGCATGGTTGAAGGACACCGAGGGCCGCTTTCTGGCGGTCAACCAGGCCACTGCCCACGCGTGTGGACGCACCGTGGAGGACATCGTCGGCAAGACCGATCTCGACCTGTGGCCACGCGAACTCGCCGAGGCCTATCGCGCCGACGACCAGGAGGTCATGGAGTCGAGACAGCGCAAGACCGTCGAGGAAGCGCTTGCCGACGTCAACGGAACGATCTGGATCGAGACCTACAAGGCGCCCATGGTGGACGAGGACGGCACGGTGCTGGGCACGGCCGGCGCCGCCCGCGACATCAGTGCGCGCAAGGCAGTGGATGCGGCGCGAGAGGCCGCCCTGAGCGAGGCGGAGCGGCTCGCACGGGTGCGCAGCGAATTTCTCGCGCAGATGAGCCACGAGCTGCGAACGCCGCTCAACGGCATCCTGGGCTACGCCCAGATCCTGCAGCGCGACAGGACACTGGACCACCGCCAGATCGAGGGCGTGAAGGTGATCCAGCAGTGCGGCGAACACCTGCTCGCGCTGATCAACGACATCCTCGACCTCGCCAGGCTCGAGGCCGGCAGGCTCGACCTCTACCCCGGCGATCTCGCGCTGAGACCCTTCCTTCTCGTTATCGGCGACATCGTCCGGGTCAAGGCGGAAGAAAAGGAACTCGCCTTCCACTGCACCCTGGCGCCCGACCTGCCCGAGCGGGTGATGGCCGACGAGAAGCGCCTGCGCCAGGTGTTGCTCAACCTGTTGTCGAACGCGATCAAATTCACCGACCACGGCGAGGTGTGCCTCGCCGTGTCCCTCGTCGCCCCCTCCCGTCTGCGCTTCGAGGTCCGGGACACCGGGATCGGCGTTGCCGAGGAGCAGTGGGAGACGATCTTCCAGCCGTTCGAACAGGCCGGCGACACCCGGCAACGCATCGGCGGTGCCGGCCTGGGGCTGGCGATCAGCCGCCAGTTCGTCCGGCGGATGGGCGGCGAGATCCGCATCAATAGCCGCGTCGGCGAAGGCAGCACGTTCTGGTTCGAGCTCGAGTTGCCGATCGCGCAGGCGGATGCGCTGGCCGCACCTGCGGACGCGGTCGTCAGCGGCTACACCGGACCGCGCAAGACGGTGCTGGTGGTCGACGACCTGACGGAGAACCGCCGCATGATGCACGACATGCTGGCCCCGCTCGGCTTCATCGTGCTCGAGGCCGCCGACGGCCGCGAAGCACTCGAGAAAGCCGCCTCGGCGCACCCGGACCTCATCGTCATGGACACGGTGATGCCCGGAATGGACGGGCTCGAGGCCACCCGCCGCCTGCGCGGCGCGGGCGGGGCGATGCACCTGCCGGTCATCGCAGTATCGGCCAGCGCCTCGGGCAGCGACGCACAGGGCAGTCTGGCGGCCGGGGCCGATGCCTTCCTGCCCAAACCCATACACCTGGAGCGCTTGCTGAGCCATGTCGGAGCCCTCCTGAAGCTGCAGTGGATCTACAACACGCCGCCCACACCTTCGGCACCGGAGGCACCGCCCCCGGGCCCGCTGGTTCCGCCGCCGTTGGCGGAACTGACGGCCCTGCACGAACTCGCGCTGCAGGGCAACATGCGCGCGATCCGGCTGGAGGCCGAACGCATCGCGGGGCTCGACCCGCGCTACCACGCCTTTGCCGAGCGTCTTCGCCGGCTTGCCGAGCGCTATCAGTCCAAGGCGCTGCTGAGGCTGGTGGAGCAGTACCTCGAGGCACGGCCCGCGCCGTGATCGCATAGCCTTGTCCGCCCACCGCGGCCGATGCCGCAAGGCGCCGAATCAGCCGCCGCCGGACCGTCCGACCCGATGCAGCAGCTCGAGCAGGATGGCGCGCTCGGCTGCGCTCAGTGCGCACAGCGCCTCGTCCTCCATCGTCAGCGACAGCTCGCGGGCACGCGTGGCGAGTTCGCGCCCGGCCGCGGTGAGGCACACCAGCTGCGCACGGCGGTCCTGCTCGCTGCGCACGCGCGCGACCAGACCGCGTTCGACCAAGCGATCCACCAGCGTCGTCAGGTTGGGCGCCGACATCGCCAGCGCCTGGGTGAGCCGGGTCTGGGTCACATCCTCGTTGCTCAGCAACAGCACCAGCAGCGAGAACTCGACCGGGCGCAACTGCAGCGGCTCGCCGATGCAGGCCTGGAACGCGGGCCGCACTTGGACGTCGGCGCGTGCCATCGCATAGCCGAGCAGATGGCCGAGGGCGGCATGGTCGATCGCGTCGGCCACCGGGCGGGGGCCACGCGCGGGGCCCGTCCTGGCGTCCGGGTGCGGACGCGCGGAGGCTTTCGGGGCCGGTGCTTTCAGCTTTGGAGAGTTCATGGCGTGCGGGAGTATGCCAGCAATGAAGGCGCCCGGCCCCGCCGGCGCGAAGCCGTCGGGGCCGGGCGCCGCGGACCGGTCACGATCGGGACGATGGGTGTCGGCCGCTCAGGCGAGCCCGAGCAGGCGCTTGGCGTTTTCCTTCAGGATCAGCGGATGGACCTCGGGCTTGAAGCCGGCCTTCTCGAAATCCTTGAGCCAGCGATCGGGCGAGATCAGCGGGAAGTCCGAGCCGAACAGCATCCGGTCCTTCAACAGGGTGTTGGCGTACTGCACCAGTTGCGGCGGGAAATAGCGCGGCGACCAGCCCGACAGGTCGATCCACATATTGGGCTTGTGCAGGCACAGCGACAGTGCCTCGTCCTGCCACGGCCAGCTCGGATGGGCCATGACGATCTGCATGTCGGAGAAGTCGATCGCGACGTCCTCGAGCAGCATCGGATTGGAGCGCCCCACCTTCAGTCCGCCGCCGCGCGGCATGCCGCTGCCGATGCCCGAATGCCCGGTGTGGAAGATCGCAGGTAGCTTGTACTCGGCGATCACCTCGTAGATCGGCCACGCAAAGCGGTCGTAGGGATCGAAGCCCTGCACCGTGGGATGGAACTTGAAGCCGCGTACGCCGAACTCCTCGATCAGGCGGCGGGCCTCGCGCGCGCCCATCTTGCCCTTGTGCGGGTCGATGCTGCCGAACGCGATCATCATGTCGCTGTTCTCGCGTGCGGCCTCGGCGATTTCCTCGTTGGGAATGCGGCGGCGGCCGATCTGGGTCTCGGAGTCCACCGTGAACATCACCAGGCCGATCTTGCGCTCGCGGTAGTAGGCCACGGTCTCGGCGATGGTCGGACGGTGATTGGAGCCGAAGTACTTGTCGGCCGCACGGTCGAACTCCTCGCCGAAGTGGTCGTGGGACTGGCAGCAGGAGACTTCGGCGTGGGTGTGGATGTCGATTGCGATCAGCTCATCTGTCTTCATGGTGGTCCTCAGGCTCTCAGTCCTTGTCGTCGTGGAGGTGGCCGCAGCACAGTGCGCATTCGGCGCATTCGGTGCCGGGCCGTGGATGTTCCGGTTCAGCGCGGCGCAAGCCGGATCGCGCCATCGAGGCGGATAGTCTCGCCGTTGAGCATGATGCTGTCGACGATGGAGCACACCAGTTTGGCGAACTCCGCCGGCTGGCCGAGGCGCTGCGGGAAAGGCACCGATTCGGCCAGCGACTGCTGCACCTCGGGCGGGAGCGTATGCATCATCGGGGTCAGGAACAGGCCCGGCGCGATGGTCATGACCCGGATGCCCGAGCGCGCCAGTTCGCGTGCGATCGGCAGGGTCATGGCCACGATGCCGCCCTTCGAAGCCGAGTACGCGGCCTGGCCGATCTGACCGTCGTAGGCCGCGACCGAGGCGGTGTTGACGATCACGCCGCGCTCGCCGTCGGCCTGGGGCTCGCCTTTCGCCATCGCCTCGGACGCGAGCCGGATCATGTTGAAGGTGCCGACGAGGTTCACCTGGATGGTGCGAGCAAAACTATCGAGGGCCATCGGCCCTTCCTTGCCCAGCACTTTGCCGACGGTGCCGATGCCGGCGCAATTGACCAGCCCGTGCAGGCCGGCGAAGCGCGCCAGCGCCAGGTCGACCACCGCCTTCGCGTCGGCTTCGTCGGCGACGTTGGTGCGGTTGAACGCGGCGCGTGTGCCGAGTTCGGCGGCGAGCGCGGCGCCGAGCTCCACATTGAGGTCGGCGATCACCACGTTGGCGCCCGCGGCGTGCAGCGCGCGCACCGTGGCCTCGCCGAGGCCCGAAGCGCCACCGGTGACGATGAAGGTGTTGTGGTCGAATTTCATGCTTGCTCCCGATGCGTCATGTCTGCGGCCCCTTGCCCTTGCGCTCGAGAAAGCTCCCGATGCGCTCGGCGACCTCGGGGCTGGTCTGGGTCAGTGCGGCAGTCAGCGACTCGACGAAGAAGCCGTCGTCGGTGGCCATGTTGTCGATGCGCGAGATCGCCGACACCATCGCCCAGTTGGAGATCGGTGCGTTCTCGGCGATGCGGCGTGCCAGTTGCTGGGCCTTGGCCAGCGCTTCGCCGGGGCCGACCAGGTAGTGGGCGAGGCCCAGGCGCAGGCCCTCATCGGCATCGAGAATGCGCCCGGTCAGCATCATTTCGCACATGCGGCCGGGGCCGATGATCCTGGCCACTCGCACCGAGGCGCCGCCGCCGACGAAGATGCCGTGACGGCCTTCGGGCAGCTGGTAGATCGTGTTCGGTTCGGACACCCGCACATGGGTCGCGGTGGCCAGTTCGAGCCCACCACCGATCACCGCGCCCTGCAGCGCGGCGATCACCGGGATGCCGCCGTTCTGGATGCGGTCGAAGATGCGGTGCCAGCCGCGCGAGTGCTGCATCACCCCGAAGGGTTCGCGGTGCTGGTGCTCGGCGAGGTCGAGCCCGGCGCAGAAGTGCTCGCCCTCGCCCGCCAGCACGATCGCCCGCGTGCCTTCCGGAGTGGCGATCAGCGCCGCTTCGAGCGCTGCCAGCAGGCGGTCGCTGACCGCGTTGCGCTTTTCCGGGCGCGCCAGGGTGATGGTGTAGATGCCGTCGTCGATCGAGGTCTTGACCAGTTGTTCGCTCATGCTGCGTTTCCTTGTTGGGCCGTCTCGCGGCGCGGCAGCAGCAGATACGGATCCTGCGCGCGGCCTTCGTACATCGCCTCGACCAGCGCCGCGCGATGCATCAGCACCGCGCGCTGGTTGATCGAGCCCTTGTCGGTGATCTCGCCCTTGTCGATCGACGGCGGCTCGACCAGCACGTGGCCGCGTGCGACGCGGTTGGCGCTGCCGGTGCCCTCGCGCCACAGCCGGTCGACCAGTTCCTGGAAGAACGCGCGCACCGGTGCGGCATGCAACACCTCGGTCAGCGCGGCGTCGGCAGCCAGTCCGGCGAGCCTGCGACACTCATCGACGCGCGGTAGCAGCATCACGCCGATGTCGTCGCGGTTCATGCCCGCCACCACGACGTCCTGCACGTAAGGCGCGCCGGCGGCGATGATCCGAGCCCGCATCGGCCCGACGCTGACGAAGGTGCCGGTGGACAGCTTGAAGTCCTCGGCGATACGCCCGTCGAACATCAGCCCGCGATTGGGTTCGGCCGGGTCGATGAACTTCACCGCGTCGCCGGTGCAATAGAAGCCTTCTTCATCGAAGGCCTCGGCGGTGAGCTGCGGTGCGCGCCAGTAGCCCGGCATCACGTTCGGGCCGCGGAAGCGGACTTCGGTCTTGCCCTCGAGGGGCACGAGCTTGACCGCGACGCCGGGGATCGGCAGGCCGATATGCCCCGAGCACAGATCGGTGCCGACCGCGAACATCGACGACGGTGCGGTCTCGGTCATCCCCAGCCCGGTGATCATGCGGATGCGCTCGCCCACGGTGCGCTCGGCCAGGCGGTCGAGCTGGTCCCACACCACCTGCGACAGACCGGCACCGGCGAAGAAGAAGGCACGCAGCGAGCGGAACAGGGTTTCACGCAGCGCGTCGTCGCCCTCCATGGCCGCGGCGATTTCCTCGAAGCCCTTGGGCACGTTGAAGTACACCGTCGGCGAGATCTCGCGCAGATTGCGCAGCGTCTCGGCGATGCCCTGCGGCGTGGGCTTGCCGTCGTCGATGTAGAGCGTGCCGCCGTTGTACAGCGCGATGCCGACGTTGTGGTTGCCGCCGAAAGTGTGGTTCCACGGCAGCCAATCGACCAGCACCGGCGGCTCCTCGGCGACGAAGGCGAGGCACTGGCGGATCATCTGCTGGTTGGCGCACAGCATGCGGTGGGTGTTGATCACGCCCTTGGGCAGCTTGGTCGAGCCCGAGGTGAACAGGAACTTGACGATGGTGTCGGGCGTGAGTCGCGATCGCACCGCATCGATCGCGGCACTTGGCGCGGTCGCCAGCAGTGCGGCGAAGGGTGTGACCGCACGCTCGGACAGCGTCCCCTCGCCCAGCACGACCTCGACATCGGCGCCGACGGTGGCGGCGATCGCCTTGCCGTAGGCCGGACTGGAGACGAACACCAGCCCCGGCGTGGTCTCGCCGATGATATGGCGCAGCTTGCCGTAGTCCTGCGACACCAGCGCATAGGCGGGCGAGATCGACGCATACGGAATGCCGGCGAACATGGCGCCGAAAGCCAGCGCCAGGTGTTCGAGACTGTTCTCGGCCAGGATCAGCACCGGCCGGTCGACCGACAGCGGCCGTGCGAGCAGGGCTTCGCCAACGGCGCGCGCACGCGCCAGCATCTGCGCATAGGAGATCCGCAGCCAGTCGCCGCCCTTGTCGCGGCGGGCGACGAAGGTCCGCTCGGGCGCAACCTGCGCCCATTCCGCCAGACAATCATTCAGGACCTCGGGAAAGGGCTTGAGTGCCTCGGTCGAGGTGAGCAGGGTCGTGCCGTCGGTACGCCTTTCGAGTTGCGCGTCGACGCATCCGCCGACCGCGACGGCCCGATAGCGGGGGTGGGCAAAGGCGTTCATCGACATTCCTCCCGCAACGCGCCAGGCGCAAAGACTGCGAAGCGGCAGCGGCGAGCGCCGTCCGTGGTGCGGGACCTCAACGGCCCTCCGTTGTGAAGAGCGTGATTCATGGAATTCCTTGTCTCCTGAAGATGAGTACGTCGTCCGGGACCGTGAGAGAAGCCTTCCCAACCGCTGTCACGCCCCACGACCAGCTTCACATTTCGTTATGTTTTATAAACATTAGACGAATTGAGCGAAAAGGTAAACACGCATTCGCAGTCCACTGCAATTCTGTTTTCGTAAAGGACATGTAGCGCCACGAAGCAGTCCACAAGAAGTCCTGACGCGGCTCTGTTTAACGTAATTTCACTTATCCAATGAAACCTATTTACCGTCCCCGCGATCACCATCCGGGGTGCCGGCCCGGCGACGCCCTCGGCGCTCGAAGACAGCAAAAAAATGTCCGCCGCCCGGCAGATCGGGGCGACGGACATGAAACCGGCGGGCAAGAGGGACGAAGAGGAGGGAGCCCACCGGCGAAAGAAACAATGCAGTCCACTCGGGTTACGCCGCGCCCGCCGACTCCGCTTGCCCCGGACCGGGGCCATTGACGACCCGGCACGGTGTCGCCTTGCCCCCTGGGACGAAGCGGTCCGGCACCGGCCTGATCACGCCGCCATCCTCACGATCGGCTTGATCGCACGCCCCTCCTCGGAGTCGGCAATGGCCTCGTTGATGTGCTCCAGCGGGTAGAACCTCACCATCTTGTCGAACGGGAAGCGCCCCTGCCGATACAGCCCGATCAGCATCGGGATGAAGGTTTCCGGCGTCGACTCGCCCTCGACGATGCCCATCAGCCGGCGCCCGCCGCTCATGAAGTGCACCTCGTCCAGGTTGATTTCGCTGCCCGGCCCCGAGGCGCCGAGGATGCCGCAGGTCCCCCGCGGCGCGAGACTGCCCACCGCACTGCGGATCACCGGAGCGAGGCCGGTGGTATCGAGGGCGAAGTCGACGCCGTAGCCGCTGATGCGCAAGATCTCGGCGGCCGCATCCGTGTTCTTCGGGTTGATCGCATGGGTGGCCCCGACTTCGCGGGCGAAGGCGAGCCGGTCTTCATTCAGGTCCACTGCGATGATCGTGGTCGCCCCGACCACGCGTGCGGCCATCACCGCCGACAATCCGACCGAACCCGCGCCGAACACCGCGAAGGATCTGCCCGGACCGACCTCGAGCGCGTTCATCACCGCGCCCGCACCGGTCTGAACGCCGCAGGCGAGCGGGCCGAGCAGTTCGAGCGGCACGTCCTTCGGCACCTTGACCACGTTGCGCTCGTGGCACAGCGCATGGGTGGCGAACGACGACTGGCCGAAGAAGTTGCCGTGGATGCGCTCGCCCTCCTTCGACAGCGCGGTACTGCCATCGGCGCGGGTGGCGAAGAAATTGCGCGGAAAGAACTCGTGGCAGTAGCTCGCGGCGTGGTCGAAGCAACTCGGGCAGGTGCCGCACGAGTTGAAGCTCATGACCACGTGGTCGCCCGGTGCGACCTTGCTCACCGCCCGCCCCACCCGCTCCACCACGCCGGCGCCTTCATGGCCCAACACCACCGGCAGCGGCGTGGGCAGCATGCCGTCGCGCACCACCATGTCGGTATGGCATACGCCGGTCGCCACGACGCGGACGAGGATCTCGGTGTCGCGCGGCTCCTCCAGCTCCAGGGTTTCGAGCGACAGCGGGGCGGACGGGGTACGGGCAACTGCAGCACGGATCTTCATGTTGTCTCCTTGATTCTGGTTCTGGTTTTGGTCCGGGATCAGGCGGGCCGGATCAGCGGTGCGATCGGGGCGGAATCATCGTGTGACCTCGACCACCACCTTGCCGACCTGCGCGTTCGATTCGAGATGGCGGTGGGCGGCGACGATCTGCTCGAAGGGGAAGACCCGGTCGATCACCGGGCGAAGGGCACCGGCGCTCACGCCGGCCTCGATGAAGCTGCGCGCGGCCCGCATCCGTGCCGCGTCGCGCAGCAGTTCGAACACCAGGTAGCCCCGCACCGACAGGCCCCGGCCGACCGCGGCGTTGAAGGGAAATGGCGTCTGTGCCCCCTGCCCGCTGAGGTTGCCGTAGATCACCAGGGTGCCGCCGGCGCCGAGCGCCTCGGCCAGCGTCAGCACCTCGGGGCCGGCGACCGGATCGAACGCCAGCCGCGCGCCCTTGCCGTCGGTGATCCGCGCCACCTCGGCCGCGAGGCCGTCGCCGGGCGCGAGGACATGGGCCGCGCCATGGGTGCGCAAAGCCCCGGCCTTTGCGGTGCTGCGCGTCACGGCGATCGGTATTGCACCCAGCATGCGCGCGATCTGGATCGCGGCCAGCCCGACACTGCTCGAGGCCGCGGGGATCAGCACCGCCTCCCCGGCCGCGATCCGGGCGATCTCGACCAGCGCGCCATAGGCGGTGAGGCTGGCCATCCACAGTGCCGCAGCATCGGTCGCGGCCAGCCCCGCCGGCGCGGGAATGAGGGCGTTCGCCGGCATGATCGCGTGCTCGGCATAGGTGCCGTAGCGGTTCATCGAGAAGGCCGGCAGCACGCACACCGTGTCGCCCACGGCCACACCGGAAACGCCGGGGCCGATCGCCTCGACCACCGCGCAGGCCTCGTAGCCCAGGCCCGACGGCAGCTGCGGCGTCTCGATGTAGCGGCCGGCGCGATAGGCCGCTTCCGCCCGGTTCAGACCGATCGCGAGCACGCGCACCCGGACCTCGCTGGCGGCGGGATCGCCGACTTCGAGGTCTTCGATCTCCAGCACGTCGGGGTCGCCGACACGATGGAAGCGGACCGTGCGCGCCTTCATGCGCACTCGCTCGTGGTCGCCGCCAGTGCCCGGCGCAAGGCGCTGGCGACCTGGTCCACCGCGATCCGCGCCGCGTCGAGCGCAGCCCCCATGCTGATGAAGCCGTGCGCGAGGCCGGCGTACTCGACCAGGGTCACCTGAGTCCCGGCCGCGGCGAGCTTGTCCGCGTAGGCGATGCCCTCGTCGCGCAGCGGGTCGTAGCCGGCCACCAGGACCAGCGCCGGAGGCAGGCCGCCGAGCTCGTCGGCGAACAGCGGCGCCAGACGCGCGTCCGTCAGCGCGCCGCCTCCACCGAGGTAGAGTTCGACGAAGTAGCGCATCGACCGGGTCGTCAGCGTGTAGCCCTCGCCGCAACGGCGGTGCGATTCGAACCGCCCGGGCTCGGGCTCGGGCACGGTGACCGGGTAGATCAGGGTCTGCTGCACCAGCGCCGGCCCGCCCCGATCCCGCGCCAGGATCGCGCACACGGTGGCGAGGTTGGCCCCCGCGCTGTCGCCGGCGATGGCGATGCGCGCCGGGTCGACGCCGAGTTCGCCGGCGTGCGCAGCCAGCCACACCAGCGCGGCATAGCTGTCATCCACCGCGGCCGGGAACGGGTGCTCCGGCGCCAGACGGTAGTCGACCTGCACCAGCACGCAGTCTGCCTGCGCGCACAGCACGCTCGCCACGCCGTCGTAGTCCTGCGGCCGACCGACGACGAAGCCGCCGCCGTGCAGATAAAGCACCGCGCCACGCACACCGCCCGCCCCGCGTGGCCGATAGATGCGCAGCACCAGCGCGCTGCCCGGACCGTCGATGCGGCGCTCCTCGATGTCCACGTCGGCGACGGGCAGGTCGCCGCTGGTGAGGATCTGGCTGTACAGCCCGCGCGCCGCCACCGGGGGCAGGTCGGCAAAGTCTGGAGCGCCGGCGGCGCGCATTCCGTCAAGCAGATTCTGCAGCTGGATGTCGAGCATCGCATGTTCTCCGGATAAAGGATGGGTCCGCATCGTGCGGGGTTTCGGTGTCGGCCGACAGGGCACTGTCGGGTGCCGGCTCGGCCACCGCCAACGCTGCCGGCTGCGCGGCGGCGACCGGCTTCAGCAGGAAGTACGCCAGTGCCGGCAGCAGGATCAGCGCGCCGAGCATGTTGAGCAGGAACATGAAAGCCAGCAGGATGCCCATGTCGGCCTGGAACTTGATCGGCGAGAAGGCCCAGGTCGCCACCGCCACCGCGAGCGTCGCCCCGGTGAGCAGCACCACCCGACCGGTGAAGCGCAGCGCGAGCTGGTAGGCCTCGCCCAGGCTGGCGCCGGCGCGCATGCCGGCGAGCAGCACCGACAGCACGTAGAGCGCGTAATCCACGCCGATGCCGACGCCGAGTGCGATCACCGGCAGGGTCGCGACCTTGACCCCCATGCCCAGCGCCACCATCAGCGCCTCGGACAAGACCGAGGTGAGCATCAGCGGCAGCACCGCGACCAGCACCGCGCGCCACGAGCGGAAAGTGATCCAGCACAGCACGATCACCGCGGCGTACACCAGGTAGAGCATCTCGCGCATCGCCTTCTCGACCACGATGTTGGTCGCGGCCTCGATGCCGGCGCTGCCGGCCGCGAGCAGGAAACGGGTGTCATCATCGTTGTTGGCGGCGGCGAAGGTCTCGACCGCCGCGACCACGCGCTCGAGGGTCTCGGCCTTGTGGTCCTGCAGATAGACATAGACCGACAGCAGGTTGCAGCCCTGGTTGAACAGCTCGCGCGGCGCGCGGGTCTGCACCGCGCCCAGTGCGGCATCGTTGGGAATCAGGTCGAGCCACTTGAAGTTGCCCTCGTTGTAGCCCACGGTGGCGTAGCGTGACAGCTTGGCCATCGAGTTGGTCGCCTCCACCCCCGGCAGCTGTTCGAGCTGCCAGGTCAGGTCGCGCACCCGCGACAACACCTTGTAGCGCGTGCAACCGTCTTCCGGGGTGCGCACCATGACCACGAAGATGTCGGCGCTGGCCGCATAGTTGGCGACCATGAACGCGGAATCGCGGTTGTAGCGCGAGTCGGCACGCAGCTCGGGCGCGCCCGGATCGAGGTCGCCGATCTGCAGGCGCTGCCCCGCCACCACGCCGACCACCGCGAGCAGCACGCTGGCGGCGATCGCGGCGAGCGCCCACGGGCGCCGGGTGAACAGGCCGAGGAAATGCCACACGGCATCCATCGGTTGGCGCTGCACCGTGCCCGCGGTGTCGGCCTGCACCCCGCGTGCGGCCGCGGCCGGGCTCACTCCGGTATAGGACAGCAGCACCGGCAGCAGGATCAGATTGGTGAAGATCAGCACCCCGACGCCGAGGCTCGCGGTCAGTGCGAGTTCGCGGATCACGCCGATGTCGATCACCAGCAGCACCGCGAAGCCGACCGCGTCGGTGATCAGCGCGGCCATGCCGGTGCGGAACAGACGGCGGAAGGTGTAGCGTGCGGCCACGTACTTGTGGGTGCCGCGGCCCACGTCCTGCATGATGCCGTTCATCTTCTGCGCGCCGTGGCTGATGCCGATCGCAAACACCAGGAAGGGCACCAGCACCGAATACGGATCGAGCGCGAAACCGAGCGCGGACAACAGGCCCAGCTGCCACAGCACACCGATCAGCGAGCAGCCGGTCACCAGCAGGGTGCTGCGTATGCAGCGGGTGTAGGCGAACAGCACGCCACCGGCAATGAGCACCGCGATCACGAAGAACACCAGCACCTGGCGCAGGCCGTCGATCAGGTCGCCGACGATCTTGGCGAAGCCGGTGATGTGGATCTTGATGCGCTCGGTCTGGTAGCGGGCCCGGATGTCCTCGATGCGGCGCGAGAAGTCGGCGTAGTCCATCGCCTGGCCGGTGCGCGGATCCTTGTCGAGCAGCGGCACGTAGATCACGCTGGAGCGGAAGTTCTCCGCCACCAGTTGACCGATCTCGCCCGAGCGCTGAACGTTCACGCGCACCGCGCTCAGAGTGTCGGCCGAACCGTCGTAGTCCTCGGGGATCACGGTGCCGCCGTCCAGGCCCTCCTCGGTCACCGCCACCCAGCGTGTGGCCGGGGTCCACAGCGACTTCATGTACGGCCGGTCCACGCCCGGCAGCAGATAGATCTCGTCGTTGATGCGCGCCAGGGTGTCGAGGTAGTCCTTGTCGAAGATGTCGCCATCGTCGACCGCCACCGCGATCCGCAACGAATTGCCCAGCCCCGCCAGATCGGCCTTGTGGGCGAGGAAGTTGGCGATGAAAGGATGCCCGGTGGGAATCATCTTCTCGAAGCTCGCGTTGAGCTGCAGGCGCGCCGCCTGCCAGCCCAGCACCAGGGTGGCGAGCAGGCACAGCAGCAGGATGAGCGGGCGCTTGTTGAAGATGAGGCGTTCGCCGAAGGATCCCGAGCGGGGGTCGAAATCGCCGCTCGTCGGCGCCACCGTGGCGGTGGCGTTGGTACTGTCGGTGGTCAAAGTCTGCTCCTTGGGTTGGGGGCGCATTTGTTGTGGTGTCTGCCGCGGTCCATGCGCCTACGGCCGGCCCAGGCGGTGCGCACCCATCAGGCTGGCACCGACGACTCCGCCGTCCGCGGCCTGGACCAGTCCGGCGAGCGGCAATACCGCGAGATCTGGCACCGGCACGAAGCTGCGCCCGGCATCGCGGCTCACCAGCATCGCGCCGGCCTGGCTGACCAGCGCGGGACTGCCGTCCGCGAGCACGGTGCCCGCGCTCAGGGACTCCGACTGGCCGGTGTCGACCCGCTGCCAGCTGTCGCCGCGGTCGCCCGAGCGGAACGCGTTGCCGCGCAGGCCGAAGGCGATGAAGGCCCCGCCCGGCTCGCTGATCACGCCGAAGAAGCTGCCCGCATAGGGCGACTCGAGGGCCTCGAAATGCTCGCCGCCGTCTACCGAGCGCAGCAGCGTGCCCTGCTCGCCGACCACGATCAGCACGCCCTGCGCCTCACTGATGCCGTACAGGTGAAAGCCGTCCGGATTGGGGACGCGCTCATGCCACGGCCGCCAGCTCAGGCCGCCGTCATCGGTCCGGAAGACCTGGTTGTAGGCGCCGAGTACATAGCCGGTTCGGGTATCGGCGAAATGGACATCGAGGAAGGGTTTGTCCGGCCCCTCGTCCACCAGCCGGCGGGCATTGCGCACAGCCCGCTCGGCCGCTTCGCGCTCGCCTTTGGTGGCGTCGTGTGCGCGCCGCTCGGCCTGTTTCAGCACCAGTTGTGCGGCGGCCAGGCCGTCGAGCTGCTTGACCCAGGTCTCGCCCCCGTCACCGCTGTGCAGGACCGTTCCCAGGTGGCCGACCGCCCAGCCGTGGCGCGCGTCGACAAAACGTACTGCGGTGAGCGACACCGACACCGGCGTCGTCGCCTGGCGCCAGTTGGCACCGTGATCGTCACTGAGCAGCACGATGCCCTGCTCGCCCACCGCAACCAGGCGCGCGCCGGCCCGGGTGACCGCAAGCAGCGCCTGATGGTTCGCCTTTGCCGAGACCAGTGCCGGCTGCTCAAGCACGGCAAAGCCGGGGCTGGCAGGTAAAGGCGCCGACCACGCAAAGCCTGCAAAGAGGAGAGGTGCGCAGACCGGCAAGAGGAAACGCGTGGCCGGCAAAAATCGATTTGTAAGACGGTTCATGGTCATCATTGGCTACACCGGGGTAGTGGCCCGCCGCAAGGCGGTGCCGGGCAAGGCCGGCAATACATTGGGCGAAATCGGGTGGTGTGAGGCGCGGCTCCTCCCTCCCCTTCAAGGGGAGGGCTGGGGTGGGGATGGGTTTAGCAGGCGTTGCAGTAACCCATCCCCCTCCTAACCGGTAGTCTCGGCGAAGCCTCGCCGCTATACCGGCAGCGAGCAGTGCTCGCTGAAACCCCGGTTCCGCCCCCCTTGAAGGGGGAGGGACAAGGTGCCGACACTGACTTCACGTCCTTAATTGCCGGGCGATTGCCCGCCCAGCCCGCGCTCAGCGCGCGCCCTGGTTGGCGAGCTCTTCCGGACTCCAGATGTTCTCGGACTTCGGCGCGTCGACCTTGTAGTGCGTCGTCGCTTCGTTCATCGCCGCGTTCAGGTAGTAGGCTCCGGTCTGCAGGTCGTAGCCGCCCCACATCACGTTGGTCACCAGCGCCGGCAGCTCGGGCACGAGGTAGGTCAGCGAGTAGTTGGAGCGCCACAGGTCACCCTTCGCGTCCCAGCCGTCGAACAGCACGATCTGCCACGAGTCCTCGTCGATGTAGTACTTGCGCTTGGGCACGGTGTGGCGCTTGCCGGCCTTGAGCGTGGCCTCCACTTCCCACACCCGGTGCAGCTCCCACCGGACGTGATCGGGATTGAGGAAGTGGGTGCCCACCAGCTCGTCGACTTTCTTCAAGGCCGCACGGTTGTTGTTGTAGGGAATGAACACTTCCTTCTTGCCGATCAGCTTGTACTCATGGCGGTCGATCGGGCCGAACATCATGAAGGCCTCGTCGAACAGGCCGACCCCGGATGTCACGAAGTCGGGCGTGTCGTAGGCCACCGACGGCGCCTTGCGCACGCGCCGCTGCCCCACCAGGTATTGCCAGATGTCGCGCGGCTTGCCCGCCTGCGACGAGTCGTGCGCGAGGATCGCCTCGCCCGCCTTGGATCCCGGCCCGGACACGATGAAGCGGCCGAGCGCGTAGGTTCCGCGGTAGGTGTCGAGCTTGCCGTCCTGGTAGTAGTAGGGCCACTGCTGCATCTCGTCGCCCTCGCTGGCGAGCGCACGGCGTCCGTCGGCGGTGACGATGAAGGTGCGCAGGGCGTACTGGACGGATTGCCCGAACCAGCTCAGGCGGTGGTTCCACATGATCTCTTCACCGTTGGCCGGGACCGGGAAGGGAATGCCGCCAAAGGCACCGCTGACCGAGGTGGAATCGTCCGCGAGCTTGGCCCGGGTCGCGTTGGCAAAGGTGTTGTCATAGACCCACTGCGGCGCTGCGGCGGTGCGCCGGGTCGGGTAGACGTCGATGCGAAAGTCCGGGTAGCGCGCGAACAGGGCCTTCACCCCGTCGCTCAGCTTGTCGGCATGCTCGGCGGCGTTGGCCGCGGTGATCGCGAACAGCGGCTTGTCGGCGGCGAACGGATCGGGGCGCGGGGTGCCGTTCTGATAGCCGTTCGGAACCTTGCTGTAGCCGCCGTCCCACGCCGGAATCGAGCCGTCCTTGTTGCCCGCCTTCTCGGCGCCGAACGGGGTCAGGCTGGTCTTGAGCTTCGCCGCTTCGTCGGCGGTGACGGCAGCGACGGCCGCGTGCGTGCCCAGCGCGAGGGCAAGGGCGGCGGCGAGGGTGCGTAGTGCGCTATTCATGTTCTGTGGTCTCCGTTAGAAGGTGCGCTGAATGTTGAAGGAGATGAAATCCCGGTCCTTCAGCGTCTGTTTGAACGAGAGCATCGGCGTGGCCGAGTTCTGCGGGGTGACGAAGCTGAACTCGTCGCCGAAGAAGCGCACGTAGTTCATGCCGAACTTCCACACGTTCTGATAGGTGCCGTTGACGCCGAGCGAGAAGTCGCCGCCGTGCGAACTGCCGCCGTTGAAGTTGGCCACCGCGCCGGAACGGCCGTCGAAGTTGTAGCCGACGCCGATCGGCACCTCGAGGTCGAGGCCGGGCAGGACCTGAAAGTAGGCCGGCGAGAAGATCATCCGCATCGCCCAGGCGTCGCGGGTGGTATTGGGGTCGAGCGCCGCCCGGTTCTTGGTTACCGAGAGCACGCGGTTCCACGCCAGCTCGGCCAATACCGAACCGCCGCCCCACAGCGCCGAGGGCTGCAGCACGTAGATGCCGGACAGGTTGGCGTGCGCGGTCTTGCCCACCGGATAGAGGATGTTGCTGCGGTTGTCGCCGGCCTGGAACAGCGAGATCTGCGGATCGCCGTTGAGCGGCGCGTTGTGCCGCACCGAGGCCTCGGCCGCCAGGTTCAGCTGGCCGATCGAGGTGGTGGCACTGGCGCCGTAGGTGCGGATGCCTTCGGCATAGACGGTGCGGATGGTGCCGCCGATCGGATCGAAATAGAAGCTGGACGGGGTCTTGGCGTGATAGCGGGCGAAGTACAGGCCGTACTCGAAGTCGCTGCCCTCGGGCGCGAACCGCAGCTGCAGGCCGCCCTGCCCCGAATCGCGCGGCTCGAGGTTGGAGATCTGGTTCCACGCCACCCCGGGACCGACGATCAGCGACTCCGAACCGTCGCCTGCCCAGTCGATGTTGGACAGGTAGCTGCCCACCGCCGGAATCTTGGTTTCGTCCCAGCGGAACTGGTAGTAGGCCCCAAGCGACAGCCCCGGCACGATCTGCAGCGTGCCCGAGATCTGCTCCACCGGACGCAGCACTTCCTTGAACTGCGAGCTGGGCACGGTCAGCAGCTTGACCAGGTCGATCGGCCCCTGCGCGTCGGCGATGCCGTTGGCACCGAAGAACAGGGTCTCGCCATAGACCAGCGAGTGCCGCCCCAGGCGCAGATTGGTGCGCATGCTTCCGACATCGAAGTTGCCGTACACGAAGGCATCGAGCAGTTCGGCACGGCGCCCGTGCAGGTCCCGCGTGTCGTCGGTGAACTCGTCGTAGGGGACGCTGGTGGCGTTGTTGGTGAAGGGCGAATCGTTGTCGTTCTTGCGGTTGTAGACGTCGTCGTACCAGGCCGCCGCGCTGACCCGGAAACCGACGTTCCTGTAGCGCCCGTCGAGTTCGGTGAGCCAGTCGATCCGGTTGGAGATCAGGCCCTTGTCGAAATTGCGGTCGCCGTCGTCGTAGTTCACGTCATTGACCAGCGTGTCCGAGCGGTCCTTGAGCCGGAACGCCGCGCTGTACTTGAAGGTGTTGTCCCAGCGCAGGGCGAAGTCCGGATTGCCGGTGTTGAACTGGAAGGCGCCGGCCTCGGGTAGCCACAGTGCCGCTGCCACGGCCGCTGCGAGCACCAGTGGCCGATGAGGCAGGTTCTTGCGTGAACGCTTCATTGTTATCTCCTTGGTTATGGATCGGCCCCGCTGCACCGGCAGGGCCTCATTCGCCGAATCCGGCCGGAGAGCGAGCGCTCTCCGGCCAGGCTCAGAACGGGTATGCGGGCGGCGTGTCCTTCACCGTCACCCATTGCCACTGGCTGAATTCGTCGCGATCGGCCGGGCCGCCGATGCCGCCGCCGTTGCCCGACGCACCGCAGCCACCGAAGGGGTTGGTGCACTCGTCGTTCACGGTCTGGTCGTTGATGTGCAACATGCCGGAGTGGAGGCGGTCGCCGATCGCCATCGCACGCCCCAGCGCGGGCGAGATCACCGCCGCCGACAGCCCGTACTCGGTGTCGTTGGCCAGATGCACGGCCTCGTCGTCGGAGGCGAAAGAAATGACGCTGGCCACCGGCCCGAAGAACTCTTCGTCATAGGCACGCATGCCCGGACGCACCCCCGACAGCACGGTCGGGTGGTAGAACGGACCCTCGCTCGTGCCCCCCGCCTCCAGCCGCGCGCCGGCGCGCACGCTGTCGTGCACGATGCCGTCCACGCGCTTGAGCTGGGCGGCGTTGATCAGCGGCCCGATCGCCACCGGAGCGCTGGCCGGGTTGCCCACCGGCAGGTGCCGCGCCTTCTCCACCAGGCGCGCGACGAGCGCCGGCGCAATCGATTCGTGCACCAGGATGCGGCCCGAGGCCATGCAGATCTGGCCCTGGTGCATCCAGGCGCCGAACGCCGCGTTGCTTGCCGCCAGATCGAGATCGGCATCGTCGAGCACGATCAGCGGGCTCTTGCCGCCGAGTTCGAGGGCAACCTTCTTCAGGTGCCGCCCGGCGAGTTCGCCCACGCGCCGCCCGGCCGCGGTCGATCCGGTGAAGGCGATCATGCGGATGTGGGGGTCGGTGCACAGGGCCTCGCCCGCGTCGGCGCCACCCGGGATCACCTGCAGCAGGCCGGCCGGTAGCCCGGCTTCCTCGAAGGCGCGGGCGATGATGAAGCCGCCGGTCACCGGGGTGCGCGGATCGGGCTTGAGCACGACGCCGTTGCCGGCGGCCAGTGCCGGCGCGACGGCGCGCAGCGACAGGATCAGCGGGACGTTGAACGGCGAGATCACCCCCACCACGCCGTGCGGCACCCGCCGGGCGTAGGAGAGGCGTCCGGACACCGAGGGAAGGATCACGCCCTGATCGGGATCGAGCACCATCGCCGCGGCGCGGCGCAGGATGACCACCGCCTCGCGCACCTCGAGCTGTGCCTTGGGCACGATGCTGCCGGTCTCGCGGACGATCCATTGCGCAAGCGCCTCGGCATCGCGCTGGAGCCGCTCCGCAGCGCGGTGGAAGATCTCGGCACGTTCGCGCGGTGGCATCCGCACCCAGTTCCGCTGCGCCTCGGCCGCGGCACGTGCGGCGATGGCGATGTCCGCGGCATTGCCGGTGCCGACCCGGGTCAGCGTTTCGCCGGTGGCCGGTTCGGTCACCGGCGCGCTGCCGCCACTTGCTTCCACCCAGGCGCCGTTGAAGATATGCCCGCTCCAGCGCGAGTCGCTCAGCAGGCTGCCGTTTTCAGATTGCACGTCCTTCTCCTCCGTCGGGGTTGATGGATCTGCCGGGGTCCGGTTGCGAACACGGCACTGATCTCTCGTTGCCTCCTATATCGCAAGGCGTATGCCAAGCAACCGACGGACGTCGCGTACTGCATGACAGCATCGACCACGAAGCGTGGCCTTGCTGGAGCGGAGATCGAAGGTCGGATCCAGCTTCGCTGCATCGCACAAGGTCATCGACCGCGCGTCGACATCACAAAGTTGTTAAGTGCGGCCGAAGCACCTCATAATTTTGCGCACAACACCGATAGCGGAAGAGACCACGATGCCCCCCTCCCCACGCGTTTCCCTGGCCGACGTGTCGCGCGCCACCGGCGCGATGCTGGCGCCCGGCGACAGCAAGACGCTCAGCGACTCGGCCTCCCCCACCTTCCACGATTTGAGCGAATGCCTGTTCTTTTCACCGGGCGACGGGCGCATCTGGCTCAACGATCAGCGCATGGTGCTGATGCACAACAGCGCGCTCGGCAGCCTGCGGCGCGAGCTGATCGAACGCCTCGGACTGGAGCGCGCCCGCGGCCTGCTGACGCGCTCCGGATACACCTCCGGGGTACGCGATGCCCAGTTGGTACGGGAGCGCTGGCCCGACGCCAAGCCCGAGGCCATTTTCTTCGCCGGCACCCGGCTGCATTCGCTGGAGGGCGTGGTAAAGGTCGAAACCGTCCACTTCGAGTTCGATCAGCGGAAAGGAACCTACAACGGCGAATTTCTGTGGCATCACTCGAGCGAGGACGACGAACACATCGCGGCCTACGGCATCGGCACCGAACCCGCGTGCTGGATGCAGCTCGGCTACGCCATGGGCTACGTCACCACCCTGCTCGGGCGGCTGACCGTCTTCCGCGAGGTGGAATGCCGGTCGATGGGCCATTCGGTGTGCCGGGTGCTGGGCAAGACCGTGGAGCAGTGGGGCGACGTCGAGGAAGATCTGCGCTACCTCAACGCCGAGGATTTCATCACCCGCGACAACTACCGTCCCATTCCGCGCGAGCAGGCCCGACTGCCCGGCGCACACAGCGAACTGCCGCTTCTCGGCGACCGCCAGCTGGTCGGCGTGTCGTCCGCCTTCAACGCGGTGTGCCACATGCTGCGCCGCGTCGCCACCACGCGGGCCACGGTGCTGTTCACCGGTGAGTCCGGCGTGGGCAAGGAGCTCTTCGCGCAGATGCTGCACCAGATCAGTCCACGCCACGACAAGGACTTCGTCTCGATCAACTGCGCCGCCATTCCCGAGAACCTGGTCGAGTCGGAGCTCTTCGGCGTGGAGCGTGGCGCCTATACCGGGGCCACCACCTCGCGCCCCGGTCGCTTCGAGCGCGCCCACGGCGGCACCCTGTTCCTCGACGAGATCGGCACCCTGAGCCTCACCTCCCAGGGCAAGCTGCTGCGTGCCCTGCAGGAGGGCGTGGTGGAGCGCGTCGGCGGCACCAAGACCCTGCGCGTGGACGTGCGCGTGGTGGCGGCCACCAATGTGGATCTGCGCGCCGCGGTGCGTCAGGGCCAGTTCCGCGAGGATCTGTTCTTCCGCCTCAACGTGTTTCCGATCCAGCTTCCTCCACTGCGCGAGCGACGTGACGATATTCCGCTGCTGCTGAGCCATTTCCTGCAGCACTACAATACCTTGCACGGGCGCCAGGTGACCGGCTTCACCTCGAAGGCGGTGCGCACCCTGCTCAACTACGGCTTCCCAGGCAACGTGCGCGAACTGCAGAACCTGGTCGAGCGCGGCGTGATCGCCGCCGAGGACGGCGCGCCGATCGACCTGCCGCACCTCTTTCGCGACGAGGAGACCACCCGCAACCTGTTGTTCTCGGTCGGAGCGGCCGGCGCCCTGGCGAGCGACGACGCACCGCCGGACGGCTCGGCCCTCGAACACTTCAGACGCTTCGCCCCCGCCGCCGGATCGAGCGGCCCTTCCCTCGACGACCTCGAGGCACGCCTGGTGCGCGAAGCGGTGACCCAGTGCGACGGCAATCTCACCGCCGCCGCGCGCCTGCTCGGTCTCACCCGTTCACGGCTCGCCTACCGGATGAAGAAACTCGGTGCCGACGAGACGCCTCACGAATGAAAGTCGACAGCAAAAGGGCCAGTCTTTCGACTGGCCCTTTTGCTTGAATCTGTGGCGCGCCCGAGCGACGAAGCTGGACACTGGATCGAAAAGGCAGCGCTTCGTGCCCTTCATGAACTACAGAAAAAAACGATGGCCTCCTGAGCCACAAGAGAACCGAGGCACTCACCTGATGGGCGCTGCAGGAAATCCGCCCCCGCGGGCTTGGGGGCACACTCGACGGCCACGGAACTACCGGCAATAGACCGTGCCGTTGTGGGAGGTAATCTCGTCGGTGATTTTGAACGAGGTTCCACGAGAAATGCACGTTCGTGGGCGATTTGCACGGCGCTCCTCCGCCAACAGCTTCTTCGCCTCCATCTCGGCCGCCTTCGCCGACCTGACCATGCTCCAGTGGTCTTCTGACACGGCGAGGCCCTCGGCCTTTCGATAATCCCCGCTGGCAAGCGCAGACGCAATGAGTGCGCGTAGTGGCCTATCGTAAGAGTTGCCCCCAGAAGTCGTTCCGCCATATGAAGAGGAGGACGACATAGCCGGATCTGTCCTGATAACCTGGACTGGCTCAGAAACCGCACCGCACGGAGTGCCGGAATACTCTAGCTGTCCGTTTGCTGACTTGCACTTATAGACCTGCCCGACCGCCGGCGTGGCGACGAAGAATGCTGTAAGCAGTGCAAGTGCTGAGCGGATCACGATACGCCTCGTGCTTTAGATTGATTCAGTCTTGGACGAGCGGGTACTGCGGCACGCTTGGGTCAGTTTCCGTACAGGACCCGGCATGCCCTTCGAATGCTTTGTGCCGCAATCGCACTTCCCGTCTGGGCGCCATGTTTACGGAAGCACTTATCTGGAGTGCTCCGCGCGAACAAGCTTGTTTCCCGCTGATCTTGGGGGCTATCCGCAGTGGGGTGTTCCTCGGTGCACATACGCACGACGCTCTGTGCAGCAGCGTCATTCATTACCCGCGCGAGGTTTTCCAGTAGACACCGATAACGGGCTTTGGGCACGTAACGCTCCGCTTCGATCGCAGCGGCAAAGTCAAGCCGCTGCAGGTGCTGGAAATACATTTCGTCCTGCTCTGTCCATGCCCCTGCAGATGATGTAAAGCTCATACAGCCTACTGCGAGCACAGCAAACACCACTCTTTTCTGGCGCTTCACCAGTCGATCCCTCTGCCCATTTGGTCTAGTCGCTCTCATGATAGCCCGGTATGGTCCCAGCATGACCTGTTAACTGTTTAGCACACGGAGTTTTCAGCGGGAGGCGATGGAACTCCTGTTGGAGACGTGCGGCGCGCTGGCGGACGCCCGGGGCGATTCAGTAACGAAGAATGGGGCGATCGGTGTAGGCCTTTTAGCTACAAGATCGTCATAGATCGGTATGCTGCACAGTACGTTGTCCCACGACGATTCATAGGGGGTTTCAAATGGCACGCTTAACGCAGGACGAACTGGTGTTTCTGAAGTCTCAGCACATCTCGCCATCGCTGTTATTCGATGCATCCGGTCTTTCGGCGGACGAAAGGAAGCAGCAGATGAAGCTCTTGGACAAACCGTTTTTCTACGGCGGGGCGAAATGCAAGGCCGCTGGGCATTCCCTGCGTGCCCGGTCCGGCCATTGCCTCCAATGCAACACCGCAGTAATTGCTTATCAGCTCAGACATTCAGCGTCCGGCTATGTCTACCTGGCTTTCTCACCAAGCACCCGGTACGTGAAGGTCGGATACAGCGCACACCACCCTCAAGAGAGGGCAGAACTCCTTCGTAACATTGCTTACGGGAATATTCGTGACTGGGACGTGAAACGCGTCGTGCCACTGAGCAGCAACGCGGGAAAGACTGAGTTCGCTGTCCATGCCGCCCTTGAAAGCTACCAGCAACCGATCACTTACTTGCGAGGGAGCGATCGAATTGAGTGCCGCGAGATATTCGCATGTAGCTTAGAGGAAGCGTTGCGAACCTTCGATATGGTGGTAGGTGGTTCAAGAACGTGAAGCATTATGCCATCCGCTACACCCCCAAGGTTTTCAGGGGGTCTTGGCGTGAGAGCACAGGGTAGACACCCACCGGCACCCCACCCCTTGGCCCACCCCCCGGGGGCGCCCCCTCCCCTAGTTGCGAGGCGTCAAGGCACGCTCGATCCGCCACGGCGACGCGCACTGCTCTGACTGCGGGATGCGGCGGCGGAGACCTGCGCCGCCTGATCGGCGGCACGGCGCGAAGGGTGACAGGAGACCCAGGGCAACCCGGCCTTTTCGTTTGTGCGCAGGCCGATCCCAGCGGGCACCGCGCCCGTACTGCTCCCCCGATCGTTCCCCCAGCGCTAGAAAAGCAAAAAGCCAACCCCGAAGGATTGGCTAAGTGCTTGAATCTGTGGCGCGCCCGGAAGGATTCGAACCTCCTACCCCTTGGTTCGTAGCCAAGTACTCTATCCAGATGAGCTACGGGCGCTTCGTGCTGCAAAGAAGCGACATTCTAGAAGATTATTTCTGTTTGTCAACTTCACCTGCGTTTCTCGAAATATTGCTACTTCGCCTTCGGCAAATCTGCCTCATGTCCAACGCAGGGCGCGAATTATGCCTTCGGATGTTGCACCGCGCAAGCCCGGCGGTCGCATTTTTCCGCTTTTTTTAGTACATATATCGAGCAGCCGATCAAGTCCCCCCGCTTTGCCCGGTCACTTGCTATGATCAGCGCCCCCCGAAGCGGTTCGCAACCACCACAAGACAGAGAGAACTGGAATGAGTATCTACGCCCTGGGCGATCGCACGCCCCGCCTAGGTGACGGCACCTGGGTTGCGCACAACGCCACCGTGATCGGCTCGGTAGAGACCGGGCGCAACGTCAACATCTGGTACAACGTGGTGATTCGCGGCGACAACGACCCGATCGTCATCGGCGACAACAGCAACATCCAGGATGGCTCCATCCTGCACAACGACGACGGTGTTCCACTGACCATCGGCGCAGACGTCACCATTGGCCACATGGTGATGCTGCACGGCTGCACCATCGGCGATGGCAGCCTGATCGGCATCAACGCCGTGGTCCTCAATCACGCCGTGGTCGGCAAGAATTGCATCATCGGCGCCAACGCGCTGATTCCGGAAGGCAAGGTGATCCCGGACCGCTCACTGGTGGTCGGCTCGCCCGGCCGCGTGATCAGGGAGCTTACCGACGCCGATATCGCCGGACTCCAGGCCAATGCGCGCCACTATGTCGACAACGCCCGTCTTTACGAAGCGGAGTTGCGTCCGTTGGCGCCCGACACGACCGCCTGATCACCCGTCGTCGCCCCTGCCGCCTCGGGGAGCGGACTCGTACGGGTGAGCCAGACCACGGCCCCAAGGATGATGGCGCCGCCGACGAGCTGATTTGGCTGTAGCGGCTCGCCCAGAAAGATCGCCGCAAGCACGAAGGTGACGACCGGTTCGAGGGTCGACAACGTGGCTGCGTCTGCCGCGCCGAGTCGTTGCATGCCAGCGAAGAAGGCAACCATCGCAACCACCGTCGAGATCAGCGCAATCGCGGTGACCGCGAGCCAGCCCGCCATGTTCGCCGGCCACGCCGGCCCGCTCACCCCTGCAATGGCGCCGAACACCATGGCCGCGGAAATGATGACCACGGTCGCCGCGGCCAGCGGATCTTCGTTGTCGACCACCTGACTGCCGGCGAGGATATAAATCGAATAGATCAGCGCCGCGGCAATCCCGAGGGTGATGCCGAGCGGCTCGCCGGCCACGCCGCCGCCCAGCGTGATCGCGGTCCCGGCCAGCGCTACCAGCACCGCGCACACCCGCCCGGCAGTAAGCCGCCGGCGATAGAGCAACGCACCCAGCACGGTGACCAGGAAGGGGTAGAGGTAGAGCAGCAGCGCGACCAGGCCGGCCGACGCGTAGTTCAGCGCGGTAAAGTACGCGTACGACTGGCCCACGTAGCCGAGCCCGCCCATCAGCGCCAGAACGAGCAGATTGCGTCCTCGCGGCCAGCGCCGATGACCCGCGAGCATCACCGCAGCCATCACCAGCCCGGCAAGCAGGAAGCGCAGGAAGAGCACCGCAACGACCTCGGCCCCGCCGACCTGGGCGTAGCGCGCGAAGATCGCCATTGCACCGAAACCGGTTGCAGACAGGGTGACGTACAGGGCACCGACGAGGCGATCGCGATTCATGGCCGAGAGCGTATCCGGAAGAGCGCGCAGCATGCCGTTCGCAAGCGCGCGGGTCAAGGGATGGAGCGGCAGCGTTCGCGCCCCTCAAGGCGCACGATTCACAGATCATTACACCCGCGACGCGACGCGATTGCGGGCGATACGGTATATAAGGAGGCTCACGCCACTGCCCGGGAGCCCCGATGATGACCTGCCGTCCGCTGATTGCCATGCTGCTTGCCCTGACCCTGTGCGGCGCCCACGCCGAGGATGACCAGCAGCTCCGGATCCGCACCGCCGAACTCTCGGCGGAAGCGAGTCGCCCGGCCCCCAACGACCTCGCGATCGCGCAGCTCTATGCCGAGCAGTCGGGGTCCGATCCGGCCACGGTTGCGAAACAGGTCAACCGCAGCATTGCCGCCGCCATCGAAACTGCCCGCAGCTATCCTGACATCAAGCTGCAGTCGGCCGGAACATCGACGTGGCCGGTGTATTCCAAAGGGGGCGGCAAGATCGAAGCCTGGCGGATGCGCTCGGAACTGCGGCTCGAAACGCGCAATACGGCCGCATTGTCCGAACTCGTGGGCAAACTCCAGAGCAGCCTCGCGGTGTCGAGCATCGCCATGCAACCCGCTGCGGAAACGCGACGGAAGGCCGCCGACGACGCCACCGTCGATGCCATCCATGCCTTCGAGAAGCGCGCCACCCTGATCGCCTCCACGCTGGGCAAGAACCACCGGATACACCGCCTGAACATCTCCGAGTCGGGCTCCCGTCCGCCTATCTATGCCAAGATGCGAAGCGCAGGGATGATAGCGGATGCCGAGTCGGCACCGATGGAGGGCGGCGAAAGCGATGTGTCGGTCACCGTCAGCGGCAGCATCGAGCTGCTCGACTGAAGGCTGGAGCGGAAAATGCCGGAATCGGCCGGGCGCCCGGTTTCGTACCCGGCCCGCGGAAGCGCCCAAGACGGCCCGCGGGCTGGACGCCTCCACGCCGATCGCCTATCGTTCGCCGCATGCCGACTTCCTGCCGCCCGTTCAGCGCCGATCGAGCTCGCGCTTTCGACCACCGTCAGCGCGGGACACCGTTTCACCGGGTGGCCGGCGGCCTGCGCCTGCTGACGTTCGCTGCCGGACTCGCCCTGTTCGCCGCCTGCAGCACCACGCCTGCGCCCCGTTTTGGCGGGGCTCCCGGGCACACGCTGCCGCAAACCCCGGTCCGCGACTATTTCGCCCTTGAAGCGCCCGCGCAGACGCAGGAGATGGTGTTGTTCGCGTTCGGCCTGCTCGACACCGGCTACCGTTTCGGCGGGCGCAACCCCGAAGCCGGACTCGACTGCAGCGGCATGGTCAGCTACATCGTCGAGCAGATCAGCGGCCTCCGGCTGCCGCACAATGCGGCGCAGATCGCGGAAGCCACCCGCCCGATCGAGCGCTCGGAGCTTCGTCCCGGCGACCTCGTATTCTTCAATACCCAGAAACGCAGGCATTCCCACATGGGCATCTATCTGGGCGATGGCAAGTTCATCCATGCCCCCTCCAGCCGTGGCGTGGTGCGGGTCGAAAGGCTCGACAACACCTACTTTGCCCCCCGTATCGACGGGATGCGTACCTTGCTGGCACGTAACTAGATTCCGGGCCCGCACCGTGCGGTTTGTCCTTGCATGTCGCACCACCGAAATCTAGGCTGACGATGCTGAAGTGTCCCACCGGAGGAGGAAATGCAATGCCAACAAGAAAGATAGGGGAAGTGGTAAACGGTCAGACCATAGTCACGGCCGACAAGACCTTGAGCGTGCTTGAAGCCTCCCGGAGAATGGCGGCGGCCCACGTCGGAGCGATCATGGTGGTCGAAAACGAACAGTTGATCGGACTCTTTACCGAACGCGACGCGCTGAACCGGGTGCTGGCCGCGGGACTCGACCCGGCCACGACCTCGCTGGCCGACGTGATGACCGCCAACCTGCAGACCATCCAGCCAGACCGGCCGCTTGGTCATGCGATGCATCTGATGTTCGATGGGGGTTTCCGGCATGTACCGGTGGTCGACAACGGTCGTGCGATCGGGATGATTTCCGCCCGTGACGCTCTCGGCATGGAGATGGTGGCGTTCGAGGCGGAACTCGAGAAGCGCTCCTCGATTGCCGAAATCCTGTAACTGCTCACCGCTCAGCTGGACCGGCCGCGGCCGGTTCAGTTCTTGCCGGGAATCTGAACGAAAATTTCCCCCGGGCGGGTCAGACCGAGTTCGTAGCGCGCACGCTCCTCGATCGCATCGTTGCCCGACTTCAGATCCCGCACCTCCGCCTCCAGGCTCGCGTTACGCTGCTCCAGCCTCAGGTTGTCGTCGCGCTGAGCCTCGAGCTGCCGATCGACGTCCCATACCTTCAGCCACCCGCCCTTGCCCAGCCAGAGCGGGTACTGCAGCACGACCACCAGTACGGCAAGAATGATCACGGGCCAACGCATGTCGAAACCGGAGCCCCCGCAGGAATGTGAGAACGGTGGAAAAAATGAACGAAAGGCCGCCGGATTATCCGTCGGCCTTTCCGCTTGATCAATGCGACTTCATTTCCGCAGACCCGCTCAGCGCAGGTTGTAGAACGCGCGCGTGCCCGGATAGACGGCGGTATTGCCGAGATCTTCCTCGATCCGCAGCAACTGGTTGTACTTGGAGATCCGGTCGGAACGCGACAACGAGCCGGTCTTGATCTGCATTGCACGCAGGCCAACCGCGATATCGGCGATGGTCGAGTCGTCGGTTTCACCCGAGCGATGCGAGATCACCGCGGTGTAGCCGGCGAGCTTGGCCATTTCGACCGCGGCAAAGGTTTCGGTGAGCGTGCCGATCTGGTTGATCTTGATCAGAATCGAGTTGGCCACGCCCTGCGCAATACCCTGCTCGAGGATCTTGGTGTTGGTCACGAAAAGGTCGTCGCCGACCAGCTGGATCTTCTTGCCCAGGCGCTCGGTCAGGTGCTTCCAGCCCGCCCAGTCGCCCTCGGCCATGGCGTCCTCGATCGACACGATCGGGAACTTGTCGGCCAGCGTGGCCAGGTAGTCGGTGAAGCCTTCGGCGCTCAGGCTCAGGCCCTCGCCCTTCAGTTCGTACTTGCCGTTCTTGTAGAACTCGGACGCGGCGCAGTCGAGCGCCAGCAGTACATCGCGGCCCGGCTCGTAGCCGGCGGCCGAAATCGCTTCCTGGATCAGGTTGAGCGCTTCCTCGGTGCCCGACACGTTCGGTGCGAAACCGCCTTCATCGCCCACGGTGGTGGGGTAGCCCTTCTTGTCGGTGATCTTCTTCAGATGATGGAAAATCTCCGCACCGCAGCGCAGCGCCTCGCGGAAGCTGGTCATGCTGACCGGCATGATCATGCATTCCTGGATGTCGAGGCTATTGTTGGCGTGCTCGCCACCGTTGATCACGTTCATCATCGGCACCGGCATCACCATCGGACTGGCACCGCCAAAATAACGGTACAGCGGCAGGCCGGCCTCTTCGGCCGCGGCCTTGGCCACCGCCATCGACACCGCCAGCATCGCGTTGGCGCCGAGTCGCCCCTTGTTGTCGGTACCGTCGAGTTCGATCAGGGTCTGGTCGATGAAAGCCTGCTCTTCGGCGTCGAGGCCGATGATGGCTTCGGAGATTTCGGTGTTCACGTTCTCGACCGCGCGCAGCACGCCCTTGCCGAGGTAGCGCGCGGCGTCGCCGTCACGCAGCTCGATCGCTTCGCGCGAGCCGGTGGACGCGCCGGACGGCACCGCCGCACGGCCCATGACGCCGGACTCGAGCAGCACGTCGGCTTCGACGGTGGGATTGCCACGGGAGTCCAGAATTTCGCGGGCGATCACATCAACGATTGCACTCATCTTTTTTCCTGTTTCAGTTACGGATTTGAATTTGGTCGGGCGATGGTCGCGCTCACAGCGTCTGCTCGAGCAAGGGGCCGGACTTCACCAGCGCATCGATCTGCTTGAGCGTGGCGAGCAGCGCCTTCATTTTGGCCAGCGGCCAGGCGTTAGGACCGTCGGACAATGCCTTCGCCGGATCGGGGTGGCTTTCCATGAACAGCCCCGAGATCCCCACCGCCACCGCCGCACGCGCCAGCACCGGCACGAATTCGCGCTGCCCGCCCGAGGCGGTGCCCTGCCCGCCGGGGAGCTGCACCGAGTGGGTGGCATCGAACACCACCGGGCAGTTGGTTTCACGCATGATCGCCAGCGAACGCATGTCGGACACGAGATTGTTGTAGCCGAACGAGACCCCACGCTCGCAGACCATGATGGTGTCGGCGCCGTTGTTTGCCTCTTTCGCCTTGTCGACCACGTTCTTCATGTCGCCGGGGGCGAGGAACTGGCCCTTCTTGATATTCACCGGCTTGCCCGACGCCGCCACCGCGTGGATGAAATCGGTCTGGCGGCACAGGAAAGCGGGGGTCTGCAACACGTCGACCACCGCCGCGACCGCGGCGATCTCCTCGATCGCGTGCACATCGGTCAGCACCGGCACGCCGAGTTGCTTTTTGACATCGGCGAGAATTTCCAGCCCCTTGTCCATGCCCGTTCCACGATAGGACTTGCCCGAACTGCGGTTGGCCTTGTCGTAGGACGATTTGTAGATGAAGGGGATACCCAGCTCCGCACAGATTTCCTTGAGCGCGCCGGCGGTATCGAACGCCATGTCGCGCGATTCGATCACGCACGGACCGGCGATCAGAAAGAAAGGCCGGTCGAGACCGACTTCGAATCCGCAAAGCTGCATGTGCTGCTCCTTCAGGCCTTGGTGACCTTCCGTTCGATCGCTGCCCTGACGTAGGCCGTAAACAGCGGATGACCCTTGCGCGGGTTGGACGTGAACTCGGGGTGAAACTGGCAGCCGACGAACCACGGATGGACGTCCGCGGGCAGTTCGACCATTTCACACAGATCGGTGACCGGCGCACGGCCGGAAACGATCAGCCCCTTTTCTTCCAGACCGGCGAGCAGGGTGTTGTTCACCTCGTAGCGGTGGCGATGGCGCTCCATGATCTCGGCGTGACCGTAGATCTGGCGCGCCAGCGAGCCCTCGCCCAGCTGACACACCTGCCCCCCGAGGCGCATCGTGCCGCCAAGATCGGAGTCTTCGCTGCGCTTCTCGAACTTGCCGGAACGGTCCTTCCACTCGGTGATCAGGCCGATGACCGGGTACTTGGTGTCGCGGTCAAACTCGGTGGAGTGCGCCCCGGCCATACCGGCAACGTCGCGCGCGAACTCGATCACGGCGAGCTGCATGCCCAGACAAATGCCCAGATACGGCACCTTGTGTTCGCGTGCATAACGGATCGCGGCAATCTTGCCCTCGGTGCCGCGCTTGCCGAAACCGCCCGGAACCAGGATCGCATCCATGGTCTCGAGGACGCCGCAGCCGTCACGCTCGATATCCTCGGAGTCGATGTAATGGATCGTCACCTTCGATTCGGTGTGCATCCCGGCGTGGTTCAGGGCCTCGATCAGCGACTTGTAGGATTCGGTCAGGTCGACGTATTTGCCGACGAACGCAACATCCACGGTCTGCTTCGGGTTCTCCAGCGCGCGGATCAGGTTCTCCCACACGGTGAGGTCCGCAGCGCGGGCCAGGATGTCCAGCTTGTGACAGACGATTTCGTCGAGCATCTGGTCGTGCAGCATGCCCGGGATCTTGTAGATCGAGTCGGCATCGAGGCACTCGATGACCGCTTCCGGCATCACGTTGCAGAACAGCGCAATCTTGCGCCGCTCGTCGGCCGGGATCGAGCGATCGGCACGGCACAGCAGGATGTCGGGCTGGATGCCGATCTCGCGCAGCTCCTTGACCGAATGCTGGGTCGGCTTGGTCTTGAGTTCGCCCGCGGTCGGGATATAAGGCAGCAGCGTAAGGTGGATGAAGCAGGTGCGCTGGCGCCCCTCTTCGAAGCCCATCTGGCGGATCGCCTCGAGGAAGGGCAACGACTCGATATCGCCCACCGTACCGCCGACCTCGATGATCGCCACGTCGGCGCCTTCGGCACCGCGCTTGATGCAGACCTTGATCTCGTCGGTAATGTGCGGAATCACCTGTACCGTCTTGCCCAGGTATTCGCCGCGGCGCTCCTTCTTGATCACCGCCTCGTAGATCTGGCCGGTGGTGAAGTTGTTGCGCCGGCCCATCTTGGCGCTGGTGAAGCGCTCGTAGTGGCCGAGATCGAGGTCGGTTTCGGCACCGTCTTCGGTAACGAAGACCTCGCCGTGCTGGAACGGGCTCATCGTGCCCGGATCCACGTTGATGTAGGGGTCGAGCTTGAGGTGGGTAACCTTGATGCCGCGGGACTCGAGAATGGCGCCTAGCGAGGCTGCCGCGATGCCCTTGCCCAGGGAGGACACGACACCGCCGGTAACGAAGACGTATTTAGTCATGAGAAGTGTGCTGCGGGAAAGCGCGATGATAACCGATCCCCCTCCCCCTAGTCAGCACCCGACACGGTTAAATCATGTTGCAGGTGCCGCCGCTGCAGTATCCGTACCGCCGGAGGCCACACGTGTGCTAGCGTGGGTGCTCTGCCCTCCTGCGCCCGACCGGGCACCGCAAATGCCGCTCAATATCGACCTGATCTCCGACTTCGTCTGCCCTTGGTGCTATATCGGCAAGGTACGCCTCACCAATGCCATCGAGAGTCTGCGTACCGAACAACCCGCACTCGACGTCCGCATCAACTGGCTGCCCTATTTTCTGAACCCGAACACGCCAACGGCTGGAGAACCCTACCGCGCGTTTCTCGAAGCCAAGTTTGGCGGGCCACGTGAAGTCGATGCCCTGCACGCGCGCGTCGCCGAAGCTGGTGCACCCGACGGCGTCCGATTTGCCTTCGAACGCATCGCGGTTCGCCCGAACACGATGGCGGCGCACCGCCTGACCTACCGGCTGCAGGCGCAGGGCGCGCGTCCCGAGCGCATCCGCGCACTGACCGATGCGCTGTTCGAGGCGCACTTTCAGCAAGGGAAGAATATCGGCGACCCGGAAGTTCTCGCCGACATCGCCGCGGCCTGCGGAGAAAACCGCGAAACCACCCTGGCCTGGCTCGAAACCGACGAAGACGCCGCGGCGGTGCGGCGGATGGCGAATCAGGTGCAGAAGCAAGGCATCAGCGGCGTGCCCTTCTTCATCATCAACCGCAGGCTTGCGGTATCGGGCGCCCAATCTTCGAGCGCGCTCGGTGCTGCGATCCTCCAGGCATCGAGCTGATTCAGCCCGCAGAGCCTGTGTTGGCGCCATAGGCATGCGCCCTGAGCACATCCAGCTCGACCAGTTCCAGCACGGCCTCGTTGGTGGCTTCCAGCACCACCGGCGGCGCGACCCCGGCATCGAGCGCCTCGAGCCAGCGCAAGGCGCACAGACACCATCGATCGCCCGGCTTCAGTCCGGCAAAACGGTATTCCGGCTTTGGCGTCGACAGATCATTGCCGGCCTGACGGGAAAAATGAAGAAATTCGCTGGTAACCCGGGTACAGACGAGATGAAGTCCGCGGTCATCCGGCCCGGTTTCACAACACCCGGTCCGATAAAACCCGGTCAATGGAGCGTAGCTGCAGGCCAGAAGCGCACCACCCAGCACATTGCGTGAAGAAGACATGATCGAGGGTCCGGCAGAGGTTACGTGAGCGACTAATTTCCACCAAAATCGGGCTGCCGACAAGCCGTCCGGGAAGCAATGATCCGACGCCGACCGGGGCGCGCGCCGGATGCGTTCGACGGACAGCCGCAAAAATCACGCGCGCGGTTCCACAGGTACGCAGCGGCGCCACCATCTGCAGTTTGCGCCAGAATCGTGCGGCTGAACCGGTTTATCTCAAGACGCGACGGCACGGAGAACGGCGCACGGGGAGAGAGGATGGGAAATGAGGCATGGCCCGTTCGCAGGGGCCATGCCATTCGACCCAATGAGCATTCGCTGCCGGGCACGCGACTCAAACTTTCGGTCCACGAGAGTGATGTCCACGCCCGCAGCGGGAAACCGGTGCTGCATTTCAACCCATCGATTTGGCGCTGTCGCCACTTTGCTGTTATTTTCACAGCGAAACTCCCTCTTTCGAGATGACGATGACTTCAAGCGCAACACCCCAGGAATTCATCAGCACTGCCCAGGCCGCTCGCCAGCTCGGCCTTTCCCTGGGTGCGGTACAGCAGATGGTGGAAAGCGGCAAGCTGGTTGCCTGGAAAACGGCGGGCGGTCACCGCCGCATCCGCCAGGACTCGGTGGATGCGCTGCTCGCCCACGCCCAGCCACAGGCCGGCCATCCCACCCAGGCGGCTCGACCCGACGCCGATGCGCTGCGGGTGATCGTGGTCGAAGACGACAAGCTGCTGCAGGAGGTCTATCTCGAGACCCTTGCGCAGTGGGATCTCCCACTCGACATACAGGTCTTCGACCAGGGAATCGACGCCCTGCTCGAGGTTGGACGCTGCGCACCCGATCTGCTGATCAGCGACCTGCGCATGAGCGGGCTGGACGGCTTCGGCATGATTCGCCGCTTGCGCGAGAACCCGATGGCAGGCGAGATCGCCATTGTCGTGGTTTCGGTGCTGACCCCGGACGAGATCGCCGCGGAAGGCGGACTGCCTGACGACATCACCGTCTATCGCAAGCCGGTCCCCTTTCGGGAGCTGCATGGCTATGTGCAGGCCCTGATATCCCGCATTCGCCGCAACCGCAACCTGCACGCGCCCGGCATCAAACCTCATGGCCGAGCCGCCTGAACGCCCTCACCGCAGCCCGGGGGCATTGCGCCGATCGCAGCATCACGCTGGAGTGACCCTATGGCGTCGAAGCCGACTTGCTTCAAACACTTCGATCCCGACGCGATGCGTGAGGACCTCATGGACGACCCACAGATCGTCGGTAGCGTGCTGAAGCATTTCCTGCGCTGGCAAACCGACGTGACAGGTGAGATCCGTCGTGCGATCGAGGCCGACAATCTCGAACACATGAGGCGTGTGGGGCACTCGTTGCGGGGCACCCTCGCCCAGCTTCACGCCACGACCGGCGCCAGTCTCGCCGCCGCACTTGAACTCACCTGCGCACAGCGCAACCCGATCCCGGCCGGGCTGCCGACCGACCTGCTGGCCGAACTCGAGGCGATTGCCAGCGAAGTCAGCCGCTATCTGGAGACGGCGACGCCGGCCTGATCACCCCTCGACGCGCTCCTGCAGCGGAAACTCCGCCGATGCCAGCCGTACGCACGCATCGCGCTCGCGGATCAGCGTTGCCACCACCCCGGCGTCGAGACGTCCTTCACGGACCAGCATCTCGAGGCGCCCGATGACGTCGTCGCCGCCCAGTCGTGGGCGATACGGGCGATCCTGGAGCAGCGCCTGAAAGATGTCCGCCACCGAAACGATCCGGCTCTCGAGATCGATCTCGTCGGCGCTGGATCGAAACGGATAACCCAGGCCGAGCAGATTCTCATGATGCGATCCGGCCCAGCGCGGAATCGGCGTATCGGGAAAGATCCGCATCAGGATGCGGTAGGTATCGTAACTGTGGCGCGCGATGTAGGCGCGCTCGTCACGCGTCAACACCCCCGGTTTCTCGATGATCTCGTCAGGCACCCGCAACTTGCCCATGTCGTGCAGCAGGCCGGCCAGTTCGATCATCACCAGCGCCTCCCCCTGGCGCCCCATTGCCGCGGCCAAATGACGGCAGATCGCGGCAACACGGCGCGAGTGATCGTCGGTGTAGTGGCTCTTGGCATCGACGACGCGCGAGAACAGCACTGCCAGATCACGCATCTCGCAGGCACTGAGCGCAACCGGCGGCACGCCCTTGCCAAGCGCGTCCAGTTCCTCGTTGAGGTAGAGCGGATCCATCGACAACCAGAACGCATCGGAAGCGGCAGTGCGGGCAAACGCGTCAACCAGTTCCGGCGCAAACAGATTCCCCGCCAATGCCTGCAAGAGAGCCACGATCGCCTCGTGCTCCCAGATGACTTCGTGGTGCAGATGCCCGCCGGTCAGATAGGGCACCAACAGCACATCGGCGCGATCCACGAGATACACCAGGTTGGCGTCCAGGCGCGTCTCGGCGGTCAGGGTCTCAACGGCCGACAGCTCATCCCAACGGGTATGGTGATAGCGAACGATATCCGCAAAGCGTGACAGAACCGGGCACGCAGCCAGATAGTTCGCCCCCCGGATACAGTGCTCCTCGGCGCCGTCCCACTCCAGGGTTGCGGTAAGAAGTTTGTGCTCCCGCACCTGGGACACCCCGCAATCGTGGAGCATCCCGGCGTGCAGCAAGGTCCAGCAACGCGCTTCCGACCACCCAAGCGCCTGCCCGACAGCACGGGCCATGTGACCGACCCGTTTGCCATGCTGAATCTCATCGACACCGACGAAATCGAGCGAGGTCGTCAGGGCGACAATCGCGTCGTGGAGATTGAGACTGATCATCTGAAGACCTTTGGGGGAGTCCGTTCCCGCTCGTCAAGAGACCGGCAGCAAGCGACGTTGTAGCCTCATGCCAGCAGCCACGACTACCATCCAGGCCACCGATGGGGTAGTCGATCTACCGGGCCATGGCACAATTCCGGCGCGACAGAAAAGCTTACAAAGCGCTTCCACTGCACTACCGAAACCGCTAGAATGCGCGGCTTCCACGGAGAGGTGGATGAGTGGTTTAAGTCGCACGCCTGGAAAGCGTGTTTGGGATAATATCCCAACGCGGGTTCGAATCCCGCCCTCTCCGCCAGTAACACCAGCAAGCCCGCAGCCGGCTTGGTGATTGGGGAAACCGGATACACGGTTCCTGCCTTTGGTGTTACAAATGGGCGTACAGGTCATGCCGGCAGCTATCTCGGACTTTGGAGAAGCTGCATGAGCTACGCTACCTGACGTTCCACCATAGTTCGCACTACGTTCAGATCCGTATCCCGGCCCCGCTCGTCGAACGCCGTGGCGCCGCCGCCAACCGTGCGCTCAGCCCCCCCGGCGCCAAGTGCTCGAACACAGCATCCACGATTTCCAGGTTCACGCCGTCGTCGCGCAATGCGAACTCCTGGCGCCCGGCCAAGTCATCCTTGACGGTCATGCCGTGCGGAGACAGGACCCGATCCGGGGTATCAACACGGCGGTTCGCATATGTACTGATTTCAGCCGGCCTCGCCAAGGGGCGTACCTTGGCCGGCGATCCTGCGACCACCTCCGCCGGCAGATCCAACACTCAAACTCGGTCTCGCTACCAGATACGTGAGCCCGCTGATCGGTCCCCACTGGCGCATCTGGTCCCCCCCGCGCACACCGACAACAAGCGCACGTATTGACAGCAATGCCTGCGCTACAGATACTATATAGTATCCAAACACCTATTGGCATTTAAGACCCGCCCGCACTCGGTGCCCCGACCCCCTCCCACTACTGTGCCACCAGCATGATTATCGACTGCCACTGCCACTACACTACCGAACCGCCCGCGCATCATCTTTTCCGTGAAGCCCAGGTGGCCCATGTCCAGTGCGGAGCGGGTGCGCCGCCCTTCTACCCCGAGATCGGCGACGACGAGATCCGCAGCGCGATCGAGGCCAACCAGTTGCGCCTGCTCGACGAGCGCGGTATCGACATGACGGTGTTCTCGCCACGCGCCGCCGGCATGGGCCATCATGTGGGCAACGAACAGACCAGCCAGACGTGGACGAAGGCGTGCAACGACCTGGTCGCCCGCGTGGTGCGGATGTTCCCGCAGCGCTTCGTCGGTGTATGCCAGCTGCCGCAGTCACCGGGAGTCCCCATCGCCAACGCCCTCCGGGAACTGGAGCGCTGCGTGCTCGAATTGGGATTCGTCGGCTGCAACCTCAACCCGGATCCGTCGGGCGGGCACTGGACCGCCCCGCCACTGACCGACCGCGCCTGGTACCCCCTGTACGAGAAGATGGTCGAGCTGGACGTGCCGGCAATGATCCACGTTTCCGGATCGTGCAACGCCTGCTTCCATACCACCGGGGCGCACTACATCAACGCCGACACCACCGCGTTCATGCAGCTGCTGCAGGCCGACCTGTTCAGGGATTTCCCGCAGCTGCGCTTCATCATTCCGCACGGCGGCGGCGCCGTGCCCTACCACTGGGGGCGCTATCGCGGCCTGGCCGACATGCTGAAGAAGCCGGCGCTGCGCGAGCACCTGATGAACAACGTGTTCTTCGACACCTGCGTCTACCACCAGCCGGGGATCGACCTGCTGTTCGAGGTCATCAGTGTCGATAACATCCTGTTCGGGTCCGAGATGATCGGCGCGGTGCGCGGGATCGACCCCGAGACCGGGCATCCGTTCGACGACACCCGCCGCTACATCGACTCGCTCGACGTCCCGGCGCAACACAAGCACCAGGTGTTCGAGGCCAACGCGCGCCGCGTCTATCCGCGACTGGATGCCGTGCTGAAGGCGCGCGGGCTGTAGGCGGCGCGCAGAGGCTTGATCGGGTCGCGGATTTCTCTCCCGGCCCGATCAAGAGACCCCACCCCCAAAGTCAGTGGAGCACGGAACCAACCGCAACCGTGTGGTCCGCACCTATGCGGAAACAGTCGGCCTGATCACTCCCGCTCGATCAGGACCGGTTCGTTCTTCGGCTGGCGACGAACTCGACCCATGCCGGCGCCGAGTCCCCCCATAACTACAGATCCAGCACCAGTCGTTCCGATCGCGAACGCGAACAGCACGGGGTGAAGCAGTCGTTCGCGGCACGCTCCTGGTCGGTCAGGAAGACGTCACGGTGTTCCGGCGTTCCATCCAGCACCCGTGTCAGGCAGGTACCGCAGACCCCCTGCTCGCACGAGACCGGAATCTCGATGCCCTGGTCCGCGAGCACCTCCACCACGCTGCGGCCCGCCGGCACGGCGTGGACCGCACCGCCACGACCGATCTGCACTTCGAACGGCTCGTCCCCGGCTGTCGTCGGCTGGGCGGGCGCCGAGAAGTACTCCTTGTGCAGTTGCGCCTCCGGCCAGCCGCGCGCACGCGCCCCGGACAGCACCCAGTCCATGAAACCGCCCGGCCCGCAGACGTAGACATGGTTTCCGTCCTGCGGCGCCCCGAGCGCGGCATCGAGATCGAGCTTCTGCTCCGCCGCGCCATCGTCGGCGTGAAACGAGGCACGACCACCGACCAATCCGGAGCGGATCCGCTGCGCAAACGCCATGCGTGCGGCAGTACGGGCACAGTAGTGCAGCACGAAGTCGTGCCCGGACGCCGCCAGGTGCTCGGCCATCGCCAGCAGCGGGGTGATGCCGATGCCGCCGGCAAACAGCAGTTGCCGCCGCGCGTTCCCGACCAGCGGAAAATGATTGCGCGGCGCGCTGATGTGCAGCCGCTGGCCGGCCTGCAACGCGTGCATCGCCACCGAGCCGCCGCGCGAGGCCGGCTCGCGCAGCACGCCGATCAGGTAGCGCCCGCGCTGGTCGGGCCCGGGGCACAGCGAGTACTGGCGGATCAGCCCCCCATCCAGGTGCACATCGATGTGGGCGCCGGGCTCGAACGCCGGCAGCGCCGATCCGTCGGCCGCGGCCAGCTCGAAGCTGCAGATGCCTTCCGCCTCGTCGTGGCGGTGCGCGACAATGACTTCGATCATGCGCCATCCTCACGATCGATCAATTGCTGCAGCACCCGGCGTGCGCGCAAGGAAGCGGAGTCGGTCGTGAGCAGCACCGGCTTGAGTGCCTCGAGCGGCTGCCCCGCCATGTAGCGCGACTGGGCCTCGATCATCGGCCCGTCCTCAGTCTCGAACGCCTTCTGCAGCGTCGCCTGCAATCGGGTGGAGAATGCCTCGTCCTCCAGCTTGAAGTCGCGCGCCCACTTCCAGAAGTAGTGGCAGCTGTGCTCGGTCTCGGGCGTGATCAGGTGCGCCTGCTGCGAGCGCGGGCCGTCCTCGGGCGCTTGCCCCACGCGCGTCACCCCGATCTCCAGCCGCAAGGTCGAGGGCGGCTGCCAACGCACGATCGACAGGTGATCGACATTGGTCGGCGCGCCTTCGCCATAGGCCATCGCGAACAGCTGGCTGATCGGTTCGCTGGGTCGCCAGTTCCGCGCGATCACGGTATTGCCGTCCTGCTCCATCGAATACTGCGTACGCCGGTTGAAACCCTCGGTGGCGAGGTAGGGGTGGAGGAACTCGGCATGGCTGAGATCCAGCAGATTGTCGGCGACGAGCTGGTAATTGCCCTGCACCGTGATGTAACCGTGCACGCATGTATAGCGGGTGCTGTCCTCGAACTCGCTCCAGCGCCGGATCTTCGACTCGTCGGCCGGCTGATCCCCCCACCACAGCCACACGATGCCGTCACGCTCGGCAAGCGGATAGCTGCGGACGCAGGCCGCCTTGGGAATCTTGCCCTCGCCGATCGGATTGTGGACGCAGGTCCCGCCGGCATCGAAGCGCAGGCCGTGGTAGGGGCAACGGAGGTCGTCACCCAGCACCTTACCCTTGTGCAGCGGCGCGAAGCGGTGCGGACAGCGGTCGTGCAAGGCCGCCGCCTGCCCGGACTCGCCGCGAAACAGGACCACCGGCTCCTCCAGCACGGTCCGCATCATCGGTTCGGTGCTCAGTTCGTCGCTGAAAGCGACGGCATACCACTGGTTCTTCAGGTATTTCATGCAGTTGTCTCCTGTCATGCAATGAATGAGTCTTGTGGGTTGAATCGAAGGTTCAGCCGGCGGTGAACGTCGACCCGCCGCGTCCCACCCGAAGGGACGGCATAGCGGAGGCCAGAGGCTCGAGACGCTGTGCCCATGAGGCCTCCTTGCGTGAACCGATGCCACCGCTCCTGCATCGAGATCACCGCATCTGCCACCTGAACGCAAGGTCACTGACCTTGCTTCCTGTTAAGATACCGTTTAGTATCTACAAACCACAGAGAATGTCAATAACGGAACCGTCGTGCTGTTCCAAGCCTCACCTTCCAGAATCCAAAAAGGAGACATCGCATGTCCAGAATGATGCGCGCCGCCCGCATGCACGCGGCCGGCCAACCAATGACGATCGACACGGTGCCAATGCCCGTTCCTCGCGCCACCGATGTTCTGGTGCGGGTCAAGGCCTGCGGCATGGTGCCCAATCTTGGCAACGTGCTCGCCAACTGGCCTACCTGGTGCCCGCATCTGCCACTGCCGCGGTTGCCGGCGATCTTCGGCCTCGATCCTGCCGGCGTCGTGGAGGAAGTGGGCGAGCACGTGGTGGGGATTCGTCCGGGCGACCGTGTCTACGTGAGCCCCGTTCGCTCCTGCGGCGTCTGCCCGGCGTGTCTGTCGGATAATCGCGTTGCCTGCGAGTACTTCGTGTTCAACGGCTACTTCGGCTTCGACAAGGACAAATCGCAAACCATGTACGACCTGTATCCGCACGGCGGATTCGGCGAGTACATGGCCGCGCCCCAGTACGCCATCGTCAAGCTGGCGGACAACATCCCGTTCGAGGAGGCCGCACGTCTGGGCTATCTCGGTACCGCCTACGCCGCGTTGCGAAAGCTCGGTCATCTGGCCGGCAAGTCGCTGATCATCAATGGCATCTCGGGCACGCTGGGCCTCGGCGCCACGCTGTTCGCGCTCGCCACCGGCGCGAGCCGGATTCTGGGCACCGGACGCAACCACGCACTGCTCCAGCGGGTGAAGGCACTCGCTCCCGATCGCATCGAAGTCTTCTCGACCGAGGACGGCTCGATCGCCGAGTGGGTGCGCAGCCGCACCGACGGACACGGAGCCAACTTCATGGTCGACACGCTCGGCGCGGCCGTTTCTCTGGATGTCTTCGATGACGCGATGCACGGGGTGGCCCGTGGCGGCACCATCGTCAACATCGGCGGCACGGTCGGCAAGCTGCCGATCGACATGAAGTGGCTGATGGACAACTCGATGACCATCATCGGTTCGGCGTGGTTCACTGCGGCCGAGGGCTACGAGATGGTCGAAATGCTGCGCTCGAAGGCGGTCGACCTGTCCATCCTCGAACACGAGATCGCCCGACTGGAGGATATCAACACCGCCATCTCCGGCCTCGCCAGCCGTCACGGCGGCTTCAGCAACTACGTGATCGTGCCCTGACCATAAACGGGAAACGGCGTCGCAAGGACGCCGTTTCTCCGTTGAAGCACCGTCGGCATGGCCGCTGCCGGCGCCCGATTTTCCGTCGGGCGCCGAACTCAGGTCCTGCGCGCACCGACCAGCACAAACGCCATCGTTGCCGACTGCGTGCCCTTGTTGCGCCAGGCGTGGCGCGTGCCACACTGAACCACGACGTCGCCCTGCCGCAGATGCACCACGGCGCCGTCGTCGAGTTCGAGCCAGATCTCGCCGTCGAGCACGATGTCGTAGTCCACCGAGTCGGTGGTGTGCATGCCGGGGTGGGCGGCCTCGAAGCGCTCGGCCAGGCCGGGAAGGTGGTGCGCCTGTTCCTGCGCAGCCTTCACCGGATCGAAGTCGGGGCTGGTCATCGCCGTGTCGGGCGGAAAGGTAACCAGCAACAGCCGGGTCTCGCCCGGCGGTGGCGTGATCAGCGTTCCGGCGGGCACGCCCTCCGCCTCGCCGACTGGCAACTGCGGCACCGCTGCGGTTGCCCAGCATGTCGAACTCATGAAACCCGGGATCGAGTCGAAGGCGTGGGTGTTCGGCACCGGGCCGTCGCTGACGAACACCGACTTGCCGCCGTGCACACCCGTCACCACCCGTCGCGGCACCCTGGGCAGCGAAATTTCATCAGACATACTTCAGCCCCTTCTGCGCCAGGCGCGCACGCATGTTGTTCACATCGAGGCTGATCTCTCCTCCGGCATAGCGCAGCCGCTTCTCGGTTTCGTCCTCCTCGCGCGCCCTTGCGGCGGCGAGCACGCTGGCCGCCTGCAGTCGCGGCACCACGCAGACCCCGTCATCGTCGGCGACGATCACGTCGCCGGGATGAATCAAGGTCCCGGCGCAGACCAGCGGAACCTGCACATTCCCCAGGGTCTCCTTGACCGTGCCCTGGGCGAAGATACTCTTCGACCACACCGGGAACCCCATCTCGGTGAGCGTTGCGACGTCGCGCACGCCGGCGTCGATGATCAGCCCCCTTACCCCGCGTGCCATCAGCGACGTGGCGAGAAGGTCACCGAAGTAGCCGTCCTCGCACGGCGAGGTCGGTGCGACGACGAGGATGTCGCCCGGCTGGGCCTGCTCGGCCGCAACGTGGATCGTCCAGTTATCACCCGGCGCGACCTCGCAGGTCAGGGCTGTGCCCACAATCTTCGCCGGACGATAGATCGGACGCAGGTAGGACGCCAGCAAGCCCTTACGCCCCTGCGCCTCATGCACCGTCGCCACGCCGAACTCGGCGAGCCCGCGTAGCAGCACCTCGTCGGTACGCTCGACATTCGTCACCACAATCGCCATCTCAATTCTCCCGTGTATGCAGGTCGAGCAACGCCTTGCGCGGCGCAACGAGTCTTCCTAGGCCGTCCAGGCGCTCGACACCGCCGTTTAATATACCAAATAGTATCTAAACACCAACAAGTCTTCAAGTACCGAAATTCATGTGCTCGCGGTTCGCCCCCGACCGCGTTCCGGTGGGGCAGCTCCCTCCCGCTCCAGCGTCGGTCAGATCGGGGCCGTTTCCGTCAGCACGAGCTTGAATCGGATGTGCACGTCGTTGCCGACCATCGCCACATCCTTCCACTCGCCATCGCCGATGCCGAAGTCGAGGCGCTTGATGACGAATGCGCCGGTCGCGGTGGTGCCGGCGGCCGTGGTCGCCGTGGTGACGGGCACGACCACGTCGCGGACCTGCCCCTTGATGGTCAGCTTGCCGGCGACCTCGAGCCTGCCCTCGCCGAGCGGCTTCACGGCCACGCTCCGAAACGTCGCCTGCGGAAAGCGCCTGGTATCGAACCAGACCGGCTTGGCGAGCTCGGCCGCCATTTCGGCGGCATCGAGCGAGACGCTGCCCAGCTCGATGGTGAATGCGATCCGGCTGCTGTCGACGCGCTTCGAATCCAACGCGACGTCGGCACCGAAGTCGGCAAATTTCCCGTGCATGGGCACGCCCATCTGTGTGCTGGTGAACGTGATCTCGCTGTGCGCAGGGACCAGACTTTGCTGCCCGGCGCTCGCCGCCGCAGCAAGGGCAACGAGGCCGAGCATCGCGCCATGAAGAAAGCTTTTCATCAGGATCTCTCCGTTAAATAGAATTACGCCAATTTCAAAGATGACGGCGGGGCCGCGAACTGCCGCGCGCGCTCACCGCACGGAGGTGTGGCGAGCGCGCCGACACCGCAGCCCCTCCCCTACCCGATCACGGCTTGCGGAGCAGCTCGAGCGCGATCTTCAGTTCGACCTCGTCGGCGATCACTGCCGGATACTGGGTCATGCCGAAATCGCTGCGCTTGATCCTGGCCTGGCCCACGAAGCCCACCATCGGCACCTTCAGAAAGGGGTTCACGGCGCGGTCGGTCAGCACCGTATCGAAGTCCACCGGCAGCGTCTTGCCCCGAATGGACAAATCGCCGGAGATTACGAAGCGCTTGTCGTCGACCCGACGGACAGCGGTCGAGACGAAGGTGATGTGCGGATTCCGCTCCGCATCGAGCCAGTCGGCGCCACGCAGGTCGGCGTCGCGCTGACTGTGCACGGTGTCGATCGACGCGGTGTCGATGGTGAGCGCGACGCTCGATGCTTCGGGCTTGCCGTCATCGAAACTGACCTGACCTTGCACCTTGCGGAAGATGCCCGGCGTGTGGGTCAGTCCGAGGTGACCGACTTGAAAGCTGACGTGCGTGTGGGAAGGGTCGATCTCCCAGCCGGCGGCGGCCTCGCCTGCAATGAGGGCGCACAGCATGGACAGGAAAACGGTGAATCGAATCGAAGGTTTCATCATTGACACCAATCTTTGGGTTGGAAAGAGGGCGCTGCGACGCCACGCTCAGAAGTGATATTCCATGACCAGCATCGGCGCATCCTGGTTGGCGCCGGAGATCAATTTGTGATCCGCGCCGTACTTGTTGCGCCACAGCTCGTAGGCGACACCGACCTTGACCCCACTCTGGCCCACGTCCACCAGCACCTCGGTGTACAGCCGGGTCTCGACCTTGGTGTCGTTACCGAAACCGTCCTTGCCCTTCGCTCCGACCACATTCAGTCCGCCCCGCCATTCGAACGGGAAACCGACATTGAGCGGGATCGCCCAGTTGGTGTCGAAACGGTAGGTGGTGTCAAAATCGACCGACTTGCCGACGATGCCGTTGTGATTCTTCTCGTCGTAGGCGTAGAGCGTCGATTCGACGAAGCCCTTGGACACCGCCCAGTCAACCGCGACACCCAACATGCGCTTGCGCGCCGCCGCGGCAAAGGCAATGTTTTTGGTGCCCCGATCGAAGCGGGCAGCCAGCGAGACGTCCTTGATCGGACCGAAGGCCATGGACCGCCCGCTCAGCTTCGACAGCGACAAGGTGCGCCGGTAGAAGCCGAAAAACTCCTGCGCGCCGCTCCCACCGCCGGCTGCCGGGTCGCTGCGGTCCGATTGGAACACCTGTCCGACCACCAGGTTCTTGCCCAGCTTGTCGCCGCTGATATGGACGAACTCGTAGATGGTCTTTTGAAAGGGGTCGTCGATACCCGGATCGGTGAACTGCTCGCCGTACTTCACTCCGATGGAGTTGTCACTCCACTCGAGCGCATGCGCGGACGCGGAGCACGCGAGCAGGGTGAGCGCGGCAAGAAATTTGAACGACGGCGTGGATTGCATGGTTGTCTCCTTGATTTGTTTGATTCGCCGAATGGGTACCCTGGAGTACCCACGAAAACCCCCTGCCCGCTCGCCGAAATGAGCGGAGGCGTCCAGGCGCCAGGGAAAGCGAAGCCCGGTCGGCCCGGGATCCGAGCGGCCGGATACCGAACAACCTTGGCGTACCGATTGGTATGAATCAGCCCGTGACCGGTCCCCGCGCACGGTCTTCAGTGCGCGGCACGACACCTCGCGCCGGTGGCGCAGGGCGAACGCGGGCGCTCGGGTCCGCGCGTGCGACCGATCGAGGGGAGGTCAGGTTTCGGCGCCGCAGGCGCCGATCAGGGGCTGCGGACTCAGCGACCGGTGCCGTGGGTCGAGCGCGACTTCAAGCTCTGGATGAACTCGCGGATGGGGTCGCGCAGGACGTCGAACAGCGGATTGCCGCGCTGTTTCAGCATGACCTCGGCCAGCAGCTTCAAGCCCACGGCCATCGCCGCGGCCGCATCGGGATCCAGGCCCGAGGTCTGACGTGCCCGTTCGACGATGAGCTTGAGGTCGTCGTGATTCTCGTGCATGAACACGAGGGGATCCGCTGCCTCGGGCGAGGCGGAAGGATCGTTCCCCACCGGCGTGAGCGTGATCCGGTAGTGGTGCGCTCTGTTGCTCATCGTCTGCAGCTCCATTTTGATCGTCGTGCGCCAGCCATTCGGCGCGGCACGAGGTGATGACGTTCAGATCGGCATCAGCGTGGGCCGTCCCCGGTGGACGGCCCAGATCGATCCGGTCAATGCCTGGGGGTGCTGCCTTCGAAGGAGATCAGGCCGTCCAGAGGCTGATACTTCTCGCCGTCGAAGCGAAACAGCTGCAAAGTTTCGATCGGATAGATGTCGCCCTCCCCTTTGGTGCTCAGCGTGATGCCCGGCAGCAGCAGTCCGACCTGGACCTTGTTCAGGCTGCGCGCGGCTTCCATCATGGCCTGTCGGGTCGGCTGCTTCATCGACTCGAGTACGCGGATCAGCGCCTCGCCAGTGAGGTAACCGACCTGCCCCATCGAGTCGCCTTTGCCGAAACGCGCCTGTCCGGCGTCGTGGTCGGCCAGGTACTTGCGCACCGCGGCGTCATCGGCATAGCGCGGGGTGTCGATCGGCTTCATGAACTGGCTCGTGATCACGCCCTTCGCGTTCGCCAGACCGGCCGGGCGCAGCGACGCGACCGAGGACGCGATATAGGACACCATCGTGGTCGGATTCCAGCCGCTTTCCGCTGCGAAACGAACCGCCTGCGCGCCCTGCTTCGGTGCGGCGATGACGACGAAGGTGTCGGCGCCGGACGCCTTCAGCGTCGACAACTGGGTGTCGATGGTCGGGTCGGCCGAGGTGACCGGCTGGGCGGCGACGATCTGCACCTTCGAGCCGTTGAGCGCGGCGCGCAGGCCGGCCTGGAAGCTCTGTCCCGTTTCGGTGTTCACGTACAGCACCGCGATCTTCGCCTCCGGCTTATTCGCTTTCAGGTACTCGGCAAACGCGGCCGCTTCGGTGGTGAAGGACGGCACCAGGCCGATCATCCACGCGCTGCCGTCGCGCATCTCGTGCACGCCGGAATACATGAAGAGGTTGGGCAGCGCGCGCTGGTCGAGATAGCGGCCGATGACCTGGTTATTGGGGGTGCCGGAGGTGCCCACGAGGGCGAACACCTCGGTTTGCTCCACCATCTTGCGCACATTGGTCAGGGTGCGCTGCGGATCCAGCGCGTCGTCCTGGATCACCAACTCGACGGTCCGCGTCTTGCCGTCGGCCATTTTCACCCCGCCCGCGGCATTGGCCGCCGCGATCCGCACCCTGATCCCTTCGGCAACCGCACCCACTGCCGCAACCGGGCCGGTGAGGGGCGCGGAAATGCCGATCCTGATCGCCGCATCCGTTATGCCGGGATCCGCCGCTGCGGCAGCATGGGCCGTGCCGCTACAGATCCATGCTGCCGCGAGGACGGCTCGCATCAAAACCGTGCGGCTGTTTTTGTTCGCCTTCATCATTTTGTCTCCTGGTGGGTGGCCGCGCGCATTACGCGCAACCGTTGAAAAAGCGTGCGGATGCGGCCGGGCCTGAGCTGCCGGAACCCCTTGAGCGCGAGGCCGACCAGACCTTCGCGGGCGACCAGCATCATCGCGATCAGGCACAGGCCATAGACGAGTCCGCCGACGCCCGGACTGATCTCGGCCGTCCATTCGGGAACGAAGACGACGAAGAGCGCACCGAGAAAGGCGCCCCCGACCGTCGCCACACCGCCGACGATGGAACCGATCAGGATCTCGATCGATTTCGCCGCGAGAAAGGACTGCGGGCTGACATACGCGTTGAGGATGGCGTAGAGCGCACCCGCCAGCCCGGCGAAGCAGGAACTGACGGCGAACACCATCAGCCGCGCCCGGGTCAGGTTTACACCCAGCGACTCGGCGATCAGGGGGTTGTCGCGCAGCGCACGCAGCGCGCGCCCGGTGTCGCCCCGCAGGATCCGCAGCATCACCACCACGCACGCCGCCGCCGCGGCCAGGCACAGGAAGTAAAGCCAGGTCTCCTGGCCGCCGGGAAACCAGCGCGGGGGCACGGGTTGATCGATGCTCAGGCCGGTCACCCCGTTGGTGTAGCGGTCGAGCTTGAGGATGAGCTGCGGCACCACCATGGCGATGCCAAAGGTCACGATCGCCAGCTGCAGTCCGCCGAGTCTCAGCGCCGGCAGGCCGATGACGACACCGACGAGCCCGGTCGCGGCGGTCGCGAACGGCAGGGTCAGCAGCGGATCGAGACCATAGCGCGACGCCAGGATCGCAGTCGTGTAGGCGCCGCAGGCGAAGAAGGCCCCCTGCGCCAGGCACACCTGCCCGCTGAAGCCCAGCAGCAGGTTGAGCCCGAGCATGGCCATGGCGTAGGTGAGCACCAGGCTGAACTGCAGGATCACGTACTGCGGCACGAGCGCCGGCAGTGTGGCAAGGGCGGCCAGCAACAGCAGCGCGGCCAGCAGGATCAGCTTGTTCTTGCGCATGATGTCAGTCATACCCGCACCACCAGGTGGCGACCGAACAGTCCGGCCGGACGAATGAAGAGAACGACGAGGGTCACGACGATCGGGGTCGCCAGCCGCAGCTCGGCCCCGACGAAGGTCAGGAAGGTGGCGCCGACGCTCTCCACCACGCCGACCAGCAGGCCGCCGACGATGGCGCCGACCGGGCTGTCCCAGCCCCCCAGCGTCGCCGCCGCCAGCGCATAGATCAGCACCGGCGCCATCATCAGCGGGCTCAGGAACAGCCGCGGCCCGACCAGCATCGCGGCCACGAAACCAACCACGGCCGCGAGCCCCCAGCCGAGCATCAGCATGTTCTCCACCCGGATGCCGACGAGCACACTCTTGTCCCGCTCGGCGGCCGAGGCCCGCATCGCCAGGCCGAGGCGGGTGAAGCGAAACAGCAGACCGAGCACGCTCGCGAGCACGCACAGCACTACCAGGGTGCCCAGGGCACTGGCGGTCAGCCGCACACCGCCGACGGTCCAGCCCTGGTCCGGGAAGACGCTGGGGAAGGCACGCTGGTCCGACCCCCATAGCCACAGGCTGAGCGCCTCGAACACGAGGAACAGGCCGAGGGTGATCACGACCACGGTCTCGACCGGTGCGCGCGCCACCGGGCGCACCACCGCACGGAACACCACCACGCCGAGCAGGAACGCGAATGCGGCCGCGGCCAAAAACGCGATCCACACCGGCACCCCCCATTCGCACAGTTGCCACGCCACATAGGCGGAGAAGGTCGCCATCTCGCCCTGGCCGAAATTGACGATGTGGGTGGCCCGGTAGATCAGCACCAACGCGAGCGCCAGCGCACCGTAGATCGCGCCTGCCGCAAGGCCATCGACGATCTGTTGCAGAAGCAGTTGCATGTCAGCCTCCCAGGTAGGAACGCTGGATGGATTCGGAGGCCAGCAACTCGGCGCCCGAACCCTCCAGGGTGATTTCACCGACTTCCATGACGTAGGCCTTGTGCGCGATGCGCAAGCTCAGGTCAGCGTTCTGTTCGACGATGAGCAGCGTGGTGCCGTGCTCGGCATTGAGGCGGTGGAAGATCGCGAACATCTCCTGGGTGATGGCCGGGGCGAGGCCGAGTGAGGGCTCGTCGCACATCAGCAGGCGCGGGCGCGACATCAACGCCCGCGCAATCGCCAGCATCTGCTGCTCGCCACCGCTGAGCGTGCCGGCCGGCTGGCGGCGGCGCTCGCGCAGACGGGGGAACAGCTCGTACCAGCGCTCCATGTCGGCGGCGATCTGCTTGCGCGAGGCGATGGTGTAGGCGCCGAGGGCGAGGTTCTCCTCGACCGAGAAGTCGGCGAAGGTGCCGCGCCCCTGGGGCACGTGAGCCAGACCGAGCTCGACCCTCCGGGCCGGGTGGAGATCGACCAGGTCGACTCCGCCGAACAGGATCTGCCCGCGCGCCGGAATCACCCCGGACAGTGCGCGCAGCGTGGTCGTCTTGCCGGCGCCGTTGGCGCCGAGCAGCGCGACGATGGTGCCGGGCGCCACCGCGAGGTCGAGCTTGCGCAGGACCCGGGTCGAGCCGTAGCCCGCCTCGAGGGCTTGAACCGTGAGCAAGCTCATGCGGCTTCCCTCCCCAGGTACGCACCGATCACGGCGGGGTTGGACTGGATCTCGGCCGGGGTGCCGCGCGCCAGATTGTTGCCCAGGTGCAGCACCTCGAGGCGATCGCACAGCTTCATCACCAGCCCCATGTGGTGCTCGACGAGGACGATGCTCAGGTCGTAGGTGTCGCGGATGCGCTCGACGACCTCGCCGAACTCGTCCACCTCGCCATGGGTCAGGCCACCGGCCGGCTCGTCGAGCAGCAGCAAGCGCGGCCGCGCCGCCAGTGCGCGGGCGATCTCGACCCGCTTGAGCGTCGCATAGGGCACCGCATCGGCGCGCTGATGCGCCACCCCCTCGAGTCCCAGATCGCGCAGGATGGAGCGCGCCGAGTCGGTCAGCGCGCGCTCCATCCGGTCGCTCTGCCGGGGCCGCAGGCACTTGCTCGACAAGCACTGGCGCGACAGGTGGTGCGCACCCAGCATGACGTTCTCGAGCACGGTCATTCTGGAAAACAGACCGAGGTTCTGGAAGGTACGCGCGACGCCGGCTGCGATGACATCGCGAACCGGAATCGAATCCAGACGCGCGCCGCCGAGCCGAATCTCTCCCGAGGCAATGCCGTACAGCCGCGTGATGCAGTTGAACAGCGTGGTCTTCCCGGCGCCGTTCGGGCCGATGAGGCCACAGATTTCTCGCGGACGCACACTCAGGGTGACGCCGCTCAATGCCTGAATGCCGCCGAAACGTACCGAAACGTTCTCGACTTCGAGCAAAGGCTGCTCGGCGGCACCGTATGTATTTTTACGGTACTCCATTGGGGTCTCCACCACGGCTTCATGTTGGCTTTCATCCCGTCCGTCGGACGGTGCGGCACTTTCGGGGTTTAAAATCCCGAGCGCCATTTTGATACTGAACAGTATCTGAACACCAATACGGATGTCAACTATGAAGATGAGCGTGAGCCGCTTGACGAAGCGCGTCGGGGCGCGGGTAGCCCCGCGGGCGGCCGCGGACCGTCCGGCGCCGGCTTACGAGCAGGCAGTAGACTCATGCATGAAGAGTTTCTTTGCCGCGGGCGGCAATCCGATCGGCCGCGCCCAGCCCTCCCGCGCCGAGAACCTATGTCGGATTGCGCCGGACGGCGCCGATCGGGGTCATGACGGGCATGGCTGCAGAGGATCTCGAAATAGCGGGGGCGATCCCCCGGAACGGCGCGTCCGTGGCGATCGGGCCGAGTTCCGCCGATCGGGGCGAATCATGGTTCGGGAATACCGACGTCTATCGGTTGGGAAAACCGCACATACCGCACTTCGGCCCCGGCCGGCGCTTGCAGCGCTGCGGCGGTAACGCGCCATTCGCCCCGAGACCGACCACCCTTGCGGCCACCTGCTAACTTGCGTGGCCCCGCTCGGGCTCGCGGCGGCGGCCAGGCACAAGGTAGTCGACGGGAACGCGCGGTGGACCGCCCGCGCGTGGGTGCAAGCTTGAAAGCCCGGGGCCTTTAGCTGGATGTCGCCTTCGGGGTCGCTCGTTTTGCTTTGGTGGTGACAGCAGCCTTGCTCGCTTCCGGGGGCTTGCCATAGGCGCGGTACAGGGCAGTCAGCACCAGGCGGACCAGGTCGCCGGCGGTCGGACCGGCCTTGAAGCTCGACGCTGCGCCATAGGTCAGCTCGAAGACGACGCCACCCAGTGCCTCGGCATCGGCGGGGGCCGCGCCCTCCGGGAACAGCTGGAACAGGATCTCGCCGAGCCCCCGCCACTGGGCGCGGAAGAGATTGGAATGGCGCTCGCCGAAGGTCGCATCGCGCCGCGCGCGGCGGAAGAGTTCGAGCGCCAGCAGACCCCAGTTCGGATCAGTCGATCGGGCCAGCGACCAGTCGCAGATGATGGAGATCATTTGCTCGGGATCCTTGACGTCGCCGAGCAGTGCGGCAATTTCGCCCACGTCCTGCAGCGAATGGGTCTCCAGCAGCTCGAGGATGATCTCCTCCTTGCTGTTGAAGTTGGAGTAGAACGCCCCCTTGCTGAATCCCGCCTCTTCGGCGATGCGATCGACGGATGCGTTCTCGTAACCTTCGCGGGCCACCACCTCGCGGGCGGAGGCCAGTAGTTTCGCACGTGTCAACGCACGGCTTTCTTCTCGGGTCAGGCGGGTCACTCGATTGCTCCTTGGGTTTGCGGCCGCTGGCGACGCCCTCATCGCACCGGGTACAGCGGCTGGCAAAAAAGAAGAATGTTAGCAGGCTGAAGCAAGAGCCGGGCTTCGCCTCTACGTTGTCATGATCCCCCTCCCGCTCTTCACCGGGCGCAAGATGCCGGCCGCGCCGAAAAGCGTTACGGCCCAAGCCCCTCACGGGGCCCGGGCCGCCGCGGCAGGCTGCAGCCCCGCTCAAGCCTGGACCGCGACCACGCAAGCCATCGCCCAGAACAGCATGTACTCCGGCCCCTGCTTCTGCCAGCGCCAGTGGAAGCCGTTGATCTTCAGCACCGCATAGCTGGCTCCGGCAAGGACCGCGACCGCGAGCGCCGCTGCCAGTTGCGGCAGGATTCCGAGCACCAGGCCGAGACCCGCGAGCACCTCGGCGATGATGGTGATGATGACCAGCGCACGCGCCGGCCTGAGTCCCGCCTTGGCGAAGGTCTGTGAGGCACGCTCGATGTGGAGCATCTTGCCGATGCAATGCGGCAGGAACCACACCCCGCAGATCACCCGCAAGGCCACCAGGGGTTCGACCGAGAAGTTCTCCATTGCCTTCCCCCTTCAGCGCGCGTTCGATGCCTGGGTGGCAAGCTCCAGCCACCGTCCGTCGACCACCGCCCGAGCGCCATCGCGTGCGGCCGAATCGAGGAGATTGGCCTTGATCATCAGCTCCAGGGTCGTGTCGAGGGCGCCAACGGGAATCTCCAGCGTCCGCGCAAAGGCCTCCTTCGCGCGCATATAGTCCAGCGAACGGCGTGCGTACGGCAGGTCCGACTGGGTGATCTCGGCCATGATCGGGACGATCTCTTCGTCATGCTCGCTGCCATAGACCAGGTCGGTCGCTTCCCGCAGCGCGCGCAGCAGCGCGACGACCTTGTCCCCGTTCGCCAGCGCCCAGGACTGGTCGGCGATCACCGCGGTGAATGCGATCTCGGGGATGTAGTCGCTGACCTCGCCGAGATCGCTGTAGCCGGCGTCGATCGCAATGAAATTGAACGGTGGCGGCTGGACCGCCGCGTCGATCGTCCCCTCCTGCATCGCCTTCCAGCGTGCCGGGTGCACCCCTACCACCGAGAACTCATAGTCGGTGTGGTAGACCAGACCGTGACGTGAAAGCATCTCGCGGGTGTAGATGGCGGTCCCTTCGGTCATCGACGAGGTCCCCAGCACCGCCCCCTTGAGGTCCTCGACCTGCTTGTATCGCGGATGCGAGACGAGGGTCAGCGGCAGGCGGTTCGCATTGCCGGCCAAGACCCGCAACCGGCCACCGGCCACGGTGTCGGCCACCGCCCCCTCGGGCGGGGTGATGGCCAGATCGGCCTCGCCCACGCGCACCGCGGTGGTGGCCTTGTCCACGCTGCCCATCCGCTTTAGTTCCACGTCGAGGCCGTGACGTTCGAACACGCCAAGCTTCTGGGCGACGAACACCGGCAACCAGTTGAAGCCGAGCGCTCCACCGGCGAGGACGATGTGGTCGAGGGATGTCCGGGGTGAGTCGTTGCTCATGTGCGATCTCCTGATTATTGCTCGCCGGTCCGGCTTGCAGGTTGTTTTGATACCGTTAAGTATCCGTACACCAGAAAGAATGTCAATACTCAATCGGCTAGATGCGCAAGCCGGCTCCGCCGACCAACGCCGCGACATCTGCCTACTGCAGCACGCGCCCACCTGATCGCCGACGATCCGCACTTGAGCGAGACCACCGACTCCGCGAAGGCGATCTCCCCGGCTCGACGAGCTCATTGGGCGTCAATGGTGACGCCGCACCGAGGAACGACGCCGTGCGGTAATGGCAAAAAAAAGACCCGCATGCGCGGGTCGAACTCAGTCCGAATCACACATGCGAGTGACTCGACACCATTCACATGGGAGAGGAGGAATCCCGGACCGAGGAGACAGCTTCAACGGCAGATCACAGCAGGGGTAAGCGAGGCGGCGAAGCTCGCGATCGCGATCACCGATCGCCGTCGCCGCACCTCCCACCTGGCAGGCGCACGGCGGCTGGGCACGCAGTCGGAGGTAGCGACGCCGGGATCTGCCGTACGGAAATCCCGTTACGCCAGGGAAGCCACGAACTGCCGCTCCCATTCGGCGCGCGGCAGGCAGGTCGGGTCGGCCAGGCAGACCACGTCGGTCTCGCGCCAGATCTCCTCGTCCGACTTCTCGAGATCGAGCGGATCCCCGTGCGGTTGCGCCACATGATAAGGGGTGTCGAGATAGACCTCGATCGTGTTGCCTTCCGGGTCGGAGAAGTAGATCGACAGCGCGTTGCCGTGATTGAGACCGCGCATCTCGCTGGCGCCGAGCTCGAGGGCCGCGGCCCGGATGCGGCGCAGATCGTCGAGGTACTCGACCTTGAACGAAAGCTGCATCACGGTGCTGAAGGTCGCCTCCGGCGGGCGTCCCGAGGCGATCACGAGCTGGTGGTGCTGTTCCGGGCGGGCGCTCAGGAAAACCAGGGTATGGCGAAAGTTCTTGCCGACGCCGCGGTCGGTGATCTTCAGGCCGAAGACCGTGGTGTAGAACGTCACCATGCGCTCGACGTCATGGGCAAACAGGCCGAAGTGGGACAGCATCGGAAGGCTGGTGGAGGGCATATCGGTGTTCTCCTGCAGGCGGACGGTTCCGGCCGCACATCGGTTCAAGGCTTGCGCTGCGCGCCGATCAGCACGAACAGCATGGTTGCGGGCTTGTCGCTGTGGTTGCGCCACGCGTGCCGGTTGCCATGCTGCACGGCCACCTCATGACGCGTGAGCACGACCTGCCGCCCTTCGTCGAGTTCGAGCGTGATTTCACCGTCCAGCACCACGTCGTAGTCGATGCTGTCGGTCGTGTGCATCCCCGGGTGATCGACCTCGAAACGCTCGGCGAGCCCGGGGGAGGTCTGCTGAAACTCGCGGCCGAACGCGATGGGATCGAAATCGGGCCGCGCCATCGTCGAATCGGGCGGAAAGGTGACCATCAGGAGCCGGGTCTCACCCGGCGCCGGTACCAGGGAGCTGACCCCCAGCGTGGGGTCGTCGCCCCCGCCCCTGCCAACTTGCGGGCTGGCAGCGGTGCTCCACAGCAGGGTCGACGAGAAGCCGGGCAGACTCAGGAAGTCATCGGTCCGCGGCGCCGCTTCGTCGGCAAGCACGACCGCCTTGCCATCCGGCCCGGAGCCGGCGATTACGCGTCTGATCATCAATTTCTGTCTCCTTTTCCAATAACCGCCCTTTCAGCGCGGGGCGCCGGAATGCTCAGCGCAGTCCGTCTTCGCCCTTGACCTCCGACGCGGCGAGCCCGCCGATCCGCGCATGCACCCGTCCGCCGGTGGCCATCACCAGGCCGAACACGATCTCGTTGCGACGCGGGCCGTCCCACACCGTCATCTCCGCGGTGCCGAAATGGCTGCGTACGTAAGCCGCCTGGGTGTGGCCGAGCGGCACCATCAGGCGGGTACCGAGACCACCGACCGTCTTCGCCGCCGGCACGATGGCCTTGCGCTCGCCCAGGACCTGGCGCATCGCCCAACCGCCGGCCTCGTGCCAGATCGCACCGTGCTCGAGCTCGCCGTCCTCGCCGACGATCGCCGCCTTGCCGTAGGCTTCGACCCGGTCCGCACCGCCGAGCGCTGCCGCCAGCCGCTCGGAGAGTTCGCGCCCGAGTTCGCGCAGATCGGCCATGAACGGCATCAGGTCCGGCTCGTAGCGACCCGCGTACGGATTGGCGACGACGGCGAGCACGGTACCGACCAGCAGCGGCGGATCCACCCGGCTGCCACCTTCGTGAAAGACCTCTTCAATGCTTAGCTGGATTTTACGGACGGCGACGAGAGACATCTGGGACTCCGGAGCAAGATTGAGCAACTACAGGTTACCCGCAAAGGGCGGACGTTGTTTCGTGCATATTTTTGATTATTATGCACAAAAGACTGGGCAGATGCAAGTACGCCATGCGGCCGTCACCGACACGCCCGGGCACCGTATTGGAGCCGATTGACCCCAGGGGCCGCTTACGAACACGAATCCCCCGACCATCGGCGAGCCACGCCAGCGACACCGTCTGCACCCAGGTCCCGAGGATCGCGATCGCCTGGCCGACGAAGTCGATGCGGAAGTTGCGGTGAGCACGCGCGCAGACGGGGCGTTCCAGGGCACGTGCGTCGCTTCCGCACGGACGCTTTGTACGGGCACGTCCGCCTGCGCTGATGCTGAGCCCCGAAGGCCGGCTAGGCCGCCGCAGCCGCCGCGGCCTGGGGTCGGCCGTTCGAATCCGTCCCCGGGCTCGACTCCGCGGTCGCCGCTACCGCCTCATCGGCCGGCGCGTGGGCCGCCGTCGTCGAGTGACTCTCGCCCAGCAGGAAATGCGCCAGGGCCGGAATCAGGATCAGCGCGCCGAGCATGTTCCACAGGAACATGAAGGCCAGCAGGATGCCCATGTCGGCCTGGAACTTGATGTCCGAGAACGCCCACGTCATCACCCCGACGGCGAGCGTCAGGCCAGTGAGCAGCACCACCCGCCCGGTGAACAGCAGCCCCTTGTAGTAAGAGACGGACAGGTTGCGCCCGAGCTTCATTTCGGTGAGGGTCACGCTCAGGATGTACAGCGCGTAGTCCACGCCGATGCCGACGCCGAGCGCGATGACCGGCAGGGTGGCGACCTTGACGCCCATCCCGAGGCCCACCATCAGGGCTTCGGCGAGCAGCGAGGTCAGCATCAGCGGCAGCACGGCGACCAGCACCGCACGCCAGGAGCGGAAGGTGATGAAGCACAGGATCGTCACCGCGGCATAGACCAGCAGCAGCATCTCCGTCCACGCGCGCTTGACCACGATGTT